>NZ_JBHSKJ010000002.1:0-560396 GCF_042657885.1 Streptomyces aureoversilis
CGCGGCCTCGCTCGGCGCCGCCGCGCCGGCGGCGCCCGCGCCGCGCGGCCAGCGCCGCGCCGGCGAGGCCGAGGCGTCCGCCGTCGAGCAGGCCGTCCGCCGCATCCGCCTGCTGGACGACCGGCACGGCGGCGACGGCCTCTACCGGCGGTCCACCCGCCCGCTGCGGATCGCCTACGAGCTGCTCGACGCCGACACCCGCCGCCGGTCGGTCGCCGAGCGGCTGCAGTCGGGCGCGGGCGAACTCGCGCTCTCCGTCGGCTGGCTGGCCCACGACTCCGGCCGTTTCGCGGACGCCCGCTCCCACTACGCCGAGGCGCTCGCCACGGCCCGGGTGGCCGGGGACGCGGCGCTGGAGGCCCACGCCTTCTGCAACGCCGCCTTCCTCGCGCGGGACGCGGGCCGCCCGCGGGAGGCCGTGCGCGCGGCGCAGGCCGCGCAGGGCGCCGCGAAGGGGCTGGCCTCCCCGCGCCTGATGTCCCTGCTGGCCCTGCGGGAGGCCGGCGGCTGGGCCGGGCTCGGCGACCGGGCCGCCTGCGAGGCCGCCCTGCTGCGGGCGCGCACGCTCTTCGGCCGCGGGCCGGGCGACGCCGACCCCGAGTGGATGAGCTTCTTCGGGGAGGCCGAGCTGGAGGGGCTGGAGGCCCAGTGCCGGTCGGCGCTCGGCGACTGGGCGCGGGCGGCGGAGCACGCCCGGCGCGCCGTCGCCCTCCAGGATCCGCACTTCGCCCGCAACACCGCCCTCTTCACCGCGCAGCTCGCCGGGGACCTCGCCCGGGGCGGGGCGCCGGACGCGGCGGCGGCCGCGGGGGAGCGCGCGCTGGACCTGCTGACCGAGGTCCGCTCGACCCGGATCCGGACGATGCTCGCCGCCACGGCCCGGCTGCTCGGCGGCCACGGGGGCGAGCCGTCCGTGGCGGGGTTCCTGGAGCGGCACGCGGCGGAGCGGAAGAGCGACGGCTGACACGCCGTACGAATCCCCGGGACGGCCCAAGCGGCCGGCCCTACGGACCCGGAATACGACGAGGGCCCCGGTCCGCTTCCGCGGACCGGGGCCCTCTGTCAGGGTGAGTAACGGGACTTGAACCCGCGACATCCTGGACCACAACCAGGTGCTCTGCCAGCTGAGCTATACCCACCATGTTTGTCCGGCGTGTTTCCCACCGGCCGAGAAGAAGTCTACAGGGTCTTCGGGGGTGCTCGCTCCCGGCTTTCCGCCGAGCCGGGAGCGAGCTGTGTCACACCGCCTTGGCGGGCAGGACGTGCTTGGCCGCGATGGCCTTCGCCGTGTCGGAGTCCGGGCCGGGCTGCGGCACGAAGATCGCCTCGCGGTAGTAGCGGAGCTCGGCGATCGACTCGCGGATGTCGGCGAGGGCGCGGTGGTTGCCGCTCTTCTTCGGGCTGGAGAAGTAGGCCCGCGGATACCAGCGGCGGGCCAGCTCCTTCACCGACGACACGTCGACGATCCGGTAGTGCAGGTGGGACTCCAGGGCCGGCATGTCCCGCGAGAGGAAGCCGCGGTCGGTGCCGACCGAGTTTCCGCACAGCGGGGCCTTGCCCGGCTCCGGGACGTGCTCGCGGACGTAGGCGAGGACCTGCTGCTCGGCGTCCTCGAGGGTGGTGCCCCGGTCCAGCTCCGCGAGCAGCCCGGAGGCCGTGTGCATCTGGCGCACCACCTCGGGCATGGTGACGAGGGCCTCGGCGGGCGGGCGGACGACAATGTCCACGCCGTCGCCGAGGATGTTCAGCTCCGAGTCGGTCACCAGGGCGGCCACCTCGATGAGCGCGTCGTCCGACAGCGAGAGCCCGGTCATCTCGCAGTCGATCCACACCATGCGATCGTTCATGCTCCTCACCCTACGGGGCGTTCCCGCTGGCCGGGCAGGCGTGGGGTGTAGAGGTCGGATTCCGGCTTGCCCGGTTCCGCACCACCTATCCCATATCCACCGCTATGCCCGCCCGGATGGGTTCCGTGCGGGACGTGGCCCTGGTGCCCTCCGTGCGACGGCGGCGGCCCGCCGAGCACGCCGCCGGCGCCGGACGCGGCGTGCGCCGGGGCCATGGCCGCGCGCCGGAGCGCCATCACCGACGACTCCCCGGTCCGCTGCTCGCCCAGCTCCGGCCGGTCGAACCGGTCCGGACGCTCCCGCTCCGGACGCCCCTCGCGCTCGGCCCGCTCGGGGCGGTCGGCCGAGTTCTGGGGACGGCGCGCGCGGTACGCGGCCCGGTAGGCGGCCGGGGAGGACCCCAGCTGCCGGCGGAAGTGGCCGCGCAGGGCCACCGGCGAGCGGAAGCCGCAGCGTCCGGCGACCTCGTCCACGGAGTAGTCGGAGGTCTCCAGCAGCCGCTGCGCCTGGAGCACCCGCTGAGTGATCAGCCACTGCAGGGGCGCGCTCCCGGTGAGCGAACGGAACCGCCGGTCGAAGGTCCGGCGGGACATGTAGGCACGGGCGGCGAGCGTCTCCACGTCGAACTGCTCGTGGAGGTGCTCCAGCGCCCAGGCGACGACCTCGGCGAGCGGGTCGGCGCCGATCTCCTCGGGTAAAGACCTGTCGAGGTAGCGCTCCTGTCCTCCGCTGCGGCGCGGCGGGACGACGAGCCGGCGGGCCAGGGCCCCCGCGGCATCGGCGCCGTGGTCGGTGCGGACGATGTGCAGGCACAGGTCGATGCCTGCCGCGGTGCCCGCGGACGTCAGTACGTCGCCGTCGTCCACGAAGAGCTCCCGCGGGTCCACGTGGACCGACGGATAGCGCTTGGCGAGCGTGGGCGCGTACATCCAGTGGGTGGTCGCCGGCCTGCCGTCGAGCAGGCCTGCCGCGGCCAGTACGAAGGCCCCGGTGCACAGCCCGACGATGCGGGCGCCCTCCTCGTGGGCGCGGCGCAGTGCGTCGAGCGCGGCGGTGGGCGGCGGCTGGGTGATCGACCGCCAGGCCGGTACGACGACGGTGCCGGCCCGGGAGAGCGCCTCCAGGCCGTACGGTGCGGTCAATTCAAGACCGCCGGTTGTTCGCAATGGCACATCCTCGCCCGCGCACACCAGCAAGCGGTAGCGAGGGACTCCGGCATCCTGTCGGTCGATGCCGAACACGGAGAGCGGAATGGAGCTTTCGAAGATGGGGCCGCCGCTGAATAGCAGCACTGCGACGATCTCCCGGCGGCGGCGTCCGGAGAGCTTGCGCGTGGTCTCCGGTACGGTCGTGGAGTCCTGGCTCATGGCGCTAAGCCCCCCTCGGCGGTCGAGTCCTCTCGGTCCTGCACGTTTCCCCTCGGTCCTGAACGGTTCCCCCGCCGGTCATGGCCAAGATCGAATCTACTGCGTCGGATGGAGACGCAGTGACCAGTTCACCACTCGGCTCTAAGTCGACATGGCAACTTGGCGCGAAGCGTTCGATCACGAAGCGTTGCACTTGCAGGCCTCGGTGAAAAGTACGCCTCTCGCCCATGCCCAATCCCCGTAGGGTGCAACCGCCCTCCGCGGTCCCTTCCTTGCTGGTCGACCGGCTGTTAGGGGCGTCTCAAGCCAAGGTATGGGGTTCGGACTGAAGTTGGCTGAAAAGTGGTGGGTCCGGGTGTGCGAAAGTGTCATTCTCCCGGCGCGGTGCCACCCGGGTGGCGTCCGCCGCGGTGCGCCCCGGTGCCCGTCCGGCCGTGCCGGCCGCGGTGCGGAATCGTCTGTTCCGCAAGAGCCCGGGCGGCGCTGCGCTCCGACTGGCGCAGCACGGCGCGGCAGGCGCAGGTGACGGCGACGAGCCCGGCCGCCGTGCCCGCGGCGCCGCCGAAGGACTGACCGCAGATCAGCAGGGTCACCGGGACGAGCACGCAGCTGAAGGCGGCCCAGCGGACCACGTCGCTCACCGGATCGGGGGAGTCCTGCGGCGGGGCGTCGGCGCGGGCGTGGTCACGGGTTCCGGGCACGGAGCGCTCCCTGCTGGCGGCGGGCTGGCGGTGGTACAACGCCCGGCCGGGGCCCTCGGTCACTGCGCGGAGCGCATCGGGAGTACACCCGGAGCACGGCGGGGGCATTGCGCTACGCGCCGCCCTCGTGCATGCTCCGGGGAACGCCCGCCCGCCACCCCACCCACCGGCGGCCCGGGCGGGCACCGCGTGCCACGCCCGTGCGACCCCGGGGCTCCGGGTCGCCGGTCGGCCCCTGGGCAGGCGGCGCGTGTCGCCGTACCCTGGTGGGTAAGTGATTGAAAAGATGAATCCCGGACGGATTTTGCCTCCAAGATCCGCCCCGGGGGAGCAACCGCCGATCTCCCTCCGCCCGAGGACACCCTTCGCCGAGATACCGATGGCCGGTCACGAATTCTCCGAACCTGCGGACCGCAAGCGGGTCGCCGATCACGCGGCGCACCCCGAAGCGGCGGAAGAAACACGCCATTCCTGCGATCCGGCGTTCCAGCACGGCGTCGTGGTGGGCTTCGACGGCTCCACGTCCAGCGAGCGGGCGCTTGCGTATGCAATCGGGATGGCCCGGCGCTCCGGCTCCGGGCTGATCATCGTGCATGTCGCCAACCGGCTGCCGACGACGGTCTGGGCGGGCTGCGAGCCCCCCGTCTTCGTGGACGTCCCCGACCACCGCACCGAGGTCCTCGGCCTGGAACTGGCCTGTGCGGACCATCTGTCGGAGGTGCCGTGGATCCTCGTCGAGCGCGGCGGGGACATCTGCCACGAACTGGAGGAGGTCGGCCGGGAGTACGCCGCCGACGCGATCGTCGTCGGTTCGACGCACGGCCTGGTCGGCCGGATCTTCGGATCGGTGGCGGGCCGGCTCGCCCGGCGGGCCCAGCGGCCCGTCGTCGTCATTCCGTAGCCGACTTCCCCACCCTGCAGGGGTGATGACTCCTGCCCCCGACTTGACGGCCCGTGAATCTACCCGCGCGTAGGGGGTGGATCGCGCCGCTGCCGCGGGTAGGAACCGCCCGGACGGCGTGCTGCCGTACGGGAGGTGACGGTTCCCGGAAGCGGCGGCATCCCCGCCGGCGCGAGGGCGAATGCCGGCGCATGGGAAAGCGGCCTTCCCGCGCGCGTGGTGGCACGTGCGGGAAGGCCGTTTCTCTCGGACCTGTCGCGGACAGGTGCGGACAGGTACGAGAGGGCTCCGGGGGGCCCGCCGCGGCGGGCCCGGCGGGGACTACTCGACGGTGACCGACTTCGCCAGGTTGCGCGGCTTGTCGATGTCACGGCCCATGGCCTTCGCCGTGTAGTACGCGAAGAGCTGCAGCGGGATGCCCATGAGGATGGCGTCCAGCTCGTCCTCGTTCTTCGGCACCACGATCGTGTGGTCGGCCTTCTCCTGCTCCTGGTGCGCGACGGCGAGGATGCGGCCGCTGCGGGCCTTGATCTCCTCCAGCGCGGCGCGGTTCTTCTCCAGCAGCTCGTCGTCCGGGACGATGGCGACCGTCGGCATCGCGGGCTCGATCAGGGCCAGCGGGCCGTGCTTGAGCTCGGAGGCGGGGTAGGCCTCGGCGTGGATGTACGAGACCTCCTTGAGCTTCAGCGAGGCCTCGCGGGCCACCGGGTAGCCCCGGACGCGGCCGATGAACATCATCGACTTGGCGTCCGCGTACTCCCCGGCCAGCTTCTCGATCTGCTCCTCGTTGGCCAGGATCTCCTCGATCTGGCCGGGCAGCTTGCGCAGGCCCTCGATGATCCGCTTGCCGTCGGCGACGGACAGGTCGCGGGTGCGGCCCAGGTGCAGGGCGAGCAGGCCGAAGGAGACCACCATGTTGGTGAAGCACTTGGTGGAGACGACGCAGACCTCGGGGCCGGCGTGCACGTAGATGCCGCCGTCGGTCTCGCGGGCGATCGCGGAGCCGACCACGTTGACCAGGCCCAGGACGCGGGCGCCCTTGCGCTTGAGCTCCTGGACGGCCGCCAGGACGTCGTAGGTCTCACCGGACTGGGACACCGCGATGTAGAGGGTGTCGGGGTCCACGACCGGGTTGCGGTAGCGGAACTCGGAGGCGGGCTCGGCATCGGCGGGGATGCGGGCCAGCTCCTCGATCATCTGGGCGCCGATCTGGCCGGCGTGGTACGAGGTGCCGCAGCCGAGGATCTTCACCCGGCGCACGGCGCGGGCGTCGCGGGCGTCGAGGTTCAGGCCGCCCAGGTGCACGGTGGAGAAGCGGTCGTCGATCCGGCCGCGCAGGGCGCGGTCGACCGCCTCGGCCTGCTCGTGGATCTCCTTGTGCATGTACGTGTCGTGGCCGCCCATGTCGTACGACTCGGCCTCCCACTCCACGGTGGTCGGCTGGGCCGAGGTGGAGGAGCCCTCGGTGGTGTACGTGCGGTAGTCGTCGGCGCGCAGGGTGGCCATCTCGCCGTCGTCGAGGGTGACGACCTGGCGGGTGTGGCTGACCAGGGCGGCGACGTCGGAGGAGACGAACATCTCCTTCTCGCCTATGCCCAGGACCACGGGGGAGCCGTTGCGGGCGACGACGATGCGGTCCGGGAAGTCGGCGTGCAGGACGGCGATGCCGTACGTGCCCTCGATGTGCTTGACCGCCTCGCGGACCTTCTCCTCCAGCGTGCCGGCCTCGGAGCGGGCGATGAGGTGGGCGAGGACCTCGGTGTCGGTGTCGGAGACGAAGACGAAGCCCTCGGCCGTCAGCCTGGCGCGCAGGTCGGAGGCGTTGTCGATGATGCCGTTGTGGACGACGGCGACCTTCTCCTCCGCGTCCAGGTGCGGGTGGGCGTTGACGTCGTTCGGCGCGCCGTGGGTGGCCCAGCGGGTGTGCGCGATGCCGGTGGTGCCCGCGAAGCGCTTGGGCAGGCGGGACTCCAGCTCGCGGACGCGGCCCTTGGCCTTGGCGGACTTCAGGCCACCGGTCTTGCCGTGCAGGGCGATGCCGGCGGAGTCGTAGCCGCGGTACTCCAGCCGCTGCAGACCCTCCAGCAGCAGCGGTGCAACATCGCGCTTACCGATATATCCGACGATTCCGCACATAAGTGGTGACCCTCCCAGAGAAACGATCAGTGGTGCCCGGCAGTGGGGGCGGCGGTAGCGGCGCCGCCCCCACTGCCTCAGCCGTAGACGATGCGGCGCAGCTGCCGCAGCGAGAGCTCCGGCGGAGCCACCGCCCGGTGCGGCAGCTCGGCCGAGATCCGCTCGAAGATCTCCGCGTTGCGCAGTCCGCCGGACTGCAGCTCGCGATGACGGCGGCGGACGAAGACCTCGGTCGTCTCGTCGAAGTACGCCAGGACGTCCAGGACCACCCGGGCGGCCTCGCCGCGCTGAAGCGGCGTGCTGCGCACCAGGTGATCCACCAGGTCGTCATGATTCATACGGCGTTCGAGCACCCGTCGATACTGAGGGCTGTCGGCGACATTCGCAAGAATCCTGCCCGATATCGGGCAAGGGTGGGTGGATCGGGTGCCGGAATCGACTAGAAACGCTTCAATACAGCCTGTTTCGCCGCGGTGAACTCCTCCTCCGTCAAGATCCCGGCCTGGTGCAGTTCGCCCAGCTCCCGCAGGCGCCGCAGCAGGGCGTCGTGATCGGAAGCGGCGGCGGGGGCCGGCCCGGCGGGTGCGGGCACGAGCGCGGCGGGTGCGGCCGCGGCCTCGGCGGGGGAGGGCAGGGCGGTCGGCGCCCCGGCGCCGGCCGGGTGCGGGAGCCGGGCGAGGACGGCGGCCGCGGCCATCGCCATCAGCAGGTCCTTCTTGAAGCCGTACAGCTCGATCGCGTGGGGGTCGTGCTTGGGCGGGGCCTTGGTCGGCTCCCTGAGGACGACGAAACGGAGGTAGCCGTTCTCCAGGCCGGCGGAGGGCAGCCACTCCACCGAGCGGACCTCCGCCAGGGCGAGCGCCTGCGGACCGGCGGACTTCTTGCCCTCCTCGGTCATCCAGTTCCACTCCAGGCGGATCCACTCGCCGTCGAAGGTGACCGTGCCGTCCCCGGCGCCCACCGACAGCGGCAGCGTCGGGCCCGGCAGGAGGTAGCGGTCGGCCGGCCCGTCCGGGACCTGCTCCAGCAGGAGGGCGTTGCGCACCTCGTCCACGAAGTACTCCGCGACGCCCGCGCGGTCGGACTCGACCGTCAGCCGGTACGGATCGGCGGCGTCCGGCAGCCGGCCCCGCGCGGCCTGCAGCAGGGGGTCCGCCCCGTCGCGCAGCCGCAGCCGCAGACGGCCGTGCTTGCGGCCCGGCTCGTAGGAGATCCCCGCCACCGCCCGCAGCGGAACGGCCAGCTCACCGAGGGTCTGGCGCAGCAGGTGCACACCGCGCTCGCGGCCCGGAACGATCCGTATCGTGTCGCCGTCGAAGGTCCACGTACCGTCCTTCTGGAGGATCTCAGCCATGGGCGAATTCTCTCAGGCGCGTACGCTCGGAAAGGCGCGGATCGTGACGCGGATCCCGGCCCCGGCCTTGACGCCGGCCGGGGCCGGCGCTACCCAAGTGGTCGTTCGTACGCGTGAATTCCCGTGAGCGGTACGCCGAAGGGACTTCCTCTTGAGACGCATGAGCCCCCGGTGCAGGAACGCGAGGCGTCTGGCGACGACCGGCCTCGCCCTGCTGCTCCTCTCCGCCGCCGGCACGGCCGTCCCGGCCCGGGCCGCGGAGCCCGCCCCCGCCCCGCTCGACCGCAGCATCGTGCCCGCCCCCGCCTCCGTCCGCCCCGGCGGCGAGCCGTACGAGATCACCGCCCGCACCGTCGTGCGGGTGCCGCCCGGCAACCCGGAGGCCGCCCGGATAGGCGGCTACCTGGCGGGCCTCCTGCGCCCCTCGACGGGCTACCGGCTGCCGGTCCTGCCCGGCGGGACGGACGGGCCCGGCATCCGGCTGGTCCTCGACGAGGACGGTGCGCAAGAGGGCCGGGACGGCGGCGGCGAGGGCTACCGGCTGTCCGTCACCTCCCGCGCCGTGACGATCTCCGCGCGGGAGGGCGCCGGGCTCTTCCACGGCGTCCAGACCCTGCGCCAGCTGCTCCCCGCCCGCGCCGAGCGCACCGAGCGGCAGCCCGGGCCCTGGACCGTGGCGGGCGGCGTCGTCACCGACGCGCCGCGCTACGCCCACCGCGGCGCGATGCTCGACGTCGCCCGCCACTTCTTCACCGTGGACCAGGTGAAGCGGTACATCGACCAGCTCGCCCTCTACAAGATCAACCGGCTGCACCTGCACCTCTCCGACGACCAGGGCTGGCGCATCGCCGTCCGCTCCTGGCCGCGGCTGGCCGGGCACGGCGGCAGCACGCAGGTGGGCGGCGGCCCCGGCGGCTCCTACAGCCGCGACGACTACCGCGAGATCGTCCGCCACGCCGCGAGCCGCTACCTCACCGTGGTCCCCGAGATCGACATGCCGGGCCACACCAACGCGGCGCTCGCCTCGTACGCCCGGCTCAACTGCGACGGCGTCGCCCGTCCCCTCTATACGGGCACCGAGGTCGGCTTCAGCTCGCTGTGCGTGGGGAAGCAGGACACGTACGACTTCGTGGAGGACGTCATCGGGGAGCTGGCGGCGCTGACGCCCGGCCCCTACCTGCACATCGGCGGCGACGAGGCGCACTCCACCAGCCACGCCGACTACGCGGCCTTCATGGAGCGGGTGCAGCCCGTAGTCGCCCGGCACGGCAAGACGGTCATCGGCTGGCACCAGCTGGCCGGGGCGCGTCCGGCGCCGGGCGCGCTCCTGCAGTACTGGGGGTACGGCCGGACCGGGGCCGCCGAACGGGCCCGGGTCGCCGCCGCGGTGCGGGCGGGCGCGGGCCTGATCCTCTCGCCCGCGGACCGGGCCTACCTGGACATGAAGTACACCAAGGACACGCCGCTGGGCCTGCAGTGGGCGGGCCTGGTCGAGGTGCGGCAGGCCTACGACTGGGATCCCGGCGGCTACCTGGAGGGCGTGCCCGCCGCGGCCGTCGCCGGCGTCGAGGCGCCGCTGTGGACGGAGACGATCACCACGAGCGCGCAGCTGGAGTACATGGCGTTCCCGCGCCTGACGGCCGTCGCCGAACTGGGCTGGTCCCCGGCGGCCACCCACGACTGGCCGTCCTACCGGGGGCGCCTGGCGGCGCAGGGTGCGCGCTGGGACGCACTGGGCATCAACTACTACCGCTCACCGCAGGTGCCGTGGCCTGTGACATGACCGGGGTCACGGGGCCAGGGCCCGGCCCGGCAGGTCGAGGGCGCGAGTGCCCTTCGACCTGCCGGGCCGGGGCCCGCTAGCCCGCGAAGCCGAGCTCGCGGGCGATCAGCATGCGCTGGACCTCGCTCGTGCCCTCGCCGATCTCCAGGATCTTGGAGTCGCGCCACATGCGGGCGACCGGGTACTCGTTCATGAAGCCGTAGCCGCCGTGGATCTGCGTGGCCTCGCGGGCGTTCGTGACCGCGATCTCCGAGGAGTACAGCTTGGCGAGGGCCGCCTCCTTCTTGAACGGCTCGCCGTGCACCAGCCGGGACGCGGCGTCGCGCCAGGCGAGGCGTGCCGTGTGCGCCCGCATCTCCATGTCGGCCAGCTTGAACTGGATGGCCTGGTTCGCGCCGATCGGCCGGCCGAACGCCTGCCGCTCCTTGGCGTACTTCACCGACTCGTCCACACAGCCCTGCGCCAGGCCCGTGGCCAGCGCCGAGATCGCGATGCGGCCCTCGTCCAGTATCCGCAGGAACTGGGCGTAGCCGCGGCCCTCCTCGCCCACGAGGTTGGCCTTCGGGACGCGGACGTCGGAGAAGGACAGCTCGCGGGTGTCCGAGGCGTTCCAGCCGACCTTGGAGTAGGGGGCGGCGACGGTGAAGCCGGGCGTGCCCGAGGGCACGATGATCGAGGAGATCAGCGGCTTGCCCTCCGGCGTGCGGCCGGTGACGGCGGTGACCGTGACCAGGCCCGTGATGTCCGTGCCGGAGTTGGTGATGAAGCACTTGGTGCCGTTGATCACCCACTCGTCCGTGGCCTCGTCCAGCCGGGCCGTGGTGCGCGTGCCGCCCGCGTCCGAGCCGCACTCCGGCTCCGTCAGGCCGAAGGCGCCCAGGACCTCTCCGGAGCACATCTTCGGCAGCCAGGTGCGCTTCTGCTCCTCGGTGCCGAAGCGGTGGATGGGCATGGCGCCCAGCGAGACGCCGGCCTCCAGGGTGATGGCCACCGAGGAGTCGACCCGGGCCAGCTCCTCCAGGGCCAGGCCGAGGGCCAGGTAGTCGCCGCCCATGCCGCCGTACTCCTCGGGGAACGGCAGCCCGAAGAGGCCCATGCGGCCCATCTCCCGCACGATCTCGTACGGGAACTCGTGGCGCTCGTAGAGGTCGCCGATCTTGGGTGCGACGACGTCGTGCGCGAACTCCTCCACGGTGCGGCGGAGTTCCTCGTGCTCGGGGGTGAGGCGGTGGTCCAGCGGCATGGCTCAGGACTCCTGTTGGGAGAGGGCGCGGACGGTACGGGACGGGCTGGGCCGCCCAAGCTGCTCGGCCATCCACACGCTGGTGGCGGTGAGCAGGCCGAGATCGACCCCGGTGTCGACACCGAGGCCGGCGAGCATCCAGAGAAGGTCTTCGGTGGCGAGGTTGCCCGTGGCGCTCTTCGCGTACGGGCAGCCGCCGAGGCCGCCGGCGGAGGCGTCGACGGTGGTGACGCCGTGCCGCAGGGCGGCCAGCGTGTTGGACAGGGCCTGGCCGTAGGTGTCGTGGAAGTGGACGGCGAGACGGTCCGTGGGCACGCCGCTTTCGTTGAGCGCCGTCAGCAGGGCCGTGACGTGGCCGGGCGTGGCCACGCCGATCGTGTCGCCCAGGCTCAGCTCGTCGCAGCCGAGGTCCAGCAGGCGGCGGGCCACCCGGACGACCTGCTCCAGGGGGACGGCGCCCTCCCACGGGTCGCCGAAGCACATGGACAGATAGCCGCGGACCCCCAGGCCCGCCTCGCGGGCCCGGGCCACGACCGGCGCGAACATCTCCAGCGACTCGTCGACCGTGCGGTTGAGGTTCGCCCTGGCGAAGGACTCCGTGGCGCTGCCGAAGACGGCGACCTCGCGGGCGCCGAGGCCGAGGGCGCGCTCCAGGCCGCGGGCGTTGGGCACGAGGACGGGCAGGCGGGCGTCCACGCCGTCCAGCAGGGGCATCAGCTGCTCGGCGTCCGCGAGCTGCGGCACCCACTTGGGGTGCACGAAGCTCGTGGCCTCCACGGTGCCGAGGCCCGCCGCGGCGAGGCGGCGGACGAACTCCGCCTTCACCTCGACCGGGACGACCGTCTTCTCGTTCTGCAGGCCGTCGCGCGGGCCCACCTCGTGGATCCGGACGCGGGAGGGGAAGCCGGGCTCCGGCACGGCCATGGGCAGTCCGCTGATCATGATTCCTCCGCGGGGGCGGCGGGCGTGACGACCGCCAGCACCTGGTCCATGGCGACCGTGGCGCCGGCCGTCACGTCGAGCTCGGAGACCGTGCCGTCGTGCGGGGCGGAGATGACGTGCTCCATCTTCATCGCCTCCACCACGAGCAGGCTCTGCCCGGCGCTGACGAACTCGCCGACGCTCGCCTTGACGACGGTGACGGTGCCCGGCATGGGGGCGGTGAGGGTGTCCACGCCGCCGGCGCCCGCGCCGCCGCCCGCGGCCCCGACGGGGTCGTGGTCGCGCAGGTGCCAGGCGTCGCCGTCACGGCCGAGCCAGATGCCCTCCGGGCCGGAGGCGGCGGTGAAGTGCCGGGTGACACCGTCGTAGTGGAGGGTGATGCCGCCTCCGGCACCGGCCCCCGGGTGCGGCACCGGCTGTGCACCGCCGACCACGCCGGGCGCGGCGGCTGCCAGCCCGGCGGAGACCGGGGCCGCCCCGGGCGGCGCCGTGTCCGCGGTGCCTGCCGAGGCCGGGAGCCGCCCGCTGCCCGTGGCGGGCACAGGGGCGTCCACGACCACCTGCGCTTGGCGCGCGGTGCCGCGCACCCGTACCGTCACCGGCTCGTGGCCCGGCACACGCAGGTGGTGCGGCGTCCATGCCGGTTCGCCGCCCAGGCGCCAGCCCGACGGGGCCGAGAACGGGTCCACCCAGCCGTGGGGCGGGGGCTCCAGCCCCTGCTGCCGCAGCAGTGCCGCTGCCGCGTACGCCTCGGCCGGCACCTCCTGCTCCACCAGCGCGACCGCGTCGCGGTCGACGAGGCCCGTGTCGAGCGCGCCCGCCACCACGTCCGGATGCGCCAGCAGCCGCCGCAGGAAGCCCGCGTTGGTGTCGACGCCCAGGACGACCGTGCCCGCGAGGGCGGCCCGCAGGCGGCGCAGCGCCGTCTCACGGTCGGGGCCGTGGGCGATCACCTTGGCGAGCATGGGGTCGTAGGACGTGCCGACGTCCGTGCCCTCCGTCAGGCCCGAGTCGACGCGGACGCCCTCGCCCGCGGGCTCGCGCAGCAGCCGCACCGTGCCCGCGGAGGGCAGGAAGTCGACCCGGTCGCCGTCGGCGCTCACGCGCGCGGTCTCGGCGCAGATACGGGCCTCCACGGCGTGGCCGCGGAGGGTCACCTGCTCCTGGGAGACGTCCAGGTGCTCGCCGGCGGCGACCCGCACCTGCCACTCGACCAGATCCAGGCCGGTGATCATCTCGGTGACGGGGTGCTCGACCTGGAGGCGGGTGTTCATCTCCATGAAGTAGTACGAGGCGGGGTCGTCGCCCGGCACGATGAACTCGACCGTGCCCGCGCCCGCATAGCCGCAGGAGCGCGCGGCCTGGACCGCCGCCTCGCCCATCGCGGCGCGGGTGGCCTCGTCGAGGAACGGGGAGGGCGCCTCCTCGATGATCTTCTGGTGGCGGCGCTGCAGGGAGCACTCGCGCTCGCCCAGGTGGATCGCGTGGCCGTGGCCGTCGGCCAGGACCTGGATCTCGATGTGGCGGGGGCGGTCGATCCAGCGCTCGACGAGGAGGGTGTCGTCGCCGAAGGAGCCGCGGGCCTCGCGCCGGGCGGCGGCGATCTCCTCGCCCAGCAGGGCGGCGTCGCGCACGAGGCGCATGCCCTTGCCGCCGCCGCCCGCGGAGGGCTTGAGCAGCACGGGCATGCCGATCGCGAGGGCGGCGGCCTCCAGCTCGGCGTCGGTCAGGCCGCTGCCGGAGGAGCCGGGCACCACGGGCACACCCGCGGCCTGCACGGTCTCCTTGGCCCGGATCTTGTCGCCCATCAGCTCGATGGCCCCGGCCGGCGGGCCGATGAAGGCGAGCCCGGCGTCGGCGCAGGCGCGGGCGAAGGCGGCGTTCTCGGCGAGGAAGCCGTAGCCGGGGTGGACGGCCTGGGCGCCGGTGCGGGCGGCGGCCTCCAGCAGGCGCGGTATCGACAGATAGCTCTCCGCGGCCGCGGCCGGGCCGATCCGCACGGCGGTGTCGGCCTCGCGGACGTGCCGCGCCCCGGCGTCGGCGTCGCTGAAGACGGCGACCGAGCGGATGCCGAGCGCGCGCAGCGTGCGGATGACCCGGACGGCGATCTCGCCCCGGTTGGCGACAAGGACAGTCTCGAACATGCTCCGCCTCACATCCGGAAGACGCCGTAGCCGGGCGCGGTGGTGTCCTTCTCGGGCAGGGGGGCGTTGGCGCAGGCCGTCAGCGCCAGGCCCAGCACCTGCCGGGTCTCCAGGGGGTCGATGACGCCGTCGTCCCACAGGCGCGCGGTGGCGTAGTAGGCGCTGCCCTGGGTGTCGTACTGCTCGCGGATCGGGGCGCGGAACGCGTCCTCGTCCTCGGCGCTCCAGCTCTCGCCGCGGGCTTCGAGCTGGTCGCGCTTGACGGTGGCGAGGACGGAGGCCGCCTGCTCGCCGCCCATGACGGAGATCTTGGCGTTGGGCCACATCCACAGGAAGCGCGGCGAATAGGCCCGGCCGCACATCGAGTAGTTGCCGGCGCCGTAGGAGCCGCCGATGACGACGGTGAGCTTGGGGACGCGGGTGCAGGCCACGGCCGTCACCATCTTCGCGCCGTGCTTGGCGATTCCGCCTGCCTCGTACTGCCGGCCGACCATGAAGCCCGAGATGTTCTGCAGGAAGACCAGGGGGATGCCGCGCTGGTCGCACAGCTCGATGAAGTGCGCGCCCTTCTGGGCGGATTCGGAGAACAGGATGCCGTTGTTGGCGACGATGCCGACCGGATGGCCGTGGATGCGGGCGAAGCCGGTCACCAGCGTCTGCCCGAACTCGGCCTTGAACTCGGCGAACCGCGAGCCGTCGACGACGCGGGCGATGACCTCGCGCACGTCGTACGGGGTGCGGGAGTCGGCCGGGACGGCGCCGTAGAGCCCGGCGGGATCGACGGCCGGCGCCTCGGCCGGCTCGACGGGCCAGGGGAGGGCGCCCCGCTCGGGGAGCGTGGAGACGATCGTCCGGACGATCCGCAGGGCGTGCTCGTCGCTCTCCGCGAGGTGGTCGGTGACGCCCGACACCTTGGAGTGGACCTCGCCGCCGCCCAGCTCCTCGGCCGTGACGACCTCGCCCGTGGCGGCCTTCACCAGCGGGGGGCCGCCCAGGAAGATCGTGCCCTGGCCGCGGACGATCACCGCTTCGTCGCTCATCGCCGGGACGTAGGCGCCGCCGGCGGTGCAGGAGCCCAGGACCGCGGCGATCTGCGGGATGCCCGCGCCGGACATCCGCGCCTGGTTGTAGAAGATGCGGCCGAAGTGGTCGCGGTCGGGGAAGACCTCGTCCTGCATGGGGAGGAAGGCGCCGCCCGAGTCCACCAGGTACAGGCAGGGCAGCCGGTTCTCCAGGGCGATCTCCTGCGCGCGCAGGTGCTTCTTGACCGTCATCGGGTAGTACGTACCGCCCTTGACGGTGGCGTCGTTGGCGACGATCACCACTTCGCGCCCGGAGACGCGGCCGATCCCGGAGATGACGCCCGCGGCCGGCGCGGCCCCGCCGTACATCCCCTCGGCCGCCAGCGGGGCGAGCTCCAGGAAGGGCGAGCCGGGGTCCAGCAGGGCGTCGACGCGGTCGCGCGGCAGGAGCTTGCCACGGGCGGTGTGCCGGTCCCTGGCCCGCTCGCCGCCGCCGAGCCGCGCCGCGGCCAGCCGCTCCCGCAGCTCCGCGGACAGCTCGCGGTGCGCGGCCTCGTTCACCCGCCAGGCGTCGGACGCCGGATCGGCGGCGCTCCCCAGCGCCGGTGCCTGCTGCATGTACTCGAGCTCCCTTGCTCGGTCACTGAGCCGCTCGGTTAATGAGCGTTAACACGTTTCCTTCAGGTTAACGACCACTAACGCCGCTGTCTAGAATCTCTTTCGTGAACGACGCACCAACCCGGACCACCCCGGCACCCGCCGCCCCCACCCGCCGCGAGCAGATCCTCCGGGAGGCGGCCCGCCTCTTCGCGGAGCGCGGCTTCCACGGCGTGGGGGTCGACGAGATAGGCGCCGCGGTCGGGATCAGCGGGCCCGGCCTCTACCGGCACTTCGCCGGCAAGGACGCGATGCTCGCCGAGCTCCTGGTCGGCATCAGCGAGCGGCTCTTCGCGGGCGGGCAGCGCCGCGTCATCGACGCCACCTCGACGGGCGAGGGCCCGGCCGCCGTCCTCGGCTCCCTCATCGACGGCCACATCGACTTCGCCCTCGACGACCGGGCCCTGATCACCCTCCACGACCGCGAGCTGGGCCAGCTGCGCGACAGCGACCGCAAGCAGGTCCGCTCGCTGCAGCGGCAGTACGTGGAGCTGTGGGTCGACGTCGTCGGCCGCCTGCACCCGGACTCCGGCGAGGCGGAGGTGCGCGCCGCCGTCCACGCCGTCTTCGGCCTCCTCAACTCCACCCCGCACCTCGGCCGCCCCGGCGCGCTCCCCGGCCGCGCGGCCACGGCCGCCCTGCTGCGCCGCCTGGCCCACGGGGCCTTCGCGTCGCTGACGGACGGCGGCCCGGCGGGACCTGCCGATACGTCTGCCGGTACGTCTGCCGGGACGCCCGGAGAGGAGCCCGCCGAGGAGCCCGCCGAGCCTTCCGCAGGCTGACGCGGCCGGGTCACCCGTTCGGTCCAGTCCGCTCTGGACAGCCCTGGTGACTCCCCGGTAGCTTTCGCCTGAGCAAGCGCTTGGCCAGGCATGAGCCCGGGGTCGCCGGGCCCGCACGAGGGGAATGGCAGCCAATGCGTCGCACGGTGTACAGCGAGGACCACGAGGCCTTCCGCGAGACGATCCGCGACTTCATCGCGGCCGAGGTCGTGCCCGTCTACGACGAGTGGCGCGAGGCGGGTTCGGCGCCCCGGGAGTTCTACAAGAAGCTCGGCGAGCTGGGTGTCTTCGGCATCGAGGTGCCCGAGGAGTACGGCGGGGCGGGCGAGAGCAGCTTCAAGTTCCAGGCCGTCATCGCCGAGGAGTGCGCCCGGGCGGGCGTGAGCTTCGGCGGCAGCGGCGTGCACACCGCGCTCTGCCTGCCCTACCTCCTGAAGTACGCCACCGAGGAGCAGAAGCGGCGCTGGCTGCCCCCCTTCGTCTCCGGCGACATGATGACCGCCATCGCCATGACCGAGCCCGGCACCGGCTCGGACCTGGCGGGCATGAAGACCACCGCCAAGCTCTCCCAGGACGGCACGCACTACGTCCTCAACGGCGCGAAGACCTTCATCACCGGCGGGGTCCACGCCGACCGGGTGCTCGTGTGCGCGCGCACCGCCCCGCCCACCCCCGAGGACCGGCGCGGCGGCATCTCCATCCTCGTCGTCGACACCGCCTCCGAGGGCTACGCGGTCGGCCGCAAGCTGGAGAAGCTCGGCCTCAAGACCTCCGACACCGCCGAACTCTCCTTCACCGACGTCAAGGTGCCGGTGGAGGACCTCCTCGGCGAGGAGGGCAAGGCGTTCGGCTACCTCGGCCACAACCTCCCCCAGGAGCGGCTGGCCATCGCCGTCGGCGCGTACGCCCAGTCCGCCGCGGCCGTGGAGTTCGCCAAGGCGTACGTCCGGGACCGCACCGTCTTCGGGCAGTCGGTCGCCGCCTTCCAGAACACCAAGTTCGTGCTGGCCGACTGCAAGTCCGAGGTCGACGCGATGCAGGCGGTCGTCGACCGCGCCCTCGACGCGCACGACGCCGGTGAGCTGACGCCTGCCGACGCCGCGTCCGCGAAGCTCTTCACCACCGAGCGCGCGGCGGCCGTCATCGACAAGTGCCTCCAACTCCACGGCGGCTACGGCTACATGATGGAGTATCCGATCGCCCGCCTGTACGCGGACACCCGCGTGACCCGCATCTACGGCGGCACCAGCGAGGTCATGCGCTCGATCATCGCCAAGTCGATGGGCCTGTAGGCCGGTAAGCCCCTGTCACCATGAACGAGCCCCTTACCCGCACCCCACTGGACGACCTGCTCGCCCTGCTCGACCTGGAGCAGATAGAGGAGGACATCTTCCGCGGCACCACCGGCCGCGCCATCCTCGTGCCGCGCGTCTTCGGCGGCCAGGTCGCCGCGCAGGCCCTCGTCGCCGCCGGGCGCACGGTCCCCGCGGACCGCGCGCCGCACTCCCTGCACTCCTACTTCCTGCGGCCCGGCGACCCCGCCGTGCCCATCGTCTACACCGTCGACCGCATCCGCGACGGCGGCTCCTTCACCACGCGCCGCGTCGTGGCCGTCCAGCACGGGCAGCCGATCTTCCACCTGTCGGCGTCCTTCCAGCGCCACGAGGAAGGCCTGGAGCACCAGGAGGCCATGCCGGCGGCGCCGGACCCGCAGACCCTCCCCACGGCGGCCGAGATGCTGCCCCGGTACGCGGAGCTCCTCGGCGGCCCCGGCGTCGTGGACCGCATCCTGGACGCCCGCTCGGCGGTCGACCTGCGGTACGCGGACCAGCCGCCGTTCGGCAGCGTCGGGGAGCCGCGCGAACCGAAGTCGCAGGTTTGGTTCCGTACCAACGGCAAACTGGCCGACGATCCCCTGCTGCACATCTGCCTGGCCACCTACGTGTCCGACATGACGCTCCTCGACTCCGTCCTCCTGGCCCACGGCCGCGGTGGCTGGGCCGTCGGCGACGTCGTCGGCGCGAGCCTGGACCACGCCATGTGGTTCCACCGCCCGTTCCGCGCCGACGAGTGGCTGCTGTACGACCAGGAGAGCCCCACCTCGCAGGGCGGCCGCGGGCTGGCCCGGGGGCGGATCTTCACCGAGAGCGGGCAGCTGGCGGTGTCGGTGATCCAGGAGGGTGTGGTCAGGGTTCCCCGTCCGCGGGCCCGGTGACATGACTACCCGTTAGAATCGGCGAGTTGACGTCACGGAGGGGGCTGGAATGGCACGCGCGACCGCGCAGATGGGAACGACCCTCAGGGGCCTGCTGATGGTGGCGGGAGGGCTGTGCATCGTCCTCGGCGTCGCCGTGGTCTTCCTCTGGCACTCCTCGCTCGTCGACCTGACGGGGGCGCCCGAGCTGGTGGGGTTCCTGGTGTTCCGGGGCGCCGAGGCCGCCCTCATCTGGGGCGGGGCCTGGGCGTGCGTGCGCGGCTGGAACGGCGGCCCCGAGGTGAGGCAGGGCTAGCCGCCCCCGGGGCGCGCCGCGCGGGGCTAGTCCTCCGCCGGGAGCCCGTCCAGCGGGAGCCCCGCGGCCGCCAGCAGGTACGCCGTCACCGGCTCGTAGAAGCGCGGGTCCACCACGTGGTCGTCCATGGGGACGGCCACCTGCAGCGTGCCCTCCGCCTCCGCGAGGAAGAGCGCCGGGTCGTTGGAGTCCGCGTAGCCCACGGCGTCGATGCCGCGCTGCGCCGCGCAGCCCGCCCAGCCGTGGTCGGCGACGACCAGGTCCGGCAGCGGGCGGCCCGCGCGCAGCAGGCCGTCGAGGATCGCGGTCATCGGGTGGGGGGAGTGGGTGTGCCAGAGCGTCGCCCCGCCCTCGTACACCGCGACGTCCGCGAACTGCACGACGCAGCCCTCGTCCGCGGTCAGCCCGCCCGGGATCCGGACGATCTCGCAGCCCGCCGCGCGCATGGCCGCGGCCGTGGTGCGGTGCGTCTCCAGCAGGGCGCCCGGGTGGCCGGTCGCGAACAGCACCCGCTGCCGGCCCTCCGCCGCCTTGCGCAGCACGTTCGCCATGCGGTCCAGGGCGTCGGCGGTCAGCTCGGGGTCGATGTGGTCCTGCCCGGCCCGGTGGTTCAGGTCGTCGCTGACACCGCAGCGCTCCGCCATCACGGCCAGCACGTCCTGCTCGTCGGTCCAGCGGTCGCCGAGCTCCAGGCCGAACCAGTAGCGGCGGTCGCCGTTCGCCAGCTTGCGGTAGTGGTCGAGGTTGTTCTCGCGCGGCGTCGCCACCGCGCCGGCGATGCGCGTGCGGACGAGGTGGTCGATCAGTGCGCTGCGGGTCGGTATCGGCATGCCGCTCATTGTCTCCCCCGATCACGTCGTGCTGGACGCGGTGTCCATATGGAGAGGCCGGACCCACAGTTACGTACATGTGCGGATTCCGCCGCCCTGCCTACCCTCGGGTACGTCCACCGCAGCCGCCCCGACGTTGGTTCGACCGTAACGCGTCCGTGATTCGAGAGGCACTCGCATGACCCCCCAGAACGGCCCTGCCCCCCGTGAACCGCGCGGCCCCGTCGACTCCTCCCGGATCCCGCGCTACGCCGGGCCCGCGACCTTCGCCCGCCTGCCGCGCCTGGACGAGGTCGGCACGGCGGACGTGGCCGTCGTCGGCGTGCCCTTCGACACGGGCGTCTCCTACCGGCCGGGCGCCCGCTTCGGCGGCAACGCCATCCGCGAGGCCTCCCGCCTGCTGCGCCCGTACAACCCGGCGCAGGACGCCTCCCCCTTCGCCCTCGCGCAGGTCGCGGACGCCGGCGACATCGCCGCGAACCCGTTCAACATCGACGAGGCCGTCGAGACCATCGAGGGCGCGGCCGACGACCTGCTGGGCACCGGCGCCCGCATGATGACCCTGGGCGGCGACCACACCATCGCCCTGCCCCTGCTGCGCTCGGTCGCCAAGAAGCACGGCCCCGTCGCCCTGCTGCACTTCGACGCGCACCTGGACACCTGGGACACCTACTTCGGCGCCGAGTACACCCACGGCACGCCGTTCCGCCGGGCCGTCGAGGAGGGCATCCTCGACACCGAGGCGCTGTCCCACGTCGGCACGCGCGGCCCGCTGTACGGCAAGAAGGACCTCACCGACGACGAGAAGATGGGCTTCGGCATCGTCACCTCGGCGGACGTGATGCGCCGGGGCGTCGACGAGATCGCCGACCAGCTGCGCCAGCGCGTCGGGGACCGCCCGCTGTACATCTCCATCGACATCGACGTCCTGGACCCGGCCCACGCCCCCGGCACCGGCACCCCGGAGGCCGGCGGCCTGACCTCCCGCGAGCTGCTGGAGATCATCCGCGGCCTGTCCTCCTGCAACCTGGTCTCCGCCGACCTGGTCGAGGTCGCCCCGGCCTACGACCACGCCGAGATCACGTCCGTGGCCGCGTCCCACGCCGCCTACGAGCTGACGACGATCATGTCGCGGCAGATCGCCGCGTCGCGCGGCTGACGCCACCCTTCGGCGAGCGCCGGGCGGGCCGGGAATCCGGGCCGCCCGGCGCTCGGCGTTTCCCGGGGCGGGGGAGCCCCCGGGGCCGCCGCGCGGCGTCAAAGGTGCGTAAGTCCGGACCTGCGCTCCGACAAGGGCGCGTAAGGATCCGGTGACGGGCCGTGCCCGGACGGTTGGCTGGGGTGATCACCCACCCCCGTCCCCCGTCGAAGGCCACCCCGTTGACCCTGCACCTCCTCCCCGAACAGGACGTCCGCCCGCCGAGCCCCGCCCCGCCCCCGGGGCGGAAGCGGCAACGGCACCGGCGGGTGGCCGGGGGCGCCGTCGACCTCCGCCAGCTCGCCGTCTCCCTCCCGGACGCCTTCCGCAAGCTGCACCCCCGGGTCATGGTCAAGCACCCGGTGCTCTTCGTGGTCGAGGCCGGCTCCGTCCTCACCACCCTCTCCGCGCTTCTCGACCCGTCCCCCTTCACCTGGCTCATCAGCGTCTGGCTCTGGCTGACCGTGCTCTTCGCCAACCTGGCCGAGGCCGTCGCCGAGGGCCGCGGCAAGGCCCAGGCCGAGACGCTGCGCCGCACCCGCGACACCACCGTCGCCCGGCGGCTGCGCACCTGGCGGGTGGGCATGGACCGGCGCGACTGGGTGGAGGAGCGCGTGGTCGCCGCCGATCTGCGCCCGCAGGACTTCGTGGTCGTGGAGGCGGGCGGGACCGTGCCCGGCGACGGCGAGGTCGTCGACGGCGTCGCGTCGGTCGACGAGTCGGCCATCACCGGCGAGTCCGCACCGGTGATCCGGGAGGCGGGCGGCGACCGCTCGGGCGTCACCGGCGGCACGAAGGTGCTCTCCGACCGGGTCGTCGTCCGCATCACCTCGCGTCCCGGGCACACCTTCCTGGACCGCATGATCGCCCTGGTCGAGGGCACCAGCCGGCAGAAGACCCCCAACGAGCTGGCCCTGAACATCCTGCTCGCCTGCCTGACCGTGATCTTCATCCTGGCCGTGGTGTCCCTGCAGCCCATGGCGGGCTGGGCGGGCGCCCCGCAGACCATCACCGTCCTCGTCGCCCTCCTGGTCACCCTCATCCCGACGACCATCGGCGCCCTGCTGTCCGCGATCGGCATCGCCGGCATGGACCGCCTCGTCCAGCGCAACGTCCTCGCGCTGTCCGGGCGGGCCGTGGAGGCCGCAGGGGACGTCAACACGCTCCTCCTGGACAAGACCGGGACCATCACCCTCGGCAACCGCCAGGCGGCCTCCTTCGTACCCGTCAAGGGCGTTTCGCACGAGCTGCTGGCCGACGCCGCCCAGCTCGCCTCCCTGGCCGACGAGACCCCCGAGGGCCGCTCGATCGTCGCCCTGGCGCAGCAGTACGGGATCCACCACGGGAACGAGGAGTTCGCGCACGGCCGCTTCGTGCCGTTCTCCGCGCAGACGAGGATGAGCGGGGCGGACTTCGCCCACGACGGCGAGTTCTGCCGCATCCGCAAGGGCGCCGGCAACGCGGTCGTGCAGTGGGTGTCCCGGCGCGGCGGCGAGGTCCCCGCCGAGGCCGGCTGGATCGCGGACTCCATCGCGGCCGGCGGCGGCACTCCGCTGCTCGTCGCCCTGGAGGACCGCGACGGCTGCCGGGTCCTGGGCGCCGTCCACCTCAAGGACGTCGTCAAGCCCGGCATAGCCGAGCGCTTCGCCGAGCTGCGCGCCATGGGCATCAGGACCGTCATGGTCACCGGCGACAACCCCCTCACTGCCAAGGCCATCGCCGCCGAGGCCGGCGTGGACGACTACATCGCCGAGGCGACGCCCGAGCACAAGCTCGCCCGCATCCGCGAGGAACAGGCCGGCGGCAAGCTGGTGGCGATGACGGGGGACGGGACGAACGACGCGCCCGCGCTGGCCCAGGCGGACGTGGGTGTGGCCATGAACACCGGCACCTCGGCCGCCAAGGAGGCCGGGAACATGGTGGACCTGGACTCCAACCCCACCAAGCTCATCGAGATCGTGGAGACCGGCAAGCAGCTGCTCATCACGCGCGGCGCACTCACCACCTTCTCCATCTGCAACGACGTCGCCAAGTACTTCGCGATCGTCCCGGCCATGTTCGGCGGCGTCGCCGGCTACGAGGGCCTGGAGAAGCTCAACGTCATGGGCCTGCACAGCCCGTCCTCCGCCATCGCCTCGGCGATCGTCTTCAACGCCCTGGTCATCGTCGCCCTGATCCCCCTCGCCCTGCGCGGCGTGCGCTACGCCCCCTCCAGCGCGCACGCCCTGCTGCGCCGCAACCTCGG
Organism: Streptomyces aureoversilis; assembly: GCF_042657885.1. Taxonomy (NCBI): domain Bacteria; kingdom Bacillati; phylum Actinomycetota; class Actinomycetes; order Kitasatosporales; family Streptomycetaceae; genus Streptomyces; species Streptomyces aureoversilis. The sequence goes on from NZ_JBHSKJ010000002.1 coordinate 23,663, forward strand.
CCTGTACGGGGTGGGCGGGCTGGTCGCGCCCTTCGTCGGCATCAAACTCATCGACCTGCTGCTGCAGTTCGTGCCGGGGCTGTGAGGACCTTTCCCCGGGCGTTGTTTCCCCCGGCATTTACTCGAATCAACTTCCGTGTCACGCACGGCGATCTACGGTGGACGGCGTCGCCGCAGCCCACCCAGGAGGCCCGCCCCGTGCGTACCCGATCCGTGCTCGCCGCCGCCACCGCCGCGCTGGCCGCGGCCACCTGCCTGACGACGACCGGGGCCGCTCCGGCGCAGGCGCACGCGTCCACGCGCGCGTGCTCGCCCTCCGTGCGGATCGACGGCTTCTCCGACGGGCTGGACAAGACGACGTTCCAGGGCTCGTTCGTCGGCAACTTCTCGGCCCTCGCGACCGACGGGGACGGCACCGTCGCCGCGGTCTCCGACCGCTCCCGGCTGTTCTCGCTCGACGTGGAGCAGCGGGCCGGCGAGGCGCCGTCCGCGACGCTGGTGCGGGCCGTGGATCTCGCCGACGAGAAGGGGGGCCCGATCGACGCCGAAGGCCTGGTCGTCGACCGCGACGGCAGCCGACTGATCACGTCCGAGACCGAGCCGTCCGTGCGCCGCTACGACAGGGACGGCAGGCTCCTGGGCCGGCTGACCGTCCCGGAGGCGCTGCAGGTCGCCCCGGCCGGGCGCGCCGCGGCCAACCAGACCTTCGAGGGGCTGACCCTGCAGCCCGGCGGGCGCACCCTGATCGCCTCCATGGAGCAGGCGCTCGCCGGGGACGGGACGGACGCCGCAGGCAGACCGCTCGTGCGCCTGCAGAGCTGGCAGCGGCACGGCGGGCAGGACTTCGCCACCGGCCCGCAGTACGCCTACCCGGCCGACGAGGGCCTCGGCGTCGCGGAGATCACCGCGGCCGGCGCCGGCCGCCTCCTGGTCCTGGAGCGCGGCTTCACGGCGGGCGTCGGCAACACCGTGCGGCTCTACCTCGCCGACCCGCGCCGCGCGAGCGACGTCACCGCCGTCACGAACCTGCCGGGCGGCCCGGCCGTGCGGCCCGTGCACAAGACGCTCCTCGCCGACATCGGCGCGTGCCCGTCGCTGGGCGCGACCGCCCGGCAGCCGCAGCCGAACCCGCTGCTGGACAACATCGAGGGGCTCGCCGTCACCCGGCCGGCCACCGTCCGGAACGGAGGGTTCCTCCGTCTGCTGCTGGTGAGCGACGACAACCAGAACCCTGCGCAGGTCACCCGGCTCTACTCGCTCACCGTGCGCCTGCCGCGGCCGTAGGGGGAGCGCACCGCCCGCCCTCGCACCCGTACTTTGTTGCGCCGGGATGAAATCCGCAGCCCAGGGCGTTGGGCCCTCCGTCAGCAGGACGAGAGCGGCAGCGCGGGAGGCTCGGGTGGCAGCGGCGAGGGAAACGACAGGTCAAGGATGGGCCAGGCGGCTCGCCGGCTACTGCTGGCGCTACCGCGGCACGGTGCTCCTCGCCCTCGGCTCCTCGCTCGCCGGCATGGCCGTCATGGCGCTCGTGCCGCTCATACCCAAGCTGATCATCGACGACGTGATCGGCTCGCACCAGCGCCCGCTGGCCCCCTGGGCCACGCTCCTCATAGCCGCCGCCGTAGTCGTCTACGGCCTGACGTACGTCCGCCGCTACTACGGCGGACGCCTCGCCCTCGACGTCCAGCACGACCTGCGGACCGAGATGCACGAGGCCATCGCACGGCTCGACGGCCGGCGCCAGGACGAGCTGTCCACCGGCCAGGTCGTCGGCCGCGCGACCAGCGACCTCCAGCTGATCCAGAGCCTCCTGTTCATGCTGCCGATGATGATCGGCAACCTCATGCTCTTCGCCATCTCGCTCGTCGTGATGGTGGTCCTCTCCCCGCTCCTGACCGTCGTCGCCCTCGCCGTCGCCCCCGCCCTGTGGATCCTGGCCAAGCACAGCCGCACCCGGCTCTTCCCCGCCACCTGGTACGCCCAGGGGCAGGCCGCGGCCGTCGCCGGCGTCGTGGACGGCGCGGTGACCGGCGTCCGCGTCGTCAAGGGCTTCGGCCAGGAGGCACAGGAGAGCTCCAAGCTCCGCGAGGTGAGCCGCCGGCTCTTCGCGGGCCGCCTGCGCACCGTGCGCCTCAACTCCCGCTACACCCCGGCCCTGCAGGCCGTCCCCGCGCTCGGCCAGGTGGCCATGCTCGCCCTCGGCGGCTGGATGGCCACCCGCGGCCAGATCACGCTCGGCACGTTCGTCGCCTTCTCGACCTACCTGGCGCAGCTCGTCGGCCCCGTGCGGATGCTCACCATGGTCCTCACCGTCGGCCAGCAGGCCCGCGCGGGCGTCGAGCGCGTCCTCGAACTCGTCGACACCGAGCCGGTCGTCCAGGAGCGCCCCGGCGCCGTCGAGCTGCCCCGGGACGCCCCCGCCACCGTCGAGTTCGACGACGTCACCTTCGGCTACGACCCGGCGCGGCCCGTCCTCGACGGCTTCTCCCTGCGCCTGGAGCCCGGCGAGACCGTGGCCGTCGTCGGCGCCTCCGGCAGCGGCAAGTCCACCGTCTCGCTGCTGCTGCCGCGCTTCTACGACGTCACCGGCGGCGCCGTGCGCGTCGGCGGCCACGACGTCCGCGACCTCACGCTGCCCTCCCTGCGCGCCGCCATCGGGCTCGTCCCCGAGGACAGCTTCCTGTTCTCCGACAGCATCCGCGACAACATCGCCTACGGGCACCCGGACGCCACCGACGAGCAGATCCGCGCCGCCGCGCGCGCCGCGCAGGCCGACGGCTTCATCGGCGAACTGCCCGACGGCTACGACACCGCCGTCGGCGAGCAGGGCCTGACCCTCTCCGGCGGCCAGCGCCAGCGCATCGCCCTGGCCCGCGCCATCCTCACCGACCCCCGCCTGCTGCTCCTGGACGACGCGACGTCCGCGGTCGACGCGCGCGTGGAGCACGAGATCCACGAGGCGCTGCGCAGCGTCATGGCGGGCCGTACGACCCTGCTCATCGCCCACCGCGCCTCCACGCTGGCGCTCGCCGACCGGATCGCGGTCCTGGACGGCGGCCGGCTGGTGGACGTCGGCACGGCGGAGGAGCTGGAGGAGCGCTGCGAGCGGTACCGCCTCCTGCTGACGGACCCGGGTGAGCTGGCCGGGGTGACGAGGGACCCGGCGGGGCGCGCCGCTCCGGTCGCCCTCGCCGGCGTCTTCGGCGAAGAGGCGTCCGCCGCGGGCGTCCTCGGCCGTACGGACGGCCACGCGCGCGTGGACGCTCTTTCCCGCCTCGAGGTCGACGCGGCCCCGGTCAAGCCCCGGCGCGTCCTGGCCGACGGCGTCACCCCCTCCCTGTGGGTGCGCAAGGACGAACCCGCCGGCAGCTCCGACGGCGTCACGGGCATGCCCGCCACGCCCGAACTGCTCGCCAAGGTGGCCGCCCTGCCGCCCGCGGACGACACCCCCGACGTGGACGAGGAGCGGGCCGCGCGCCCGGAGGAGGCCTACGGGCTGCGGCAGCTGCTGCGCGGCTTCCGCACGCCGCTGGTGCTGAGCCTGCTGCTGGTGACGGTCGACGCCACCGCCGGGCTGCTGCTGCCGGTGCTGATCCGCCACGGCATCGACCAGGGCGTCCAGCAGCTCGCCCTGGGAGCGGTCTGGGCGGCCTCCGGGCTGGCCCTGCTCGTGGTGGCGGCCCAGTGGGCCGCCCAGGTCGCGGAGACGCGCATGACGGGCCGCACGGGCGAGCGCATCCTCTACGCCCTGCGCGTGAAGATCTTCGCCCAGCTCCAGCGGCTGGGGCTCGACTACTACGAGCGCGAGCTCACCGGCAAGATCATGACGCGGATGACGACGGACGTGGACGCCCTGTCGACGTTCCTGCAGACCGGCCTGGTCACCGCCGTCGTCTCCGTCCTCACCTTCTTCGGCATACTCGTCGCCCTCCTCGTCATCGACGTCGAACTGGCCCTCGTCGTCTTCGCGACGCTGCCGCCGCTGATCGCCGGGACGGTCGTCTTCCGCCGGCAGAGCGTCAAGGCGTACGAGCTGGCGCGCGAGCGCGTCGGGCTGGTCAACGCCGACCTGCAGGAGAGCGTCGCGGGCCTGCGCATCGTGCAGGCGTTCCGCCGCGAGGCGGCCGGCGCCCGGCGGTTCGCGGAGCGCAGCTGGTCCTACCGGCAGGCGCGCGTCCGCGGCCAGTGGCTGATATCGGTCTACTTCCCCTTCGTCCAGCTGCTGTCGTCCGTCGCCGCCGCCGCGGTGCTGATCGTCGGCGCCGGCCGGGTGGGCGACGGCACGCTCACGGCGGGCGCGCTGGTGGCCTACCTGCTCTACATCGACCTGTTCTTCGCGCCCGTCCAGCAGCTGTCGCAGGTCTTCGACGGCTACCAGCAGGCCACCGTCTCCCTCGGCCGGGTGCAGGACCTGCTGCGCGAGCCGACCACCACGCCCGTGGCCGAACGCCCGTGCCCGGTGCGGGAGCTGTCCGGCGAGATCGTCTTCGACGACGTCGCCTTCCACTACGGCGACGGCGAGAACGCCCTGTCCGGCATCAGCCTGACGATCCCGGCGGGGCAGACCGTCGCCTTCGTCGGCGAGACCGGCGCGGGCAAGTCCACCCTCGTCAAGCTGGTGGCGCGGTTCTACGACCCGACGGGCGGTGCGGTCCGCGTGGACGGCCACGACCTGCGCGAGCTGGACCCGACCGGCTACCGGCACCGGCTCGGCGTCGTCCCCCAGGAGCCCTACCTCTTCCCCGGCACGGTGCGCGACGCCATCGCCTACGGGCGCCCGGACGCCGCCGACGCCGAGGTGGAGGCCGCGGCCCGCGCGGTCGGCGCCCACGACATGATCGCCACGCTGGACGGCGGTTACCTGCACCCGGTCACCGAGCGGGGCCGCAACCTCTCCGCCGGCCAGCGCCAGCTGATCGCCCTGGCCCGGGCGGAGCTGGTCGACCCGGACGTCCTGCTGCTGGACGAGGCTACCGCCGCCCTGGACCTGGCCACCGAGGCGCTGGTCAACCAGGCCACGGACCGGCTGGCCGGGCGCCGCACGACGCTCGTGGTCGCCCACCGGCTGACCACGGCCGCCCGCGCGGACCGGGTGGTGGTCCTGGACCACGGCCGCGTCGTCGAGGACGGCACGCACGCCGAGCTGCTGGCCCGCGAGGGGCGCTACGCGGACCTGTGGCGGACGTTCACGGGCGAGGCGGTGCCGGCGTAGGCCGGACGTGCCCCCGCCCGGTAGGTTGGCGCCGGACAGGGCCGGACCCGGCGTTTCTCACCGAGCGGGGGACTCGTGCGCAAGCTCACCTACTTCATCGCCACCACGATCGACGGCTTCATCGCCGGCCCCGGTGACGAGTTCGGGTTCATGATGTCGATCCTGGACGACGAGTACGTCGCCGCGCTGATCGAGAGCTACCCCGACACCGTCTCCGCGCGCGGCCGCGAGGCCGTCGGGCTCGGCCCGGACAACAGGGACTTCGACACGGTCCTGATGGGCCGCAACACCTACGAGCCCGGCCTGTCGATCGGCATGACCAGCCCGTACCCGCACCTGCGGCAGTACGTCGTCTCGAAGTCCCTGGCCACCAGCCCCGATCCGGCGGTCACGGTCTTCTCCGGCGACCCGGTGGAGCTGGTCCGCGACCTCAAGCAGGAGGAGGGCAAGGGGATCTGGCTGTGCGGCGGGGCGAACCTCGCGGGCCAGCTGCGCGGCGAGATCGACGAGCTCGTGGTGAAGGTCAACCCGTTCGTGGCGGGGAAGGGCATCCCGCTGTTCTCGGCGGAGTTCTCCCCGCAGCGCTACGACCTGAAGGGGACCCGCTCGTTCGGCAACGGCGTCGTGATGGTGACGTACGCCAAGCGGACCGGCTGAGCCCGGCGGGCCGCCGGTGGTGGCGGCCGGAACGGTAGGGGCGGGAAGGGCGGGAGAAAAGGGTCTGGTGCGCAGGTCGGCCCCCCGGTAGGTTCGCGGCGAACTTGCGAACCCAGGGGAGGGCGAATGCGCAAGGCTCTCAGATGGCTGCTGGCGCTGACGGTGCTCGTGGGCACCGTCGGTGCCGGCAGTGCCACGGCGGGGGCGGCCGACAAGGCCACCGAGCCGGACATCAAGGACCGCGTCCTGAAGATTCCGGGCATGAAGCTGGTCGAGGAGAAGCCCTACGAGGGCTACCGCTACCTCGTCATGACCTACGATCAGCCGGTCGACCACCGGAACCCGGCCAAGGGCACCTTCCAGCAGCGCTTCACGCTGCTGCACAAATCGACGGACCGGCCGACCGTCTTCTTCACCTCCGGCTACAACGTCAACACCAACCCCGGCCGCAGTGAGCCGACCCGCATCGTCGACGGCAACCAGGTGTCGATGGAGTACCGTTTCTTCACTCCGTCGCGGCCGCAGCCCGCCGACTGGTCGAAGCTCGACATCTACCAGGCGGCCAGTGACCAGCACCGCCTCTTCGCGGCCCTCAAGCCGCTCTACGGCAAGAACTGGCTGGCCACCGGCGGCTCCAAGGGCGGCATGACGGCGACGTACTACCGCCGTTACTACCCGGACGACATGAACGGCACCGTGGCCTATGTCGCGCCCAACGACATCGACAACAACGAGGACTCGGCCTACGACCGGTTCTTCGCGAACGTCGGCGACCAGGCCTGCCGCACCCAGCTCAACTCGGTGCAGCGCCAGGCGCTGCTGCGCCGCGGCGAGTTCGTCGCCCGCTACCAGAAGTGGGCCGACGAGAACGGCAAGACCTTCAAGACCCTCGGCAGCATCGACAAGGCCTTCGAGAACGTCGTGGTCGACCTGGTCTGGTCGTTCTGGCAGTACCACCTGCAGAGCGAGTGCGCGTCCGTGCCCGCCACGAACGCCTCCACCGACGAGCTGTACAAGTTCGTCGACAGCATCTCGGGCTTCGACGGCTACACCGACCAGGGCCTGGAGCGCTTCACCCCGTACTACTACCAGGCGGGCACCGAGCTCGGCGCGCCGAGCGTGAAGAACGCGCACCTCAAGGGCCTGCTCCGGCACCCCGAGACGCTCAACCCGCGCGCGTACGTGCCCCGGGAGATCCCGATGAAGTTCAAGCGCGGCGCCATGGCCGACGTCGATCGCTGGGTGCGCGAGGACAGCGAGCGGATGCTCTTCGTCTACGGGCAGAACGACCCGTGGAGCGGCGAGCCGTTCCGCCTCGGCAGGAACGCGGCCGCGCGTGACGACTACCGCTTCTACGCGCCCGGCGGCAACCACGGCTCGAACATCGCGCAGCTGGTCGCCGACGAGCGGGCCAAGGCCACGGCCAAGGTCCTCCAGTGGGCGGGCGTCGCCCCGGCGGCCGTCCGCAAGGACGAGGCGCACGCCAAGCCGCTCGCCCCGTACGACGCGAAGCTCGACAAGCCGGTCGTCGAGCAGCGGCAGTCCCTGCGGCCGTAGCCGCGACCGCCCCCGCGGGGCGGGCTAGACCAGGCGGCGGGCGCACCCGACGGGTGCCCCGCCGCCCACTTGTACGTACAGGTCGGTCGAGGGCGGGCACTCCGGCCTGGCCCCGACCCGGTCCGTGATGCGGTACTCGGGGGCGTGGGCCGCCGAGCCGTCGCAGGCGGTCTCCTTCACGACCCCGTCCCGCTGGGTGTAGAGGCAGTCGCCGGTCACCGTCACCGGCCCGCCGCCCATGCCGGGGTCGCCCGGGTGCGGCGGCTGGACGTTGCGCATGCAGGCGTAGCCCTCGGGCGCGCTGTGCGCCTCCGAGGCGCCCTGGTCGACTGCGGTGATGTGCAGGACGAAGTCGGTCTCGTCGGGGCAGCGCGGGCCGCCCGGGCGGGGGCCGTTGTAGCGGGCGAGGACCCGGGCCACGGCCTCCCCGCTCCAGCAGGAGATCTCGGTGAAGGAGCCCGCGTTCCGCCCCGCGCACTCGCCGCGGGCCAGGAACGTCGGATCGCGTCCCGGGCGGACGTGGGCGGAGGGGGTGCCGGCGGCGCCCGCAGGCTGCTGCTGGGCCCGGCAGCCGCTCAGCGCGGCGGTCGCGCCGGACGCGAGCAGCGCGAGCGCGAGCAGCGCCGTCCGCGGCGCGCCATGGCCCATGATGACCCCCCGTCCCCCGATGCGCTCCAGCCTGGCTTCCCGGGCCCGGCGCACACCAGACGTGCCGGGCGCACGGCGGCGGTGGAAACGATGTGTGTGCGGGCGCGTGCCACCGGGCGTACGCCGGGTGTGCACGCCGTGCCCGGACAACCCTGCCCGTAAGCCGTGCCCATCCGCCCCGGCCGCCCCGTCCGTTCGCCCGGCCGGATCCGCCGCCGGCGCTGTGGAGCGGGGGGCGCGCCGACGACGGCGTGCTGCCTTCCGCAGGCGGCGGAGAGGGAGAGTCAGCAACCGGCCGGCGGCGCGGGCCGACACCGCTCTGCGGGTACGGCGGCAGCACGGCCCTTGGACGGGCGGCGCCCCGGAGCGGTTCCCGCACCCGGCGCGCGTCAGTCGTGCGCGCGCCGCTTCCCGCCGAGCGTGGGCAGCCGCCGGGTCAGCAGCCGTGCGCGCGGCGCGAGCCGCCGGGCCATCGCGAACACCGACTCCGTACGGGAGCGGTCGCTGTCCAGGACGGTGAAGAGGTTGACCCCGAGGTAGAAGGTGATCGCGGCGTTGGCGAGGTCGCGCGGCGGGGTCAGGCGCGCGAGCGGCGTCCCGCCGATGACCCGCTCCAGGGTCTGCTCGACGAAGGCGATCCACGGCTCGGCCCGCTCCCGGATCTCCGGGCGCAGCTCCGGCTTGGCGACGGCGGCGGCGACGAGCTCGGAGAACAGCGTCAGGTGCCCGGCCTCGATGTCGCTGCGGTACACGCGCGTGCCGGCGTCCACCAGGTCCTCGAGGGTGCGGGCGCCCGCGACCGCCTCGGTGAGCAGCTCCATGCGCTCGGCGGAGGAGCGGTCGAGCGCGGCGAACAGCAGCGGGTCGACGCCCCCGAAGTGATAGAAGACCAGCGCCGAGTTGACCCCGGCCTCCTTGGCGATCGTCCGTGCGCTCGACTTGGCGTACCCCTGCGTCCGCAGCACGGTGTCCGCCGCCCGGATCAGCCGTTCCTTGGTGTCCACCGTCATGTGTGCAGCCCTCTCGCCGAGGCTGCATCATACGATTCGAGCGAGTGGTGCAACCATGCGATCAAGCCGGTTGACCAGCTGCTGAACGTCCTCCGGCCGGTGGTTCAGAACGTCCTCAGGGGCCACTGCTCGTGGAGCGCGCGGACGGCCTCGGTGATCGCGGGCCGGCGGGCCGCGCCCGTGCGCCACAGGGCGAAGAGCCGCCGCACGGGCACCGGCTCCAGCGGCACGGCGCGCACGCCCGCGGGCAGCGGGCCCCGCCCCAGGCGGGGCATCAGCGTGATGCCGAGGCCCGCGGCGACCAGGGCGAGGTGGGTGTGGTTCTCGGCGACCTGGTAGGCGAGGTCCGGCTCGTGCCCGGTGGAGCGCAGCGTCCGGACGAGCCAGTCGTGGCAGACGGCGCCCGGCGGCTGGCAGATCCAGCGGTGGTGCGGCAGGTCGGTCCGGTCGAGCACCTCGCGGCCGGCCAGCGGGTGCCCCTCCGGCACCAGCACGTCGCACCGGTCGTCACCGATCACCGCCCGCTCCAGGCCCTCCGGGGCGGCCAGCGGGGCGATGTCCCAGTCGTGCGTGACCGCGAGGTCGATGACCCCTTGGGAGACCAGGTCGGCCGACAGGTGCGGGTCCACCTCCAGCAGCCGGGCGTCGAGCGCCGGGTGGTCGCTGCCGAGCCGGGCGAGCACGCCGGGCAGCAGGCCGCGCGCGGCCGAAGCGAACGCCCCGACGACCAGCCGGCCCGCCGGCCGCCCCCGGCGCTCCTCCAGCTCCGTCTCCGCCTGCTCGACCAGGGCCAGCAACTGCCGTGCCGTGGCCGCCAGGTGCCGCCCCTCGTCGGTCAGCGCCACGCCGCGCCCGCGGCGCTCCAGCAGCGTCGTGCGCGTCTCCCGCTCCAGCTTGGTGACGGCCTGCGAGACGGCCGACGGCGTGTAGCCCAGGGCCACGGCCGCGGCGCTCACCGAACCGTGCACCGACACCGCGTGCAGCGCCCGCAGGCGGGCCAGGTCCAGCACGGAAGTCCCCCTCGTCGTTTCAGCGTTGCTGAATCCCATCATGAAGGAACCTGTGCTGGTGCTACAGAGTCCGGGCGGCGAGGCTGGCCCGTATGCGTCCGCTGCACCTCTCCCTCGCCGTTCTCGTCGCCGCCGTCTGGGGCGTGAACTTCGTCGTCATCGACGTCGGCCTCGACCACTTCCCGCCGCTGCTCTTCTCCGCCCTGCGCTTCCTCGCCGCGGCCGTGCCGGCCGTCTTCCTCGTCGGGCGGCCGCAGGTGCGGTGGCGCTGGATCGTGGCCGTCGGACTGGTCCTCGGCGTGGGCAAGTTCGGCCTGCTGTTCACCGGCATGCACCTGGGCATGCCGGCCGGCCTGTCCTCGCTCGTCCTGCAGGTGCAGGCGGTCTTCACGGCCCTCATCGCCGTCGCCGCACTGGGCGAACGGCTCGGCCGCACCCGCCTGCTCGGCATGGCTCTGGCCCTGGCGGGCATCGCGGTGGCCGCCGTCGACGAGGGCACCTCCGGAACGCTTCCGGGCTTCGCGCTCGTCGTGGCCGCCGCGGCCGTGTGGGGCGTGTCCAACGTGATCACGCGCAAGGCAGCGCCGCCCGACGCACTGCGCTTCATGGTGTGGGTGAGCACCGTGCCGGTGCTGCCGCTCCTGCTGCTCTCGCTCCTCTTCGAGGGCCCGGAGGCGGACGCCGCGGCGCTGCGGTCGCTCGACTGGAGCGGCGCAGGGGCGATCCTCTTCGTCGCGTGGGTCTCCACCGTCCTCGGCTTCGGCGCGTGGGGCTTCCTGCTGCGCACCTACGACGCCTCGGCGGTCGCGCCCTTCACCCTGCTGGTGCCCGTCTTCGGCATGTCGTCGGCGGCGCTCGTGCTGGGCGAGGGGGTGAGCCCGCTGCGCTGGGGCGCGGCGGTGCTGCTGGTGTCCGGGGTGGGCGTCACGGCCCTGGCGGGGCGGGCGGGGCGGCGGCGAGCAGACCGCGCAGGTACTCCGCCCCCGCCGTCGCCAGCTGCCCGAAATCGGCCGCCTGCGGATACCAGCGCTTCTCGTACTCCCAGCACAGCCAGCCGTCCCAGCCCGACCCGGTGAGCACCCGGACGCACTCGCCGAGCGGCAGCGCCCCCGCGCCGAGCGGCAGCGGATCGAGCGCTTCGGCCGAAGCGACGTCCTTCACCTGCACGTAGCCCAGGTGCGGGGCGAGCACGGGGAAGCTCTCGGTGGGCGTCTCGCCGCCGAGCCAGGTGTGCAGGACGTCCCACAGGGCGCCGATGCTGGCGTGCCCCACGGGGCCGAGCACGCGGGCTGCGTCCGCGGCCCGGCGGTGCGAGTCGTGGGTCTCCAGCAGCACGTGGACGCCCCGGTCGGCGGCGAGGGGGGCCACCGTGCCCAGCCGCCGGGCCGCCGCCGCGTCGGCCTCCTCCGCGGGCAGGTCGCCGCCGCCGGGGAAGACCCGCACGTAGCGGGCGCCGAGGTCGGCCGCCAGGTGGACCAGGCCGGACAGCTCGTGCAGCACGGGCGCGTCGTCGCCGGCCGATGCGACCCGTGCGTACCCGGCCACCGCCAGGACCTCCACGCCCGCCCCGGCGAACTCCGCGACCGCCGCCTCCCGCTCCTTCGCCCCGCACCCGGGGTGCACGGGCTCCTCCGGGTGCGCCCGCAGCTCCACGCCGTCCCAGCCGTGCGCACGGGCCAGCCGCACCACCTCCCACAGGGGCAGTCCGGGCACTCCGAGGGTGGAGAAGGCGAGCTTCATGGGGGACGGGTTCCCCGGGTCGGGCGGGGACATGCCCCTGTGCCGCGCCGCCGCGGGGGACGGCCCGGAGACGCCGAAATGGTTACCCTCGGTACGAGCCCGGCTTACCCGTGGTAGCCGAGGACCTCGAAATCGCACAAGGGGTAACGGAACGATAACTCCTTGAAAGCGCTGCAACCCTTTGCGGCCCGGGTGGGTCGTACTTGGCATCGGGCTTCCCGGGGAGGGATCCGGGGGGATTCAGGGGAAGCCGGTTTTGGGGGGATACGAGGGGCCCGGTCGTCGGACCGGGCCCCTCTGCGTTCGCGCCCCGAGAGGGTTGTCCACAGGCCCGAACACCTGTCAGACCGCGGCGGTACCGTCGGTGCATGGTCCAGATGGCAGTCGTCGAAGGTGTCCTGGAGCGGATCACCTACGCCAATGAGGAGAGCGGCTACACGGTCGCCCGCGTCGACACCGGCCGGGGCAGCGGCGATCTCCTCACGGTGGTCGGCTCGCTGCTCGGGGCGCAGCCGGGTGAGTCGCTGCGCCTGGAGGGCCGCTGGGGCTCCCACCCGCAGTACGGGCGGCAGTTCACCGTCGAGAACTACACCACCGTGCTGCCCGCCACCGTCCAGGGCATCCGCCGCTATCTGGGCTCCGGCCTGATCAAGGGCATCGGCCCGCGCATCGCCGACCGCATCACCGAGCACTTCGGCACGGACACCCTCGATGTCATCGAGCAGCAGCCGGAGCGCCTGATCGAGGTCCCCGGCCTCGGCCCGAAGCGCACGAAGCTGATCGGCGCCGCCTGGGAGGAGCAGAAGGCGATCAAGGAGGTCATGGTCTTCCTCCAGGGGGTGGGCGTCTCCACCTCCATCGCCGTGCGCATCTACAAGAAGTACGGCGACGCCTCCATCTCCGTCACCCGCAACCAGCCCTACCGCCTCGCCGCCGACGTCTGGGGCATCGGCTTCCTCACCGCCGACCGCATCGCCCAGGCCGTCGGCATCCCGCACGACAGCCCCGAGAGGGTCAAGGCCGGCCTGCAGTACGCCCTTTCCCAGTCCACCGACCAGGGCCACTGCTACCTCCCCGAGGAGCGGCTGATCGCGGACGCCGTGAAGCTCCTCCAGGTCGACACCGGCCTCGTCATCGACTGCCTCGCCGAACTGGCCGCCCAGGAGGGCGAGGAGGGTCCCGGTGTCGTCCGCGAGAGCGTTCCCGGCCCGGAGGACGGGCAGCCCGTCACCGCCGTCTACCTCGTCCCCTTCCACCGCGCCGAACTGTCCCTGGCCGGGCAGGTGAAGCGGCTGCTGGGCGCCGAGGGCGACCGGCTCGCCGCCTTCCGGGACGTCGACTGGGACCGGGCCCTCACCTGGCTCGCGGGCCGCACGGGCGCGCAGCTGGCCCCCGAGCAGCGGGAGGCGGTCCGGCTCGCGCTCACCAGCAGGGTGGCGGTGCTCACCGGCGGGCCCGGCTGCGGCAAGTCCTTCACCGTCCGGTCCGTGGTCGAACTGGCCCGGGCCAAGGGGGCGAAGGTGGTGCTCGCGGCGCCCACCGGGCGGGCCGCGAAGCGGCTCTCCGAGCTCACGGGCGCCGAGGCGTCCACCGTCCACCGCCTCCTGGAGCTCAAGCCCGGCGGGGACGCGGCGTACGACAAGGACCGCCCCCTGGACGCCGATCTGGTCGTCGTGGACGAGGCGTCCATGCTCGACCTGCTGCTGGCCAACAAGCTCGTCAAGGCCGTGCCCCCCGGGGCCCACCTGCTCCTGGTGGGCGACGTGGACCAACTGCCCTCCGTGGGCGCCGGGGAGGTGCTGCGCGACCTCCTGGCGCCCGGCGGCCCCGTCCCGGCCGTCCGGCTCACCCGCATCTTCCGGCAGGCGCAGCAGTCCGGCGTGGTCACCAATGCACACCGCATCAACTCCGGGGCCCAGCCCATCACTCAGGGGATGACGGATTTCTTCCTCTTCGCCGAGGAGGACACCGAGGAGGCGGGCCGGCTCACCGTGGACGTGGCGGCCCGGCGCATCCCCGCCAAGTTCGGGCTCGACCCCCGCCGCGACGTCCAGGTGCTGGCGCCGATGCACCGCGGCCCGGCGGGCGCCGGCACCCTCAACGGGCTGCTCCAGCAGGCCATTACGCCCGCCCGGCCCGACCTGCCCGAGAAGCGCTTCGGCGGCCGGGTCTTCCGCGTCGGCGACAAGGTCACCCAAGTGCGCAACAACTATGAAAAGGGGCCAAACGGAGTCTTCAACGGGACGGTGGGCGTCGTCACCGGGCTCGACGTCGTCGAGCAGCGGCTGACCGTGCGCACCGACGAGGACGAGGAGGTGGGCTACGACTTCGACGAACTCGACGAGCTCGCCCACGCCTACGCCGTGACCATCCACCGCTCGCAGGGCAGCGAATACCCGGCCGTGGTGATCCCCGTCACCACGGGTGCCTGGATGATGCTCCAGCGCAATCTGCTCTATACCGCAGTAACCCGGGCAAAAAGGCTGGTGGTGCTGGTGGGCTCGCGGAAGGCGCTCGGACAGGCCGTACGGACCGTCTCCGCAGGCAGGAGGTGTACGGCGCTCGATCACCGGCTGGCGAGGTGAGTCCGCTCGGGGAGGTTTTGTGAAGGGTCTAAAGGGCCATTCCGGCGCGCGAAGAGGCCCCGGGAGGCAGGGATCCGGGGTGGGATTCGTCTCTCATCGGTTTACCAACCGGGGCGAAGGGGGCAGTATGGCCAGGCTGGACGGCACTGAGTGCCGTCTTTAGGCCCTATGGCCGACCCCGAGTGCACGTGCATCGTCCAAATGGGGGAAGGTAGGGGTAGTCAGGGCACCTCGAAGAAGAGGCACAACGTCGGTGAGGGATGACGTGAGCGACAACTCTGTAGTACTGCGGTACGGGGACGGCGAATACACCTACCCGGTGGTCGACAGCACCGTCGGCGACAAGGGCTTCGATATCAGCAAGCTCCGCGCCCAGACCGGGCTGGTGACCCTGGACTCCGGTTACGGCAACACCGCCGCCTACAAATCCGCGATCACCTACCTCGACGGCGAGCAGGGCATCCTGCGCTACCGGGGCTACCCGATCGAGCAGCTCGCCGAGCGCAGCTCCTTCCTCGAGACCGCCTTCCTGCTGATCAACGGCGAGCTCCCGTCGGGCGCCGAGCTGGACGCCTTCAAGGGCGAGATCACCCAGCACACCCTGCTCCACGAGGACGTCAAGCGCTTCTACGACGGCTTCCCGCGTGACGCGCACCCGATGGCGATGCTGTCCTCCGTGGTCAGCGCGCTGTCGACGTTCTACCAGGACAGCCACAACCCGTTCGACGAGAAGCAGCGCCACCTCTCCACGATCCGGCTGCTCGCCAAGCTGCCGACGATCGCGGCGTACGCGTACAAGAAGTCGATCGGCCACCCGGTGGTCTACCCGCGCAACGACCTCGGCTACGTCGAGAACTTCCTGCGCATGACCTTCTCGGTGCCCGCCGCCGAGTACGAGCTGGACCCGGTCGTCGTCAGCGCGCTCGACAAGCTGCTGATCCTGCACGCCGACCACGAGCAGAACTGCTCGACCTCGACCGTGCGCCTGGTGGGCTCCTCGCAGGCCAACCTCTTCGCGTCGATCTCCGCCGGCATCAACGCCCTGTGGGGCCCGCTGCACGGTGGCGCCAACCAGTCGGTGCTGGAGATGCTCGAGGGCATCCAGGCCGACGGCGGCGACGTCGACGCCTTCATCCGCAAGGTGAAGAACAAGGAGGACGGCGTCCGCCTGATGGGCTTCGGGCACCGCGTCTACAAGAGCTTCGACCCCCGGGCGAAGATCATCAAGGCGGCGGCGCACGACGTCCTCTCGGCGCTCGGCAAGTCCGACGAGCTGCTCGACATCGCGCTGAAGCTCGAGGAGCACGCGCTCTCCGACGACTACTTCGTCTCGCGCAACCTCTACCCGAACGTGGACTTCTACACGGGTCTGATCTACCGGGCCATGGGCTTCCCGACCGAGATGTTCACCGTGCTCTTCGCGCTCGGCCGCCTCCCGGGCTGGATCGCCCAGTGGCACGAGATGATCAAGGAGCCGGGTTCCCGCATCGGCCGCCCGCGCCAGATCTACACCGGCGTCATCGAGCGCGACCTGCCGGTCGAGCGCGCCTGATCCTTACGAGGCCGCGAGCCGCGAGGCCGCGAGCAAGGCCTTGAGCCGACAAAAGCCCTGAGAGCCGCCATGGCTCTCAGGGCTTTTCGCAGGGCTTGTGAAAAGCGCCCCGCCTCCGATCCCCCCACGGGTCGGTGCGGGGCGCTTCCCGTTCCCCGGTACGGATTCCCCCCACGGGATCCGGCCGGGAGCCTCGGTGCGCGCGACCGACGCGATCTGCCGGGACGCGTACGTACGGGAGGGCCGCTCAAAGCTCCCCGGGTACGTGCCCCGGCCACGCGTGGCCGGTACCGTCCCCCAAGACGATCCAGCACTGCCTGGTTAGACCCTCGACCCCCCGCAATGGTTACGTTGGGATTGCTGTGATCTAGGTCTCCTGCCATAACGGGCGCAGTCGGGCAAGAGGGCAAGTGTGTGGGTGTTGTGTCACTTATGCGGCCGCGTGAGGCTCCGCGGCCGCCGCACGTGATGCGTCAGTCGCGGCCGACGAGCTCGTAACCCGCCTCGTCCACCGCGGCGCGGACGGCCTCGTCGTCCAGGGGGGCCGTGGAGGTCACGGTGACCCGGCCGGCGGCGGCCACGGCCTTGACGGACACCACGCCGGGCAGGGTGGAGATCTCCTCCGTCACCGCGGACTCGCAGTGGCCGCAGGTCATGCCGGTCACGCGGTAGACGGTGACGGAGTCGGTGGTCTGGGAGCTCATGACGGTTCTCCTCGGAAAAGGTCGGTCGTGGTGCCGTGCACCAGTGGGAACACCTTACCCCCTGGGGGTATTCCTGTGGGGGTGAACCGGACATCCGTGCCCGGGGGTTGCGCGCCCGGCGGTCCACCGGCAGGGCCCCGGAACGCGCGTGCGGTCCGGGGCCGGAGGGGTGGGTGGGTGGAGGGTCAGTTGCGGGTGTCGCGCCGGGAACGGTTGCCCGGGCGGGAGGCCACCCAGGCGCGGACGGTGTCCGCGAACCAGTAGGGCTTGCCGCCCTCGGTCAGGTCGGGCTTGGGCAGCAGCCCGTGCTTCCGGTAGGTCCGCACGGTATCGGTCTGCACGCCGATGTGCGCTGCGATCTCCTTGTAGGACCAGAGTCGACGGTCAGTCATCTCGCGCCTCTCCGCTGCGCCGCAGCGACGGAGGGGGATCCGTCGGGGGAGCTGCGGCGCGGCCTTGTCGATCACCACGACTGTTGTCCCGTGAACGACGCAGAGTGACCGTCGATGAGGCGCTGTCGTACGGCTGTGACGGAAGGGCCGCGGGAACGTGACGCCTGTGACGTACGTATGACCCCGGATCAGCCCGCGGGGCCGGATTCCTCGGGGGTGGCCGGGCGGACCGGCCGGTTCTCCCGGCGGGACGTCTCGCACGCCTCCGCCACCAGCAGGGCGTACAGGCCCTCGCGGGCCGGGCAGGGGTTGGGCGCCTCGCCGCGGGCCGCCCGCACGAAGGCGGCCAGCTCGGCGCGGTACGCGGCGCCGAACCGCTCCAGGAAGCCGGTCCAGGGGCGGGCCGGAGGGGGCGGGCCGGACGGTTCGGCCGACGTCGCGGGCGTGCGGGCGTCCAGGCCCACGACCCACTGGTCGAGCTCCCCGGACAGCTCCGTCCGCACGTCGTAGCCCGCGCCGTTGCAGCGGGTCGCCGTCGCCGTCACCAGGGTGCCGTCGTCCAGGGTGAGCAGGACGGCGGCCGTGTCCACGTCCCCGGCCGCACGGAAGACCGCCGCGCCCGCGCCGCCGGTCGCGCCCCGCGCGTACACCTCCGTCACCTCCCGGCCCGTCAGCCAGCGCACCGCATCGAAGTCGTGCACCAGGCAGTCGCGGATCAGCCCGCCCGAGCGGGCCAGGAACCCGGCCGGCGGGGGTGCGGGGTCGGACGTGACGGCGCGGATGGTGTGCACGCGGCCGAGCCGCCCCGTGCGCAGCGCCTCGCGCGCGGCGCGGAAACCGGCGTCGAAGCGCCGCTGGAACCCCAGCTGCAGCAGCGTCCCCGCGGCGTCGGCCTCGCGCAGCGCGTGCAGCGTCCCGGGGACGTCGAGGGCGACCGGCTTCTCGCAGAACGCGGGCAGGCCGGCGCGGGCCGCGCGCGCGATCAGGCCGGGGTGGGCGGAGGTGGTCGCCGCGATCACGACCGCGTCGACGCGGCCGTCGAACACGGCCTCGGGGGAGGGGGCGGTACGGGCGCCGATGCGCTCGGCGACCGCGGCGGCCCGCTCCTGGTCGGCATCCGCGACGACGACCTGCCCGACCCCGTCGAGCGCCTTGACCACGGCCGCGTGGTGCGCCCCGATCCGCCCGGCCCCGACGACTCCGATCCGCATGACTGACTCCGTCCTGTGGTCCTGACACCGCCGATCCGGAGCGGCCGGTGGCCGATCGCCGTGGCGGGTCCGCTGCCGGGAGGCGCGGCGGCGCCGTGGCGCGTGGCGGTCGGCACCGCCGGGCTGCGCCGTCGCGGTTGGCCGCCGTTGCGGCGGAAGGTGGATGCCGGGCGTCCGGAGCGGTGCGGGCCCGGGGGCGTGGGCGGCGCGCATCCGTGAGGTTGCCGGCAGGCGAACTGGTCCCGCCGCCGCGGCGGGCAGCCCCCGCCGGGGTGTCCGGCGGTGCCGAACGGCCGCCGTCGGCTCGGCCCCGCCGGGCTGCGCCGTCGCGGTTGGCCGCCGTTGCGGCGGAAGGTGGATGCCCGGCATCCGGATCGTGCGGGCCGCACCCGCAGGGCGATCGGCGCGCCGACTCACGCGTACAGAGGCGGGCGTGCCGCCAAGTCGACCTCCGTGCGGGTGCCCGACGACTGGGCTCGGACGCCCGCCTCGCAGACCGCCGCCGCCGCGTACCCGTCCCATACGCTCGGCCCCTCCGTCACCCCGCGCCGCGTGGCGTCGACCCAGTGCTGGACCTCGCGGTCGTACGCGTCGCGGAAGCGGTCCACGTAGTCCTGGGCGACGGCGCCGCCCCAGCGGCCGGCCGCGTTCACGTACAGCCCGTGCGCGTCGCCGAGCCGCGCGCTGCCGCGCTCGGCCACCGCCTCGCACTGCACCTGGTAGCCGAAGCCGCAGTTGACGAAGATCTCGACGTCGGCGACCGCCCCGCCGGACGTTTCCAGGATGACCAGCTGAGGGTCGCTCAGGGCGTCCGGGGCCGCGGACGACGGGGCCGGTTTCACCACGCTCACCGCCGTGATCTCCTGCCCCAGCAGCCACCGCGTGGCGTCGATCTCGTGCACCACCGAGTCGTTGATCATCATCGCCTCGGTGAAGCCGGGCGGCGTGGCCACGTTGCGGTGCCGGCAGTGCAGCATCAGTGCCCGTCCGAGCGCCCCGCCGTCGAGCAGCGCCTTGAGCTGCACGTACTCGGTGTCGTAGCGCCGCATGAAGCCGACCTGCACCCGCCGGTGCCCGAGCCGGACCTCGGCGTCCAGCACCCGCAGCGCGGACGCCGCATCGGGCGTCAGGGGCTTCTCGCACAGCACGGGCAGGTCGCGCGCGAGGGCGTCCAGCAGGGCCGCCTCGTGCGCGGGCCCGGGCGAGGCGATGAGCACGGCGTCGACGCCGGGCGAGTCCATCGCCGCGGCGGCGTCGGTGTGGGCCGCGCATCCGGGGATGCCCGCCGCCGTCTTCTCCGCGCGCTCGCCGTCGACGTCCATGACCGCCGCCACCCGGGCCCCGCTGATGGCCTCGTCGATGCGCCGGACGTGGTCGGACCCCATCCGCCCCGTGCCGATGACGGCGACGCCGAGGGTGCCTTCGTGCTTCATGCGTCCCACTTTCCTCGTCTCAGACGCCGCAGCCGCGCAGGAACCCCCGCGTGCGGCGGGCGATCGGCAGCGGGCGGTCCGGCGGGCACGGGTACATGTCCTGTTCCACGATGGCGAACAGGTCCGCGTCCAGCCGGGAGGCCGCGTCGATGACGGGCTCCAGCGCGGGAACCCCTAGCGGGGGCTCGCACATGACGCCCTGTCGCACGGCGGGCCCGAAGGCCGTCCCCTTGGCGAGGACGTCCGCGAGGACCTCCGGGTCGACCTGCTTGAGGTGGAGGTAGCCGATCCGCTCCCCGTACGTCTCGATGAGCCGGACGCTGTCCCCGCCGCAGTACGCGTAGTGCCCGGTGTCCAGGCAGAGGCTGACCAGCGACGCGTCCGTGGCGTCCAGGAAGCGCTCGACGTGCGCCTCGCTGTCGATGTGGGTGTCGGCGTGCGGGTGGACGACGATGCCGAGACCGTAGCGCTCGCGGACCTCGCGGGCGAGGCGCTCCATGCCGGCGGCGAGGTGGCGCCACTGCTCCGCGCTCAGCTCGGGGGCCTCGACGATCTCCGCGGTCTTGTCGTCGCGCCAGAAGGAGGGGATGACGACGAGGTGGCGGGCGCCCAGCGCGGCGGTGAGCTCCGCGACCGGGGCGACGTGCGCCCAGGTCGCCTCCCAGGCGGCCGGCCCGCGGTGCAGCGCGGTGAAGACCGTGCCGGCGGAGACCGCGAGGCCGCGCCGCTGCGTCTCGTCGCGCAGGCGGGCGGCGTCGGTCGGCAGATAGCCGTACGGGCCCAGTTCGATCCACTCGTAGCCCGCCTCCGCGACCTCGTCGAGGAACTGCCGCCACGGCAGCTGCGCGGGATCGTCGGCGAACCAGACGCCCCACGAGTCGGGGGCGGAGCCGACCCGGATGCGGCGGCGGTCGGCGGTGGAGGGCGTCGCGTGGGGAGCGGGCATGGTGGCTCTCCTCGGGCGAGGGCGGGATTGCCCGTAGCTTCCTAGGGGTGCGGGGGAGTGTCAAGGCTTCGTCCGGACATACGGACGTAACGTCAAGGCGCGTTCCGTTCACGTCTATATGTAAGGACAAATCCTTGACAGGGTCCGGCGGACCCGGCTAGACCTGAGCCGAATCGTCAGGAAGGGCGCCGATGAGCCAGCCGAGTCCGCGTACGTCCCCCACCCCGTTCGACCTGATCACCATGGGCCGGGTCGGCGTGGACCTGTATCCCCTGCAGACCGGCGTGCCGCTCGCGAAGGCCGAGACCTTCGGGAAGTTCCTGGGCGGCTCGCCCGCGAACGTCGCCGTCGCCGCGGCGCGGCTCGGCAGGCGCACGGCGCTCATCAGCCGCACCGGCGCCGACCCCTTCGGCGACTACCTCCACGACGCGCTGCGCGACTTCGGCGTCTCCGACCGGTGGGTGACGCCCGTCGCCGCCTACCCCACGCCCCTGACCTTCTGCGAGGTCTTCCCGCCCGACGACTTCCCCCTCTACTTCTACCGCCGCCCCAAGGCCCCCGACCTGGAGATCCACCCCCACGAGCTCGACCTCGGCGCGATCCGGGCCGCCCGCATCTTCTGGGCGTCCGGCACCGGCCTGTGCGAGGAGCCCAGCCGGGCCGCGACGCTGGCCGCGCTCGCGGCGCGCGGGCGGCGCGGCGTCACGGTACTCGACCTCGACTGGCGGCCGCTGTTCTGGGGCGGCGAGGGCGGCGCCTCGGGCGCGGGCGGGCGTACGGGGCCCGCCGCCATGGCCGCCGCCCGGCCGCACTACGCCGCTGCCCTCGCCCACGTCACGGTCGCCGTCGGCAACGCCGACGAGTGCGAGGTCGCCACCGGCGAGCGCGCACCGCACGCCGCCGCGCGGGCGCTGCTCGCCGCCGGGGTCGAACTCGCCGTGGTCAAACGGGGACCCGAGGGCGTCCTCGCCGTCCACCGCGACGGGACGACGGCGGAAGTGCCGCCCGTGGAGGTCGAGGTCGTCAACGGCCTCGGCGCGGGCGACGCGTTCGGCGGAGCCCTGTGCCACGGGCTGCTGGCCGGCTGGCCGCTCGAACGGACGCTGAGGTACGCCAACGCGGCGGGGGCGCTGGTGGCGACGCGGCTGTCGTGCTCGGCGGCGATGCCGACGGGGGAGGAGATCGAGGGGCTGCTGGGTGGGGGCGCGGGGAGTTCCGGCGGGGCCGGCGGGGCCGACGGGGTCGGCGTCTCCGGCGCCTCCCGCACTTCCCGCCCGGGAACCAGCCCCTCCGGCCCCGAAGCCCGCGCTCCCCGTACGGAGGTCCCCCGCTCGTGAGCGTGCAGATCGCCGAGCTCGCCCGTATCCGCAGCCGGCACCCCGAGGCCATCGCCGAAGCCGCCGCCCGGCGTGCCCGGCGGCCGCTCGTCGGGGACAGCGGGCGCCTGATGATCATCGCGGCGGACCACCCCGCGCGCGGCGCCCTCGGCGTCGGCGACCGCCCCCTGGCCATGGCCGCCCGGCCCGACCTGCTGGAGCGGCTCTGTCTCGCGCTGTCCCGGCCCGGCGTCGACGGGGTCCTCGCCTCCGCCGACATCCTGGACGACCTGCTGCTGCTCGGCGCGCTGGAGAACAAGGTCGTCATCGGCTCCATGAACCGCGGCGGGCTGGCCGGCGCGGCTTTCGAGATGGACGACCGCTTCACCGGGCCCCGCGCGGAGGACCTCGCGGCGCTCGGCTTCGACGCGGGCAAGCTGCTGCTGCGCATCGACCCCGGCGACCCCGGCTCGCTCACGACCCTGCACGCGGCCGCCCGCGCCGTCGACGCGATGGCGGCGCGCCGGCTGCCGGTCTTCGTCGAACCGTTCCTCTCCCGGCGCGTCGACGGCAGGGTCGTCAACGACCTGGGCGCCGAGGCCGTCACGAAGGCGATCGCCATCGCCTCCGGGCTCGGCGGCACGTCCGCCTACACCTGGCTCAAGGTGCCGGTGACGGACGACCCCGCGGACATGGCGCGGGTGATGGAGACGTCGACGCTGCCGGCCGTGCTCCTCGGGGGCGACGTCGGGGACGACCGGGACGCGGCGTACGAGCGCTGGCGGTCGGCGCTGCGCCTGCCGACGGTCCAGGGGCTGGTCGTGGGCCGGGCCCTCCTCTACCCGGCGGACGGGGACGTGGCCGGGGCGGTGGACAGGGCGGTGGGACTGCTGTGACGGGGGCGCGGCTTGCGGCGCGGCCGGGCGCTACGGGGTGCGGTCGTGGGCGGGTGACGGCTCGTCGGCCGGACCCCCGCCACCGGGGTGGGCCCGGCACCGCCGGGCTCCTGCGCGGGGGTTGCTCGCCGTTGCGGCGGAGGAAGAGCCCCGGCCCCGCCCTTTCACCGATTCCCGGGGGCGAGCCCCCGGCCCCCTGCCGCCTGGGGCTCCGCCCAGCGGCAGTCAAGGGAGCGCAACCCCGCACGACCTGTCCGGCGGGCCGGACCCACCCTCGTCAGGAGGCCGACCGATGACCCATCCCTACGACGTGGACGTCACCCCCGAGCAGGCCGGCTGGGCGTACTCCTCGCTCAGGGTGCTCACCCTTCCCCCCGGCGGCGCCCACACCTTCCCCACCGGTGACAGCGAGTGGATCGTGCTCCCCCTCCGCGGCGGCTGCGCCGTCACCACCGGCGACGGCGACGCCTTCGAACTGCACGGCCGCGACGGCGTCTTCACCGGCGCGTCCGACTTCGCCTACGTCCCCCGCGACGCCACCGCCACCCTCACCACCCCGGCCGGAGGCCGCTTCGCGCTCGCCGGCGCCCGCTGCGAGCGCCGTCTGCCCGCCCGTTACGGCCCCGCCGAGGCCGTCCCCGTCGAGCTGCGCGGCTCCGGCACCTGTTCCCGCCAGGTCAACAACTTCGCCGCCGCAGGCGTCTTCGCATGCGACAAGCTCATCGCCGTCGAGGTCCTCACCCCCGGCGGCAACTGGTCCTCCTACCCACCCCACAAGCACGACGAGCACCACCCGGGCGAGGAGTCCGAGCTGGAGGAGATCTACTACTTCGAGATCGCGGACGGGCCCTCCGGCACCCCCGGACTCGGCTACCAGCGCGTGTCGCCCTCGCGCGACAAGGGCACCGACATCCTCACCGAGGTCCGCACGGGCGACGTCGTGCTCATCCCCGACGGCTGGCACGGCCCCTCCATGGCCGCGCCCGGCCACGACATGTACTACCTCAACGTCATGGCCGGCCCCGGCGCGGAGCGCGAGTGGCTCATCCGCGACCACCCCGACCACGCCTGGATCCGTACGACCTGGCCGGACCAGCGGGTCGACCCGCGGCTGCCGCTCCACCCGGGAGGGAACCGATGACCACCGACCGCACCGCCGGCCGGACGGCCACCCGCCGCCTCACCGTCGCCCAGGCCCTGGTGGAGTTCCTCGCCCGCCAGTACACCGAGCGCGACGGCGTCCGGCAGCGCCTGGTCGCCGCCTGCTGGGGCATCTTCGGCCACGGCAACGTCGCCGGGATCGGGCAGGCGCTGCTGGAGTGCGGCGACGCCATGCCGTACCACCAGGGCCGCAACGAACAGGCCATGGTCCACGCGGCCGTCGGCTACGCCCGCCACCGCGACCGGCTCTCCGCGCACGCCGTCACCACGTCGATCGGCCCCGGCGCCACCAACCTCGTCACCGGCGCGGCCCTCGCCACGGTCAACCGCCTCCCCGTCCTCCTGCTGCCCGGCGACACGTTCGCCGGCCGCCCCGCGGACCCCGTCCTGCAGCAGCTCGAACACCCCGGCGCGGGCGACGTGTCCGTCAACGACTGCCTGCGCCCGGTCTCCCGGTACTTCGACCGGATCACCCGCCCGGAGGCGCTCATTCCGGCCGCCCTGCAGGCCGTACGTGTCCTCGCCGACCCCGTCGAGACGGGCGCCGTCACCCTCGCCCTGCCGCAGGACGTGCAGGCCGAGGCCCACGACTGGCCGGAGGAGTTCTTCGCCGAGCGCGTCTGGCACGTGCGCCGCCCCGCCCCCGACCCGGACGAACTGGCCGCGGCCGCGGCGGCGGTACGGGCCGCCCGCCGCCCCCTGCTGATCGCCGGCGGCGGCGTCCACCACAGCGAGGCCGAGGACGCGCTGCGAGCCCTCGCCGACGCGACCGGCATCCCCGTCGCCTCCACCCAGGCCGGCAAGGGATCCCTGCACCACGCCCACCCGGCGGACGTGGGCGGCATCGGCCACACCGGCACGGCCGTCGCCGACGACCTGGCCCGTACGGCCGACCTGGTCATCGGCGCCGGCACCCGCTACAGCGACTTCACCACCGCCTCGAACACCCTCTTCGCCGCCCCGGACGTGCGCTTCGTCAACCTCAACGTCGCCTCGTTCGACGCCCACAAGCTCTCCGCCCTGCCACTCGTCGCCGACGCCCGCACCGGCCTGGAGGCGCTGACGGAGGCCCTGGCCGGCCACCGCGTCCCGGACGCGTACGAGAAGGAGTACACGGCCGGCAAACAGGCCTGGGAGCGGCTCGTCACCCGGGCGTTCACCGCGCAGGACGCCGCCGCGCGCCCGACCCAGGCCCAGGTCCTCGGCGCCCTCGACGCCGTCGTCGACGCCACCGACGTCGTGGTCAACGCCGCCGGCTCCCTCCCCGGCGACCTGCACAAGCTCTGGCGCGCCCGCTCCCGCCGCCAGTACCACCTCGAGTACGGCTACTCCTGCATGGGCTACGAGATCCCGGCGGCGATCGGCGTCGCCCTGGCCGAGCCCGGCCGCCCGGTGTGGGCGCTCGTCGGTGACGGCACGTACCTGATGATGCCGACGGAGCTGGTCACCGCCGTGCAGGAGGGGATCCCGGTCAAGGTGGTGCTCATCCAGAACCACGGGTACGCCTCGATCGGCGGCCTGTCCGCATCCGTCGGCGGCGAGCGCTTCGGCACCGCCTACCGCTTCCGGGCCGCGGACGGCACGTACACCGGCGACCCGCTGCCCGTGGACCTGGCCGCCAACGCCGCCTCGCTCGGGATGCACGTGCTGCGCGCCCGCACGGCCGGTGAGCTGCGGGAGGCGCTGTCCGAGGCGCGCGCCTCCACGCGCCCCACATGTGTCTATGTCGAGACCGAAACAGCCGACACAGTGCCGGGCGCGCCCCCTGCCCAGGCGTGGTGGGATGTGCCTGTCGCCGGGACCGCGACCCGCCCGGCGGCCCGCAGGGCCCGGGAGGAGTACGAGCGCCACGCCGCCGCCCGCCGCCGCTATCTTTGACCGTAGGAGAGGCCGACCGATGAAGACCGTCAACCACTGGATCGACGGCAAGGCCGTCGAGGGCACCTCCGGCACGTACGGGCCGGTCACCGACCCGGCGACGGGCGCGCGGACGACGCGGGTCGCCTTCGCCTCGGCGGAGGAGGTGGACGCCGCCGTCGCCGCCGCCAAGGCCGCCTTCGCGACGTGGGGCACGTCCTCCCTGGCCACCCGCACCGCGATCCTCTTCCGCTACCGCGCGCTGCTGGACGCCCACCGCGCCGAGCTCGCCGAGCTGATCACCGCCGAGCACGGCAAGGTGCACTCCGACGCCCTCGGCGAGGTGGCCCGCGGCCTGGAGATCGTCGAGCTGGCGTGCGGCATCACCACGCAGCTCAAGGGCGAGCTGTCGACCCAGGTGTCCGGCGGCGTGGACGTGGCGGCGATCCGCCAGCCGCTCGGCGTCGTCGCGGGCATCACGCCGTTCAACTTCCCGGCGATGGTGCCGATGTGGATGTTCCCGCTGGCCATCGCCTGCGGCAACACCTTCGTGCTCAAGCCCAGCGAGAAGGACCCCTCGCCCGCGATCCTGCTGGCCCAGCTGGCCGCCGAGGCCGGCCTGCCCGAGGGCGTCCTCAACGTCGTCAACGGCGACAAGGAGGCCGTCGACCGGCTGCTGACCCACCCGGACGTCGCCGCCGTCTCCTTCGTGGGCTCCACGCCCATCGCCCGCCACATCCACCGGGTGGCCGGCGAGCACGGCAAGCGCGTCCAGGCCCTCGGCGGTGCCAAGAACCACATGCTGGTGCTGCCCGACGCCGACCTCGACGCGGCCGCCGACGCCGCCGTGTCCGCCGCGTACGGCTCGGCCGGCGAGCGCTGCATGGCCGTCTCCGCGGTCGTCGCGGTGGGCGCGGCCGGCGACGAGCTGGTGGCGAAGATCCGCGAGCGCGCCGAGAAGATCAAGATCGGGCCGGGCGACGACCCCGCCTCCGAGATGGGCCCGCTCATCACCAAGGCCCACCGCGACAAGGTCGCCTCCTACGTGCACGGCGCGGCCGCCCAGGGCGCCGAGGTCGTCCTCGACGGGACCGGCTTCACGGTCGAGGGCTACGAGGACGGGCACTGGATCGGGCTGTCCCTGCTCGACAAGGTGCCGGTCGAGTCCGACGCCTACCGCGACGAGATCTTCGGCCCGGTGCTGTGCGTGCTGCGCGCGGAGTCCTACGAGGAGGGACTGGCGCTCATCAACTCCTCGCCGTGGGGCAACGGCACGGCCGTCTTCACCCGGGACGGCGGCGCGGCCCGGCGCTTCCAGATGGAGGTCGAGGCGGGGATGGTCGGCATCAACGTGCCCATCCCGGTGCCGGTCGGCTACCACTCCTTCGGCGGCTGGAAGGACTCCCTCTTCGGCGACCACCACATCTACGGGAACGACGGCGTCCACTTCTATACGCGCGGCAAGGTCGTCACCACCCGGTGGCCCGACCCGGCCGACAGCGGCGTGGACCTGGGCTTCCCGAGCCACCGCTGAGAACCTCCCGCTGCACGGAACGCGATCGTCCGGAACGTAAGCTCAGGCCATGACCTGGTCCAGTGCGCTGCGGAAGGCCGCGCGCGACGGGCTGACGATCGAGCGCACCAAGCTGACGCCCGTGGTCGCCGCCCGTGGCGCGCTCGGCGTCGCGATCGTGGTCGGGGTCATCCTGTGGCTGGGGACCCCGGCCCTCGCGGTGTCGTCCGCGTTCGGCGCGTTCTCCGCCGGGCTGGTGACGTTCCAGCGGAGCTGGCGGCCCCGCCCGGTGCTGGCGCTCGCCGTGGCGGTCGGCCTCGCCGTCAGCACCTTCCTCGGCTACGTGGCCGCCTTCGACCCCGTCGTCTTCGGCACCCTGCTGACCGTCTGGACGCTGCTCGCGGGCATGGCCTGGGCGGTCGGGCCGGTCTCCGGACTGGTCGCCACGCAGACGATCGCCGTCATGCTCGTCACCGTCACCCTCCCGACCTCCGTCACGGGGGCGCTGCACCACGCCGGGCTGATCGCCGTCGGCGGGCTCGTCCAGGCGGCCCTCATCGTGCTCCTGCCCGTGCGCCCCTGGGGCGTCCAGCGGGACGCGCTCGCCGACGCGCTCGCCGCCGAGGCGGACTACGCGCGCCGCCTCCGCCACGACCCGCAGGCCGGCTTCGACCCCCAGCCGCTCATGGACGCCCGCGAGGCCGCAGAGCTGACCCCCCGCCAGGCCCGCAGCCGGCCCCGCCAGCTGGGCGGGCCGCGCGGCGTCGCCGAACGGCTGCGGCCCGTCCTCGCCGCGCTCGCCGACCCCGTCCTCGGCGCCCCCGCGGAGGGGCCCGAACGGGACCGCGCGCGGGACCTGCTGGGCGCGGCGGCGACCGTGCTGGACGCGGTCGCGCGCGCCATCCGGTGGGGCAAGCCCGTGAAACTGCCCGAGGAGGCGACCGCCGTCCTCACCGTGCCCGCCACCGGGCCCGTCCTGCACGGCGCCGCGCGCCGCTCCGCCCTGCGCCTGATGGCCCTGCTCGGCGACGCGGTCGACGCCACCGACCAGCCCGTGCGCCGCACCGCCGCGCGCGGCGACCGCGAACACCGGCACCTGCTGCGGCCGTCCGTGCCCCGGCTCGTGCCCGTCGCGCTGCGGGCGCTGCGGCGCGAGGCCCGCTGGTCGTCACCGGTCGGGCGGCACGCCGTACGGAGCGCCGCGGTCGTCCTCGCCGGCTACGCCGCCGGCACCGCCCTGCCCTGGGGACACGCCTACTGGGCGCCCATGACCTCCGTGATGGTGATGCGGCCCGACTTCGGCCAGACGTACTCGCGGGGCGTCGCCCGGTTCGCCGGGACGGTCGTCGGCGTGGCCGTCGCCGGCGTGCTCATGGCCCTCACGCACCCCGGGCCGTGGGTGTGCGCCGGCCTGTCGGTCGTGTGCGTCGGGCTGATGTACCTGCTGATGCGCACCGGCTACAGCGTGACGTCGGCGTGCATCACCGCCTACGTCGTCTTCCTGCTCGGCATCGCGGGGGAGGGCTGGTCGCAGACCGTCGAGGCGCGCGTCGCCCTCACCCTCCTCGGCGGGCTGCTGGCGATGGCCGCCTACGCGCTCTTCCCCACCTGGGAGACGCCCCGGCTGCGGGACCGGCTCGCCGAATGGCTCACCGCCAACGGGCACTACGCGCTCGCCGTGCTGGGCGCGTACGCCGAACCGGGGGAGCGCAAGCCGCGCCGCGTGCGCGAGGCCCTGCTCGACGCGCGTGCCGCCCGCACCGCCTGGGAGGAGATGGCCGGCCGCGCCCTGATCGAACCCGTGCGGCACCGCGGGCTCTCGCGCACCTCGGAGCGGGCGGCGGAGTCGGCGCTGGCCACGATGGGCCGGGCGACGCTGCTGATGGAGGCCCACCTGCCGGAGAAGGACGCCGAACCGTCGAAGGGAGCGGCCTCGTTCGCCGCCGCCGTGGCCGGCTCCCTGCCGGCCGCCGCCGAGGCCGTCCGGGACCGCAAGCCCCTCGACTGGACGGCGCCCCGGGAGGCGCTCGCCGCGTGGCGCGCGGAGGAGGGCGAGGAGGGCGTGGCCGTCCGGGGCGCGGAACTCCTCCTGGACGCCCTGAACGAACTGGCAACGGCCCTGTCCCCGGGCCCGGGCGGCCGCAACCGAGCGGCGCGCAGGTCGTAAAAGGGGCGTCCCGCTCGCCTTCCGCCGCGACGGCGTCCGGCCCCCGCGGCGCGTTCCGGCGGTGCCGGGCGGCCCGGCCGCCCGGTGCGGCACCGCCGGTCTCCGCCGTGGTGGTGCGGCGCCGTTGCGGCGGAGGGATTCGGTGCGGCGTCACCGGCCCCTCAGCGCCGGCCGAGCCGGGCACATTCTTCCGCCGCGGCGGCGATCAACCCCGCGTTCCGGCGGTGCCGGGCCTGCCCGGCGGTCGGATCACGGCGTGAACAGGCGTTCCAGGTGGTCCTCCAGTAGGCCCTTCGCCTCCTCCGGCGTGCACACCTCCAGGAGGAGATACGTCGTCAGCCCGTCCGTCAGGGCGATCAGAAGCATCGCTTCCGCGTCCGGGACGCGGGTCGCCCCCACCTCGCCCTGTGCGATCCCGGCGCGGATCTGGTCCGCGTAGAAGGCCCGTAGGGCCGGTACGCCCTCCTTGGCGTGGCCGCGCAGCCGTTCGTCGTGGAGGGCGCGGACGAAGTAGGCGATCTGGACCAGGTTCCCGGTGCGGCTCTTCTCGTCCAGGGGGAGCATCTCCGTGATCGTCTCCCGCAGGACGTCCCGCGGGGACGGCGGCGCGGCGAGGCCCATGAGGCGCGTGCGGATGCGCTCCTCCGCCAGGCCGCCCAGGTGCTTGAGGGCGAAGACGAGCAGCTCGTCCCTGCTGGGGAAGTAGTGCTGGAGCTGCCCCAGCGAGATCCCCGCCTCCGCCGCGACGTCGCGCAGGCTCGCGCCGTCGAGCCCCCGCGCGCAGGCGATGCGCCACAGGGCCTCCGCGATCGCCCGGCGGCGCTCCTCGTGGTCCACGCGCTTGGGCACGCCCACCACCTCGCCTTTCCAAGTCGTTTGTATTGCTATAGCTTATTGCCATACAACTGACTTGGAAAACAGGAGCGGCACGCCATGACAGGACACCGACACGGCGCACACGCACAGACGCAGCCCGTGCTCAGGCCACCCCGCAACGGAGTGGACCCGCGGGCCCGCCGCTGGTGGACCGTGCAGGCACTGCTGACGGTCACCGGCCCCCTGCTGCTCGTCGCGGTCGCCCTGCTCGTCAACTCCCTGCTGTTCTTCCCCGGCGCCCTCCCGTGGCTCGCCCCGCTCGTCCTCGCCGTCCTCGTCCTGCCCGCCGCCGGCTACGTCCTGGCCATGCCGCGCCTGCGCTGCCGCGTCCACGCCTGGGAGGTCGGGGAGGCCGCGGTCTACGCGGCCGGCGGCTGGCTCCTGCGCAAGCGCCGCATAGCCCCGCTCTCGCGCGTCCAGACCGTCGACACCGTCCGCGGCCCGCTCCAGAGCCGCTACGGCCTCGCCACGGTCACCGTCACCACCGCCTCCACGGCCGGCGACGTCCGCATCACCGGCGTCTCCGACGAGGCCGCCGAGTGGCTGGCCGCCCGGATCACCGAAGCCGCCCGCCTCGTGCCCGGGAACGGTGACGCCGCATGAGCGAGCAGCTGCCCGGCCGGCACCCCCACCAGCACCCCCACCGGCGCCCCGAGCAGTGGCGCACCCTCGACCCCCGCACGATCGCCGTGCACTGCACCTGGCTGGGCGCGCCCCTCGGCTCGCTCGCCCTCACCGCGCTCGCCACCGACGGCCGGTTCGACACGCGCGCGTGGATCACCCTCGCCGTGATCGGCGCCGTCTTCGCCGCCATCACCGCGAGCGGCGTCGTCACCTGGCGGCGCACCCGCTACCGCGTCACCGCCGACGCCGTCGAGCTCCGCACGGGCCTGTTCACGCGCAGCGTCCGCGCGATCCCCCTGCACCGCGTCCGCAACGTCGACATCACCGCCAACGCCGTCCAGCGCGTCCTCGGCCTCGCCGTGCTGCGCGCCGGCACCGGCGGCGGGGGCAGCGGCGGCGAGATCTCCCTGGAGGCCCTCGCCCGCCCCGAGGCCGTCCGGCTGCGCGCCGAGCTCCTCGCCCGCTCCGGCGCCGGCCGCGCCGACGACCCCGTGCTGGCCACCGCCGACCTGCGCCGGCTGCGCTACGCCCCGCTGACGTTCTGGGTCGTCGGCGGCGTCTTCGCCGCCGCGGGCGGCGTGTGGCGGATCCTCGACGGGATCGGCATCGAGCCCTGGCGCATCGGCTTCGTCCGCCGCGCCTTCGACGACTTCGGCCACAGCTTCCTGTGGGTCACGATCCCGCTCGCCCTCCTCGCGATCACCGCCCTCGGCACCGTCGGCGCGGTCGCGCTGTACGCCGAGCAGTGGTGGGACTACCGCCTGGAGTGGGCCGACGAGGCCACCCTGCGCGTGCGTCGAGGCCTGTTCACCACGCGGTCCGTCTCCATCGAGCGCGCCCGGCTGCGCGGCGTGACCCTGCGCGAGCCGCTGCTGCTGCGCGCGGGCGGCGGGGCGAGCGTCCGGGCCGTCGCGGGCGGCCTGGGCACCAAGGAGGAGAACCGCAGCCGCAGCGTCGTCCTGCCGCCCGCCT
Source organism: Streptomyces aureoversilis (assembly GCF_042657885.1). Classification (NCBI taxonomy): domain Bacteria; kingdom Bacillati; phylum Actinomycetota; class Actinomycetes; order Kitasatosporales; family Streptomycetaceae; genus Streptomyces; species Streptomyces aureoversilis. Next base: position 55,702 of record NZ_JBHSKJ010000002.1, read on the forward strand.
CGTACGGCGAGGCCCTGCGCGTGTGCGACGGGGTGCTCGGCGAGCCCCTGGGCGCGCCGGAGCTGGCGCCCCACCCGCGGGCCGCGCTCCGCCGCCGCGTCGTGCGGGCGTTCGCGTGGTGCGTGCTGCCGCCCGCCGTCGCGCTGGCCGTGCTGGGCGCGCTCCTCACGCCCGTCCTGCTGTACTGCGCGGCGGGCTGGGCGCTCCTCGCCGCCCCCGTGGCGTACGGGCTCGCGCGCGACGCCTACCGCGGGCTCGGCCACGGCCTCCGGGGCCGCTTCCTCCTCGTGCGGTCCGGCACCTTCGGCCGGGAGACGACGGCCCTGGACCGGTCGGCCGTGCTGGCGTGGACCTTCACCGACAGCCCCTTCTCCCGCCGGGCGGGCGTCGTCACCGCGACCGCCGCCGTCGCCGCGGGAGAGGGCGGATACCGCATTCGGGACATGTCCGCCGGTACCGCCGCGGGCTTCGCGGAGGCGGCGACTCCGGGAATCCTCACCGAATTCCTGGAGCCTCCCCGGAGCGCGGCGAACAGCAGCCACACATAGAGGGATTTGTCCGGTCCTCTTGAAGTTTTCCGAGCAGTTTTTGTTATCGTCGCGCCCCATCCGCATCTCCTATGTGTCGGACCGAACGGATCGACTCCCGAAACGGAATGCCGGAGAAGGGTGGCGGAGCGTGAACAGTCAGAGCGTGGCCGTGGTCGAGGCGGCGCGAGCCGGGGACACGGCGGCACAGGACGAGCTCGTCGCCGCGTACCTGCCACTCGTCTACAACATCGTCGGCCGGGCCCTGGGCGGCCACGCCGACGTCGACGACGTGGTCCAGGAGACCATGCTCCGGGTCATCAACGGCCTCGGCGAGCTGCGCGACGCCGCCGCCTTCCGGTCCTGGCTCGTCGCCATCGCCATGAACCAGATACGCAGCCACTGGCGGGAGCGCCCGGAGACTCCCGTCAGTGGCCTGCAGGAGGTCGCCGAAGTCCCCGACCCGGAGGCGGACTTCGTCGACATCACCATCGTCCGGCTCGGTCTGCAGGGGCAGCGCAAGGAGGTCGCCGAGGCCACGCGCTGGCTCGACGACGACGAGCAGACCGTGCTGTCCCTGTGGTGGCTGGAGGCCGCCGGCGAGCTGACGCGCGCCGAGGTCGCCGCCGCCCTCGACATGACCCCGCAGCACGCCGCCGTCCGCATCCAGCGCACCAAGGCCCAGCTGGACACCGCCCGCGGCGTCGTCCGGGCCCTCGCGGCGCAGCCGGCCTGCCCGCAGCTCGGCGACGTCGTCGCCTCCTGGGACGGCGCCCCCTCCGCCCTGTGGCGCAAGCGCGTCGCCCGCCACGTGCGCGGCTGCGGCCGCTGCGTCGGCGCGACGTCGGCCCTGGTCCCCGCCGAGGGGCTGCTCGTCGGCCTCGGCCTGGTGCCGCTGGGCGCCGGTCTGCTGGGCTGGTGGCCCGGCGGCTCGTCGCTGCAGACGCAGCCGGTGGCCCACGTGTCCCCGGCGGGCTCCCCGGCCGGCGTCGGCGAGGGCACGCGTGCGGGCGCGCGCGTGGGCCACCGCCGCGCGGGCAACGGCAACCGGGGCCACCGCGCGAGCCGCCCCCGCACCGCCAGGCGGGCCGCGGCCGGCGCCGCCGCCCTCGCCCTCCTCACGGGCGGCGTCCTCGGCGGCCTCTACCTCTTCACCGACTCGCCCGAGGAGACGTCCGTCTCCGCCAAGGACGGGCAGGCGCCGCAGAACCGGGTGAAGGCCCTCGACGCCGGCGCGTCCGTGCTGCCGTCCGCCGCCTCCCCGTCCGCCTCGGCGAGCGCGAGCGCCTCCGCCTCGGCCAAGCCGTCGGCGTCCGCGTCCGCCTCGTCCTCCGCCTCGCGCTCCGCGGAGCCGAGCCGGTCCGCCGCCTCCGCGAAGCCCTCGCCCGAGGCGAAGAGCGCGAGCCCGGCCAGGAGCGCCCCCAAATCCGCGAACCCCGGCGGCGGCTCGCTCGGCCAGCAGGTCACCGCCCTGGCCAACGCCGAGCGCGCCAAGGCCGGCTGCTCGCCCCTGACCGAGAACAGCAAGCTGGACGCCGCGGCCCAGGGCCACTCCGACGACATGGCCGCCCGCAGCTTCTTCAACCACACCAACCCCGACGGCAAGGGCCCCGGCGAGCGCGTCACCGCCGCCGGCTACAACTGGAGCACGTACGGCGAGAACATCGCCTACGGGCAGCAGTCGGCGTCCTCCGTCATGGACTCCTGGATGAAGAGCGACGGCCACCGCAAGAACATCCTCAACTGCTCCTTCAAGGAGATCGGCGTGGGCGTCAACCACGCCCCGGGCGGCCCCCGCTGGACCCAGGTCTTCGGCGCCCGCTGAACCACCCGCCGGCCCGCTCGCCGGCGGGCCGGCTCAGCGCCGTCGCCCGCCCTTGAGGGTGGCCCGCAGGTACTCGCGGTTCATCGCCCCGATCGCCGTGAGCGGGATGCCCTTGGGGCAGGCCACGGCGCACTCGCCGGTGTTCGTGCAGCCGCCGAAGCCCTGGTCGTCCATCGTGTCCACCATGTCCAGCACCCGGGCCTCCCGCTCGGGGGCGCCCTGCGGGAGGACGTTGAGGTGGACGACCTTGGCGGAGGTGAAGAGCATCGCCGAGCCGTTGGGGCAGGCGGCCACGCACGCGCCGCAGCCGATGCACTCGGCGTGCTCGAAGGCGAGGTCGGCGACCGGCTTGGGCACGGGCGTGGCGTGGGCCTCGGGGGCGGAGCCGGTGGGGGCGGTGACGTAGCCGCCGGAGCCGATGATGCGGTCGAAGGCGGGGCGGTCGACGACCAGGTCCTTCACGACCGGGAAGGCCGCCGCCCGCCAGGGCTCGACGTCGATGGTGTCGCCGTCGGCGAAGTGGCGCATGTGCAGCTGGCAGGTCGTGGTCCGCTCGGGCCCGTGGGCCTGCCCGTTGATGACCATGCCGCACGCGCCGCAGATGCCCTCGCGGCAGTCGTGGTCGAAGGCCACGGGCTCGTCCCCGGCGAGGATCAGCTCCTCGTTGAGGTGGTCGAGCATCTCCAGGAAGGACATGTCCTCGCTGATTCCCGTGACCCGGTAGGTGGTCATGGCGCCAGGCTCGCCGGCATTGCGCTGGCGCCAGATGCGCAGGGTGAGGTCCATTACGCGTAGCTCCGCTGGGTGGGGTGGACGTATTCGAAGGTCAGCTCTTCCCGGTGGAGGACCGGCGCCCGGCCCGGCCCGGTGAATTCCCAGGCCGCCGCGTACGAGAATTCCTCGTCCTTGCGGGCCGCCTCGCCCTCGGGCGTCGCGCTCTCCTCCCGGAAATGGCCGCCGCAGGATTCCGAGCGGTGCAGGGCGTCCAGGCACATGAGCTCGGCGAGTTCGAGATAGTCGACGATGCGGTTGGCCTTTTCCAGGGACTGGTTGAGTTCCTCGCCGGTCCCGGGCACCTTGATGCGCCGCCAGAACTCCTCGCGCAGGGCGGGAATGCGGCCGAGCGCCTTGCGCAGGCCCGTCTCCGTGCGGGCCATGCCGCATTCGTCCCACAGGAGTTCGCCGAGCTCGCGGTGGAAGGAGTCCGGGGTGCGGTCGCCGTCGTTGGAGAGGAGGCGGCGCAGCCGGTCGGTCACCCCCGTGACGGCCTCGGTCACGGCGGGGTGGTCCCCGGGCACGGCGTCGTGCGGGTGCCGGGCCAGGAAGTCGTTGATGGTGGAGGGCAGGACGAAGTAGCCGTCGGCCAGGCCCTGCATCAGCGCCGAGGCGCCCAGGCGGTTGGCGCCGTGGTCGGAGAAGTTGGCCTCGCCGATCGCGAACAGGCCCGGCACGGTGGTCTGCAGGTCGTAGTCCACCCACAGGCCGCCCATGGTGTAGTGGATGGCCGGGTAGATCCGCATCGGAACCTCGTACGGGTTCTCCGCCGTGATCCGCTCGTACATCTCGAAGAGGTTGCCGTACCTGGCCTCGACGGCCTTGCGGCCCATGCGGGCGATGGCGTCGGCGAAGTCCAGGTAGACGCCCTGCCCGCCCGGGCCGACGCCGCGCCCCTCGTCGCAGACGTTCTTCGCGGCGCGCGAGGCGATGTCGCGGGGGACGAGGTTGCCGAAGGAGGGGTAGATCCGTTCCAGGTAGTAGTCGCGCTCGTCCTCGGGGATCGCGGCCGGCGGGCGCGTGTCGCCCTTGGCCCTGGGCACCCAGATGCGGCCGTCGTTGCGCAGCGACTCGCTCATCAGCGTCAGCTTCGACTGGTGGTCGCCGGAGCGCGGGATGCAGGTGGGGTGGATCTGGGTGAAGCAGGGGTTGGCGAAGTACGCGCCGCGGCGGTGGGCCCGCCAGACCGCGGTCGCGTTGGAGTTCTTGGCGTTGGTGGAGAGATAGAAGACGTTGCCGTAGCCGCCGCTGGCGAGGACCACCGCGTCCGCGAAGTACGTGCCGACGGCGCCCGTGATCAGGTCGCGCGCCACGATCCCGCGCGCCCGCCCGTCGATGACGATCAGGTCCAGCATCTCGGTGCGGGCGTGCATCTCGACGTTGCCCGCGTCGATCTGGCGGCTGAGCGCCTGGTACGCGCCGAGCAGCAGCTGCTGGCCCGTCTGCCCGCGCGCGTAGAACGTCCGGGAGACCTGGACGCCGCCGAAGGAGCGCGTGTCGAGCAGCCCGCCGTACTCGCGGGCGAACGGCACGCCCTGCGCCACGCACTGGTCGATGATCTCGACCGAGACCTGCGCGAGGCGGTGGACGTTGGACTCGCGGGCGCGGAAGTCGCCGCCCTTGACGGTGTCGTAGAAGAGGCGGTGCACGGAGTCGCCGTCGTTGCGGTAGTTCTTGGCGGCGTTGATGCCGCCCTGCGCGGCGATGGAGTGGGCGCGGCGCGGCGAGTCCTGGTAGCAGAACTGCACGACGTGGTAGCCCTGCTCGGCGAGGGTGGCTCCCGCGGCGCCGCCCGCCAGGCCGGTGCCGACGACGATGACGGTGTGCTTGCGCCGGTTCGCGGGGTTGACGAGTCCGGCCTCGAAGCGGCGCCGGTCCCAGCGCTCGGCTATGGGGCCGCCGGGGGCGGCGGTGTCGGCGACCGGCTCGCCGGTCGTGTAGTGCGTGTAGTCGGACGAGTGCGTGTGGTCGGACGGGAAGGACATGCTCAGCTCACGACTCCTGTCAGGACGCCCACGGGCACGGCGATGAAGCCGCAGGTCAGCACCAGCGCCAGTGCATTGGCCAGGAACTTCAGCACCCGGTCGCGGCGCGGGGAGTTGGCGCCCAGCGTCTGGGCGGCGCTCCAGAAGCCGTGCCGGATGTGCAGCCCGAGGGCGAGCATCGCGGCGATGTAGAAGGCCGTGACGGCGGGGCGGTTCAGGGAGGCGACGAGGTTCTCGTAGGGGCGGCCCTCCTCGGCGTTGGGGTTGACCGTCAGCGTCGTCAGGTCGAGGACGTGCCAGACGATGAACAGCCCGAGGATCACGCCGCCCCAGCGCATGGTGCGGGTGGCGTAGCTCGCCCGCGGCGCCTTCTTCCCGCGGGTGCCGGCGTACTTCTGCGGCCGCGCGGCGAGGTCGCGGCGGCTGAGCTGGTACGCGGCCACGCCGTGCAGCACGACCGCCGTGCCGAGGGCGGCGCGGGCGATCCACAGGAACCACTCGTAGTGCAGGAAGGGCTCGCCGACGGTGCGGATCCAGTGCCCGTAGTGGTTGAACTCCCCGGCCCCGAAGAACACCTTCAGGTTGCCCACCACGTGGGCGACCAGGTACGCCAGCATGATCATGCCGGTGACCGCCATGACCGCCTTCTTGCCGACGGTCGACCGCCACACGGAGCCGATGAGGGACGGAGGACGGTCCGTCCGGGTCGCCAGTGCCATGGCACCAGACGCTAGGCAGCGGCCGGTCGATCCGTCCAAGACATGATGAAGCTGGTTTCCATAGGCTCGTCCTATCTATGCTGCTGACCGTGCAACTCCAGCAGCTCCGCTATTTCGCGACCCTGGCCGAAGTCCGTCACTTCACCCGGGCCGCCGAGTCCCTGCACGTCGCCCAGCCGTCGCTGTCCCAGCAGATCCGCGCCCTGGAGCGGGAGCTGGGCGCGGAGCTCTTCCAGCGCGCCCGGGGCAACATCACCCTCACCGACGCCGGCGAGGCGCTGCTGCCGCTGGCCCGGCAGATCCTGGCCGACACCGAGACGGCCCGGCGCGAGGTGCAGGAGGTCGCCCAGCTGCGGCGCGGCCGGGTGCGCCTCGGCGCCCCGCCCAGCCTCTGCGCGAGCCTCGTCCCCGACGTCCTGCGGGCCTACCACGCCCGCTACCCGGGCATCGAGCTCCTGGTCGACGAGGGCGGCTCCCAGGACCTCGTCCGCACCCTCGCCGCCGGCGGCCTCGACCTCGCCCTGATCATCACGCCCCTGGCCGTCGGCGCCCCGGCCCTCGCCACGACCGAGCTCCTGCGCGAGGACCTCGTCGTCGTCTCCGCCCCCGGCGAGCCTCCGCCCGTCCGGCGCCGCGCCCTGCGCGTGGCGGACCTGGAGGGCCTGCCCATGGTGATGTTCCGCCACGGCTACGACCTGCGCGAGATCACCATCGCGGCCTGCCGCGCCGCCGGCTTCGAGCCCGCCTTCACCGTCGAGGGCGGTGAGATGGACGCGGTCCTCGGCTTCGTCCGCGCGGGCCTGGGCCTGGCGGTGGTGCCGGGCATGGTGGCGGCCCGCTCGGGCCTGCGGGTCACGCCCTTCGAGGGCACCCGCATGCGCCGCACGATCGCCCTGGCCCACCGCAAGGACGTCGCCCCGCCGCGCGCGGCGCGCGAGCTGCGGACGGTGCTGCTGGAGCACCTGGGCACGGCGGAGTCCTGAGCGGGCTCAGCCCCACAGCCCCCGCCCCAGCGCCACCCCCGCGAAGGCCGCGCCCAGCCCGCACACCACGCTGAGGACCACGTTCGCCGCCGCGTAGCCGCGGGCGCCCTCGCGGGCCAGGACCAGCGTCTCGTAGGAGAAGGTGGAGTACGTCGTGAGCGCCCCGCACAGGCCCGTGCCCAGGAGCAGTTGCAGGTGGGAGGGGGCGGCGGTGGTGAGGACGCCCAGGATCAGGCTGCCCGCGACGTTCACGGTGAACGTGCCCCAGGGGAAGACCGAGTCGTGGCGCGCCTGCACCGCACGGTCGGTGAGGTAGCGCAGGGGCGCACCGGCCATCGCGCCGGCGACGACGAGGAGCCAGTTCACGCGCCGTCCTCCGCGGAGGCGGGCCCGAGCCGCGGGACCTCGACGGGCTCCAGCGTGACCAGGCGCTCCCCGGTGACCACGCCCAGCAGCGGCAGGAACGCCCGTACGCGCTCCTCCGTGTCCACGATGACCACCGTCACCGGCAGGTCCTCGCTCAGCGAGAGCAGCCGCGCGGTGTGGACGACGGACGAGGCGCCGTAGCCCTCGGCCCCGCGGAAGACCGTCGCCCCCGCGAGCCCTGCGGTGTGGGCGCGGTGCACGATCTCGGTGGACAGCGGGCGGTGCTCCCAGCGGTCCGACTCGCTGAGGAAGACGGTCAGGCGAAGGGCCCTGCCCCGCAGCCTCGTGCCCTGCGGGGGCGTCATCGCGCACGCCTGTGCAGCAGGAACGCCTTCGTCGCCGTGGCCGCCACCAGGACCGCCGCCAGCGCGCCGGCGAGCGTGCCCGCCAGACAGGCGAGTGCCGTGGCCACGTGCCCGTCATCGATCAGCCGCTGGACGTCCACCGTGTACGTCGAGAAGGTGGTGAACCCGCCGAGCACCCCCGTCCCGAGGAACGGCCGCACCAGCCGGTGCGGGGCGGCGAGCTCGGCGATCAACGCCAGCAGCACCCCGATCAGGGCGCAGCCCACCACGTTGATCAGCAGGGTGGTCCAGGGGAAGGCGCCGGCCGGCGTGGGCCACAGCAGTCCGGCGCCGTAGCGGGCGGCGGCCCCCGCCCCGCCGCCGAGGGAGACCGCGCAGACGACCGCGCCCTGTCCGCGGGTCACGGACGGCCGCCCCGGGGAAGGCGTCCGCGGGCGCGGGCCGCCGGTGACCGTCCCGGGCCGGGTCGTGCTCACGGTCGTTCCGCCTCCTCCGCGCAGGGCTCCCGCCGGGCCTCGCGGGTGCTCCCAGGCTATCCGGCGGCGGGCCCCGCCGCCCTCGCCGTCCCCGCCGCCCCCACCGCCGCGAGGTAGGCGTCGGCCCGGTCCGCGTCCATGAACCAGTCCTGGAAGCCGGCCGGGTCCGCGTAGCCGTTGATGTAGCGGTGCGCGACGTCCGGGTGGTGCGCCGCCGCGGACATCACGCGCTGCACGTGCTCCGGCGGGGGCCCCAGCAGCAGGTTGCTGAAGGCCGTCACGTGCCGGGCGTGCTCCCAGTACGCGGCGAACGTGCGCAGCATCCACGTGCGGTCGAAGGGCCGTTCGCCGTGGCCGGTGATCTCCCGCAGGTACCGGTCGGCGCAGCGGGCCGCGCTGTTGGCGCCCTGTCCGCCGATCGGGTCGTTGAGGACGACGGCGTCCGCCATGCCCAGGACGTACGCGTCCGGTGCGACCCGGGCGACGGGGTGGCGCACGACGGGGGTCAGGGCGCCGGTGAGCGCGGCGCCGCCGTCGGTCGGCTCCATGCCCCGGCACAGCTCGTACTCGCGGGGGAGCCGGTCGCGCAGCAGCTCCAGGGAGCGCTCCACGAAGGCGTCCGGCCCCGGCCGGTCGCCCCAGACGTCGAGGGGCCCGCCCGGCACCGCCTCCCACAGCAGCATCTCGCAGGGCCCGTCGAGCGTGAGGCCGTGCAGCACGTAGAACTCCCCTGCGCCGTCCACGGGGTTGATCCGCCCGTGCGGCCCGCCGGGGCCGTCCGGCCCGTGCGGGCGGCGCACGTAGCAGGCGGCGAGCGTCCGCTGCGGGCGGTCGTACGGGCTGTGCCGTCCGTCGCGCCCGAAGATCTCCGCGAGGGGGCCGTGGCCGGTGGCGACGACCGTCAGGTCGTGGGCGGCGGCGATCCCCGGCAGGTCGTCCGGGCCGGCCGTGCCGTACACGACGCGCCCGCCGCGCTCCTCGAACAGCTCCAGCCAGCCCGCCGTCTTCACCCGCTGGTCGACGGACTGCGCGGGCGCGTCGAGGGGGACGGTGATGCCGCCCTCGGGAGCGTGCGGCCCCTCGGTGACGGCCATCCGGATGGCCGTCATCCGGGGTGTCCGCGCCTCCCACCGGTTCAGCCCGGCGGCCCGCTCCAGGGCGAGGGCGGGGCCGAACATCACCTGCGTGGAGAGAATGCGCCCGGCCCGCACCTCCGCGGGCCTGCGGGCGGCGTACAGCGTGACCTCGTAGGGCTCCGCGGCCTCTTCCGGCGGCTTCTCCGGCCGCAGCCCCAGGGCCAGCTGCAGCCCCGCCTGACCCGCTCCGACCACTGCGATCCTGCGCATCGCCGCCTCCGCGGGCCCGGAGGTCGCCTGCCGTGTGGTCCCGGTGCCGGGCCCCCACCCGTTGTAGCGGGACGCGACGCGCGCTGTACAGATGGCGTACGAATGCCGCACTGCCGTCCGGTGAGCGCACACCGGCCGGTCCCCGGGCGTTCCGCGGCCGCCCGTGCCGGCCCGGGGCGCGGCGCGCGGGCGCCATCATCGTCCGCGCCGCGCCGCACCCCTCCGGCACTGGCCTGATGGCGACGGTGCGGGGGACGACTTCGGCGCAGGTCACACGGGTTAATCGGAGGATGATACGACCGGTGGCCGGGGCAACGGCCCAGGACGGCCGTGCGGCGACAGCCGATTATGAGCCACACGCGAGCCACCCTCGTACGCGCGCACGGGCCGCAAGCCGCCTTCTGAGCCTGCCCCGACCGGCAGGCCGGGCGGGCGAGAGCGCCATGAAGCAGGAGGGATGACGCATTCCGGTATGGCAGGAAACCATCGCTTCCCGAGCGTTCCCGTGGGCAGTCTTCTGGCCGGTCAGGCTCCGCCCCCGGGCGGGGCGCCCGCCCGGCAGGGTCGGTCGCAGGACCGAAACCGATCCAGGGAGGCACACGATGACGACGCAACCCCAGCTGCCCCGCGCGGTGGCGCCCCGGGAGCCGGCTCCGCAGCTGCAGCGCGCCGGGATGCTCGACCAGGTCGAGAAACGGCTGCGCGGCCTCCTCAACGACGAGCACCGGCGCTGGCGCACCGCCGACGCGCGCGGCGCCGGCATCGTGGAGTCCCTCGCCGAACTCGTCGCCGTGGGGGCCGACCGGGTCCGCCCGGTCATCCTCCTCACCGGCTATCTGGCAGCGGGCGGCGACCCGGAGGCCACCGAGGCCGTCGAGGCCGCCGCCGCCCTCGAACTCCTCGACACCTGCACCCTCATCCGCAGCGACGTGCGCGACAACGCCGCACTGCGCCGCGGCATCCCCACCCTGCACGTCAGCCGCGCCGCCGAGCACGAGCGCAACGGCTGGGCCGGCGAGGCCCGCCGCTTCGGCGACTCCACCGCCACCCTGGCCGGCGACCTCGCCCTCTCGCTCGGCGACCGGCTCGCCGCCCGCCTGCCCGCCGCCGCGTGGCAGATCTGGGACGACATGCGCACCGAGCGCGTGATCGGCACCTACGCGCACGAGGCGATGGCCGCCGAATACCTCGACGACCCGTGGCCCGGGCGGTGCATATCGGGCTGCGACCGGGGCTGCACGGCGGGCTGGTACGCCCTGCGGCACCCGCTCCGGCTGGGCGCCGCCCTCGCCGGCCGGAGCGACCTCGACACCGCCTACGACGCCTACGCCCGCTCGCTGCACGCCGCGTGGCGGCTGCGCGGCTTCCTCGACGGCGGCCCCGAGTACGACTGGGACGCGGAGCTGCTGCGGGAGATCCTCCTGGAGCGCGAGGAGCGCGGCATCGCCGAGCGCCTCATCCGCGAGCTGGTGGACCGGGCGTCGCGGACCGCGGCCTCCTCGCGGCTGGCCGACGGGTGGGGCGAGGAGCTGACGGCCTTCGCGGTGCGGATGGCGGCGGAGCGGGGGTGAGCGGCGCTGCGCCGTACGGGGAATTCCGTCCGGGAAATACCGCGGATTTCTGTGTGGCGCATGCATGGATGCGGTCGCGGAAAGGGCGGACCACCGGGGGAGAAAGGCGGTCACCCATCCGCACCATGTACGAAACCTTTGCGAGCACCGGGCGTTGAAAAGCACACCCCGGCCCTTACCGGTCGGGCGCCCCCCAGTTCGACCGAGCAAGATCAAGCAGCAAAGGTGTCTCCCCCATGTCACGAATCGTCAAAACGGTTGCCCTGACCGCCACCGTCGGTGCGGCCCTCGCGGGTATCACCGGCAACGCGCTCGCCGACGCGGGCGCCAAGGGCGTGGCCGCCGGTTCCCCGGGCGTCATCTCGGGCAACGTCATCCAGGTCCCGATCCACATCCCGATCAACCTCTGCGGCAACTCGATCAACATCGTCGGACTGCTGAACCCCGCGTCCGGCAACACCTGCGTCAACGCCTCCGGCGGACACGGCGGGCACGGCGGGCACGGGCACGGCGGGTACGGACACTAGGAGACGAAGGGCGGTCCCCGGGGTGCCCCCGCCCCGGGCCGCCGCCTTGGCGTGGCGCCCCGACCCCGTCGCGGGCGCCACGCCCGTCCGCTTCGAGGGCACCCGACATGGATGTCGGATTTCCGCGAGATCCGGGGCGGGCCGTCCGCCAATACTGGCGGCATGCACAACGACGTGGACCGGTGCGTCCGGGCCGTACAGTCCAAGGACGCCCGCTTCGACGGGTGGTTCTTCACCGCGGTGACGACCACGCGGATCTACTGCAGGCCGAGCTGCCCCGTGGTGCCGCCCAAGCCGCAGAACATGACCTTCTACCCGAGCGCGGCCGCCGCGCAGCAGGCCGGCTTCCGCGCCTGCAAGCGCTGCCGCCCCGACGCGAGCCCGGGCTCGCCGCGCTGGAACGAGCGGGCCGACCTGGCCGCCAGGGCCATGCGCCTGATCGCCGACGGGGTCGTGGACCGGGAAGGGGTGCCCGGGCTCGGGGCGCGGCTGGGGTACAGCACCCGCCAGATCGAGCGGCAGCTCGTCGCCGAGCTGGGCGCGGGCCCGCTCGCCCTGGCCCGCGCCCAGCGGGCGCAGACGGCACGGCTGCTGATCGAGACGACGCCGCTGCCGATGGGGGAGGTGGCCTTCGCCGCCGGGTTCGCCGGCATCCGCGCCTTCAACGACACCGTGCGGGAGGTCTTCGGGCTCTCCCCGAGCGAGCTGCGGGCACGCGCCGCCGGCCGCGCCCGCCCGGCGCCCGCGACGACCGGCACGGTCTCCCTGCGCCTGCCCTACCGCGCGCCGCTCTTCCCGGACAACCTGTTCGGGCACCTGGCGGCCACCGGCGTGCCGGGCACCGAGGAGTGGCGTGAGGGCGCGTACCGCTGCACGATGCGGCTGCCGAACGGGCACGGCATCGCCGGCCTCCGCCCGGCGGACGGGCACATCGGCTGCCGGCTGGCCCTGACCGACCTGCGCGACCTGGCCGCCGCGGTCAGCCGCTGCCGCCGCCTGCTGGACCTCGACGCCGACCCCGAGGCCGTCGACGGCCTCCTCGCCGGGGACCCGCTGCTGGCCCCGCTCGTCGAGCGCGCCCCCGGCCGCAGGGTGCCGCACACCGTCGACCCCGCGGAGTTCGCCCTGCGCGCGGTCCTCGGCCAGCAGGTGTCCACGGCGTCCGCCCGTACCCTCGCCGCCCGCCTGGTGACCGCCCACGGCGCCCCCGTCGAGGACCCGGAGGGCGGCCTGACCCACCTGTTCCCCGCGCCCGGGGACCTGGCCGCGCTCGACCCGGAGACGCTCGCCATGCCCCGCGCCCGCCGCCGGACGTTCACCGCCCTCACCGCCGCCCTGGCCTCCGCGGAGCTCGACCTCGGCCCCGGCAGCGACTGGCAGCGCGCCCGCGAGCAGCTCGCCGCACTGCCCGGCATCGGCCCCTGGACCGTCGAGACGATCGCGATGCGCGCCCTCGGCGACCCGGACGCCTTCACCGCCACCGACCTCGGCGTCCGCCTGGCCGCCGGAGCCCTGGGGCTGCCCACCACCCCCGCGGCCCTCACCCGCAGGTCACGGGCCTGGCAGCCGTGGCGCGCGTACGCCGTCCAGCACCTGTGGGCGACCGGCGAGCACGCCATCAACCGCCTTCCTGCCTGACCGCCCCCGCCCGATAGGAACACCGTGTCCGACCGCACCCACACCGTGATGGACAGCCCGTACGGCCCCCTGACCCTGGTGGCCACCGGCGGCGGGCTCTCCGGCCTCTACATGGAGGGCCAGCGCCACCGGCCGCCCCAGGAGACCTTCGGCGAGCCCGACCCGGCCCCCTTCGCCCGCGTACGCGAACAGCTGGAGGAGTACTTCGCCGGCAGCCGCACCGCGTTCGACCTCCCCCTCGCCCTGGCCGGGACCGCGTTCCAGCGCACCGTCTGGAACGCCCTCCTGGAGATCCCGTACGGCGAAACCGTCTCCTACGGCCTGCTGGCCGCCCGTATCGGCCGCCCGGCCGCGGCCCGGGCCGTGGGCCTGGCCAACGGCAAGAACCCCGTCGGCATCATCGTCCCCTGCCACCGCGTCGTGGGCGCGAACGGGGCCCTCACCGGCTACGGCGGCGGCCTCCCGCGCAAACGGCGTCTGCTCGATTTCGAACAAGCAGGCATCATGACGTCGTGAGCGTGAGCATAAACATCGCAGGGCTGCCTCAAGAACGGATCGTCTTCGAGATCTCGCCGCTGGGCGAGTTGTGCCTCGCCCTGCACGCGCTGGCCGAGCCCGGCCACCACCCGGGGCTGGCGGGCTGGGTCACGGCCACGGCCGCCGCGCTCCGGCCGGACCTCGCCGACCGCCTGCAGGAGGCCGACTTCCTGTGGCGCACCACGTTCTCCGACCTCTTCATGCCCTTCGCCGGGCTGCGCGGCGGCGCCGTCAGCCCGGGGGCGACCCTGGCCGACGAACTGGACCTGCTGGACCTGCTGGACGACGAGCAGTTCGTCACCACCGCCCTGGAGTTCTCCTGCCTCGCCCTCTACAACGAGGGCGGCACCTCGCCGCTCACCGACCGGGCCGCGCGCACCCGCGCGCTGGAGCAGGCCGCCGCCCGCGGCCCGCGGCAGGTGGAGTTCACCGAGCGCCTGCTGAAGGACCCCGCCTCCGTACGGGCCTGGGTGCGGCGGCTGTTCGAGGACTGCGACGACGCGTTCTTCGCGGACATCTGGCAGCGGATCGAGCCCCGCCTGGCCGCCGACGCCCGGCACAAGACGGAGCTGCTGCGCCGCAAGGGGCTGCGCGAGGCCCTGGCCGGCGTCTCCCCGGCCCTGGTCCTGGAGGACGGCGGCAACCGCATCAGGGTCGACAAGCTCGCCGACGGCAGGACCACGGCGCTGGACCCCGCCGTGGGGCCCGGCCTGACGTTCGTGCCCTCGCACTTCGGCTGGCCGCACCTGATGGTCCTGCACCGGCCCGCGTGGCGCCCGGTCGTCCACTACCCGGTCGGCTCGCACGAACTGCCCGCCCCCACCTCGGTCGACCTGCTCAAGCTGCGCCTGGAGGCGCTGGCCCACCCCGTGCGGATGCGGGTGTGCCGCAGCACGGCCCGCACCGCGCACACGACGGGGGAGCTGGCCGGCGTCCTGGGCATCAGCGCGCCGGAGGTCTCCCGGCACCTGTCGGTGCTGAAGAAGGCCGGGCTGATCACCGCCCGGCGCCGGGGCCGCTACGTCCTCTACCAGCTGGACGTCAGGGCGGTGGCGCGCCTCAGCAGCGACTTCCTGGAGGGAATCCTGCGCTGAGGCGCGCCACCTGCGGCATCAGCCCTCGACGCCGTAGTACTGCGCGAGGAAGCCGGTCACCTCCTCCGCGTGCGGGCTCAGCTCCGGCAGGTGCGCCGCGAGGGCACTGCGCACGGCCCCGGCGAGCTCGGCCCGTCCGGTGGCCGCGCCCTTGACGTACGGGTCGAGGCGCCGGACGAGCTCGTAGTTGCTCTCCACGTCGAGCTGACGCATCGTCCGCTCCAGCGGGGCCGCCCCGTCGGCCGGGACGGGCGGCAGCAGCCGGCTGACGAACGTCACGCGGTGCATCACGCGCCAGCACGGCGGCTTGCGGTCCGACTGGCGGGCCTGGCGCAGCGCGGCCGCGTTCGGGTCGGTGCCGTTCTCCAGCCAGGACGGGTCGACGACCTTGTGGAAGAACGTGTCGAAGTGCTCGGTGTCCTCGCCGAGGTAGAAGCTGAGGAACCGGTACGCGTCCACCTTGCCGGGTGCGTTGACGGGCTTGCCGTCGGCGTCGAAGACCGGCTTGCGGTTGGCGTCGTACTGCTGGACGTTGCCCGACGGCGAGCAGGTGACGTTCAGCCCGAAGGAGCGCGTCGCCTCCTTGCCCCGCGCCCGGGTGACGGACATGCCGCCGCCCACCGACGCGTCGAGCTGCGCGTTGATGCCGATGCCCATCACGTCGAAGGACGTGCCCACGGAGGCGCCCACGGAGCCGGACAGCGAGTACGAGCCGGACGTCGTCTCGCTGACGGCGTCGGTCGTCTCCGTCGTCTCGGCGAAGAAGCCGCCGTCCGCCGTCCAGACGTAGGTGTTGACCAGGTCGCGGCGCGAGAAGCCCTCGCCGGTGGAGCTGCCCGCGGTCTCCCGCCCCTTGCCGGGCGAGGTGTCGCCGCCGATCGCGCCGCCCAGCACCCGGCCGGCCCGCTCGGCGGTGGGGTCGGGGGCGTGGGCGTCGGTGGAGACCGACTCGTAGTAGCCGCGCAGCCGCTGCTGCTCGCGCTGGATCCGCCGCTTGATCGCGTACGCCTCGCGCGGCTTGTAGTAGCTGTACTCGCCGTGGTCGCGGCCGCCCGTGTAGTCGGGGTCGAGGACCCGGCCGCCCTCGTCGAAGCCGATCGTTCCGTCGAGCGTGCCCTGCTTGGTGTAGCGGGGGTTGAGGGGGAACGGGACGACGTTCCAGTCCTTGGGGATGTCCGGGTTGGGCTGGATGCGGTAGGCGACGAGGGTGCCGCTGTGCGCGAGCCGCAGCGCGAAGACGTCCGCGGTCTGGGACTGGACCAGCGCGAAGCCGGTGTTGACGGGGACGTAGCGGCGGCCCAGGGAGGGGTTGAGGGGCTTGAGCGGGTCCTCCCAGCTGCCCGACAGCTCGACCTTCATCGCGCGGGCGGTGTTCTCGCCCTGGGAGACGGCCGTCTCGTCGGCCCAGCTGTTGGAGAACTCCAGGCTGCCGCGCACGCCCACCGACACCTTGGCCTTCGCCATGGACTTGGCCACGCCGAAGCCCAGCGGCGCGGCGATCATCCACATGTCGACGTCGACCTCGTTGGAGAGGGCGAAGGCGAACGCCGCGTCGACGCTGCGCTCCTTCGCCGACGACAGCGAGTGGACGACCTGCTCGGCCTGGGTGAACTCCACCGAGGCAACGCCGTCGTAGGTCGCGCGGTCGGGGTCGACCGTGTTGGGCGTGAGGTTCTCCGAGGGCACCGGCGGGGCGCCCTCCACGTAGCCGACGAGCTGCGGGTCGAACTGCACCTGGCTGACCCACTCGCTGACCAGGTCGCCGACCTTGTAGCCGGTGACCAGGTGCCAGCGGCCGTCGCGCAGGTAGCCGTACGCCCGCTTGAGGACGCCGAACGCCTCGCCCTTGACGGTGTACTGCATGTCCGCGTACTCGGCGACGGCCGGCGCGCCCGAGACCGTCTCGTGGAACGGCGTGCGCATCGCGGCGAGCGCGGAGCGGACCTGGGCGGTGTCGCTGGAGACGGGGGCCGCGGACAGGACGGCGGCGGGCCGGGCGGGGGCGGCGCGCAGCGCCAGGTGGTTGCCGCGCAGCCCCTCGTCGCGTACGAGGCCGGCCCCCTCGTCGGTGGAGGCCCGGTCGAAGGACCAGTAGGCGATCAGGTCCTCCTTCTCACCCTTGAGGCGGGTGAAGAGGTTGTCGAGCACCTGCTCCTGGGTGCGGGCGGTGCGCCAGATCCGTACTTCCTCGAGGACGCCGTGGAAGGGCTGGGTGGCCTGGCCGTCCTTGGGGCGGCCACCGAGGGCGAGCGCCTTGTCGCCGTGGTCCGCGAAGTCGTCGCTCTCCAGCGGGTCGCAGGCCACGGAGACGCCGTTGCGGTAGACACGGAAGAGGCTGCCGCGCGGGTCGGGGTTACGGGTCCAGCGGGCGCCGCGCAGCCGGGCGGCGTGCGAACCGGTGGTGTCGGAGGCGGTGTTGCCCGCGTTCTCCTCGAAGCGCCAGTGCGCGGTCAGGCCGCGGTCGCGCGCCGAGACGGGCGTGCCGAGCTGCGCCGCGTCACGGGCCACGCCCCACAGCCGGACCTCGGAGACGACGCCGGTGAAGGAGTGCGTCTCCAGGCCGTCCCGGGCGCGGCCGATGTCGAGCGTGCCCGTGTTGCCCTTGGCGCCGGGCCCCTCGTAGCGGGTGGTGCCGGCCTCGCGGCCGTCGATGAAGAAGCGGATCTCCTGCCACTCCTGGACGTCGACGGACTCCACCAGCTCCACGGTCTGCTTGACGGGCTTGCCGTCGGCACCGGCCGCGGTGATCTCCTTGCTGCCCTTGCGCTCCTGCATCGAGCGGCCGCCCTTGCGGACGACGGCGAGGCGGTGGAAGTCGCCGGCGCGGACGGCCTCGGTGGAGGTGAGGCGCACGAGCCTGCCGTCCGGCTCCTCGAAGCCGAACTCCAGCCTGCCGTCGGGGAGGACGAGCAGCCGGTACGGAACGCTGCCGCCCGCGCCGTCGGCGGTACGGCCCTTGGAGAGCAGGCCCTGGACCGTGCCGAGGGCGTCGACGCGGCAGAAGACCTCGACGGTGAGGTCGCCGGCGATGTCGAGCGCGTCGTTGTCGGGCGCCTCCGCGTACGCGCCGTCGGCGAGCTCGACCGCCCACGACTGCTCGTAGGCGGCGGCCAGGTGCGTCCACTCGCGCAGGGGGAAGGAGGCGCGGGTGGCGGTCAGACGATTGCCGACGGCGGCGACGATGCGGTAGCCGGGGGCCTCGCCGGAGGTGAGTGCCTCGGGGGCGGTGGCGGTGGTGACCGTGCCGCGCAAGGTCACGGGGTAGTGCTGCGGCGAGCGGTCGGTGACGACCGGCTTCCCGTCGGTCCCGGAGGCCGGCCCCGTGCAGGACCAGCAGCCCCAGATGCCGTCCTCGTCGCCCTTGAGCCGGGTCCCCATCCGCTCACGGATCTCGGTGGCGGTACGGGCGGTGGCCCACAGCCGGACCTCGTCCATCTCGACGCGCGCGTAGTCCGGGATCCAGCCGGCGTGGGAGCTGCCGAAGCTGAAGGGGCCGGATCCCCGGTACTCGCGCGTCGCCGTGCGCCGGGCCACCTCCGCGCCGTCCCGGTAGATCACCTGCTCACGGGAGGCCTTGGTGAAGACGCACGCCCAGTGGTGCCAGGCGGTGTCGGTGTACTTCTCCTTCGTGTCGAGGTCGTCCCCGTAGAAGGCGAAGGTGAAGGCGCCGTCCGCGCGGAAGCCGATGTGCAGGGAGGAGCTGTCGGCGGCGTGGGACGTGCCGTGCCCGACCACGATCTGCGGACGCCCGTCGGGGGCCGCGGGCCGTCGCGCCCAGAACTCGACCGTGAAGTCGCTCGCGGACACGTCGAGATGCGTGTCCGCGACGGCGATGCCGTTCTTGCCGTCGAAGGACAGCGCGGGGGTCGCGGGCGGCGCGGGCGGGGCGAGCAGGCCGAGGGCGAACGAGTTGTCGCCGGTGTTGGCGTGGACGACGCGGGCCGCTCCCCGCACCCGCTCGGGGTTGACCCACGCCTCCAGGGTCAGGTCACCCGGCGCGGCGGCGCGCTCCAGCTGCGCGTCCATGGCCAGGACGTTCTGCCGACCGTCGAAGGCGTAGGCCCGGCCGGGCTTGTCCGCGCGCCAGCGGGGGCCGTGACCGGTGGCGAGGTCGGGCACGGCGCCGAGCGGTACCTCCTGCGCCTTGCCCGGGTCGACGACGATGAGCCGCGAGCCGGCCGACAGCGGCACACCGGGGCGGTTGCTCTCGGCCTGCTGCGCGTAGTCGTACGCCTGGCCCGCCGCGCCGTTGACGATGGCGGCGAAGTCGGCGGCCCGGCGCGGCAGCCGCCGCCAGATCTCGCTCTCCTTGCCGCGCTCGATCGTCAGCTCGCACAGCCCGGCGTCGCCGACGTCCATGATCCGGATGTTGAGGTCGGCGAGGTCGGTGCCCGCGTCGCGGGCGGCGAAGGTCAGCGCCGTGCCGTCGGGGCCCGCGAGCTGCCGGGTGGCGCGGGAGACGAGGGTGTCGTAGTACGTGGCGAAGAACTGCCCGTCGGCGCCCCGGAAGTACAGCACGACGCTGCCGGTGGCGCTGTCGAGAAGGTACGGGCGGTCGGCGCCGCGGGCGAACTCCAGCAGCGCGCCGGAGCAGCTGAGGCCGGTCCGGTCGACGGAGAGCTGCGGCATCGGCAGCGCGATGTCGTCGGCGCCCTTGAGGCCGCCGGTGAGGCGGGCGAGCTCCTCGCGCTTGGCGGTCAGCTCGGCCTGGACGACGGCGAGCTCGCGCTGGAGGTGGCCGATCTTCTCCTGGCCGGCGTCGGCCTCGCGCAGCCGGGCCTCGGCGAGCGCGAGGCGGTCGTGCTGGCTCTGGATCTCGGAGTCGTACCCGCGGGGCCGCAGCCGCTCCATGACGACCGCCGCCTCGCCGCTGGAGGTGACCGTGCCGAAGTCGTACTGGACCACCCGGTCGCGGTTGACGCGGTCGATGGCGCTGATCGCCTTGCCGCTGTAGCGGTTGACGATGGCCGAGCGGCCGTCGCCGAGGTCGCGGACGAAGAAGTGGCTGTTCCAGCCGCTGATGTTGCGCCGCCACAGCACCAGCTCGGCGCCGTCGTCCCGGCTCTCGTCGCGGACGTGCACGTCGAGCGCGCCGGCCTCGTTCATCATGAAGTAGAGGGGATGGCCCTCGTGGGTGCCGCCGTGCTCGACGAATTTCCAGACGGCGGTCGCGTCGTCCTTGTCCGTGGACCTGATCAGCGGGGCCTCGTTCTGGAGCCGGCCCGACACCGCGAGGTACAGGTCCTGGCCGTCGCGCTGCTGCGTGAACCGCACGCGCCAGAACCACGCCAGCATGTTGCTGTCCAGCCAGCTCTTGAGCGCATCGCGTTCCTCACGCGCCTGCTGCGCGTCCGCGGTCTGCGACGCCAGCCGTGCGATCTCCGTCTCCTTGGCCGCGGCCGCCCGGTCCAGCTCCCGCACCTGGGCGTCCAGCTGGCTGATCGCCTCCACGTCCCCGCTGGCCTCCGGCGCGGCCAGCACCGGCAGCGCCAGCTCGTCCGGCACCTGGGCGAGCCGCCCGTCGCGGCCGACGCCGAAGTCGACGGTGGCCGCGTAGGCCTCGTCGGTGGCGGCACCGGTCTTCGGGTCCGGCCCGGAGGTCGCGTACGACAGCAGGACGCGGGCCTGGCGCTTGGCCGGCTTGGGCTCCTGCCCGTAGCCGACGGCGGTCTCCTCCTGCTGGTGGTAGAGGACGGCGGACAGGCCGGAGACGGTCTTCCGGCCGGTCACGGCGAAGCTGTCGCGGCGCACGCCGGGGTGGTCGCCGACGGGCGCCTCGGACGTCACCCACTTCGGGCCGCCGACGAGCTCGCCGTGGCGGGCGCCGTCGGTCTGGTCGTGCAGGCGGGTGCCGGAGCCCTCGTCGAAGCGGTAGTACGCGACGAGGCCGGGGTCGTTGCCGATGAGACGGACGCCCTTGTCGCGCTTGAGCTCGTCGGAGGTCCGGGCGCGGTCCCAGATCCGCACCTCGTCGAGCTCGGCACGGGCGCCCTGGGCGAGGGCGCGGCCCAGCAGGAGGGGGCCGGTGCCGGTGTAGCCGGAGTCCGTGGTGCGGCTGCCGGCCTCCTCGCCGTCGCGGTAGACGGTCTGCCGGCGGGCCGCGTGGTCGTAGACGCAGGCCCAGTGGTGCCAGGAGGTGTCCGTGACCGGGCCGTCGGCGTTGAGGTCGTCGGCGTAGAAGGCGAAGGTGAAGCGGTCGTCCTCGCGGAAGCCGATGTGCAGGGACTTGAGGGGAGCGCCGGCCTCGTCGCCGTGACCGACGAGGAACTCCTGGCGGCCCGTCGCCGTGCGCCGCGCCCAGAACTCGACCGTGAAGTCGCGGCCGGCGAGCTCCGGCCCCTCGGCGACGCGCATGTGCGCGTCACCCTCGCCGAAGGCCAGCGCGGTCTCCGCGTGCCCCGCCGTGCTGATCACGGGTATCAGTGGCTGCCCGGTGAACGGGCAGGTGCCGGGGGAGCGTTCGTAGACGGCGTCGCGGTGGGCGGGGTCGGGGCTCGTCCAGGCCTGTGTTCCCTGGAGGTTGAACAGCCCGTCGCGGCCCTGCTCGACGTTGAAGGAGTCGATGCGGCCGGTGGCGTCATTGTGCGCGAAGACCTGCCAGCGCTGCTGCCCGTGCACGGCGGTGGGGACCAGCAGCGCGGCGAACCGCCCGCCGGAGAGGTTCCGCACGAACGACAGCTCCTGGGTCGGCTCGCGGAAGGGGCGCCCCTCCATGTCCGTCGTGCCCAGGCTGTCCTTGGCCGAATCCG
Organism: Streptomyces aureoversilis; assembly: GCF_042657885.1. NCBI lineage: Bacteria > Bacillati > Actinomycetota > Actinomycetes > Kitasatosporales > Streptomycetaceae > Streptomyces > Streptomyces aureoversilis. The sequence continues at coordinate 77,184 of NZ_JBHSKJ010000002.1, forward strand.
GCCGGTCCTTGTGCCGGCTGCGCCGGTAGCGGGCCTCCAGTACCGGCTTCAGCTCCCCGCCGACGAGCAGGAACCGGTCGCACAGCAGGGTGTCCGCGACGAGCGGGACCTTCGCGCCGTCGCGGTCCTTCGCGTAGTCCGTGCGCTCCGGGTCCCCGGACGACGCCCCGCCGGCCAGCTTGTGCACCGCGTCGGGGTGACCGCCGTCCACGGACTGGCGCAGCACCACGATGTGGGTGCCGTCGGACAGCGCGTGGAAGGGTGCGAGTGCGGTGAGCCTGGCCGTCGTGGACAGGAACGGGTCCGTCTCGTCCGCACCCAGCCGCTCGCCGGGCGCGGCCTCGACCCGGCCGCCGCGCTTGACCGCGGGCAGCGCGGTGGCGCCCACGGCCGCGAAGCCCACGTCCGTGATCTCCGACGGGAAGGGCAGCGGCAGGGGGTTCTCCGACCAGTAGGCCGCGTCGAGCTCCCCCCGGGCCTCGTCGTGCTGCGCCAGATCGAGGACCGTGTAGACGAGCCGCCGCCGGTCGTCCATGGCCAGGGCGACCGTGGTGCCCTGGTGCCGAACGGTGGTGGTGTGCACGTAGGAGCGGTCGCTGTAGACCTTTAACAGATGCTGCTCGCCGGACAAGGCGTGTCCTCCAATTGGTGCGGCCGGGCAGGCCGGGAAGCGGTGGGATCGGGAAGATCCGGGGAAGAGTCGGGGATGAGCCGAGGATGAGCCGGGGAACCCCGCTGACCTGCGCCGCTCCCCGTCCGCGAGCGCAGCGATCACACGATTTACCGGCGCGAATCCCGCGTCAAGGAACGCTTTCCGCCAGCGGGTCCGGAAACAGGCCCACTGGACCCGCCGGGGGTGCGAGGGGGAGGGCAGCAAAAACGCCCCCTGGAGGGAGGGGGCGTGCGGTTGCCGTGATCCGGCCGGGTTCCGGCCGGGTTCCGGCGGGCGAGGGGCGACGTTTCCTGCTCGGGTCCGGTTCAGGCCCTGTTCGGGCCGCTATTCCGTAGTGCCGCGGCAGAGCCCCTCGACGCGGAACCACAGGCCCGGGGCGTAGACCGCGTGGACGACGGCTTCCTCTCCCCTGGTGACCCGCAGGATTCTCAGGGTGCCGCCGGGAAGCAGGTCGTATTGGTACGTGGTCTCGGCGTCACCTTCGGCGGTGTCGTCGTAGGAGATGTCCGCCGTACGGTCGTTCGCGTATTCCTTCGGTGGACGGTTCTCCACCAGTTTGATGAAGACGCTCATGGGTCAACCTCGTCGTGCTGTGAGCGGTCCACCGCCGAAGCCCGGCTGGTCACCAGCCAGGACCGCGCGGGCCCGGAGGGATGCGTGGTGTCGACGGTGAGGTGCAGCCGGGTGCCGCCTTCGCGGCCGGCCGGGTAGCTGCGTTGCTCGGTGGAATCGAAGCAGTGCCGGAGGACTTCCGCGACGCGGCGGGCGGTCTCGGGGGACGCGGTGACGATGCGAACGTCGGCGCGCCCCGCCGGCGGCACCGGCTCCGCCGGCGCGGGGGTGGGCGTGGCGCGTCCGGACGACATGGTCACCGCCCCCGGCCGGAGCCGGGAGGACCGGTCGGGTTCCCGGCCGGCGGCGGTGCGGTCCCACCGTCGCTCTCCCATTCCTCTTCGCGGTTCCGCGACTCCGTCGCGTCGTCGGCCGTTCGCTCGTCCTCCATCAGCCTGCTCGCGGTGAGGAGGCCTCCGGGGCTGGTCGCGGCGGAAATCAGCCGGGCGGCCGCGGCCGGGTCGGTCTCCGGCGGGATGATCAGCAGGTCCAGGCGGTCCGCGCTGTAGGAGAAGAGGAGGAGCTTGTGCGGGTCCTGCTCATCGGTGAACCACCCCACGTGCACCGTGTGTCCGCTGACGGGAACCTTGCGGGGGATCACGGGCCAGAAGGCCGGATTCACCGTGACGCGGGTGACCCGTCCCCAGGAGTGGTCCAGCCGCTCCGCCAGTGCGGGGAGCTCGCGGGAGAGATCGCGCGAGCGGGGCCACCAGGCGCCGTCCAGAAGCCCCGGCGCCGTTCCCTGCGTGAGGAACAGGCGAGCGGGCGGCGAAGTGGCGTGCTCATCGGTGGTCGGATGATCGACGGTGACGGCCATGATGCGAACCTGCCCCCGGGCTCATCGTCGACTGCCCGGCGTGGTGACTCGCCGGGAACGACACCAGCATGGAGGCGGGTGTACGAAGTGCTCCCGGTCTCCCCACCCTACTCCGGAAGGCGGCCCGGAGACCTTGCGCGGCCGGGCAATCCTCCGCGAGAACGGGTGTGCGACGGCCCTGTGGGCGAGCCCGCCGCCGGCCTGCGGAGTACGGTGGGGTTACTGCGAGCGCTCCGCCGGGCGCTGCCGGCTGTCGGCACATTCCGGACGGCGGGCGGACGCGCGTAACTCCCGGAGGCGGGCGAGCACACCATGGCCGATTCCGACACCCCACACCCTCCCGGGCTTCTGCCGGACGTGATGCACCGAGCCGTGAAACCCGGGACGGCACTCCTGCGGCTGGAGACGACCCAAGAGCGCGGGGGAGTCCTGGACGGCGCGTGGTGGCCGCGCTCCCGCGACATCGGCGCCGAGCTTCCCGGCCTGATCACCGCCCTGACCGAGCACCTCGGCCCCGTCACGCGCGTCGGCCTGGACGCGAGTGCCTGGCAGGAGCTTCCGACGCGGCTGACCATCGACGGCCGGGTCGTGCGCATCGACTCCTTCCCGGTCGGCGACGACACGGTCCTCGTCACCCGGGGCGAGAACGATCACTTCGCGCTGCTGGTGGTCCCGCCCGACGCGACGCCCGACGCGGCACGTGCCGCGATGGCCAGGGCCGTGCGGGCCGACAACGTCACCCAGGCCGAACAGATCCTCATCGACACCGGCAGCACCCGGCAGACCTGAACGCCGGGGCGACGGCTCGGGGTCAGCCGAGGAAGGACAGCCGGACCCGGCCCGCGGCGCCGCCCCGGTCGGCGGTCACCAGAACGACGGACTGCGAGGTCCCCAGCTCCAGCTCGCCGCCGACCACGGGCAGCGTGGCGTGGGGCGGGACCAGGGCGGGGAGCATGTGATCGTCGCCGGGGCCGGGGCCGCCGTGGAGCTCTCGCCGGCGGTCGTCCGCGGGAAGAATGCCGCGGAGGGCCGCCAGCAGGTCGTTGTCGCTGCCGGCCCCGGTCTCGATGATGGCCAGGCCGGACGTCGCGTACGAGGTGAAGACGTTCAGCAGCCCGTCCCTCCCGTGAGCGACCTCCCGGAGGAACGCGGAGCATGCGTTCGTCAGGTCGTGCATGGTTTCGGCGGAGCCGGTCGTAACGTCGACAGTGCGGGTGGTGAAGGTGCCGGTCATGGTTCACCAGTACCCGCTGTACAGGGCCGGCGCTGACGGCTGGACGGGTTGTTCCGCGGCGGCTCCGGTTGCCGGAGCCGCCCCGCCGCCCGACCGCCCCAAGGGCGCTTTCCGTTCAGCCCTGTTCGTGGCGTACGGGCAGGACTAGGCTGCGCAGTGAGGCCCCAGCCCTCGGCCGCATCGAGATGTGATCCGCTCCGAGGAGGCACGTGGTGCCCGTAGAGCGCACGACCGTCCCCGCCCCCGCAGAAGCTCCCCGAGGGGCAGGCGGGCGAGTGTCCGCGTCGCGCTGTCACTCCCCGCCCCCCGGCCCACGAGACCGCGTGCTCACGGTCCGCGGAAGGCTGGACCTCTCCGGGGTCCCGCGACTGCGCGAGCGCCTCCTGCGCGTACCCCACAGCCCCGGAAGCCGGCTGACCCTCGATCTGTCCGGCGTCACCTCCTGCGACGCCCTCGGCCTCGGGCTGCTCGTCGCCGCCGCCCGCTCCGCCCGGCACTCCGGCGGCGACCTCTGCCTCGTGGCACCGTCCCCCGCCGTCGCCCAGGCGCTGAGGGCCAGTGGGCTGAGCAGGATCCTCCCGGTCTTCCCCGGCTTTGACAGGCAGTCCGCCGCCGGGACGGGCGGCGGCCCTGCCCCGGCGCACCCGCCAAACGACCCTGACCAGCAAAAACGCCCCTCCTGGAGGGAGGGGCGTGCGATGTGGAGCGAGCGCCCCCGGCAGGACTCGAACCTGCGGCCAAGCGCTTAGAAGGCGCCTGCTCTATCCACTGAGCTACGGGGGCCGGTGTGTGCGGCGGTCGCGGACGGCTGAAGCCCCGGGCTCGGTGGTGCCGTGACCTTGCCGGGGACAAGGATAGGGCTCCGCTCACCTCGTCCCGGTTGCTTCACCTCCGTGCCACGATGTGGAGGTTTAGTGAAGCGGTCCTGATAATCGCAGGCGGGTACGAATCTTGCACCGTTTTTCACGCCCCAGGCGACGGGTGTTGTGTACTCGTTATGCCTGAGCCCCGTGCGCCACGCCTCGCGCGCCATGGCCTATACGCTTCAAAATCACACCAGAATTGGGCATTCTGCACGTGTGGCGACCTTGGAAGTACGGCCCCGACTGCTCGACGCACTGTCCGCACTGCGTGACCGTGTCGACGCCGCACGCTTCCCGCTCCCCCTTCCCGGCGCCGCCCGCGCCCGCCGAAACCGTGCCGAACTCCTGGCGCAACTCGATGACTACTTGGTGCCCCGCCTGTGCGCCCCCGAAGCGCCGCTGCTCGCGGTCGTCGGGGGATCGACCGGGGCGGGCAAGTCCACCCTCGTCAACTCCCTGGTGGGGCGGCGGGTCACCGAGGCGGGGGTCCTGCGGCCGACGACCCGTACGCCTGTGCTGATCTGCCACCCGGACGACCACCACTGGTTCGCGGGGCAGCGGGTGCTGCCCGAGCTGCGCCGCGTCTGGGTGCCCGCCCAGGACATCACCACCCTCTACGACACCGACCCCGAGGGCCGCCGCGGCGACGAGGACGACGCCGCCGAACCCCCCTCCCTGCGCATCGAGACCGACCGGGCCATGCCGCCCGGCCTCGCCCTCGTCGACGCCCCCGACATCGACTCCCTCGTCGAGCGCAACCGCGAGCTCGCCGCCGAGCTGATCTGCGCCGCCGACATCTGGGTGCTCGTCACCACCGCGACGCGGTACGCCGATGCGGTGCCCTGGCACCTGATGCGCACCGCCAAGGAGTACGACGTCACGCTCGTCACCGTGCTGGACCGGGTGCCCCACCAGGTCGCCACCGAGGTCTCCCGGCACTACGGCGCGCTGCTGGCCGCCGCGGGCCTGGGCGACGTGCCGCGCTTCACCATCCCCGAGCTCCCCGAGTCCGCGGGCGGCGGCACCGGGCTGCTGCCCGACACCGCCGTCGCGGGGCTGCGCGGCTGGCTCCACCAGCGCGCCCAGGACCCCGCCGCGCGCGCCGTGGCCACCGCCCGCACCGTCGCCGGGCTGCTGGCCTCCCTGGCCTCCCGGCTGCCCGGGCTCGCCGGGGCCGCCGCCCTCCAGCACGCCGCCGCCGTCCGGCTGATGCAGCGCGTGGAGGACGCCTACGCGAAGGCCTCGGCGCGCGTGCGGTCCGGGGTCGCCGCCGGGGAGACCCTCGCCGGCGACGCCCTCACCCACTGGCACGGACACCCCGACGACAGCACCTCCGACGAACTGCTCGGCGCGCTCACCGCCTCCCTCGCCGCCCTGGTCGGCTGCGCCGTCGCCGCCGCCGACGAGGAGGTCGCGGCGGCCTGCACGGGCGACCCGGCGGCGGACGCCGTCCTCGCCCCGCGCGACCCGGACGGGGCCGTCGGCAGGATCGGCGTCGCCGTGCGCCGCTGGCGGCGCTGCCTGGAGGAGCTCGCGGAGGAGGAGGTACGGGCCGCCGAGAAGGGCGCCGGGACCGACGCCGACCGGGCCGCCGCGCTGCTGGCCGCCGCCCTGCTCGGCGGGGGACCCGCCCGCGCGGCCGGGGAGGACCTCGCCGAACTGCTCGGCGCCCGGGGCGCCCTGCGCCTGCGCGACCGCGGCGGGCAGCTCCTGGCCGAATGCCTCGACGGCGTGCTCGACGCCGAGCGCGACCGCCGCACCGCCCCGCTCGAAGCCCTCGACGTCACCCCCGACCACCAGGTCGAGCTCATCGCCGCGCTGTCCGTACTGCAGAGGGAGAGGTGACCACCGTGCGCCCCGCCGACCAATCCGCCGATCGATCTGCCGACCGATCCGCCGACCGGCGTGCCGGAACCCGGGACGAACGGTCCGCCGGCCGCCGCCCCGCCCCCGCCTCCGCCCCCGACACCCCCACCTCCGCAGGCAGCTGGGACGACGGCCTCATCGCCCGCCGCGCACGGCCCGACCGCCCCCCGCGCGCGGGCAGCGCACCCGATGCGCGCAACGCGCCCCCGCCGCGCCCGGAGACCCTCCCGCGCCCTCCCGCCGTCCCCGCGCCGCACCCCGGCGCCGCCGTCCTGCGCCCCCGCCTGGACGCCCTGCGCGAGCTCGTCGGGCTCTCCCGGGCGCGGCTGGACCGGCGCACGCTCGCCGAGGCCGGGCGGGTCCTGGACGAGGCCGTCGCCCGGCAGCGCCACCCGCTCGACCTCACCGTCGTGGCCATCGCCGGAGCCTCCGGAAGCGGCAAGTCCACCCTGTTCAACGCGCTCGCCAGGGCCCAGCTGTCGGAGGCCGGCGTGCGCCGCCCCACCACCGCCGCGCCCGTGGCCTGCGTGTGGACGGAGGAGCCCGAGCGCGCGGACGGCGTCCTCGACCGGCTCGGCATCCCCGCCCGCTCGCGGCGGCAGCCCGTCCGCCCCTACGACCCGGCCCTGAACGGGCTCGTCCTGCTCGACCTGCCCGACCACGACTCGGCCAGCCCCGGCCACCGCGAGCAGGTGGACCGGCTCCTCGGGCTCGTCGACGCGGTGATCTGGGTCGTGGACCCGGAGAAGTACGCGGACGCGGTCCTCCACGAGCGCTACCTGCGGCCCCTCGCGGGCTACGCCGAGGTGTCGTTCATCGTCCTCAACCAGGTCGACCGGCTGGGCACGGACGCCGCCGACCAGGTCCTCGACGACCTGCGCCGCCTCCTGGACGACGACGGCATCGCCCTCGGCGAGCACGGCGAGCCCGGCGCCGAGGTCCTGGCCCTGTCGGCCCTCACGGGCGACGGCGTCGGGGAACTGCGCGAGAGCCTCGGCAAGTTCACGGCGTCGCGGGGCGCGGCGCTGCGGCGCCTGACGGCCGACGTGGACGGGGTCTCGGCGCGGCTGCGCGGCGCGTACGTGGCGGACGGGCGGCCGGGGCTGACGGAGTCGGCGCGGCACGAGTTCGAGGACCGGCTGGCCGAGGCGGTGGGCGCCCAGGCGGCGGGGCTGGCCGCGGAACGCGCCTGGCTGCGGGACGCCGGGCGGGCCTGCGGGACGCCGTGGACGCGGGCCCGGCAGTGGTGCGTACGCGGCCGTGCGGCGAGGAAGGCCGCGGGAGCGGCCGCGGCCGGGGCTGCCGGTGTGAGTACGAGTGCGGGTGCGGGTGCGGGTGCGGGTCCGAGGACGGGCACGGGTGTGGGCGCGGATCCGGGCGCGGGGGCGGAGGCGAGGACCGGCGCGGTTGTGCCTGCGCCCGCGTCCCCGTCCCTCCCCGTGACGGAACCCATGACAGAACCCATGACAGAAGGGGCGGGCACGGACGCCGCCGGCCCGGCCGCGCCCCCCTCCCGCGCCGTGTCCCGCCCGCTCGTGGAACAGGCCGTACGCGCCCTGGCCTACGAGGCTTCGGCGGGGCTCCCCGACCCCTGGGCCCTGGCCGTGCGCGAGGCGGCGCGGCGCGGGGCCGAGGGGCTGGCGGAAGCCCTGGACGCGGCGTCCGCCGCCGCTGCCGCCGCGATGGCGGTCGCCGGGGCGCCGGGGCGGCCGGGGATGTGGCGCACGGGCGCCCGCCGGGCGAGCGCGTGGTGCACGGGCGTGGGCCGCCCGGCCGCGCCGCCGGAGGCCGGCGGGGATTCCTCCGGGCGGACCGGGTGGCGCACCGGCGGGCGGCTCGTCGGCGGGCGGCGTGCGCGCGGAGGCGGTGCGGCCCGGCCGGTCCGGCCCGGGTGGTGGGCCGTGGCCGCCGCGGTGCAGTGGGTGCTGTCGGTGCTGCAGGCCGTCGCCGCGGCATGGCTGCTCGGGGTGCTGACCGGCGCCTGGGGCGGCGACTGGTGGGTGCCGGGGCCGCTGCTGGCGGGAGGCGTCGCGGGCGGGCCGGCCCTGGCCTGGTGCTGCCGCGCGATGGCGCGCGGGCCTGCGCGCCGGTACGGGCTGGAGACGGAGCGGCGGCTGCGCAACGCGGCCGCGGGCTGCGGGCGGGAGCGGGTGCTGGAGCCCGTGGCGGCGGAGCTGCTGCGGTATCAGGAGGTGCGCGCCCAGTACGTGATCGCGGCGGGCGAGGCGTGAGGGAGGCGAAGCTCCCTCCGTGAGCCCGTGAGCCCGTCCGTATCTGAGCCCGTGAGGGTGACGCAGTTCTCCACAACCGGCCCCTGGTCCACAGCCCTCAGCGGGATGTTCCGCGCACGGGCAGCATGGCTTCACGAAGCACGAAGCAAGTGGTTCCGGAACGGGGGAGGGCGGTCCGTATGAACGAGACGCTGGTGACGGTCGTGGGAAACGTCGCGACGGAGCCGGACTACCGGGAGGCGGCGAACGGCTCGCCGTCCTCGCGGTTCCGGTTGGCGGCGACGGTGCGCCGCTGGGACCGGTCCAAGGAGGAGTGGGCGGACGCGTACACGAGCTTCTACACCGTGTGGGCGTGGCGCGCGCTCGCGGCCAACGTGGTGGCGTCGCTGGACGTGGGGGAACCGGTCGTGGTGCAGGGCAAGTTGCGCATCCGCGAGGAGGAGCGCGAGGGGAAGAGGTGGCTGTCGGCGGAGATTGACGCCGTGTCGGTCGGCCACGACCTCAGCCGCGGGACGTCGGTGTTCCGCAGGGTGTCGCCGGCGAGGGCGCTGCCGGCGGAGCCGTCCGCCCGGGGATCCGCCCCGGGATCTGCTCCGGCACCCGCTCCGTCACCCGCTCCGGATCCGGCTGCCGTCCCCGCCGACGCGGAGCCGCCGCCCTTCTGAAATGGCGTGGTTTGTCCCGGTGATTTATCGATATTGCCAGGTCAGGCCGCGTTTCCCCGGTAACGATTCCGATTCGGATCGATTGAGCGGCCCCTCCCGTGGGGATGGTGTCGCGCTCGCTCTTTAAGATCACGTTCACAGCAACGTGTCACGGGGGGCCGCGGCGGCGTGTCCACAGCCGCGCGCGACAGCGTGCAACGGGGGCTTCTGAGTCGTGAGTTCGGTGGCGAGGCGCGCCGACTTGTTCTGCGTTCGCCCGGAAGGAAGTCGATGATTTCTGTCAGGAGGCGGGGATCCGCCCGCCTTGCCGCAGCCGCCCTGGCGACGGGACTGGCCGCGGTGGGCACGATAGCCGCGGCGGGCCCCGCCGCCGCGGACGACGCGCCGCAGAACCCGGGGGGCGTCGCCGCCACGCTCGGCGGCATCACCGCGGGTTCGGGCGCCGTGGTGCACGACCGGCGCAAGACGGGCGAGGTCCCCGCGGGCCTGTTCGAGATGAAGGTCGACGGGGGCGGCACGCTCCAGACCTACTGCATCGACATCCTCACCAACCGGGTGGACGGCGCGCGCTACCGCGAGGTCGGCTGGGGCGAGTCGTCCCTGCACGCCAACAAGGACGCGGGGAAGATCCGCTGGATCCTCCAGCACTCCTACCCCCAGGTGAACGACCTCGCCGCGCTCGCCAAGGACGCCGGTACGGGCCCCCTCGACGCGAACACCGCCGCCGCGGGCACCCAGGTGGCCATCTGGCGGTACTCGGACGGCGCCCGGGTCGACGCCAAGGACCCCGCCGCCGAGAAGCTCGCCGACTACCTCTACAAGAGCGCGAAGGACGTCGAGGAGCCCGAGGCGTCCCTGACCCTCACGCCGCCGGCGCTCTCCGGCAAGCCCGGCCGGAAGCTCGGCCCGGTCGCCGTGCGGACCACGGCGAGCAGTGTCACCATCACTCCTTCAGGTGATGCCGTGGCCCGGGGCGTGAAGATCGTCGACAAGGACGGCAAGCCCGTCGCCGCCACCGGCAACGGCGGCGAGTTCTACGTGGACGTCCCCGCGGGCGCCCCCGACGGCTCCATGTCGCTGAAGGCCACGGGCGCCGCCAAGGTCCCGGTCGGCCGGGTCCTCATCGGTGATCACACCACGACCCAGACGCAGATCCTGGCCGGCTCCAGCGAGAGCGCCGTCTCCGCGGGCGCCACCGCGAACTGGACGGGCAAGGGCGCCGCCCCGGCCCTGTCCGCCCGGAAGAACTGCGCCAAGGGCGGCGTCGACGTCACCGCCGACAACCAGGGCGACGCCCCCTTCACCTACGAGCTGGCCGGCAAGAAGCACACCGTGGCGCCCGGCAAGTCGGAGACCACCCTGGTGAAGGTCGGCGAGGACCGCGCGTACCGGTTCACGATCACGGGCCCGGGCGGCCTGTCCAGGACCTTCGCCGGGATCATGGACTGTGCGACCTCCGCCGCCACCGCGGCCGCGGCCCCCGCGGCCCCCGCGGGCGGCACCGCGGGACCCGGCCCCGAGTCCGGCCCGGTGTCCGGCGCCGCGGGCGGCGGCGACGGCGGGGACGGCGGCGGCACCGCGGACGACGGCACCAAGGCCACCCTGGCCTCCCGCATGAGCCCGGCGTCCACGGGCGGGGGCTCCGGCAAGGCGGCCGCCGTCCGGGCCGACGGAGACCTGGCCGCGACCGGCGGCAGCCACACGACGCCCACGATCGCCGGCATGGCGATAGCGCTGATCGTCGCCGGCAGCGGCGCGGTCTACCTCCTGCGCCGCGAGCGGGCGGCGGCCTCCGGGGAGTGAGCGGCGGGCGGGGCGCCACGGGGCCTGCGGGCCCCGTGGTGTCCGCCCGGGAGCGGGCCGCGTCCGTATCGGGTTTCCGCCCCGGGCGTCCGGTGCGGCAAGATGGGTGTATCTGCCCTCACGCGGCGGAGCCGCACATTGGCCCTTCTCGATTGCCGGACGGTTTCTCTTGGCTGAGTACATCTACACCATGCGCAAGACGCGCAAGGCGCACGGCGACAAGGTCATCCTCGATGACGTGACGCTGAGCTTCCTGCCCGGTGCGAAGATCGGTGTGGTCGGCCCCAACGGTGCCGGTAAGTCCACCGTCCTCAAGATCATGGCGGGCCTGGAGCAGCCGTCCAACGGCGACGCGTTCCTCTCGCCCGGCTACAGCGTCGGCATCCTGATGCAGGAGCCGAAGCTGGACGAGTCCAAGACGGTCCTGGAGAACGTCGAGGACGGCGTCGCGGAGATCAAGGGCAAGCTCAACCGCTTCAACGAGATCGCCGAGCTCATGGCGACCGACTACTCCGACGCGCTGCTCGACGAGATGGGCAAGCTCCAGGAGGAACTCGACCACGCCAACGCCTGGGACCTCGACGCCCAGCTGGAGCAGGCCATGGACGCCCTGGGCTGCCCGCCCGCCGACTGGCCGGTCGTCAACCTCTCCGGTGGCGAGAAGCGCCGCGTCGCGCTCTGCAAGCTGCTGCTCGAGGCCCCCGACCTGCTGCTCCTCGACGAGCCCACCAACCACCTCGACGCCGAGTCGGTGAACTGGCTGGAGCAGCACCTGGCCAAGTACGCGGGCACCGTCGTGGCGATCACCCACGACCGGTACTTCCTCGACAACGTCGCCGAGTGGATCCTGGAGCTCGACCGCGGCCGCGCGATCCCCTACGAGGGCAACTACTCCACCTACCTGGAGAACAAGGCCGCCCGTCTGAAGGTCGAGGGCCAGAAGGACGCCAAGCGCCAGAAGCGCCTCAAGGAAGAGCTGGAGTGGGTCCGCTCCAACGCCAAGGGCCGTCAGGCCAAGTCCAAGGCGCGCCTCGCCCGTTACGAGGAGATGGCCGCCGAGGCCGACAAGATGCGGAAGCTGGACTTCGAGGAGATCCAGATCCCGCCGGGCCCGCGCCTGGGCTCCATCGTCGTCGAGGTCAACAACCTCTCCAAGGCCTTCGGCGAGAAGGTCCTCATCGACGACCTGTCCTTCACCCTGCCGCGCAACGGCATCGTGGGCGTCATCGGCCCGAACGGCGCCGGCAAGACCACGCTGTTCAAGATGATCCAGGGCCTGGAGACCCCGGACTCCGGTTCGATCAAGGTCGGCGAGACCGTCAAGATCTCGTACGTCGACCAGAGCCGCGCCAACATCGACCCCAAGAAGACGCTGTGGGCCGTCGTCTCCGACGAGCTGGACTACATCAACGTCGGCCACGTCGAGATGCCCTCGCGCGCCTACGTCTCCGCGTTCGGCTTCAAGGGCCCGGACCAGCAGAAGCCGGCCGGCGTGCTCTCCGGCGGTGAGCGCAACCGCCTCAACCTGGCGCTGACCCTCAAGCAGGGCGGCAACCTGCTGCTCCTCGACGAGCCGACCAACGACCTCGACGTCGAGACCCTCTCCTCCCTGGAGAACGCCCTGCTCGACTTCCCGGGCGCCGCTGTGGTCGTCTCCCACGACCGCTGGTTCCTGGACCGGGTGGCCACGCACATCCTGGCCTACGAGGGCGACTCGAAGTGGTTCTGGTTCGAGGGCAACTTCGAGTCCTACGAGAAGAACAAGATCGAGCGCCTCGGCCCGGACGCGGCCCGTCCGCACCGCGCCACCTACAAGAAGCTCACCCGGGGCTGATCGTGGCGCGCCACCTGTACTCCTGCCCCCTGCGCTGGTCGGACATGGACGCCTTCGGCCATGTGAACAACGCGGTCTTCATCCGCTACCTCGAAGAGGCGCGGATCGACTTCATGTTCCGGCTGGCGCCGGGGGAGGGGAGCACGTCGTTCCAGGGCGGGTCCGTCGTGGCCCGGCACGAGATCGACTACCTGCGCCCCCTGGTGCACCGGCATGCGCCGGTGACCGTGGAGACGTGGGTGACGCGGCTCGGCGCCGCGTCCCTGACCGTCGCCTACGAGGTCAAGGACGAGGAGCACGTCTACGTCCGCGCCAGCACCGTCGTCGTCCCCTTCGACTTCGAGGCGGGCCGCCCCCGGCGGATCACCGCCGAGGAGCGGATGTTCCTGGAGGAGTTCCGGGACGAGGCGGAGACCGGCGGCGGGCGCGGCGACACGTCCCCCAAGGAGGCCGTCGCCGTATGACGGGGCTCCAGCCTCCGGCCGGGCAGCGGCTGCGGTTCGCCGATGCCGGGGAGACGGCCGACCTGGTCGCCTTCCTGGCCCGGCTGATCCACTACGACCGGGCCGCCGTGGTCCGGCTGCAGGCCGCCGGCGGGGTGCTCGGCGTCTTCGGCCGGCCGCCCTCCTTCGAGGTGCTGGCGGTCCGCACGGCCCGGCTGGCCCACGGCGGGGCGCTGGACGTCACCGTCTCGGCCGGGCAGCTCGCCGACGCCCTGGACACGGCGCCCGCCGCGCCCTCGGGCGAGCTGGAGATCACCGTCCCCGGTGCCGTCACCGGCCCGCCCTGGGCCGGGGTGCTGCCGCCCCGCGGCGGCTGGCGGCGCGTGGAGGGCCTTCCCGGCCAGGAGGCCCTGAGGAGCGCGGTCGGCGCTGCGGTCGCGGAGTTCCGCGCGCGCGACGAGGCACTGCCCGAGCAGCGCCGCACACGGGTCGAGCGCGACCGCATCGGCCGCGAGATCTGGTCCCGCACCCTCGGCGAGACGGGGCTGCCGCTGCGCGCGGTCCACGCCGCGCAGTCGCTGGGCTTCCTGCGGCCCGTGCGCGCCGGTGCGGGCTCCGTGAGCGGCTCGTCGGCGCCGGGCGCCCGCACGGGCACCGCCCTGGCGCCCGAGGCGCCGGTGATGCTCTTCGCGGCGGCCGGCTGGCTGCGGCTGACCACGCCGTACGGCTCCATCGCGGTACGGACGGGCGGGGTCTCCGGGCTGACGGTCACGCCCGCCTGAGGCCCGGCCGGCCGCAGGAGCAGCTCAGCCCTCGGTGTTCACCATCGACGCCGCCGCGTACGTCAGGTAGTTCCACAGCTGCTGCTCCAGCTCCGGAGCGAGCTGCAGCTCGTCCACCGCGTCCCGCATGTGCCGCAGCCACGCGTCGTGCGCGGCCCGGTCGACGGTGAAGGGTGCGTGGCGCATCCGCAGCCGCGGGTGGCCCCGGTTCTCGCTGTACGTCCGCGGCCCGCCCCAGTACTGCATGAGGAAGAGCACCAGGCGCTCCTCGGCCGGGCCGAGGTCCTCCTCGGGGTACATCGGCCGCAGCAGGGGGTCGCCCGCCACGCCCTCGTAGAAGCGGCGGACCAGGCGCCGGAAGGTCTCCTCGCCGCCGACCTGCTCGTAGAAGGTCTGCTCCTGAAGCGTGCCGCGCGGAATCTCAATCACCCCTCCATGGTCTCAGACGGACCGGCCGAGGACCGGCGATGTAGGACCTTCGCACAAACCGCGGCCGCGGCGCACAGTGGAGGCATGGGTGCCACCCATCTGAAGCGGGACATGGAGCTGTCCTCGGCGCTGCGGACCGAGCTGGTCGAGAGGCTGCGGGCGGCCGGCGAGCTGACCGACCCCCGGTGGCGGCGCGCCTTCGCCGAGGTGCCCCGGGAGCTGTTCGTCCCCGTCTACTACGCCGGTGTCGTCGGCGGCTACCGGCGCCTGTCCGGAGGCGACCCCGACCCCCTGGGCCACGAGAACTGGCTGGTCGGCGCCTACGCGGACGACCCGCTCGCCACCCGCGTCCGCGACGGCGAGCTGATCTCCTCCAGCAGCCAGCCCTCCCTGATGGCCAGGATGCTCTCCGCCCTGAACGTCCAGGACGGCCACCGCGTGCTGGAGATCGGCACGGGCACCGGCTACAACGCGGCCCTGCTCGCCCACCGCCTCGGCGACGGCAACGTCACCACCGTCGACCTCGACCCGGAGATCACCGCCTCCGCCCGCGACCACCTCACCGAGGCGGGCTTCCACCCGGAGGTCGTCACGGGCGACGGAGCGCTGGGCTGCCCGTGGCGCGCCCCGTTCGACCGGATCCTCGCCACCTGCGCCGTCTCCCGGGTGCCGCCCGCCTGGATCGCGCAGACGCGACCGGACGGCCTGGTCCTCGCCCCGCTCGCCACCGGCCTGATCGCGCTGCGGGTCGCGGACGCCACGCACGCCGAGGGAAGGTTCCTGCGCACCCCCGCCTACTTCGTCCCGCTGCGCGGAGGTGCGGCCGCGCCGGTGCCCAGGATCCGGGGCCTGCCCTGCCGGCTGCTGCAGAGCGAGCGCTTCCGCTTCCTGCTGACACTGACCGCCGGTGCGCTGGACCCGGCGGACGCCCACGCCGTCTGGCGCGCCGAGGGCCGCCCGGGGCGCGAGCGCTTCGGCGTCTCGGTCGCGGGCGACGCCCAGTGGGCGTGGCTGGACCACCCCGAGGGCCCGTGCAGGTGGCCGCTGGGCGGTACGCGCCGGCCGTGACGGGCCCGGGACCGGCGTCCGGGGCCCGTCAGCCCCGGTGCAGCGTGATCGTCGTCCACGCCCCCACGTGCACCCGGTCGCCGTCCTGCAGCGGCACGGGCACGTAGGGCTGGATCGGCGTCTCCGAGCCGTTGATGGTGGTGCCGTTGGTGGAGTCCTGGTCGACCACGGCCCAGCCGCCGTCGGGCTGCTGCACGAACATCGCGTGCTGGTGCGAGACGCCGGGGTCCTCCGGCGGGCGCGACAGGTCGATGTCCGGCGACTCGCCGGTGCTGTGGCGCCGCCGCCCGACCGTCACCTGGGGCCCGTTGAGCGGCAGCTGCAGCTCGGGGGAGTACGCCGGGAGGTTGAGCCCGGCGGCCTCCGGGCCGCTGCGGTTCATCATCGCCATGAAGTACTCGCGGTCGGGCGCCACGACGGCCGTCCACCCGGCCGGCGCGTGCTGCTGCGGAGCCTGCTGCTGCCCCGGCACCCCGCCCGTCGCCGCGTGCTCGTAACCGTAGGGCGAGGCGGGCGGCGCCGTGGCCGCGCCCGGCGGGGGCAGCATCCAGTCGCCGCCGGCCTCGTCCGCGTAGACCGGCTCGGCGTACGGCGAGGACGTGTGCGTCTCCGGAGTGAGCGGTTCGGCCGGGCGGTTGATCCGCGACGGGCGCGAGCCGTAGTACTCGTAGGACTGCGGCGGCTGGGTGTGCTGCGGCGGGGGCGGCGGAGCCGACTGCAACCCCTGCGGGGACAGCGGTGGCGGCGGCCCGAACGAAGCCCCCGTCCGGGTCAGGAAGTTGTACCGGCACTCCTCGCAGAAAGGTGCCTGCGCCTCCCGGGGCGTACGGCAGTGCGGGCACAGCTCGGCCTGGACGGTCGTGTCCCCGGTGTGCCCGCCGAAGCCGTAGCCGGGCGCGCCCTGCGGGCCGCTCGGGGGCGGCAGGGGCGCGCCGGTGGGCGGTGCGGGGGGAGGCGGCGGGACGGCGCCCGTGGCTCCGGCGGGGCCGGGCCGGTCGGGCGCCCCCGACATGCGGTGGCCGCACACCTCGCACCAGTCCTCGGCCGTCGACTGGTGGCCGTTCGGGCAGGTCGGCATGTCGGTTGATCCCCCTCGTGTGCCGTTCGTTGCGGTCGTTGCCGGCGGGGCGGTGGCCTGCCGGCGGTTGCTTCCCGGGGTCGGGGCGGACGGTCCGCGCCGCGGCACACTCTGCGGCCGCCACGCCTCCCGGCGCTACTTCTTCACCCGTACGGTTTTCGTCGAGCGTGTTTCGAGGGTCATCTGCGCCTCCGCCGTGACCTTCGCCTTCAGCCGCACAGTACCCGTCGCGGCGTCCACCACGTCCACCACCTTGGCGAGGAGTTTCGCGGTGTCCTCGTTGCCGGAGCGGTTCGCCAGCTGGACGGCGCGGCCGAGCTTGGCCGTCGCCCCGTCGATGTCACCCGACCGGCGCAGGTCCAGGCCCTGCTGGATGACCCGGGCCAGCTCGGCCTGACCGGTGTAGTGCGCGACCTGGGGGTTGAGGGAGGTGGACGCGGCGAGGTCGTCCGTCCAGAACGCCCGGACGAGCCCCTGCGCCAGCACCTGCGGCGAGGAGCCCGCGGGCGCGGGCAGCACCGGCGAGACGCGGGCGGCGAGCATCTCCTCGCCCACCGCGGCGGCGGGCACCCGCACGCACAGGTGGTAGTCGCGGGACTCGTCGCCCCAGGAGCCGGTGGGGTAGTCGCCGATGCGCGGGCCGGCGTCCACGCGCCGCTCGGTCAGCGTCTCCAGGGACGGTGCGACCTGCTTGAGGAACTGCACCTCGGCGCCCTGCGGCGTCCACAGGCGCAGGGCCACGTCCGCGACCTCCTTGCCCATGGCGTTCTCCATCATCCGCGTGAAGTCGGCGGACAGCCCGGCCGGGTCGGCGACGATGTCGGCCGTGCCCAGAAGCGCCGAGGCGATGCCGGTGACCTCCTTGACCTCCCAGTCGGTGCCCACCCCGCGCGCGTCACAGGTGAACCGGCCCGCGCAGACCTTCAGCGAGGCGCGCAGGGCGTCGGGCTCCTCGTGCTCGTTGCGCCCGTCGGTGAGGAGGATGCCGTGCCGTATCGGCGCCTCGGACGACTCCAGCAGCCGGTCGGCCAGGCGCAGCCAGGTGCCGATCGCGGTGCCGCCGCCCGGGGTGAGCTTGCGCAGGGCGTCCTTGGCCTGCTGCCGGGTGGTGGCGTCGGCCAGCGCGAGCCGCCCGCCGCCGGGGTAGGCCTCCTTCGCCTGGTGGGTGCCGGCCACGACGGCGAAGGCCACGCCGTCGCGCAGGGTGTCGATGGCGGCCGCCGTGGCGGCGCGGGCGTTGCGCATCTTGGTCGGCGGGTAGTCCATCGACCCGGAGCAGTCGACCATGACGACCACGGCCGCGTCGGGGCCGGCGGCCCGCTGCCCGTAGGACGCCGGGGACTGATGGGGCACCAGGGGAGTCCGGGAGGCGAGCGGCGTCTCCGCCATGGTCCCTCCGCCCGTGGCGGTGACCGTGACGATCGCGTCGACCTCGCGCCCGCCTTCCGGCAGATGGGCGTTCTGGTACACCTCGACCGTGAACCGGTGCTCGCTCGGCTTGGAGAAATTGGCCATCTGATCCGCTCCTCGGTACTCCGTCCGTGCCATGGACACCCGGGCGGACCTGCGCGCGGCACCGGCCGGGCCACCGGCGCGCATCCCCCCTGCGGGCACCTCCGGCGGCAGCCGGGGGAGCCCTGGTCTCAGGCCGATCCTGCCCCCTCGGGCGACAGCGGGAACGGCAGTACGGCCACTGTTACGTTGTCGTGGCCCCCTCCGTCCAGGGCGTGGGCCAGCAGTTGCCGGGCGCACTCCAGCGGCCGCGTCCTGGCGTCCGGCGGGGTGACCTCGGCCATCAGCTCGGCGGACTCCGCGTAGTTCCACAGCCCGTCCGTGCAGACGATGACCACGCCCTTGCGGTCGGGGTGGAAGGACGCGGTGTGCGGCTCGACCTCGTAGGCGTCCGCGCCCAGCCAGCCGGTGATGGCGTGGGCCCGCTCGTCGGCGTACGCCTCGGCCTCCGTCAGCAGGCCCGCGGCGACCATCTGGGCGGCCCAGGAGTCGTCCTCGGTGAGCCGGGCGGGCTGGGTGGAACGGTCCTCCGGCACCCAGTAGGCCCGGCTGTCGCCGACCCAGCCGACCGTGAGCAGGTCGCCCGTGACGACGGCCGTCACGATCGTGCACGCGGGGGCGTTCTCCTGGCGGTGCGGGTCGTGCTGCAGCGGCCCGCGCGGGGGCGCGGCCAGCGACGTCACCGCCTCGGCCGCCCGCATGATCGCGTCATGGGTGGCCTGCCGCGGATCCCCTCCCTCCGGCAGGGCCGCGACCAGCACCTCCCGTGCGGCCGCGCACGCCGCGGCCGACGCCTCGTCGGGGCGGGTCGCGGACGACACGCCGTCACTGACGACGGCGACGGTGGCCGGGGCCCCGTCGGCGAGGGCGATGGCGGACACGGCGTACGCGTCCTCGTTCCGGTGGTGGCGCAGTCCGCGGTCGCTGACCGCTGCGACGCCTGGCAACTGGTGCTCCATGTGATCCCGTTCGCGCGGCTGTGCATGCCCGCAGTGTTCGCAGTACCCGTCCTTGTCGATCATGCCGGATCGGCACGACCCGCAGATCCGCCCGGTCCCCCCGGGGGCCGGGTGGGCGGCACCCCCCTCGGGCGGCGCCCCGGAGACCTCGTGCGCCGCCTGCGCCGGGACCCCGCCCAGTACGGACCCGGTGCGGGGGTCGGGCGCGCCGGGGGCCGCCGAGGCGTCACTTCCCGGCGGCCGCGCGGGCTGTGGCGGGCCGTCGTCCGAGGGCGCAGGAGGCACGAGGGGAGCCCGTACGGCCGCCCGGGCGCCGGGGTCGGGCAGCGCGAGCGGGTAGTCGGACGGGCCGTCGCGGTCGTCGGGGAGGACCGCAGGCACCGCCGACAGGTCGGCGCCGCAGCCGCCGCAGAAATTGTCGGCCGGGTCCAGCGGTTCCCTGCAGGCGGGGCACGCCGTCAGTTGTGAGGGGCGCGGCACTTGCGACATCGATCACACCCATGTCCTGGGGCGGAAACGGTTTGCCCGCTCCACCAGTTCGATCCGTTCCTCGCCGCGCTGGGCCAGCCGGGCGAGCACGCGGTAGCTGCGCTCCAGCCCGAAGCGCAGCTCGCGCTCGTCCAGGCCGCGGCCCAGCAGCGCGCCCCGGCTGGCGGCCTGGTCGCCGCCGCCCGGGCCGGGGGAGCCCGACAGCACCCAGTCCAGCGCGCTGCCCAGCACCTCCGTGGAGAGCCGCTCGCGGCGCACGGCGTCCAGCCCGAAGTCCGCCAGCCGCTCCACCTGGCCCGCGGCGGCCACCAGGTCGTCCAGCAGCGGCTCCTGCGGCGAACGCCGCCGCAGCCGGGCCCGCACCGCCGCGACCCGCGCCGCGGTGTAGTGGATGGACGCCTCCGGCACGGACTCCAGCGCGCGCACGGCGCCCCGGCGGTCCCCGCCGGCCAGCCGCACCCGCGCCAGCCCGAACGCGGCGCTGACGAAGCTCGGGTCGGTCACCCACACCAGCCGGTAGTACTCGGCGGCGTTGTCGAGCTGCCCGAGGACCTCCGCGCACACGCCGAGCGCCAGCTTCGGGGCGGGCTCGCCCGGGAAGGCGTCGTAGACCGCGTCGAAGGACAGCGCAGCCGTCTCCTTGTCACCGCGGACCAGTGCGTGGAGCCCGCGGTACCAGACGATCCGCCAGTCGCCCGGGTGGGCGGCTTCGAGGCTCTCCAGAGCATGGGACGCCTGCACCTCCTCGCCCAGTTCCAGCTGGGCCCGGATCCTGCGCAGCCGCAGCTCCGTCGACTCGGCGGGCGCGGCCTGCAGCGCGGCGTACACCTCGGCGGGCTGCGAGGCGAGCAGCCCCGCCAGGAAGCCCGCGTTGGGGTCGCCGGGGGAGACGAGCGGCACCGGCAGGGCCAGCGCCGCGGCCCGGGCGTCGAGCGCCGCGACGGGCGGGGCGGGCACTGCGAGCGGGCTTCCCGGTGCTCCCCCGGGCGGCAGCCGGCGCGCGCCGGCCCGGCCCGGCAGCATCCTGCGGCCCGGCGCCGCCCGGCCGCCCAGCGCCGAGACCTCGCCGTCGGCCTCCTCGAACAGCCGGGTGTCCACCACCCGCAGTTCCGGCCCGAACAGCGTGGACAGCGCGGGCCGCGGCCGGCCCGTCTGCAGCGCGACGACCTCCCGCAGCACCCCCGTCAGCTGGTCGGCCATCTCCTCGGCGGAGGCGAACCGCCGAGCCGGATCGGGGTCCGTGGCCCGGACCAGCAGCCGGTAGAAGGACTCGTAGCGGGAGAAGACCTCGATGTGGTCCGGGTCGGGCAGGCTGTCCCGGAAGACGTTCGTGTAGCCCTGGAAGTCGAAGGTGAGCACGGCCAGCGTGCGGGCCACCGTGTAGAGGTCGGAGGCGACCGAGGGGCCCACCTCGGCGACCTCGGGGGCCTGGTAGCCCACCGTGCCGTAGATCGCGCCGTCCTCGTCGTCCATCCGCCGGACCGCGCCCATGTCGATCAGCTTGAGCTGGTCCTGCTGCTGGATGGCGTTGTCGACCTTGAAGTCGCAGTACAGCAGGTGGCGGCTGTGCAGGTGGCCGAGCGCCTCCAGTGCCTCGATGCCGTACGCGCACGCCTGCTCCACCGGCAGCGGATCGCGCCGCCCGTCCGGCGTCCGCCGCTCGTTGGCGATCTCCTTCAGGGACTTGCCGCCGACGTACTCCATGACGATGTAGCCGTCGAGGCTGCCGGTGCGCTGGTCGAGGTGCTCGACGAAGTTGTAGATGCGGACGATGTTGGAGTGCTCGATCTCGGCGAGGAAGCGCCGCTCGGAGACCGCCACCGCCAGGGCGTCCTCGTCGCCCGTGTCCAGCAGGCCCTTGAGCACGACCCAGCGGTCCGACACGGCCCGGTCGACGGCCAGGTAGATCCAGCCGAGGCCGCCGTGCGCCAGGCAGCCCGCCACCTCGTACTGCCCGTGCACCACGTCCCCGGCGCGCAGCTTGGGCACGAAGGAGTACGGGTGGCCGCACTTGGTGCAGAAGCCCTCCGTACGCCCCGGCCGGTCCCCGCGCGCCCGGCCCACCGGCGCACCGCAGTCGCCGCGGCTGCAGAACCGCTTGCGCTCGGGCACCTCCGGGTTGGCCAGCACCGCCGCCCGGGGATCCGGACGTGGCACCTCCGGCACCTTGACCAGGCCCGCGCCCAGCCTGCCGCGCCCCGACGACGACGGCCCCGTGCCCGCGCTGCGCACCGACACCGACCGCGTGCTCGCGCCCTCGGTCCCCGGCAGCGAGCGCGACAGGCGCCCCGACACCGACCGCCGCGACGACGAGGAACGCGACGACGAGCGCGACGACCGCGAGGACGACCGCGCGGAGGAGGAGCGGGACGACGAACCCGACGAGCCCTGCGACCCCGCTCCCGCCCCGCCCTCCGGGCCGCTGCCCGGGGAGCCCCCCGCCACCCCCGTGGCGGGGGAGGAGACCATCCCGTTCGGCGACACGACCGGCGCCAGGCCGCACGTGTCGCAGTACAGCTCGCCGCCGCCGACGTCCTCGTACGAACCGGCGCACCCCGGCCGCTGACAGGCCTCGCTCACGCTTCCCCCCTCCGCCCCGTGGGCCGCTCCCCGGTGCCCTGCGGCGCCGACAGCGCCTCGGCCAGCGCCTGCTGATAGCGCAGGACCGCCTGTTCGGCGGCCACCAGATCGCACGGCGCGCTCCACAGCATGCGCCGCGCCGCGTCGTACCGCTCGGTGAGCAGGGAGTCCTCCGCGAGGCCGTGCCGGGCGGTCTTGGCCTTGTACGCGTCCAGGCGGCCGCGCAGCTCGGCGCGGACCGCCAGCGGGGCCGTCACCGCCGTCAGCGACTCGCGGGCGCGCAGCAGCTCCTCCTCCGAGCGCTGCTCCAGGCCGTCCAGGAGTGGCGAGAGCCGGTGCCACCGGGCGTGTCTGCGGTGCTCGGCGGCGGCCGACAGCTGCTCGTAGAGGGCCGTCGGCGGGCCCGAGACGGCCGGCACCACGGACGCGGCGATCTTCGACAGGACCTCGACGCGCGCCTGCCGGGCCTCGTTCAGCGTGCGGTCCGCGCGCGAGAGGACGTCGCGCACGCGCATCAGCCGCCGCTCGGCGTCCTGCCGGACGTCCAGCACCGCCTCGACCTCCCGGCGGACGTCCTCCAGGGCCCGCGCGGCGCGGTCGTAGCGCGTGGTGTCCGGGCGGCCGCCGCCCGGGGCCGAGCTGGGCGAGGAGCCGGCCCAGAAGGCGACCGGATCGGATATCACCTCTTCCCGCAGCGCGGCCAGTTCCCGGGTGATCTGCTCCAGGTCGTCACCGGAGGGGTGCTCGCCGGGCCGGACGCCCACCGAGTGGGCGAGGGAGCGGGTGCGCCCGAGCTCGGCGGCGAGCAGGTCGATGCGGGCGGGCAGCGCCGACCACACGGCGTCGGCGATCACGACGACGTCGAGGGCCCGGGCGTACCAGCCGTTCATCCGGTCCAGCAGCTCCTGCAGGCTCAGCTGCTCGCTGAGGCGCGCCGGCAGGCCCTCCGTGCCCCCCGCGCCCACCGGGAGGCCGGCCGTGCCGAGCGCGGCCGTGCCGTGGCCGGGCAGGGTGACGCCGGAGCCGCGCAGCAGCTCGGTGAGCTCGGACAGCTCGCCCTGGGTGGGCCAGCGGCGGCGGGCGCGCAGCTCGCGGGCGGCGGTCAGGGCCGCGGTGTAGGCGTCGAAGTACGCCCACAGCTGCCCGATGAGGGCCTCGGCGGCCGCCCACCGGCTCCTGGTCTCGCCGGTGAGCTCCGCCCCTTCCAGCAGGCGCCGCCCCGCGTGCTCCTGGAGGGCGAGCAGCGAGGATTCGACGGCCTCGTGCTCCGCGCCGAGCCTGGCCAGCGCACGGTCCACCTCCTCGCGGGTCAAGGCCGGCCCGGTGGGCTCCGCGACCGCCATCGATCCCCTCTCTCCTGTCCGCGGCGCGCGCCGCGGGCGTGTCCGTTACGGCCGTGCTCCCCGGCCCGCCGTCAGTCCCGGTACTTGGGCGCCGGCGGGGCGGTGATGCCCTTCAGGTCGGCGGCGAGCCACTTGTCGTACGCCTTCATCCAGAGGCTTCCGGCGCCGCCCGCGCGGTAGTCCTCCAGCACCTTGTTGACCCGGCGTACCAGGTCCGTGTCCGCGAGGTTCATCGCCACGCCGTACGGTTCGGTGGTGAACGGCTTTCCGACGAGCTGCACGGACGGGTCCTGTGCCGCCTGGCCGGCCCCGAGGGCCCTGTCGTTGACCACGGCGTCGACCTCGCCGAGCTGGAGCCGCACCAGGCAGTCGAGCTGGTTGGGGACCGTCAGCAGGGAGGAACCGTGCGGCTCTTCCCGCACCTTGATCTCGGCCGTGGAACCCTCCGCCGTACAGACCTTCTTCCCCTTCAGCGAGTCGTCGAAAGCGGTCACCGGTGACCCCTTGGGGACCATCACCTGCTGCCCGGACTCGAAGTAGGCGGTGGAGAACGCCACTTGTCTGATCCGTTCGCACGTGATGGTCATCGTGCGGGCGACGATGTCCACCTTGCCCGTCTGCAGGGCGGATATGCGCCGGCTCGTGGGGATCGCGAGATAGGTGACCTTGCCGGGGTCGCCGAGGATGTCCTTGGCGACGGCCCGGACGAGGTCGATGTCGAAGCCGCTGAGCTCGCCGTCGGCGGGGTTGCGGTAGCCCCAGCGGTAGCTGTTCTGGTCGACGCCCGCGATCAGCCGGCCGCGGGCCTTGATGCGCTGCACGGCCGCTCCGCCGGCCCCGCCCGCCGGCCGCAGGCTCGCCTCGGGGTCGGTGCACTGCGCGGGCGGCGCCGCGTCGGGGGCGGGCACCGCGGGCGCGGCGGCCCGGGCCGGCCGGTCCTGCGCGGGTCGGCCGCCCGTGGGCAGCACGGCCGCGGCCGCCGCGGCCAGGGCGCACACGGCGGCCGCCACCGCCGCCGGGCCGGCCCGCATCCGCAGCCGCTTCTCCGTCCGGGCCCCTGCCATGCGCACCGCCTCCCCCTCGTCCTCCCGTACCGGCCTCACCGGTACTCCGACAGCCTGCGGCCCACGCCGACGACGGCACCGGCGGCGCCGAGGACGGTCAGCACGGCCGCTCCGGCGGCCAGGCCCGAGAACGCGCCGCGCCCGTCGTCGGCCTCCTGCCGGAACTCGGCCTGCTCGTGGGCGATCGCGCGCTGCAGTTCGGTGTCCACCCGGTCGAAGGACGCGCCGGTGCTGTCCTTGTCGCCGATCACCTTGCGCAGGGCGTCGTCGTAGTCGCCGCGGTCGTCGGCGAGGGCGCGCGCCTGGCCGTGGCGCTGCTGCCACTCGCGGACGTTCTTGACGGCGGCCTCGACCGGATCGCGCCCCTCGGCGTCGTCGGCGAGCGCCCGGGCGCGCTCCAGCAGGGTGTCCGGGCGGGCCGGGCCCTGGCTGCCGCCGACGAGCCGGCCCATGCCGTCGCGGTAACCCGTCTCGTAGGCGTCGTCGCCGTTCTTCCCGAGGACGGCGCCCCGGGCGACCATGGCGAGGTTCTCGTCGCCGCGGGCCTGGAGCGAGCCGATCCGGGCCTCGTTGAGCGCCTGCAGGGACTTCGCGCCGTGGGCGCAGGAGGTCTCCAGGCCGGAGCGGGCCACGGCGTGGCCGACGACCAGCCACAGCAGGACGACGACGGCGGCCGCGGTGGCGGCGAGCAGGCCGTGGTTGAAGACCCGGTTCGTGCGGAGGTAGTTGCGGCGCTGGGCCCAGGCGAGGGCGCCGAGCGCGACGGCGCCGAGGGCCAGGGCGGCCCACGGCCAGGACTTGGCGTCGTCGTAGTCGGAGCCGAGGCGGCCCGTCTCGGCCTCGTACAGGCCGCGGGCGGCGGGCAGCAGCTCCCCGCGCATGCGGTCGCCCGCGTAGCGCAGGTAGGCGCCGCCGAGCGGCAGGCCCTGGCGGTTGTTGGCGCGCGCGGCCTCCACGAGGCCGGTGTAGCGCGGCAGTCCCTCGTTGAGGGTGGCGATGCGGGCGCGGGCCGTGGCCGAGCCCTCGGCGTTCGCGGCGGCCTTCACCAGCAGCCGGGAGGCGAGCGCGATGTCCTTCTCGTAGCGCTGCCGGACCGCGTGCGGCTCCTGGCCGCCCGCGAGGAAGCCGCTCGCCGCGGTGGTGTCGGCGTCGGCGAGCGAGCGGTAGATGTCGGCGGCGTCGGCGCTGAGCGGCTGGCTGGTGCGGACGACGGAGTCGGCCGCGGCGGATCTGGAGGCGACCTGCCAGGCGGTGACCGCACCGAACGCGACGAGGACCACGGCCAGGACGGCGCCGATGACCCGCAGCCTGCCGGGCTCCGTGACCGCCGCGGCCCGCACGCGGTCGAGGCCCTCGCGCCAGGCCGGGCCGGAAGTGCTGCGGCCGGGCGCTCCTCGCGGCCCGCCGGCCGGCTGCGGCTGTGACACGTGACCTCCCCCTCGGTCGCTGAGGGCGGCCCGTCGTCCGGCGCGGCCGGGAACAGGTGCCCCGGCCAGCAGTATGGCCGCAAGGGCTGACAAACACACCGGTGCCGGTGCGATCTTGTTCGGATCGCGATCTTCACCGGGGTCCGTGGCGGCCCCCGCTCCCCATCACGCCCGCCGGCCCGGCGCGGTTCCCCGCACCGGGCCGGACGCGTGTGCGCCTGTCGCGTGCCGTGCCTTACGCGTGGTGCGGCTCGGGCGGCTGTGCCCTACGCGTAGGTGTAGTACGAGGTGTGGTCGAGCATCTGGGCCGGGGTGACGTTGTTCCACGGACGCATGGTGTCGTTGAGGTCCACGACGTTCGCGGTGCCGGCGGCCGGCAGGTACGCGGACTGCGGGTGCATGCGCTGCCAGTCGGACCACAGCTTGTCGATGTGGGCGTGGTGCAGCCAGAAGACCGGGTCGTTGGGGGAGACGCCGGTGGCCATCTGGCCGCCCATCCACACGTGGACGTTGTTGTGGACGCGGCCCGCGCCGCGCCAGCCCTCGAGGTAGTTGCGGAAGCTGCCCTCGGAGGCGCTGTTCCACGGGGCCGTGTCGTAGACCGGCATGGCGAGGACGGCGTCCACCTGGGCGCGCGTGGGCAGCGTGCCCGCGGCACCGATCTCGCGCTGCAGGAAGTTGCGGTTGTCGACGCTGACGTTGATGGTCCACTTGCCCGTGGAGTAGGCGAACGGGCCGGTGGTGACCTGCGCGTCACGGCTGCGGCCGTTGCCGCCCATGAAGTCCGCGCCGAAGATCGAGGCGTTGGCCGTGCGGTCGACGGTCCAGTCCCAGTAGGGCAGCGTGACCGAGGAGTCGATCTTCTGCAGCTCCTGCTCGAACTGGATCAGGAAGCGGCGGTGCCAGGGGAGGAAGGAGGGGGAGCGGTGGCCGACGCGGTCGCCGTTGTCGGTGTCGCTCATGATGAACTCGTTGTGCGTCCGGACGAAGCCGTCGTACACACCGGTGCGCTTGAGCTCCAGCACGGCGTTGACGAAGTTGCGCTTCTCGGTGGCGGTCAGGTTCGCCTGGTTCTTGCGCACTGCCATGGGGTTCGTGTCCTCGTGAGTGGGAAGTGTGGGTCGGTGGGGTGCGTGCGGCAGTGGCCGGTCAGTTCATCGCGATCGGGACGAGCGTCGCGCCGCGGAGCGCGTCGACGGCGGCGCGGGTGAGCGCGAGCGGCTGGTCGAAGACCTGGTAGTGGTTCACCACGCTGATCCAGGAGCCGTCGGCGTTCTGCATGACGTGCAGTTCCTTGCCGTCCACGGTGACGGCGAAGCCGCCGTGGTGGGCCTCGTGGCCGCCCGTCACGGGCTTGCCGACGATGCGACGGCCCTTGTAGACCTCGTCGAACGCAGCGGGGCCGGTGCCGTGGCCGCCGTGACCGGTGTGGTCCTCGGTGGTGGTGTGGCCGGTGTGGTCGGCGGCCCGGGCGCCGGTGGCGAGCAGCGCCACTCCGGCGGCGGCAGCGGCGGTTCCTCTGAGCACGACGCGTCGGCTGACGTTGGACGACATGGGTCGGTCCCCCCTCGAATGCGCGCCGACAAGGCGCGGAATGGACGATCAGTGGCGGAAGTTGTCACGAATGCAGCCGTAAATCCCTTTTGATGGCGGTTGCTTGTTGTATTTCGTGATCAATCCGTGCGGGCGGAGCCTCGCATGACCAAGGAGGGGTCAGAAAATGGTTGACCGATTTTGGGACATTAGGTAAATGAACGGTCAACCAATGTCCTGGGAGAAATTTCTGACGAATGGCGCTGTTGACGCCATGTCAGGAAACTCGGCCGCCCCCGGGGTCCCCGACGAAAGATCTTCCTGTCCGGGGTGGGGTGTGGTGACGCCTCTCACGATGTGAACATGACGTGAAGAAGAGGGCGGTATCGCGGATTCCGGCCAGGGAACGACAGATTCCGCGATACCGGTCGCCACGGAGGGAAACAGGCGCCAAACGGACCCCGCGCCGCCCGCCCCGTGCCGCCCGCCTCGTGCTGCCTGCCCCGTGCCGTCCGCCCTACGCGGCGCCGTAATGCGCACGCAGTCGCGCGTAGGCCGCCGCCGGAGCCCCCGCACGGTCCAGCGCCAGCAGCGCCGCGCCCAGCACCGGCGGCGCCGTGACCACCACCGGCACCGCCTGCGGCGCCCGCCCGGCCAGCAGCGCCACCACCTGCTCGTGCAGCAGCGGGTGCCGTGCCGCGAGCACCCCGCCGCCCAGCACCACCGGCACCCCGGCTCCCAGCAGCCCCAGCCGCTCCAGTGCGACCGCGGCCATGGCGACGACCTCCTCCGCCTGCCGGGCCACGAGGGCGCGGGCGACCGCGTCGCCCGCGGCCGCCACCGCGAACAGCACCGGCACGAGCTCGTGCCGCCGCTCCGCCGCCACCCGGCCCAGGTGCAGCGCCTCGATCAGCGCGGGCATGCCGTCCAGGCCGAAGTGCCCGGGCAGCGCGCGGGCCAGCGAGGTCGGCCCGCCCCGGCCGTCGGCGGCCCGCGCCGCCGCCCAGAGCGCCTCCTCGGCCAGGCACTCGCCGCCGCCCCAGTCGCCGGAGAGCCGCCCGATCGCGGGGAAGCGGGCCGTGCGGCCGCCCGGCCCGAGCCCCGCGCAGTTGATGCCCGCCCCGCACACCACCGCGACGCCCACGGGCTCGCCCCCGTCGGGCAGGCCCGCCCGCAGCAGTGCGAAGGTGTCGTTGGCGACGGCGACCGTCCGCCCCCAGCCGCGGGCGGCGATCTCCGCGGTCAGCAGCTCCTCCTCCACCGGCAGGTCACAGTTGGCCAGGCACGCGCTGACGTGGGCGGCGTACGGCGGAGCGGCCGTCCCCGCGGCAGCGGCGGCCCGCTCCACGAGCGCCGCCAGACCGTCCACCGCCTGCCGCACATTCGCCCGCGCCGGCCGGAACCCCCCGCCGCGCGCGGCTCCGAGCACGGCGCCGTCCGGCCCCGCCAGCACCACGTCCGTCTTGCTGTTGCCCGCGTCGATCGCGAGCAGCGCGCCGCTCACGCCCACGCGAGGTGCTCCCGGTTGTGCGCGACGAGGGCGTCGGTCAGCCGGTCGGCGTGGTCGAACTGCCCCACCAGCGGGTGCGCGAGGAGCGCCCGGAAGACCCGGTCGCGGCCCCCCTTGAGCGCGGCTTCCAGCGCCAGGTGCTCGTAGGCCGTGACGTTCGCGACCAGCCCGGCGTACAGCGGCTCCAGCGGGCGTACGGGCAAGGGGTGCGCGCCCCTCGCGTCCACCGCCGCCGGCACCTCGATCACCGCGTCGTCGGGCAGGAAGGGCAGCGTGCCGTCGTTGAGGGCGTTGACGACCTGGACGTCCCCGGTGTCCCGCAGCAGCGACGCGGTCAGGGCGACCGCCGCCTCCGAGTAGAAGGCGCCGCCGCGCTTCGCCAGGAGCGCGGGCTTCTCGTCCAGCGCGGGATCGGCGTACAGGGACAGCAGTTTCCGCTCCATCGCGGCGACCTCGGCGGCGCGCGAGGGCTTGGTGCGCAGCTCCCGGACGACCTCGTCGTGCCCGTAGAAGTAGCGCAGGTAGTAGGAGGGGACGACGCCGAGGCGGTCCAGCACCGAGCGCGGCATGCGCAGGTCGGCCGCGACGGCGTCGCCGTGCTCGGCGATCAGCCGCGGCAGGACGTCCTCGCCGCCCACGGTCACCGACCGCTCCCAGGTGAGGTGGTTGAGGCCCACGTGCTCCAGCGCCACCTCCTCCGGGGCGACCCGCAGCAGCCGGGCGAACTTCCGCTGGAAGCCGATGGCCACGTTGCACAGGCCCACGGCCCGGTGCCCGGCCGCCAGCAGCGCCCGCGTCACGATGCCGACCGGGTTGGTGAAGTCCACGATCCAGGCGTCCGGACTGCGCCGCCGCACCCGCTCGGCGATGTCCAGCACCACCGGGACCGTGCGCAGCGCCTTGGCGAGCCCGCCCGCGCCGGTGGTCTCCTGGCCGACGCAGCCGCACTCCAGCGGCCAGGTCTCGTCCTGCTGCCGGGCCGCCTGGCCGCCCACGCGCAGCTGGAGCAATACGGCGTCCGCGCCGTCCACGCCCGCGTCCAGGTCCGCGGTCCAGGTGACGCGGCCCGGGTGGCCCTGCCGGGCGAGGATCCGCCGCGCCAGCGCGCCGACGAGCTCCAGCCGCTCCCCGTCCGGGTCGATCAGGACGAGCTCCGCCACCGGCAGTGCGTCGCGCAACCGCGCGAAGCCGTCGACGAGTTCGGGGGTGTAGGTGGATCCGCCACCCACTACTGCGAGCTTCACCCTTGACTCCTTTGCTGGTTGCCAGGTCAAAGCGGCGAACGGTGCACGCCGTAGCGGCGGACGGATCACGCCGTGTCGAACACTGCCTCCCGTACCGCAGCGAGCGCGGTCCGCAGCGCCCCCGCCAGGACCGGGCGGTCCTCCACGGTGCTCAGCCGCAGCTGCGGCCGGGGCAGGGCGAGCCCGGTGAGCTCGGCCTCCACCATGGCGCGCAGCCGCTCGCCGCCCGCCCGGCACACCGCGCCGGAGAGCACCACCAGCCCGGGGTCGACCACGGCGACGACCGCCGCGAGGCCGAGGGCCAGCCGCCTGCCCAGTTCGGCGTAGACGTCGTCGCCCGCGCCCGGCTCCGCCGCCGCGCGGGCCAGCGCCTCGGGGGCCGTAGGGGCATCGATGCCGTGGGCGCGGGCGAGCGCGACGACGGCCGGGGAGGCGACGAGCATCTGGAAGCCGCCACCGCCGTCGGGGCCCGCGGTGGCGTCGTCCCCGCCGCGCGCGAGCGGCGCGCCCGGCAGCGGCATGTAGCCGACCTCGCCCGCGCCGCCGGTCGCGCCGCGCAGCAGGGTGCCGCCCAGGACGACGGCGGCGCCGACGCCCTCGTCCGCCCACAGCAGGACGTAGTCCGCGAAGCCCCGGGCCGCGCCGGCGTGCTGCTCGGCGACGGCGGCGAGGTTGACGTCGTTCTCGACGACGACGGGCGTGCCGGTGACCTCGGCGAGCTCGTCGAGCAGGCCGGGGGAGCGCCAGTCCGGCAGGTGCGGGGCGTAGCGGAGGAGGCCGGTGCGCGGGTCGAGGGCGCCGGGGGTGCCGATGACGGTGCGGTGCAGCGCGTCCCGCCCGAGCCCGGCGGCGGCCAGGGCGCCGTCGACGGCCCGGGCGACGAGCTGCGCCGCCCCCGCGCCCTGCTCCGCCGCCGCGTGGTGCTCGCCCGCCACCGTGCCGGCGATGTCGGCGACGAGCGCGGTGACGCCCTCGGGGCCGGCGGACAGCGCGGCGACGTGGGCGACGCCCGGGTCGATCTCGTACAGCCCGGCGCTGGGCCCGGGCCGCCCGGTGACGCTGCCGGTGCGGCGCACCAGCCCGGCGGCCTCCAGGCGGGTGAGCAGCTGGGCGGCGGTGGGCTTGGACAGGCCGGTCAGCTCGCCGAGGCGGGTGCGGGTGAGGGGGCCGTGCGCGACGAGCAGGTCGAGGGCGGCGCGGTCGTTCATGGCGCGCAGCACGCGCGGCGTTCCGGGGGTCCCGGCCATCTCGTCCCTGACTGTCGGCTCGTCCCTGACTGTTGAGCCTGGCTGTTAGGAAACTTTCCTATCGATGCCCGGAGGCTAGGGAACCACAGGGCGGGACGTCAATCGCCCGGCCCGAAATTCATGCGACGATCCGCCCGAACGGTGTTAATTTCCCTGACCATGCAACCCCTCGCCGACAACGACATACGCGCGTCCTTCATCAACTGCTCCAAGGGGGAGGCGCGCCGGATCGCCCTCCCGCGCAACCTCTCGGAACTCCCC
This sequence comes from Streptomyces aureoversilis, assembly GCF_042657885.1. Taxonomy (NCBI): domain Bacteria; kingdom Bacillati; phylum Actinomycetota; class Actinomycetes; order Kitasatosporales; family Streptomycetaceae; genus Streptomyces; species Streptomyces aureoversilis. The sequence goes on from NZ_JBHSKJ010000002.1 coordinate 108,751, forward strand.
TGGGAGGACCTCGACTTCCTGGGCTGGCGGGATCCGGGTGCGCCGGACCGCGGCTACGTCGTCGCCGAGCGCGAGGGGAAGCTCGTCGGCGTGACCCTGCGGGTGCCGCAGGGCGGGCCGCGGAGCATGGCGAAGTCCACGATGTGCTCGCTGTGCCTGACCCCGCACCCGGGCTCGGGCGTCTCCCTGCTCGCCGCCCGGCGGACCGGCCCGGCCGGGCGCGAGGGCAACACGGTCGGCGCGTACATGTGCGCGGACCTGGCCTGCTCGCTCTACCTGCGCGGCAAGAAGGTCCCGCAGATGGCGATGCGCTACAAGGAGACGCTGAGCGTGGAGGAGCGGATCTCCCGCATGCTCGTGAACCTGGACGAATTCCTCGGCAAGGTCGAGCGCGGCTAGGCGGAGCGGCGCCGGGCCGCGCGCGGGGCTACGCCGCGCGGGCCCGGACCGCCCGGCGGCGGGGCCGCCGGGCCGCCGTCACTTGCCCAGGGTCGCGCCCGGCACCGCCGGCGGTATGGGCGTCGTGGCCTGGGACTGCGGGGACGCCGGGTTCGCCAGGGCGGACGGGGCGGCCACGGCCGCCATCGGGTCGGACCCGTCCGTCTCCAGATTCGCCTCCGGCGGGCGCCCCACGATGCGGATCCCCTCCGTGTCCAGCGCCTGCTTGATGCGCCAGCGCAGCTCGCGCTCGACGCCGAGCGCCTTGCCCGGCATGGTCTTGGCGGAGACCCGGACGACCACCGAGTCGAGGTAGGTCGCGCTCAGGCCCAGCACCTCGACGGGCTCCCACAGCCGCTCGGTCCACGGCTCGGCCTTCTGCATCTCCTCGCCCGTGCGGGTGAGGATCTCGCGGACCCGGTCCAGGTCCTCGTCCGAGCGGACCTGGATGTCGACGCCGGCCGTGGCCCAGCCCTGGCTCAGGTTGCCGATGCGCTTGACCTCGCCGTTGCGCACGTACCAGATCTCGCCGTCCGCGCCGCGCAGCTTGGTGACGCGCAGGCCCACCTCGATCACCTCGCCGGAGGCGACCCCGGCGTCGATCGTGTCGCCGACGCCGTACTGGTCCTCCAGGATCATGAAGACGCCCGAGAGGAAGTCGGTGACGAGGTTGCGGGCGCCGAAACCGATGGCGACGCCCGCCACACCGGCGCTCGCCAGCAGCGGGGCCAGATTGATCTTCAGCACGGACAGCACGGTCAGCGCGGCCGTACCCATGATCAGGAACGAGGCGACGCTGCGCAGCACGGAGCCGATGGCCTCCGAGCGCTGCCGGCGCCGCTCGGCGTTGACGAGCAGACCGCCGAGCGCCGTGCCGTCGACGGCCGAGGCCGTGCGGTTCATGCGCGCTATGAGCTTGGTGATGGCGCGCCGGATCAGGGAGCGCATCACCACCGCGATCACCACGATCAGGATGATGCGCAGGCCGTTGCTGAGCCAGACGGACCAGTTCTCCTCGACCCAGCCGGCGGCGTCGTTCGCCGTCCGTTGTGCCTCGTCGAGAGAGACAGGACGGGGCGTCGCGTCTTCTGCGGCCAGGGCAGCGGACCAGAACACTGCAGGAACCCTTCGTGTGGGACGCCGGCCCGAGATGCGGGCGGGCGGACTCACCACACTATCGGGGCAGAGGTGATCCTCCGTTGCTGTGTTCGAGATGCGACGGGTCTTGAGCGGGGGATGAACAGGATGTGTTCCAAAACACCCGTGACCCGTTACCCGGTCATGGTGGCGCTCCGACCAGGGGCCGGGGGACACTTGCAGGAGATCGTCCCGGCGCGAGCCACGCGCCGCCGGCGTACAAGGAGGCACCCGTGCCGCATGTCCTGGTCCTCAACGCGTCGTACGAGCCGCTCGGCGTCGTACCGCTCCGCCGCGCGCTCATACTCGTCCTCAATGAGAAGGCCGTCAGCCTCGAGGACACCGGCGCCTATATGCACAGCGCAACGTGCACCATCCCCGCTCCCAGCGTCGTCCGCCTCAAACGCTTCGTGCGCGTGCCCTTTCGGGGGCCCGTCCCGCTCACCCGCCGTGCACTCTTCGCCCGTGACGGCGGGCGCTGTGCGTACTGCGGTGGCGTCGCAACCAGCGTCGATCACGTGGTCCCGCGCAGCCGCGGCGGCCAGCACGCCTGGGAGAACGTGGTGGCGGCCTGCCGCCGCTGCAATCACGTCAAGGCCGACCGGCACGTCGCCGAGCTGGGGTGGCGGCTGCGTCACCAGCCCGCGCCGCCGTCCGGGCTGGCCTGGCGCATCATCGGCACGGGCCATAGGGACCCGCGCTGGCTGCCTTATCTCGAGGCATTCGGCGCGGAGGACGCGATGGCCCGGATCGACGGCATTTCCGCCTGACAGTCCCGGGCCATTTCCGTACCCCGGGCGCCGGGCAGGCTGAGGATCCGGCCCGTCCGCCGCCCGGGGACGGCGTGCGTCCGGCGCTCAGGGGCGGTCCACCGCGTATGCCTCCACTCCCCGCAGGGCGTCACCGGCCTTCCCGCCCTGCACCCGTACGAAGCGCGTGTCCGGCGCGTCCATGCGCACCGTCTCCGTGGCCCCCTCGCCGGAGGCCGCGGCCGCGTCCCGCCAGGTGCGGCCGTCCGCCGACACCTGGACGCGGCAGCGGGCCGCGTCCTCCTCGCCGTCCTGCCCGTCGCGCCAGTGCAGCACCAGCCGCCCCAGCCGGACGGGGCGGGCCAGCTCCAGCTGCCGGCCGCCGCCCGCGGAGCCCAGGGAAGCGCCGCGCGCCAGGTCCGGGCCGCCCGCCTGCGGGTACGCCCGTACGGTCAGGGTCCGCTCCTGGTCGCCGAGGCGGACCGGGACGGTGAAGGTGCGGGCCGCGCCGCCCGCCGGGACCGTGAGCTCGATCCGGGCGGTGGCCACCCCGCCGCGCGCCACTGCCACCTCCGCGGGGGCCTTGACCGAGACGCCCTCGGGCGCCTTCACGACGAGCTTCTCGCGGACCTCCTCCGGCCGCCGGTTGATCATGCGCACCTCCACGGCCGCCGGGCGCCCGCCGAGCTCCGCGTCCGTCTCCGCGCGCGTGAGCTCCACGTCGGCCGAGGGCGTGTCCGCGAACCACGGGGCGATCTCGTGGACGGGCGGCGGCGTGCCGCCCCCCTCCCACACCACCCGCAGCGCGTCCGCCCGCATCCCCTTGCCGGCCAGCTGCGTCCAGCCGCCGTCCGACACGGCGCCCAGCGGCTGCCACCCCTTGGAGACGTCGCGCGCCCAGGCCGTGCCGCGCGCGCCCGGCGCGGGCGCGGTGAGCACGGTGACGGCCGTCAGCGGCCGCGGCCCCTCCAGCCGTACGGTCAGCGGCTCGCCCGCGGCGGGCGTGAGGGCGGTGGCCGGGTTCCCGTCGGTGGCCCGGCCCGCGGAGCGCACCGGCCGGTCCACGCCCGTCCAGCCGTTCGCGCGCGCCAGGGCCTGGTCGAGGAAGGGGGTGAGCACGCCCTTGCCGACCGTCACCGGGCTGTCCTTGATCCGCCCGCGCAGCCGCTGCACGTCCAGCTGGGCCCGCCAGGCCTCCGCGCCGTCGCCGCGGGCCTGGGCGAGCAGCATGTCCAGCGCCCGCGTCCCCGCCTCGCCGTGCCGCGCGAGCTGCTCCAGCCACGGGCCCACCTCGCCGCCGAAGGACCCCGACAGGCGCTGCTGTGCCTCCCGCATGGTGCCGAAGGCGGCCCGCAGCCGGCCCGCCGCCTCGTCCCGCGCCTTGGCGTCCGTACCCGACAGGGCCGTCCAGAACGCATCCAGCAGCGGGCGCAGGTACGCCGACTCGGTGCCGCCGAGCACCGACGAGGCGTCGTTGCCCGCCAGGGCCCGCAGCGCCTCCCGGGTGCGCGGGTCCGGCCCGGCCAGGTCGTCGACCGCGGCCCGCCAGGACTCCTCGGGGCGGTAGCCGCGCGGGTTCCAGGCGTAGTCGGCCGCTGTGAACAGCGGGATGCGCGAGACGGAGGCCTGCGACGAGGCGTTGGCCAGCAGCGCGGCGGAGCCCGTCGCGACGGCCGGCTCCCGGCCGGTGTACGGCCCGAGGAAGATACGGTCCTGCGCGAAGTCGTTGACCGGGTAGTTGTCCATCGTCACCAGCGGGTGCCCGAAGGCGGCCCGGGCGTCGGACAGTTCGCCGCCCGTGATGGTCTTCGGCACCACCCCGACGCCCGTCCACGCCACCTCCACGCGCGGGTCGAGCCGCTCCGCCAGCGCCCGCCGGAACGCCGTCCGCCCGTCCTGGTAGTACTCGGTGGGCAGCAGCGACAGCGGGGCCGCCTCCGCGCCCTTCGCCGCCAGGTGCGCCGCCAGCGCGCCCGCGACCTTCGCCTGCGCCTTCGCCGCCGCCTTCGGCCCCGAGCCGAACTCGTCCGAGTCCGCCCCGCAGTGCCACTCGCTGTAGCTCACGTCCTGGAACTGCAGCTGGAAGGCGCGGAAGCCCAGCGCCCACATGCCGTCCACCTTGCGCTTGAGGGCCCGCAGGTCCTCGGCCGAGGAGAAGCACATCGACTGCCCCGGCGACACCGCCCAGGCCAGCGTCACGTGGTTGCGGCGGGCCCGCTCGGCCAGCGCGCGGAACTCCTCGCGCTGCGCCGCGGGGTAGGCGGCGCGCCAGCGGGCCTGCCGGTACGGGTCGTCGCCCGGCGCGTACAGATACCGGTTCTGCTTGGTGCGGCCCATGAAGTCCAGCTGCGCCAGACGCTGTTCGCGCGACCACGGCTCCCCGTAGAAGCCCTCGGACAGGCCCCGCACCGCCGTGCCCGGCCAGTCGCGGACCACCGCCCCGGCGAAGCCCTTCGCGCCGCCCCGCTCCACCGTCAGCTGCCGCAGCGTCTGCGCCGCGTGGAACAGCCCGTCGGAGCCCGCGCCCGCGAGCGCGGCCGTCGGCCGGCCCGCCACCTGGCCTGTGGCCAGCCGGTACCCGCCGGACGGCAGGTCCCCGGCCTCCGGCGCGCCCAGCGCCCGCAGCGCCTCCTCCGCGCCCCGCCCGCCCGCGTAGACGATCAGGCCGCGCGGAGGCGGCGTGCCGCCCGGGGCCGCGTCCACGACCGTCCGCGCACCCGCGTCGCGCAGGACGTCGCGCAGCGCCTGGACCGCGTACGGGTCGGTGCCCGGCTCGGCCATCAGGGTGACCTCGTCGCCCACCTGGGCGTACGAGCCCAGCGCGCGCGACGCCTGCGGCCGCGGCCACACCGGCGGCAGGGCGCCCTCGCCCTGCGGATCGGGCGCGGCCGCGGCGGCGTCACCGGGCCGGGGCGCCGCGACGGTGCCGGGCGCGCCCGCCAGCAGTCCGCCCAGCAGGGCCGCCGCGAGGACGGTGACCCCGGCGCGCCGGGGGCGCACGGGCCCGTGGCCGCCGGGTGAGGAGTCGCTGCCCCGGAAGTGCACGGCCGTCTCCCTCGCCCCTAGGTGCTCCCGACGGGGGCGAGCCCATCACCAGCCGCAAGGCGTGTCAACGCACGTGACCGAAGTGCCTGTATTGCCCGGCGCGTCGACGGCGAAAGCCGAACGTCCGCGGGTGAACGGGAATTCGAGTGGTGTCCCGCGGCCCGGCGGCGGGTACGGCCTTCGGCACGGACACCTGCGGAGGTGGTGATGGCCGAGGTGCAGATGGCCAGGGCGCGGCTCGCCGCACTGCACGGCATCGCGACGTCGTACAGCCCCGCCCCCGGCCGCAGCGTCGGCGTGCCGGAGGAGACCGTCGTCGCCGTCCTCGCCGCCCTCGGCGTCGACGCCTCCACGCCCGCCTCCGTGCGGGAGGCCCTGGCCGCCCACGAGGAGGCGGCCCGGCACAGGCTGCTGCCCGCCACGGTGGTCCTGCGCGCCGGGCGCGGCGCGCCGCCCGTCCTGCCGCCGGGCACCGAGATGTGCGTGGAGACGGAGACCGGGGACGTCGTCGTCCTGGACCCCGCCGCCGGAGCCGCCCCCGGCGCGCTCCCGCTCGGCACGCACCTGCTGCGCGCCCACGCACCCGACGGCCGGTCCGCCACCGCGTCCCTGATCGTCGCCCCGGACCGGCTGCCCGCCCCGCCCCGGCGCGGCCACGGCTTCCTCGTCCAGCTCTACTCCCTGCTCTCCGCCCGCTCCTGGGGCATGGGCGACCTCGGCGACCTGGCCGCGCTCGCCGACTGGTCCGGCCGCACCTTCGGCGCCGACTTCGTCCAGGTCAACCCCCTGCACGCGGCCGTGCCCGGCGCGGGCGGCGCCCCCACCGACCCCTCGCCCTACCGGCCCTCCTCCCGCCGCTTCCCCGACCCCGTCCACCTGCGCGTCGAGGACGTGCCCGAGTTCGGGCTGCTCACCGGCGAGCGGCGCGAGCACGCCGAGCAGCTCCTCGGGCAGGCCGCCGCCCTGCGCGACGCCGTGCTCCACAAGGGCGAGCTCATCGACCGCGACGCGGTGTGGGAGCTCAAGCGGCGCGCCCTGGAACTCGTCCGCACCGTGCCGCTCGGCCCCGCCCGCGTCGCCGCGTACGAGGCCTTCCGCGCCGGGCAGGGCAGCGCCCTGGAGGACCACGGCACCTGGTGCGCGCTCGCCGAGGTGCACGGGCCGGACTGGCGCGCGTGGCCGGGAGGGCTCCGCGACCCCCGTTCGGCGGACACGGCCCGCGCCCGCGCCGGCCTGGCCGACCGCGTCGACTTCCACAGCCGGCTCGCCTGGCTCACCGACGAGCAGCTCGCGGCCGCCCAGCGCACCGCCAGGGCGGCCGGCATGCGCGTCGGCCTCGTCCACGACCTCGCCGTCGGCGTGCACCCCTCGGGCGCGGACACCTGGGCGCAGCAGGACGCCTTCGCCGCCGGCATGTCCGTCGGCGCGCCCCCCGACGCCTTCAGCCCCCGCGGCCAGGACTGGGGCCTGCCGCCCTGGCGCCCCGACGCCCTGGAGGCCTGCGGCTACCGCCCCTACCGCGAGCTGCTGCGCGGCCTGCTGCGGCACGCGGGCGGCCTGCGCATCGACCACGTGATGGGCCTGTTCCGTCTGTGGTGGGTGCCGCAGGGCGCGGATCCCACCCGGGGCACGTACGTCCGCTACGACCCCGAGGCGATGCTCGGCGTCCTCGCCCTGGAGGCCCACCGGGCAGGGGCCGCGGTCGTGGGGGAGGACCTGGGCACGGTCGAGCCGGGGGTCCGCGAGGCGCTGGCCGAGCGCGGCGTCCTCGGCACGTCGGTGCTGTGGTTCGAGCGGGACTACCGGGACCACACGGCCGGGGACGCCGCACCGCTGCCGCCCGGCCGGTGGCGCACCGGCTGCCTGGCCACCGCCACCACCCACGACCTGCCCAGCACCGCCGCCCGCCTCACCGGCGACCACGTCGCCCTGCGCCACCGGCTGGGGCTGCTCACCCGCCCGCTCGACGAGGAGCGGCGGGAGGACGCGCGGGAGGTGGGCGAGTGGCTGGAGCTCTTCCGGCGGCTGGGCCTGCTGCCCGAGGGGCCCTGCGACGAGGAGACGGCCGTCCTGGCCGTCCACCGCTACCTGCTGCGCACCCCCGCCCGCCTGATCGGCGTCTGGCTGCCGGACGCCGTCGGGGACCGCCGCCCGCAGAACCTCCCCGGCACCTGGGACGAGTACCCGAACTGGCGGCTGCCGGTCGCCGGCCCCGACGGGCGCCCGCTGTCCCTGGAGGAGCTCGCGGCCTCGCCCCGGCTGCGGGCCCTGATGGCGGAGGTGGGAGCGGTGGCGGGGCCCTAGCCCCACCCCCGGGCGCGCGGGTCTCTTATGCTCCCGATATCTTGAGGCCGTGAGCACTAAGAACAAGAACGCCGTGCGAGCCGGTGCCATCTCGGCCGGCACGCTGCTGATGCTGCTGATGTCGTCCCCCGCGTTCGCGCTCACCCGCGACGACGGTGACGACCCGGGTCCGGGCCTGAGCATGATCAATACGCTCGGCCTCTACGTCGCCGCGCCGATCGTCCTCTTCCTGGTGATCGCCGGCCTCACGATGGTCGCCGCCAGGCACTCGGACAACCCGCACACCGTCGACACCCACCACCCGCGCACGCGCTAGCCTGCTCGATCTTCTTCAGCCCGGTGCCCCCGGTCCTTCTGGACCGGGGGCACCGGGCTTTTTGCGTGCGTTCCCGCGGATGTTCCCGCGCGCGGTTCACGGGTGTGTCCCCGGCCTCAATCCGGAGCCGCTGGTTTCGCTTTACGGTCCGTTTAACTTACGGTGTCGTAACCTACGGAACCGTAAGTGTGATCGTCCCCCAGGAGCTGTCCGTGACCATCGCCCCCCTTCGCCACCACGCCCGGGCCGTGTGGAGCGACAGCCGCCTGCTGTACGCCCTCGAAGAGGTCGTCGAGGCCGAGCTCAACCGGCACCTGAAGGTCGCCAAGGAGTGGATGCCGCACGAGTACGTGCCCTGGAGCGACGGGCGCGACTTCGACGGCGTCATGGGCGGCGAGGCCTGGGCGCCCGAGCAGTCCAAGGTCACCGACATCGGGCGCACCGCCCTCGTGGTCAACCTCCTCACCGAGGACAACCTCCCCAGCTACCACCACGAGATCGCCCAGCTCTTCGGCCGCGACGGCGCCTGGGGCACGTGGGTGCACCGCTGGACGGCGGAGGAGGGCCGGCACGGCATCGTCATGCGGGACTACCTGCTGACCTCGCGGGCCGTCGACCCCGTCGCCCTGGAGCGGTTCCGGATGGCGCACATGAGCGAGGGCTTCGAATCCGACAACCGGCACAGCATGCTGCACTCGGTGGCGTACGTCGCCTTCCAGGAGCTCGCCACCCGCATCTCCCACCGCAATACCGGACGCCACTCCGGCGACCCCGTCTGCGACCGGATGCTCGCCCGCATCGCCACGGACGAGAACCTCCACATGGTCTTCTACCGCAACCTGCTCGGTAAGGCGTTCGAGCTCGCGCCCGACCAGACGATGGGGGCGGTCCGCGACGTGGTCGTGAACTTCCGGATGCCCGGCCACGGCATCCCCGGCTTCGAGCGGGCCGCGGCCCAGATGGCGATCGGCGGGATCTACAACCTGCGCATCCACCACGACGACGTCCTCGAACCGGTCCTGCGCTTCCTGAAGGTCCTGGAGATCACCGGCCTCGGCCCGGAGGGCCTCCGCGCCCAGGAGGAACTGGGCCTGTTCATGAACGGCCTCGACGACCAGGCCACGAAGTTCGACGAGCGCCGCGCCGCGCTGCTCGCGCGGCGCGCCGCGAGGGCGGAGCAGGCCTGAGGCAAGGCCTCATGCCTCGGGCGCCCAGGGCCGACAGGCCCTGGCATCTTCTCCCGCCGCGACGGCGAGAAACCCCCGTGGTGCGGTCCGGCAGCCGTCGCGGCGGATTCTGTGAGGCCGGGCCTCATGACCCGAGAGTGCGGGCCGCAGGGCCGGCCAGCCCCGCAAACGACCGAGGGCGCCCCCGGCTCGGCCGAGCCGGGGGCGCCCTCCATGCGCTTCGCGCAGCGTGCGTCAGCTCGCCGCGGACGCGTCCGCCGCCTGGGCCTTGAGGGCGCGCTCGACTCCCGAGCGGGACTCCATGATCAGGCGGCGCAGCGCGGCGTTCGGCTCGGCCGAGGACAGCCACGCGTCGGTCGCGTCCAGGGTCTCCTGGGAGACCAGCAGCGCCGGGTACAGACCGATCGCGATCTGCTGGGCGATCTCGTGGCTGCGGCTCTCCCACACGCCCTTGACCGCCGCGAAGAACTTCGCGCTGTAGGGCGCGAGCAGCTCGCGCTGGTCGGCCTGGACGAAGCCGCCGATGACGGCCTCCTGCACGGCGTTGGGCAGGGCCGCCGACTCGACGACCGACTTCCACGCCGCGTCCTTGGCCTCGGCCGTGGGCCGCGAGGCCCGCGCCGCCGCGGCGTACCGCTCGCCCGCGGACGTCCGGTCCCGCTCCAGCTCGGCCGCGATCGCGGCCTCGTCCGCGCGCCCGGTGGCCGCGAGGCGGCCGAGCAGGGCCCAGCGCAGCTCGGTGTCGACGGCGAGGCCGCCGATCTCGTCGGTGCCGTCGAGGAGCCCCTGCAGCAGGGCGAGCTGCTCGTCCGTACGGGCGGTGGCGGCGAAGGCGCGGGCCCAGGCGAGCTGGTGGTCGCTGCCCGGCTCGGCGGACTTCAGGTGGGCGAGGGCCGCCTCGGTCCACCGGGCGAGGCCCGTCGCACGCCACTCGGGGGCGGCGTAGAGGTCCAGGGCCAGCTTGACCTGCCGCTGCAGCGACTGCACGACGCCGATGTCCGACTCCTTGGCGATGCCGGAGAGGACGAGCGCGAGGTAGTCGCGGGCGGCGAGCTCGCCGTCGCGCGTCATGTCCCACGCGGAGGCCCAGCACAGGGCGCGCGGCAGGGACTCGGTGAAGTCGCCGAGGTGGGCGGTGACGGTCGCGAGCGACTGCTCGTCGAGGCGGACCTTGGCGTAGGACAGGTCGTCGTCGTTGAGCAGCACGACGGCCGGCCGGGGCTTGCCGACGAGCGCGTCGACGGGCGTCAGCTCACCGTCGACGTCGAGCTCGATCCGCTCCTTGCGGACGAGCTTGCCGCCCTCCAGCTCGTACAGGCCGACGGCGATCCGGTGCGGCCGCAGCGTGGGCTCGCCCTTGGCGCCGGCGGGCAGGGCGGGGGCCTCCTGGCGGACGGCGAAGGAGGTGACGACGCCGGAGGCGTCGGTCTCGATCTCCGGGCGCAGGATGTTGATGCCGGCGGTCTCCAGCCACAGCTTCGACCAGGTGGTCAGGTCGCGGCCGGAGGTCTCCTCCAGCGCGCCGAGCAGGTCGGTGAGGCGGGTGTTGCCGAAGGCGTGCGTCTTGAAGTACGCCTGGACGCCGCGGAAGAACGCGTCCTCGCCCACGTAGGCGACGAGCTGCTTGAGGACGGACGCGCCCTTGGCGTAGGTGATGCCGTCGAAGTTGACGAGCACGTCGTCCAGGTCGCGGATCTCGGCCATGATCGGGTGGGTGGACGGCAGCTGGTCCTGCCGGTACGCCCAGGTCTTCATGGAGTTCGCGAAGGTCGTCCACGCATGGGGCCAGCGCGAGCCCGGCGCGGAGGCCTGGCAGGCGATCGAGGTGAAGGTGGCGAACGACTCGTTCAGCCACAGGTCGTTCCACCACTCCATGGTGACCAGGTCGCCGAACCACATGTGGGCCAGCTCGTGGAGGATCGTCTCGGCGCGCCCCTCGTACGCGGCGTCCGTCACCTTCGAGCGGAAGACGTACTGGTCGCGGATGGTGACCGCGCCCGCGTTCTCCATCGCGCCCGCGTTGAACTCCGGCACGAAGAGCTGGTCGTACTTGGGGAAGGGGTAGGGGTAGGCGAACTTCTCCTCGAACCAGTCGAAGCCCTGGCGCGTCACCTCGAAGATGTGGTCCGCGTCCAGGAACTCGGCCAGCGAGGGGCGGCAGTAGATGGCCAGCGGAATACTGCGGCCGTCCTTCTCGTACGCGCTGTGCACGCTGTGGTACGGGCCGGCGATCAGGGCCGTGATGTACGTGGAGATCCGCTGGGTCGGCTCGAAGCGCCAGACGTCGTCGGCGGGCCGCTCGGGGGTCGGCGAGTTGGAGATGACCGTCCAGCCCTCGGGGGCCTTCACGGTGAACGTGAAGACGGCCTTGAGGTCGGGCTGCTCGAAGGAGGCGAAGACGCGCCGCGCGTCGGGCACCTCGAACTGGGTGTACAGGTAGGCCTGCTGGTCGACCGGGTCGACGAAGCGGTGCAGGCCCTCGCCGGTGTTGGTGTACGCGCAGTCCGCGACGACCTTCAGCTCGTTGCGGCCGGCCACCAGGCCCGGCAGCGAGATCCGGCTGTCCGCGAACACCTCGGCCACGTCGAGCGCGGTCCCGTTCAGCACGACCTCGTGCACCGTGGGCGCCACCAGGTCGATGAACGTCTCCGCGCCCGCCTCGGCCGCGTCGAACCGCACCACGGTCTCGGAGCGGAAGGTGCCCCCCTCCTGCGCGCCGGACAGGTCGAGGTCGATCTCGTACGTGTCGACGGTCAGCAGACGAGCCCTCCGCTGCGCCTCTTCGCGGGTCAGATTCGTTCCAGGCACCTGGGCATCTCCTTAACTTCGCGACTTTCCGGCCATCCTTCCACGCCGGGTGCCCCGGGCGGGCCGGGGTTTTTCCGGAAGCGAAACGTCCGCGCCACCCGGCCCGGAGCGGGCGGGGTGGCGCGGACGTACGGGAGAGGGGGTCAGCCCTTGAGCTCGGCGGCGACCAGCTCGGCGATCTGCACGGCGTTGAGCGCCGCGCCCTTGCGGAGGTTGTCGTTCGAGAGGAAGAGCGCGAGGCCGTGCTCGACGGTCTCGTCCTCGCGGATGCGGCCCACGTAGGAGACGTCCTTGCCGGCGGCCTGCAGCGGGGTGGGGATCTCCGAGAGCTCGACGCCCGGGGCGTCCTTGAGCAGCTCGTACGCGCGCTCGACGCTGACCGGACGCTCGAAGCGGGCGTTGACCTGCAGCGAGTGGCCGGAGAAGACGGGGACGCGGACGCAGGTGCCGGAGACCTTGAGGCCCGGGATCTCCAGGATCTTCCGGGACTCGTTGCGCAGCTTCTGCTCCTCGTCCGTCTCGAAGCGGCCGTCGTCGACGATCGAGCCGGCCAGCGGCAGCACGTTGAAGGCGATGGGGCGCTTGTAGACGCCGGGCTCGGGGAACTCGACGGCCTCCCCGTCGAAGGCGAGCTGGTCAGCGGCCTCGGCGAGTCGGCAGACCTGGGTGTGCAGCTCGGCGACGCCGGCCACGCCCGAGCCGGAGACGGCCTGGTAGGTGGTGGCGACGAGGGCCGTCAGGCCGGCCTCCTCGTGCAGCGGCCGCAGCACCGGCATGGCGGCCATCGTGGTGCAGTTCGGGTTGGCGATGATGCCCTTGGGGCGGTCCTTGACCGCGTGCGGGTTGACCTCGGAGACGACGAGGGGGACCTCGGGGTCCATGCGCCAGGCCGAGGAGTTGTCGATCACGACGGCGCCCTGCCCGGCGACCTTCTCGGCCAGCGCCCGGGAGGTCGCGCCGCCCGCGGAGAAGAGCACGATGTCCAGGCCGGTGTAGTCGGCCGTGGCGGCGTCCTCGACCGTGATCTCCGTGCCCTGCCAGGGGAGGGTGGACCCGGCGGAGCGCGCCGAGGCGAACAGGCGCAGCTCGCTGACCGGGAACGCCCGGTCGGCGAGGATCTTGCGCATGACTCCGCCGACCTGCCCGGTGGCTCCGACGATTCCGATCCTCATGAGGGCTCCCTACTCATGTACATCACATGCAACATGCAACCTGCTGCCAGGGACGTCGCGCCTGGCACGCCGGTTCCATCATGTGGTCACACCCGCCCCAAAAGTCCAATCCTTTGACCGGTGTGCGGGACCGGGCCGGGCGGAGCGGGAAATCTTCAGCCCAGGCGCAGGTCGGCCCGGACATCCTCCGGGCGGGCGGCGGGGGCGGCGGTGACGCGCACCCGGGCGGTCGCGGTCGCGCCGTCCGCCCGGCACAGCAGGGTGTAGGCCCCTTCGGCGGGGGCGGTGAGCGCGAAGCGGCCTTCACCGTCGGTGACGGCGGCGATGTCCGGCAGCGGCACCGGCCCGTCGGCGAAGGCCACGCGGGCGCCGGCGACGGGCGCGCCCGCGGCGTCGCGGACCGTGCCGCGGATCACGCCGGCGGGCGCGGAGGGGGCGTTCATGCGGATCGGGTGTTCCCTCGGGTGGTCGATCGGGTGGTCGGCCGGCCGGTCGGCCGGGTGGTCATACGGATCGGGTCACGCCTTCCAGGCCACGAAGTTGTTGTGGACCGGCGTGGTGATCCGGGTCCCGGAGTTCACCCGGGCCCCGCCGTACGCGTGGACGGCGACCCCGTACCGGTCGTTGCCGATGATCCGGTAGACGGAGCTGCCGCTCTGCCCGCCGAAGGTGTCGATGTCGTAGTACACCTTGCGCGGGCCCACCGAGTCGATGCGGCGCGCGTCGTACCAGAGCGTGGCGTACGGCTTGTCGGCCGGATAGCCGGCGATGTTGCCGGTGACCTGGAGCAGGTCCGCGTCGGACCAGACCCCGAAGCCGAACCAGCCGGTCCGTGCGCCCAGGTCCGTCGGCAGGATGATCGCGCCGTAGTCGTAGTTCTGGTCGCCGCTGCCGGTCCAGCCGGTCACCGACCGGAAGCTCGTGCTGACGACCGGGCCGTAGCAGACCGTGCCGCCGTTGCGCCCGGGCCACACCCTGATGCTGCGGACCCAGCCGTCCCGCCCGGGCACGCCGCTGTTCTTGATGAAGACGACGTGCCCGGCGGTGGCGATGGTGTGCGGGCCGATGAACCAGCCGGTGCCGAGCCAGCCGCTGCCGTCGGCGGCCGTGATCTCCAGGAAGCAGTGCACGCGCCACGGGTAGACGCAGGTGTTGGTGATCTGCACCCGGTCGTCCGGCCCGTGGACGGTCTCCGGGCCGGTCGGGGGCCCGAACGAGGCTTCGCCGATGTCGGGGACGAGGCCGCCGAAGACGTCGTCGCCCTCGGGCGGCTCGGGCAGCCGGTAGCCCTCGACGGGCTCGGTGCCGGTGGAGCTGCCCGGGGCGGGCTCGCCGCCCGCGCCCGTGCCGGGCTGCTGGAACACGGGCTGCCCGTCGGCGGGCAGGAGGCCGGCCGCGGGGTCGCTGGAGACGGGGGTGTGGGGGTCCTGGGGCATGACAGAAACCGTCCCTTCGACGGCAAGGTCCGCAGACCGCATCGAATAGGGCGTAAGCGCACCCTGTGCTCGAATCTCCTCCGGGAATCCGGGCCACGGTAGGAGCGCGGAGGAGCGCCTGAGTGGGCGCTCGAAGCACGAAAGGGGCGGGCGCCCATACCGTGCGCCCGCCCCTCGTCATGTCCGTGCGTCCGGCTAGCCGGCGACCTTCTCGATCTTCACGCTGCCGTTCCCCGCGACCGTCCCGGCCGCGTTGACCAGCTGCACGTCCCCGAAGAAGGAGCGTCCCTCCGGAGCCGCGCCCGCCACCACGACCTCGGCGGCGACCGGCGCGGACTGCCCGGCGCCGAGCTTGACGACGGAGCCGTCGGCGACCTTGATCTCGCCCAGCGAGGGGGCGAAGTACACGTCGCGGTAGTCGTACGCGGTCGAGCCCGCGGGCACCGAGTAGCCCGTGACCTCGACGGTGTACTCGCCCGCCGCCGGCTTGGTCAGGCTCACGAGCTCGTCGGAGCCGCCGCTGGTGGAGGAGCCCACGGCCTTGCCGTCCTTGTAGACGGTCAGGTCCAGGTCGGCCTTGGCGTCGGCGGCGGCGCCGATCGCGGCGTCGAAGCGGGTGACGCCGGCCCCGAGCGTGACCTTGGTGACCTGCTTCTCCCCCTCCTTGATCTCCGGCCGGGCGGTCTTCGAGGAGCCCAGCCGGCCGCCCTTGAGCCTGCCCTCCAGCGCCGCGAAGCCGTTGACGGCCTTCCAGGAGACGGCGGCCGGGGTGCCGATCCTCGCCTCGGGGACGGTCTGCGTCGCCGGGTCGAAGGTGACGCCGAGCGCGGTGGCCGTCAGCGTGTAGGGGTTCTCCAGCAGCGGGGAGGTGCGCCGCGACTCGACCTCGATCTCCCAGACGCCCGGCAGCGGGTTGGCGTAGCTGCGCAGGTCCGGGCGGCAGGTGTTGGCCGGGTTCGGGTAGTTCGGGTAGCAGTTGACCGTGGAGGTGGGGTCGACCGGCACGCCGTAGGGGTTGATCGCGATGAACCGGGTCTGGCTGTCCTTGGCCAGGTCTCCGAGCGCGACCTCCAGCGTCTTGGCGCCCTTCGGGACGCTGACGAAGTACGAGGTGGTGGCGTTGCGCACGGCCTTGGCGCTCTTCTTGACCACGTAGGACGGCGCGGCGACCGGCTCGGCGGCGACGACGGTCGCGAGGACCTGCTTGTCGATGCCCTCGGTGCGGTCGTCGTCCACGGTGAGGATCGCGCTGTGCAGGCCGGCCGTCCTCGGCTTCGCCTTGACCTTGACGGTCACGGGCTTGTTCAGCGGCAGCTTGACCTCGTCGTCACCGGCGAGCTTGAACGTGCCGTCGTTGTTGCGCCACTTCAGCTCGTGCCACACGGCCTTGTCGGGCCCGGAGGTGCGGGTGACCGTCACGTCGTAGGTGCGGGTCTCGCCGGCCTTCGGGCCGCCCTCGCGGTCGTAGAGGCCGGTGCCGAAGCCCGGGGTCTTGAGCGCGGGGGAGAGCGCGGTGGAGACCGGGGCCTTCACCGTGTAGTCGTGGGCGGTGGCGCGGTGGCGCAGCGCCTCCCAGGCGTCCTCGATGTTGATCAGGCCGGCGCCCTGCTCGTAGGCCTGCGCGCCCTTGATCTGCTTGGCGGTGCTGGTGAGCGCCGTGCGCAGGTCGGCCGGGGTGAGCTTCGTCTTCTTCTGCTTGGCGGCCGAGATCAGCAGCGCGGAGGCGCCGGCGGCCTGCGGGGAGGCCATCGAGGTGCCCTGCAGCATGCCGTAGCCGGGCGGCAGGTCGTAGCCGGCCTCCTTGACGGGGGCGCCGGGCTCCCAGGTCGGGGTGGTGTTGACCGAGGCGCCGGGGGCGGTGATGGCCGGGGTGAAGCCGCCGTCCTCGCGCGGGCCGCGGGAGGAGAAGGGCATCATCGCGTACTTGGTCTTCACCTCCGAGCCGTAGTTGGCCGCCCAGGTCTCCTTGGAGACCGACGCGCCGACGCTGATGACCTTGTCGGCCAGGCCGGGGTCGCCGATGGTGTTGGCGCCGGGGCCGCTGTTGCCCGCGGAGATCACCAGCTGCACGCCGTAGGTGTCGATGAGGCGCGTGTAGAGCTCGGAGCGGGCGTTGTTGCCGTCGTTGAGCGCGGGGAGGCCGCCGATCGACATGTTGACGATGTCGACGCCGCGGTTGACCACGAGGTCGATCATGCCCTCGGTCAGGGCGACGTTGGTGCAGCCGCCGCTCCAGGTGCAGGCGCGCGAGGAGACGAGCTTGGCGCCGGGCGCCGCGCCGTTCATCCTCCCGCCGAAGAGGCCGTTGGCGGCGGTGATGCCCGCGACGTGCGTGCCGTGCTCGGACTCGATGACGCCGATGCTGACGAAGTCGGCCTTCCTGCCGATCCAGTCGCCGCCCTTCGGGTCCATCGGCACGTCCTTGCGGATCTGCACGACGAAGGGGATGCGCTCGGCGATCGCGGTGTCGGGGTTGTCCTTGCCGAAGTACCCGACCTGGAAGCCGTCCTTGTAGGGCTTGAGCTCCTCGTCGTTGCCGAAGTCGGTGTCGTCGCCGAGGTCGACGCGGACGGTGCCCTTCGCCTTGTCGTAGAGGACCGCCCAGGAGTCGGTGGTGTCGCCGTCCCGGTTGAGGTCGCCCTTCATGTCGCCGCCGGCGGTCGCGTTCTCCCGGAACAGGGCCACCTGGTACGGGCCGTTGCCGGGCACCGTGTAGCTGCGGCCGTTGAAGGAGAAGGACGGGCCGGAGACGTCGGCCGTCATCGGCAGCCAGGTGCCGTCCTGGTCGGTGAGCGGGTCGGTCGCGGTGACCCAGTCGACGATCTTGCGCTCGCCGGTGGTGGTCTTCTGCAGCGCCGGGTGGCCCAGGTCGATGCCCGAGTCGAGGATGCCGATGGTCACGCCCCGGCCGTCGGCCCCGGGGTGGTCCTCGACGAAGTCCACGGCGCCGGTCTCGAAGGCCGGCTGGTAGGGGTTCTTCGCCGGGGTGTCCTTGCCCGGCGCGGGGAAGCTGCCGGCCTTGGCGCCACGGGCGCCCTCGGCGGCGTCGGCGCGCGGCGTGGGGTCCGGGAGCTTGATCTCCTGCCGGAGGTCGATGCCGTGCACCGAGCCGAGCTTCTGCGCCTCGGCGATGGCGGCGTCGGCCTTGGGTGTGGGGACGGTGGCCCGGACGTAGCCGAGCTTGTCGTCCGTGCGGCCGACCGACGCGCCCTTGATGGCACCGAGCTTGCCGGCGACCTGGCCGGTCTGCCCGGGCGCGGTGGCGATCATCATCGTGACCGTCCTGTCGCCGCCGGCCTTGGCCCCGGCGAGCAGGGCGGCGTCGTGCGAACCCAGCTTGTCCGCGGGCGATTTGACCGGGCCCGGAGCGGGCAGCGGGTCGTCGGCGAAGGCGGGCGCGGCGCCCGCGGCGGTGAGGGCGGCCACGAGGGAGGCCGCGACGGCTATTCGGACAGGGCGTCTCGCGCCGCCGGGGCGCGTGTTACGGGATTCGGGGGTCATGTCCATCCCTGGTTTGACGTGAAGGTGCCGCTGAACAGCGGGCGTCCGGAAATCGGAGCCGGATGACCGATCACTTTTATGGAAGTGACGGGGGTTTGGGGAGAGTTGTCGGAGAGGGAACGTAAGGATGGCGTAAACCCGCCAGGCGCCAGTCGGGAGGAAGCGTGACGGAGGCCGTGAAGCGGTCAGTGGCGTTCCCGCAGCTCAGAGGCTGTAGGGCAAACGGACTACAGCTCCGGCCCCAGAACCTGCCCAGTGTTCCACCCGAGAGTGAACGCTGAGTGAGCGTCAGTCCGCCAGGGGACGAGTGCTGTATGTCCGTTCGCATTCGCCAAGATCGATGTGCGGTGATCGGCGGCGGCCGTTGCGGCCGCGTTCACGCCCAGGTCACCCCCGCTGCCAACGATCCTCGGTAGGAAGGATCGCCGCCGGCAACGCTCCGCAGCCCGGAGCCCGCTCCAGCCCGCTTCGCGTTCGCACTCGGGGAGACCGCTATGTACCGCAGATCAGACAGATCCGCAGACGCCCGCCTCGACCGCCGTACGTTCCTGGCGGCCGCGGGAGCCGTGACCACCGCGACCGGCATCGGCCTGGCCCTGGGGGCGGACCCGGTGCCGGCCGTGGCCCAGCCGCCGGATCCGAGCGCGTCGGGCGCGGCACGGGCCGCCTCGGCGAGCGCGGACGCCGCGGCCGTGGCCGGTCCGAACGGCGCCGGGACCACCCTCGTCTCGGTGGCGGCCCCGCGCGGCGCCTCCGGATACCGCAAGCTCGGCGACGGCCCCGGCTGGCCGCGGCAGGTGCGCGGCGAGCTGGCCGAGGCGCAGCGCGGCCGCGAGGACCGGCGCACGACGCTGGCCTCCTTCGTGCAGTTCACCGACCTGCACCTGACGGACGTGCAGCACCCGCTGCGCTACGAGTTCTTCCGGGCCGGCGAGCCCGGCGCGTGGCGTCCGCACGAGGCGCTGACCCTGCCCGGCGTGGTGTCGCTGATCGAGCGCGTCAACAAGCTCCGGCACGGGCCCGCGACCGGTGCGCCGCTGTCCTTCGTCATCACCACCGGGGACAACGGCGACGAGAACGCGCGGATCGAGGTCGAGTGGTTCCTCACCGCCATGAGCGGCGGCCGCATGAACCCCAACACCGGTGACCCGCGCCACTACGAGGGCGTCCAGAACAGCGGGCTGAAGCTCTTCTGGCAGCCCGAGAGCGCCCTGCGCGACCAGGACAAGCAGGCCGGCTTCCCGCGCATCCCCGGCTACCTCGGGGCCGCCACCCGACAGGTCAACAGCCCCGGCCTGAACATCCCCTGGTACTCCACCTACGGCAACCACGACGGCCTCTCCGGCGGCTGCTACCCGGCCGCGGGCACCTTCATCGCCGAGGCCGCGACCGGCAGCAAGAAGCTCCAGACCATCTCCGCCGCCGAGGCCAAGTGGCTGATGGAGGGCGAGTCCAAGGGCGTCGACCCCAAGGGCAAGCGCATAGAGGAGCTGCTGAAGGCGCACCGCAAGGAGATGCGCACCGTCACCGCCGACCCCCGCCGCGTGCCGCTGACCTCCCGGCAGTACGTGGCCGCGCACCTCGACGCCCGCTACAAGGGCCGCGGCCCCGTCGGCCACGGCTACACCCGCGACAACCTCGACTCGGGCGACCTCTACTACTCCTTCAAGATCTCCGACAAGGTCATCGGCATCAGCCTCGACACCACCGACCCCGGAGGCCACTACCAGGGTTCGCTCGGCACCGGCCAACTGCGCTGGCTGGAGCGCACCTTGAAGCGCTACGCGGACAAGTACGCGCTCGTCTTCAGCCACCACCCCAGCTGGAGCATGGACAACCTCACCCCCGACCCCACCCACCCCGGCGAGGCCCGCCACGACGGCAACGAGCTGATCGCCGTCCTGCAGAGCCACAGCAACGTCCTCGCCTGGATCAACGGCCACAGCCACCGCAACCGGATCCGCCCCCGCGGCACGTTCTGGGAGATCGCCACCGCCTCGCACGTCGACTACCCGCAGCTCGCGCGCGTCATCGAGATCGCGGACAACCACGACGGCACGGTCTCGCTGTTCACCACGCTCATCGAATCCGCCGCCCCCTACCGCACCGACCTCGGCGACCTCTCCCAGACCGGACTCGCCTCCCTCTACCGGGAACTGGCCTTCAACGCCCCCGGATCGGACATCTCCCTGGCCGGCGCGCCCGCCGACCGCAACACCGAGCTGCTGCTCTCCCGGCGCTGAGCCGGGCGTCACCGGGGCAGCACCACCAGATACGCGGCAGGGTCGCGGTCGGCCGACGCCATCAGGGCGGTACGGACCACCGCGGCCTGCTGCTCGGGTGTCTCGCGCAGCTTCTTCGGCGTGATGTGCACGACCATGATCCCCAGCCGCTCCAGGTGCTCCCGCTTGCGGAACTGCGCCGACCACACCGCGTCGTCGTCCTGGCGCGGCGTCCGCGAATCGATCTCCACGGCCACGCTGTGCTCGGGCCAGAACGCGTCCACCCGGCCCAGGCACGGGCCGCCCGGCAGCCGCAGGTCCACGTTCCACAGCGGGGCGGGCAGCCGGTGGTCGCGCACCAGGTCGTAGAGCCGGCCCTCGGCGACGGCCCGGCCCTCGGCCAGCAGCGTGTCCACCGCGTCCACCACGTGCGCCCGCGCCAGCAGCCGCGCCCGCGTCAACTCCTTGACCACGGCGGCCGCTTCGCAGTGCCCGCCGCGCACGGCCTCGGCCAGCAGCCGGCGCACCGTGGAGGCGTCGGTGAGCTGGGCGACGGTGTCCGCGACCGCCCGCGCGACGGGCGCCACGGGCACCCCCGTCAGCGTCTGCGGGTGCGGCAGGGTGTGGGCCCGGACGATCCGTACGAAGCCGGACGCCCGCAGCCGGCGGGTGCGCGGCACGAGCACGTCGATGTGGTCGAGGGCGAGCAGCGGCGGCACGGAGGTGAAGCGGTGCAGGGCCAGCGCGGCCGCCCCGGTGATCATCGCGGAGCCGTAGGGGCCGGCCGCGGCCTCCCGGGCCGCGGCGGTGGCGGTGGCGGGGCCCGGC
This sequence comes from Streptomyces aureoversilis, assembly GCF_042657885.1. Lineage (NCBI taxonomy): Bacteria > Bacillati > Actinomycetota > Actinomycetes > Kitasatosporales > Streptomycetaceae > Streptomyces > Streptomyces aureoversilis. The sequence continues at coordinate 129,894 of NZ_JBHSKJ010000002.1, forward strand.
TGGACGGGCGGGCCCTGGGTGCGCGGGACCGTGTACAGCAGGGCGGCGTGCAGCCGCTCCTCGCTGGTGGCGGGCCCCGTGCGGAGCAGGAAGACCCCGGGCAGCAGCTGCTGCCAGGGCCCGCCGGGGCGGCAGCGCTCCCCGGCGGCGGGTCCGGACACACCGTGGTCGCGCAGCTGACGTGCTGTCATGACACGGTGACGGACGTCGGAGAGGTGGTGCAGGGGGCGCGGGGAGAGAGGAGTGTCGGAGTTCATGCCGGGCACGTTCCCGCGTCCGCGGCGGGCCCTAACCCGGTGTTACACGCCCGTCGACAATTCCGGACAACGCCGCCCTAAAGTACGGGTGTTCGACGGTCGTGACGACTGTCGCCCGGGGAGGCGACGCCCCTTCCCGTGCCGCCGAAGGCGGCTTCCTGTGTCCGCCCCGGCTGCGGGAGCGCCCCGCAGCCGGACCGTACCCCCGTACCCGCGGCCTTAGTCCGCGACGGCGTCCCGTTCCTGCGCCCGCAGCGCACGCGCGAGGTCGTCGCGAGCCTCCAGCACGAGCCGCCGCAGCGCCGCGGGCGCGTCCGCGTGCTCCGCGAGCCAGGCGTCGGCCGCACCGAGGGTGCGGGAGTCGTCCTGGAGGCTCGGGAAGAGCCCCCGCACGACGGCCATGGCGTACTCGATGGACCGCTCGCGCCAGATGCCCTCGATCACCGCGAAGTAGCGCTCGGCGTACGGCGCGAGGAGCTCCCGCTGCCCGGCCTGGTCGAAGCCCGCGATGGTGGCCTCGGCCAGGGCGTTGGAGAGCTTGTCGGAGGCGACGACCGTCTGCCAGGCCTCCTCCTTGACCTCGGCGGAGGGCCGGGAGGCCAGGCAGCGGACGCGGTGCCGCTCGCCGGAGGCGGTGTTGTCCCGGGCGAGCTCCGCGCCGATCGCCGCCTCGTCGGCCGCGCCCTGCGCCGCCAGCGCGGCCAGGAACGCCCAGCGCAGCTCCTGGTCCACCTCCAGCCCGTCGATCTTCGCGGACCCTTCCAGCAGGCCGCGCAGCAGCTGCAGGTCGGAGGGGGACGAGGCGAGCTGGGCGAAGAAGCGCGCCCACGCCAGCTGGTGGCCGCTGCCGGGCTCGGCGAGCCGCAGCTCGCGCAGCGCGCCCTCGGCGAGCACCCGGCAGCCCTCCTCGCGCCACGCGGGAGCCGCGTAGTGCACCAGGGCCGTCCGCGCCCACGCCTGCAGCATCTGCAGCACGCCGACCTCGCTCTCGGCGCCCGCGAACCGCTCCACGAGGGAGACGAAGTCGCGGGTGGGCATCAGCCCGTCGCGGGTGAGGTTCCACAGCGCCGACCAGCACAGGGCGCGTGCGAGCGGGTCCGTGAGGTCGCCGAGGTGGGCGCGCAGCGTCGCCAGCGAGCCCTCGTCGAAGCGGACCTTGCAGTACGTCAGGTCCTCGTCGTTGACCAGGATCAGCTCCGGGCGCTCGGCCCCGGCCAGCCCGGCCACGACCGTGCGCGGGCCGGCGACGTCGGCCTCGGTGCGGGCGTAGCGCACCAGCGCGCCGCCGGCGTCGCGGCGGTAGAGGCCCACGGCCACGCGGTGCGGGCGCAGCTCGGGGTGCTCGGGCGAGGCCTCCTGCACGATCGCGAGCTCGGTGATCCGGTCGGCGGCGTCGTACGTGGCGAGCGGCGTGAGCGAGTTGACGCCCGCGGTCTGCAGCCAGGAGCGCGCCCAGGCGCCCATGTCCCGGCCGGAGGTCTCCTCCAGCACCTCCAGCAGGTCGGTCAGACGCGTGTTGCCGAAGGCGTGCCGCTTGAAGTAGCGCCGGGCGCCCTCCAGGAAGGCATCGCGCCCCGCGTAGGCGACGAGCTGCTTGAGCACCGAGGCGCCCTTGGCGTAGGTGATGCCGTCGAAGTTGAGCTTGGCCTCCTCCAGGTCGTGGATGTCGGCCGTGACCGGGTGCGTGGAGGGCAGCTGGTCGGCGCGGTACGCCCACGCCTTGCGCCGGTTGGCGAACGTGATCCAGCCGTGGTCGAAGCGGGTGGCCTCCACCATCGAGAAGGTCCCCATGAAGTCGGCGAAGGACTCCTTCAGCCACAGGTCGTCCCACCACTCCATGGTGACCAGGTCGCCGAACCACATGTGCGCCATCTCGTGCAGGATGACGTTGGCGCGGCCCTCGTAGGACGTCTGCGTCACCTTGCCGCGGAAGACGAACTCCTCGCGGAAGGTCACCAGGCCCGGGTTCTCCATCGCGCCGAGGTTGTACTCGGGCACGAACGCCTGGTCGTACTTCCCGAACGGGTACGGGTAGTCGAAGTTGTCGTGGAAGAAGTCCAGGCCCTGCTTGGTGACGGTGAAGATGTCGTCCGCGTCGAAGTGCCGGGCCAGGCCCTTGCGGCACAGGGCGCCCAGCGGGATCTCCAGGACGGTGCCGTCGGGCAGCTCGCGGCTGTAGTGGTCGCGGACCACGTGGTACGGGCCGGCGACGACGGCTGTGATGTACGTGGAGATCGGCAGCGTCCGCGCGAACCGCCAGGTGGCGGCGGACGGCGCGACGGGCTCGGGCTCGCCGGCCTGCGCGCCGTTGCCCAGCACCGTCCAGCCGGCGGGCGCGGTCACCGAGAGGGCGAAGGGCGCCTTGAGGTCGGGCTGCTCGAAGTTGGCGAAGACGCGGCGGGCGTCCGCGGGCTCGTACTGGGTGTAGAGGTAGACCTCGCCGTCCTCGGGGTCCTCGAAGCGGTGCAGGCCCTCGCCGGTCCGGCTGTACGCGCACTGCGCGTCCACGACCAGGACGTTCTCGGCGGCCAGGTCCGTGAGCGCGATCCGCGAGCCGTCGAAGACGGCGGCCGGGTCCAGGGCGCGGCCGTTCAGGGTCACGGACGTCACGGCGGGCGCCAGCAGGTCGGCGAACGTCGCGGCCCCGGGCTCGGTGCAGCGGAAGCGCACCGTGGTGACCGACCGGAAGGTCCGGTGCTCCTGTCCCGCCCCCACCGCGGACCGCAGGTCGAGAGCCACCTCGTAGGCGTCCACGGCCAGCAGCCGGGCCCTCTCGCGGGCCTCCTCGCGGGTCAGGTTCTCACCGGGCACGTCGGGACTCCTTCGGCTGGATGGTGTGTCTCTGGCAACAGCGGAATCATGGCACGGGGTGTCTTTGTTGAAACGGCGACCGAATGGCCCTTCCGAGGAGATCTACGTGACTGCCGTGCAGAAGACACCCGCCGACTTCTGGTTCGACCCGCTGTGCCCCTGGGCCTGGATGACCTCGCGCTGGATGCTGGAGGTCGAGAAGGTCCGCCCGGTCGAGGTGCGCTGGCACGTCATGAGCCTGGCCGTCCTCAACGAGCACAAGCTCGACACGATGGACGAGCGCATGCGCACGATCATGCGGACCGAGGCGTGGGGCCCGGTGCGCGTGTGCATCGCGGCCGCGGCCAAGCACGGCGAGCAGGTCCTCGGCCCGCTCTACACCGCCCTCGGCACCCGCTTCCACAATCAGGGCCTGCCCCGGGACCACGCGACGATCGTCGCCGCCCTGGAGGAGGTGGGCCTGCCCGCCGAGCTCGCGGACGTCGCCCGCTCCGACGCCTTCGACGCCGAGCTGCGCGCCTCGCACGAGGAGGGCATCTCCAAGGTCGGCCAGGACGTCGGCACGCCGATCATCGCGGTGCCGGGCGCGGACGGCGAGCAGATCGCCTTCTTCGGCCCCGTCGTCACGCCCGCCCCCAAGGGTGAGGCCGCGGCGCGACTGTGGGACGGCACGCTGCTGGTCGCCTCGACGCCGGGCTTCTACGAGATCAAGCGCACGCGGACGCAGGGGCCGGTCTTCGACTGAGGCCTCCGGCGGGCGATCCGACTCGGCGTCCCTTAATGTCCCGGTATGGGGCAGACCGATCTCACCCCGCCGCTGGGCTTCGACGGGGGCCGGGCGGACGGGGACACGCCGGCCGCAGGCCACTACGCGGAGCTGCCCGTACGCCCGTACGACCTGCTGCTGCGCGCGGGCTGCCGGGCCCTGGTCGCGCTGCGGTCCGCACTGGGCCTGCGCCGGGCGGCGGCGGTCCTGCGCCACTACCTGCGCGGCACCGGTGCCCCCCACCGCGTGGACGCGGACGCCCTGCTCGCCCTCCCGGCCGTGCGCTCCGCCGCCGGGGAGCAGCTGGACCGCTGGCGCGCCGAGGCCCTGGAGCGGTGGCGCGACGGGCCCCGTACGGCCGCGGCCTACCCCGCGGACAGCGGCCGGCGCGAGGTGGAGCTCCCGCGGACGTGGCGGAGCGTGGACTGGCGGCTGGCGCTGCGCGCCTTCGAGTACCGGCTGACGGGCACGGTACGGGTCGCCGCCGACGGCACGACGTCGGCCGACTACCGCTTCGCGGTGTGCACGCGCTGGGACGCCGGCCGGTTCGCCCGGCTGCACGACGTGGGGCTCGCGAAGGGCTTCGCGGTGACGGGCGAGGCCTTCGGCCACGTATGAGTGAGCGCACATGAATGAGAAGGCCCCCGCGGTGCGGGGGCCTTCTCCGCCTGCCACGTGAAGGGTGAGAAGACGATCACGAGCAGGACAGCGGGGAATTCCCTGCGGAATTACGGAACCAGCAGCAGGTTGCCGCGCTGCTTGGCGGCCTCGAAGCGCTTGGCGACGTCCTGCCAGTTGACGACGGCCCACATGGCGTCGATGAAGTCGACCTTCTGGTTCTTGTACTGCAGGTAGAAGGCGTGCTCCCAGGCGTCGAAGACCAGGATCGGGACCGAGCCCTGGCCGACGTTGCCCTGGTGGTCGTAGACCTGCTCGACGATCAGCTTGCCGCTGATCGGCTCGTAGGCGAGGACGCCCCAGCCGGAGCCCTGGGTGGTCGCGGAGGCCTTGGTCAGCTGGGCCTTGAACTTGGCGAAGGAGCCGAAGGACTCGGCGATGGCGTCGGCGAGCTCGCCCACGCCGTCCTTGTCCAGGGGCTCGCCGCCGCCGTCGCCGGACATGTTCTGCCAGTAGATGCTGTGCAGGATGTGACCGGAGAGGTGGAAGGCCAGGTTCTTCTCCAGGCCGTTGATGGCACCCCACTGGTCCTTGTCGCGGGCCTCGGCGAGCTGCTCCAGGGTGTCGTTCGCGCCCTTGACGTACGCCGCGTGGTGCTTGTCGTGGTGCAGCTCGATGATCTTCGCGTCGATCGTCGGCTGCAGCGCAGCGTAATCGTAGGGAAGTTCAGGAAGTGTGTAGATGGCCATGCCGAGCCCTCCGACTGCTTATTGCAATTAACTTGCAGGTAGACGCTACCAGCAAGAACAACTGACGGGCCGTAAGGGTGGGCGATCTCCTACGAAAGACCGAGGCGGGCTAGGTCCTGAAGATCAGGACCCAGCCCGCCTCGTGGGGGGTGTGGGTGGTGGCCGAACGGCGCGGTCAGCGGACCGCGGTCACTGCTTCGCGGCCGTCACGCGCTGGCGGACGTAGCCGATGAGGGCGAGGGCGCCCGTCAGACCGGCGGTGAAGTACAGCTGGACGCGGGTGTCCTCCTCGCGCAGCATCAGCGACAGGACCGCCACGATCCCGGCCAGGGCCACCCAGGTCAGAGCCGGGAAGAGCCACATCTTCACCACGAGCTTCTCCGGCGCCGAGCGCTCCAGCTGCCGGCGCATCCGCAGCTGGGTGACGGCGATGAAGCCCCACACCACGAGCACCGCGGCGCCCGTCATGTACAGCAGCCACTTGAAGACGGTGTCGGGCCACCAGTAGCTGAGCAGGACGGCGAAGAAGCCGAAGGCGGAGGAGGCGATCACGGTCAGCCGCGGCACGCCGCCGGTGACCTTGGCCAGGAAGCGCGGGCCCTCGCCGCGCATGACCAGGGAGTGCGACATGCGGGAGGCGCCGTAGATGTTGGCGTTCATCGCGGAGAGCAGGGCGACCAGGACGATGACGTTCATGATCTGCCCGGCGGCCGGGATGTCGAGGTGCTTGAGCACCGCCACGTAGGGGCCGTCCGTCAGGAGCGCCTTGTCGTTCCAGGGCAGCACGGTGACGATGACCAGCATCGAGCCGACGTAGAAGAGGGCGATCCGCCACATCGCCGTGCGGACGGCCTGGGCGACGCCCTTGACCGGGTGCTCGGACTCGGCGGCCGCGATCGTCACCGTCTCCAGGCCGCCGTAGGCGAAGACGGAGGCGAGCAGGCCCACGACCAGGCCGTTGGCGCCGTTGGGGACGAAGCCGCCGTGGCCGGTGAGGTTGTCGGAGCCCGGGGCCTCGGTGCCCGGCAGCGCGCCGAAGATGGCGAGGACGCCCAGCAGGAGGAAGACGCCGATCGCCGCGACCTTGAGCGCCGCGAACCAGAACTCGAACTCGCCGAAGTTGCTGACCGCCGCGAGGTTCGTCCCGCAGAAGACGGCCATGAAGATCAGCACCCACATCCACGAGGCAGTGGAGGGGAACCAGGACTGCATGATGTGGGCCGCACCGATCGCCTCCACGGCGATGCCCACACAGAGCTCGACCCAGAACATCCAGCCGGCGGCGAAGCCCGCCCAGGGGCCTATCGCCTTCTCGGCGTGCACGGAGAACGTGCCCGAGGACGGGTTGGCCGCGGCCATCTCGCCCAGCATCCGCATCACGAGCATCACGAGCAGCCCGGAGACCGCATAGGCGAGCACGATGGCCGGACCGGCCGCGGCGATGCCCGCGCCGGAGCCGACGAAGAGGCCGGCGCCGATGACGCCGCCGAGGGCGATCATCGACAGGTGGCGCTGCTTGAGGCCGTGCGACAGATCCGTGCCGCCCGGCGCCTGGTCGCTGACCGCGCGCTCGGGCGCGGAGGTCGCAGAAGTCCGAGTCATGGTCGTGTGTGTCCCGTGGGGTGAGAGCGGAAAAGTTGCCTCAGTGTGGGGGTCATGTTCGCCCAGGACAACACCTGTGACAGGGCTGTCCGATATTCAGACGGCGGTATGACCCTCCGTGCCTGACATCTCGCCAGAAGGTGAAGGAAATCAGCCGCCCGGAGCGCTCCGGGCGGCCGTGATCAGCCCGCCCGGCGCAGCCGGAGCTCGCGCACCCCGGCCACCAGGAGCACGGCACCGGTCGCCGCAGCCGACCAGATCAGCTGCGGCCGGGCCCCGTCGTCGGTCAGCATCAGCACCAGCACCCCGGCCATCCCGGCCAGAGCGACCCAGGTCAGATAGGGGAAGCACCACATCCGCAGGGCGAGCCGCTCGGGCATCTCCCGCTCGATCCGGCGCCGCAGCCGCAGCTGCGAGACGGCGATCAGGCCCCAGACGAAGAGCAGGACCGCACCCACGGCATTGAGCAAGTACCGGAAGATGGAATCCGGCCACTGCAGGTTGAGTATCACCGAGGCGAAACCGAACGCGACCGAGGCCAGCACGGCCCGGCGCGGCACGCCGCTGCCGGACACCTTCAGCAGCGCCTTGGGCGCCTCGTCGCGCTCGGCGAGCGAGAAGACCATCCGCGACGAGCCGTAGAGGTTGGCGTTCAGCGCCGACAGCAGCGCCACGAAGACCACGATGTTCATGATCTGCCCGGCGGCCGGGATGCCGATGTGGTCGAGCACGGCCACGTACGGGCTCCTGCCCGGCTCCATGGACGACCACGGCAGCAGGGTGACGATGACGAGCATCGAGCCCACGTAGAAGAAGAGGATGCGCCACACGGCGCTGCGCACCGCACGGCCGACCGCGCGCGCCGGGTCGTCGGACTCGGCCGCGGCGATGGTGAGGACCTCCAGGCCGCCGAAGGCGAAGACGACCGCGAGGACGCCGGAGACGACGCCGCTCACGCCGTTCGGCAGGAAGCCGCCCTGGCCGGTGAGGTTGGTGAAGCCCACCGCCTCGGTGTCCGGCAGCACGCCGAAGATCGCCAGCAGGCTCAGCCCCAGGAAGAGGACGATCGCGCCGACCTTGAGTGCGGCGAACCAGAACTCGAACTCGCCGAAGTTCTTCACGGCGGTGAGGTTGGCGGCCGTGAAGACCACCATGAAGATCAGCACCCAGGCCCACTGCGGGACGCCCGGCACCCAGCCGTTGGCGATCTGGGCCGCGCCCGTCGCCTCCACGGCCAGCACGACCACCAGCAGGAACCAGTACAGCCAGCCGACGGTGAAACCGGCCCAGCGGCCCAGCGCCCGCTCGGCGTGCACCGAGAAGGCGCCCGAGGCGGGCATGGCGGCGGACATCTCGCCGAGCATCCGCATCACCAGCATCGCGAGCACACCCGCGATCAGGTACGAGACGATGATGCCCGGCCCCGCCACGGCGATGCCGGCGCCGGAGCCGACGAAGAGGCCGGCGCCGATGACGCCGCCCAGCCCGAGCATCGTCAGGTGCCGCTGCTTGAGCCCGGCCGACAGGGGTTCTTTCTCGCCCGCGAGATTCTCCGCGGTGGGGGGTGCGTCGTGCATGAGGTTCGTACTCTCGGATCCGCGCGAAGGGCGCTGGCGATCTTCACGCGGAGCGCAAAGGGGTATAGGTGACTCCACATTCTCCCGGTAATGCGGTCCGAGCCAAGCCTCACCGAGCTCCAGTGACAAGCATCACGCGATATTCCGACTTCCCCGGGAACCACCCGGGGAAGTCTCCAAGCCGGACGGCCCGCCTTTGTCATTGCCGCGCGATGTCCCTTCGAGCGCCCTCGGCTAACGTCACAAAGTCACTTGTCCCCACCACTTATCTGCGGAGTGAAGATGGCCACCGCCGCTGCCTCTGTTCCCCGGACCGGTACGGTCCTCGCCGATCTGCTCCCCGCCGTAACCGACGGGCGTGCCCGCGTGCGGGACGCGGCCCTGGTCCTGGGCGGAGCCGCCCTCACCGGCCTCGCGGCGCAGATCGCCGTCCCCGTCCCCGGCTCCCCGGTCCCCGTCAGCGGCCAGACCTTCGCGGTCCTGCTGGTCGGCACCGCCCTCGGCGCCCGCCGCGGCTTCCTCTCCCTCGCCCTGTACGCCGTCGCGGGCGTCGCGGGCATGCCGTGGTTCGCCGAGGCCAAGTCCGGCGCCGCCTTCCCGTCCTTCGGCTACGTCCTCGGCATGCTGCTCGCCGCGACCGTCGTCGGCGCCCTGGCCCGCCGCGGCGCCGACCGCTCGGCCCTGCGCACCGCCGGCACGATGGCGCTCGGCTCCGCGATCGTCTACGCGGTCGGCGTGCCGTACCTGGCCCTGGCGACGAACATGTCCCTCGCCGACGCCGTCGCGGCGGGCCTGACGCCGTTCCTCATCGGCGACGCGCTGAAGGCCGCGCTGGCCATGGGTGCGCTTCCCACTGCGTGGAAGCTCCTGGGCCGCCGGGGCTGATCTCCCCCCTTCCATACGCAGAAGCCCGCGTCCCCCTCGGGGGACGCGGGCTTCTGCGTATGTGTGTGCGGTGTGGCTAGCGCCCGGCGCCGGCGCGGTGGCGGCGGTCCAGGACCAGGCCCAGCGCCACGACGATCACACCCACCAGCACGGAGGCGAGCACCGTCTGGCGGTTGTCACCACCGGTGTAGAGCATGTAGCCCAGCACGAAGGTGATCATGCCGATGGTGGCCCACGTCAGGTACGGGAAGAACCACATCTTCACCGTGAGCTTCTCCGGCATCTCGCGCAGGATGATGCCGCGCATCTTCAGCTGGGTGAAGCAGATCACCAGCCAGACGAAGAGGGCGACGGCGCCGGAGGCGTTCAGCAGGAACTTGAAGACGGTGTCCGGCCAGACGTAGTTGAAGATCACCGACACGAAGCCGAAGACGACCGACGCGAGGATCGCGATCTGCGGCACGCCCCGCTTGTTGACCGTGGCGAAGGACTTCGGCGCGTCGCCGCGCTGGCCGAGGGAGAAGGCCATGCGGGAGGCGGTGTAGAGGCCGGAGTTCAGGCAGGACAGGACCGCCGTCAGAACGATGACGTTCATGATCTGGCCGGCGTGCGGGATGCCGATCGAGTCGAGCGCCGCGACGTAGCTGCCCTTCTCCGCGATCTCCTTGCTGTCCCACGGGAGCAGGCTGACCACGACGAAGATCGAGCCGAGGTAGAAGACGGCGATGCGCCAGATGACGCTGTTGGTGGCCTGGCGGACCGCGCGCTGCGGGTCCTCGGACTCACCGGCGGCGAGCGTGACGATCTCGCTGCCCATGAAGGAGAAGACGACCATCAGCACACCGGTGAGGATGGCGCCCGCGCCGTTGGGCAGGAACCCGCCGTGCGCGGTGAGGTTGTCCAGGCCCGCGCCCGGGTTGTCCGAGCCCGGCAGCACGCCGAAGACGGCCAGCACGCCGATGCCCACGAACGCGGCGATCGCGACGACCTTGATGCCGGCGAACCAGAACTCGAACTCGCCGTACGAGCTGACCGAGGCGAGGTTGGTCGCCGTCAGCACGATCATGACGATCAGGGCCCAGGCCCACTGCGGGACCGACGGTATCCAGCCGTTGAGGATGGCGGCACCGGCGGTCGCCTCGACCGCCAGCACGACGACCCAGAAGAACCAGTACAGCCAGCCGATGGAGAAACCGGCCCAGCGGCCGAGCGCCCGGTCCGCGTAGGCGGAGAACGAGCCGGAGGTCGGGTTGGCCGCGGCCATCTCGCCGAGCATCCGCATCACGAAGACGACGAGCGCGCCGACGAGGGCGTAGGAGATGAGAATGCCGGGGCCGGCGGCGGCGATGCCGGAGGCGGAACCCACGAAGAGGCCCGCACCGATCACACCGCCAATGGCGATCATGGACAGGTGGCGGTTCTTGAGTCCGGCCTTGAGGCCTTCCCCGCCCGCCGCCGGGGCGTTGCCGGGATCGCCGGTCGTCGACCCCTTCGTCATGGTCGGCGGTGTCGCGCTCATATGCACGTTCCTTCGGGTTGTTCCTTTGGTTCTCGGGTTACGAGCCACCGCATTAGAACTTTTCGAAGGTGTTTTTAGGAAGCCCCGAATCCATTTCGTTGTGTTCACTCAGAGTCACCATGACCTGCTGGCCGATCACGGTCCCCGTTCGTGCCACACTCGGACGCATGCGCGTGTACCTCGGCTCCGACCATGCCGGCTACGAACTCAAGAACCACCTCGTCGAGTGGCTCAAGGCCCACGGCCACGAGCCCGTCGACTGCGGTCCCCACATCTACGACGCCCAGGACGACTACCCGCCGTTCTGCCTCCGCGCCGCGGAGCGGACCGCCGCCGACGCCGACAGCCTCGGCATCGTGATCGGTGGCTCGGGCAACGGCGAGCAGATCGCCGCGAACAAGGTCAAGGGCGTCCGGGCCGCCCTGGCCTGGAGCGAGCAGACGGCCGCCCTCGGCCGCGAGCACAACGACGCCAACGTCATCAGCATCGGCGGCCGGATGCACACCCAGGAGGAGGCGACGAAGTTCGTCGAGATCTTCCTGGCCACGCCGTACTCCGGTGAGGAGCGCCACACCCGCCGCATCGAGATGCTGGCCCGCTACGAGGAGACGGGCGAGCTCCCGGAGATCCCGGCGCACCACCCGCAGCAGGGCTGATTCCTTCCGGAGCGGTGGACGGGCCGCTTGCGCGGCCTGTCCACCGCTCCGCGATTTCGTGACCGAAGCCGAACCCCGTCCGGAGGACCCCCATGCCCGAAGGGCATACGATCCACCGCCTCGCGGCCGACCATCGTGACCTCTTCGCGGAGCGCCCCGTCCGGGTGACCAGCCCCCAGGGCAAGTTCTCCGACGGCGCGGCCCTCGTGGACGGCCGCCCCCTGGAGACCGCCGAGGCCCACGGCAAGCACCTCTTCCTCGGCTTCGGCGGCGGCGACTGGATCCACATCCACCTCGGCCTCTTCGGCAAGTACGTCTTCGGGACGGGGCACGCCCCTCCCCCCACCGACACGGTGCGCCTGCGCCTGGCGAACCCCGACGGCTATGCCGACCTCCGCGGCCCCACCACCTGCGCCCTGATCACCGGCGCCGAGAAGCAGGCGATACACGACCGCCTCGGACCGGACCCGCTGCGCCCCGAGGACGACGGCGAGGCGGCCTGGCACCGCATCTCGCGCAGCCGCACGAGCGTCGCCGCCCTGCTCATGGACCAGAAGGTCATCGCGGGCGTGGGCAACGTCTACCGCGCCGAGGTCCTCTTCCGGCACGGAATCGACCCGTACCGACTCGGCCGCGATCTGACCCGCTCCGAATGGGAAGGGATCTGGTCGGACCTGGTCGAGCTGATGCGCGAGGGCGTGCGCAACAACAGAATCGACACCGTACGGCCCGAGCACACCCCGGAGGCCATGGGCCGCCCGCCGCGCGTCGACGACCACGGCGGCGAGGTCTACGTCTACCGCCGCGCCCGGATGGCCTGCCACATCTGTGGCGGCGAGATCCGCACCGCCGGTCTCGCCGCCCGCAATCTCTTCTGGTGCCCGGGCTGCCAGCAGCGCTGACAGCCCGTCAGGGGGGCTCCCGGCCGCCGGGAGGGCCCCGGCGGCGTCAGAAGCCGTGCGGCAGCCACGGCGCCACGTCGCTGCCGAAGGCCGCCGACGCCTCCTCCAGCGCACCCTCGCGCAGCTCCCGCACCCGGCCGGCCCCCGCCAGCGCGGCGAGCGACACCCCGCCGAGATAGGCCGACCCCAGCTCCCGCACGGACATGGCCAGCTCGGCCGCGTCCTCGGTGCGCTCGCAGGACGCGCCCTTCGCGTCGCCGGTCAGCCGCCACCGCCCCGCGTTCCAGGGGCAGAAGTCGTCGGCGACGTCCAGGACGACGTCCACCGGGCTCCGGTACGTCCGCGCGGCGAGCGCGTCCCCCACGTCGACCAGCCGCACGTGCAGCGAGTCCTTGACCCGCGGCTCGCACCGCCGGATGTCGCTGACGAGATGCAGCAGCGGGTCGTCCACGGGGCGGTTGTGCGCGGTCACGACCGAGGTCAGATCGATCTCCGTCAGATAGCGCCACAGGGCGGCGTACGCGGCCGGGGTCAGCGCCTCCACGTCGCGCAGCAGCACCGTCCCGCCCGGGCCCGACTCGGCCCACAGCGGCCGGACCGCGTACCGCGCGTACCCCACCGTCCGCCCGTCCTCCTCGGCGAGCACGCACTGCAGCGGCGAGGCGCCCTCGCGCCCGTCCGCCGGGTCCAGCAGCGGCACGGCCTCCCAGCCCGGCTGCCGCGCGAGCATGCCCGGACGGGCGGCTACCCGGCGTGCGTAGACCGCCTCGCAGGCGTCGCGTGCTTCATCGGGCTTCGACAAGCGCAACCGCACCCCGTCCGTGCCCTCCGGTGCGGACACGCGCACGCGGGTCGTATCGATACGGACGCTCAGGGAGTGGGTCGCGATGCCGTAGCCGAACCGCCCGTAGATGTCCGGCTCGGAAGCCGTCAGAACGGCCAGGGGTTCGCCCCAGGCCCGCAGGTCGTCCAGCTGCCGCCGCATCATCTGCCGCAACACGCCGCGCCTCCGGTGCGTCGGCCGCACGCTCACCATCGTCACCCCGGCCGCGGGCACCCCGGCGCCCCCGGGAACCGTGATCCGCAGGGCGAACGCCCCGGTCGTACCCACCGCCTCCGCGCCGTCCCAGACCCCGATCGAACGGTCGAGGCCGGCCAGTTCACGCCACAGGGCGGCCTCCTCGGGGGCCTCGGGGACCCCGCCGAACCCCAGCTCGACCGCGGCGTACCAGGCATCGAACTCAGCATCGCGAAGGACTCGCAGCTCCGTCGTCATACCCCATGACTAGCAGCGACCCGGCCCCCCGGGCGAAGGAATTTCGCATAAGGGGCCGACGCCGCCGCACGGGACGTACCGTGCGCGGCCGTGTCGGCGCGGCGTGAGTCGACGCACCGCCGAATGGGTGGATAAGGTCACGATGCAATGACTGGCGGTGCGGAGACCCCGACGGCCCGGATGCGCAAGGCATGGCACCGGGCTCGTACAAGCGTGCGCAAAGCCGGGGTCGACTACTTCCGCGGCGACGGATCCGACTGGATCGCCCTCGCGGCCCTCCTCCTCACCGTCCCCGCCCTCGCCCTCACCACCATCGCGCTGCCCGCCTGGTGCGTGCCCACCGCCCTCGTCCTGCCGATCGTCGCCGGCGGTCTGCTGCTGCGCCCCGCCAGCCTGCTCGCGCTGTACGCCGCCTCCGCCGCGGCCCTCATCGCCGAGGCCGCCGTGCTCAACCCTGAAGCCTCCGGCGACGGCGTCCGCGTCACGCCCGGCACGATCCTCGTCGTCGCCGCCGTCGGCCTCCTCGGGCTGCTCATCGCCCAGTTCCGCAGTCGCGTCGGCGTGCCCTGGCGGCGCGGCGGCACCATGCTCTTCGACCTGCGCGAACGCATCCGCGTCCAGAGCAAGCTGCCCAAGCTGCCGCGCGGCTGGCACCGGGAGATGGCGCTGCGCCCGGCCGGCGGCCAGTCCTTCTCCGGCGACTTCGTCGTCGCCGCCCGGACGAACGGCGGCCGCACCCTGGAGGTCGTCCTGACGGACGTCTCCGGCAAGGGCATGGACGCCGCCTCCCGCGCGCTCCTGCTCTCCGGCGCCTTCGGCGGGCTCCTCGGCTCCCTGCCGCCCCACGACTTCCTGCCCGCCGCCAACGGCTACCTGCTCCGCCAGGACTGGGACGAGGGCTTCGCGACCTCCGTGCACCTCGTCCTCGACCTCGACAGCGGCGACTACGAGATGTTCTCCGCGGGCCACCTGCCCGGCCTCCAGCTCTGCGCCGGCACCGGCCGCTGGGAGGAGAAGGCCGCGGAGGGGCCGCTGCTCGGCGTGTACGACGGCGCCCAGTTCGACCCGATAAAGGGCACCCTGCAGCCCGGCGACGTCCTCATGCTCTTCACCGACGGACTGGTCGAGACCGCCGAGCGGGACCTCACCGAAGGCATGGACCGCCTCACCGGCGAGGCCGACCGCTACGTCTCCGCCGGCTTCCAGGGCGCCGCCTGGCACCTGATCGAGGCCGTCGCGAAGGACGTCAACGACGACCGGGCCCTGCTGCTGATCTGCCGGCACTGAGCCCCACAAGCACGGAGGACCGTATGACCGCTCTCGACCTCGCCGCCGTGGAAGCACTCGCGCGGCGCGCCCACGCCACCCAGACCGACAAGGCCGGCCGCCCGTACACCGAGCACCTGGCGGCCGTGGCCGAGGGCGTGCGGCGGCGCGGCGGCAGCGACGAGCAGGTAGCCGCGGCCTGGCTGCACGACGCCGTCGAGGACGGCGCGGTGACCGAGGAGTGGCTGGCGGGCTCGGAGCTGCCCCGGCCGGTCAAGGACATGATCCTGGCGGTCACGAAGCGCCCGGGCGAGGCCCCGGAGGACTACGCGGCCCGCATCCTGGCCACGCCGGGAGCCCTCCTGGTCAAGGAGTCCGACCTGGCGCACAACTCCGACCCGGAGCGGGCGAAGGAGCTGGACGAGGCGACGCGGGATCGCCTGGCGGCGAAGTACGCGCGGATGCGGCGGCTGCTGGGCATCGAGGCGTAGGGACGCGGCCGGTCCGTAGGTCTAGGGCTTGCGGAACGCCCACTCCATGCGCGGCTCCATGACCCCCCGGAACACCCGCCGCACGGGCGACGTGCACAGCGCCGTCATGCCCGCGATCGCGATCAAGGTGACCACGACCTCGCCGACCGGCCGGCGGATCCACGCGGCCGCGTCGTACCACTCCCACCAGCGCGACAGCTTGATCAGGAAGCCGTGCAGCAGGTACCCGTACAGGGTCCCCGCGCCCAGCGCCGTGAACCACGTCTTCCGGCGCGGCACCCAGGCCAGGAACCCCGCCGTGAGCACGGCCGCGCAGGCGAACAGGGCGAGCGTCGTCAGCGGGGCCGTCCAGGCCGGCTCGTGCAGGTCCTGGACGGCGCTGCTGCGGTACAGCCAGCCGGTGTCCAGGCCGGGCGCCAGCCAGTACGCGACCGCGACCGCCGCGGCGAAGACCGGCACCGCCGCGATCCGCACCCAGCGGCGCCGCACGAGCTCGAAGTGCTCGCGCCGCAGGTGCAGGCCGATCACGAAGAACGGCAGGAACTGCAGCACCCGCTCCATGGCGAAGTCGCCGCCGACCTCGGGGGAGACCGCGGCCAGGACGGCCACGGCGAAGGCGACGGGGACCGGCCACCGAATCAGCTTCCACACCGGGGTGGTCAGCCGCCAGATGAAGAGCGCGGCCAGGAACCAGTTCAGGTACCACGGGTTGAGCAGGGAAATGGGCTCCGGCGGCGCGTCGTCCTCCGCCCAGTGCTGGAAGTACGTGTAGGCGACTTCGAAGACCAGGTACGGCACGACCACACCCGTGAGCAGGCGCTTGAGCTTGGCGGGGCTCAGATCGAAGCCGCGGGAGAAATAGCCGGATATGAGGATGAACGCCGGCATGTGGAAGGTGTACACGGTGATGTAGAGCGCCAGCGCGGCGCGGCTGGTGTGCGAGAGCGGCTCCCACGCGTGTCCCAGCGCCACGAGGACGATCGCGAGGTATTTCGCGTTGTCGAAAAAGGGATCGCGCTGTGCCGGGGCGGCGGGCGCGGACGCCGGGCCGGGCTGCCCCGAGGGGATCACCGCGCGGGCGGGAGGTGTGACGGCGGGGGACATCCGAAGCACCCTAGCGGCGGCGCGGCGGCCGCCGCCACGCGGACCGTCAAGTCACCCGATTTCCACTGCCCACGGCTTTGCAGGCTGTTTCTGGACGAAGTGCCGATGAAATGTCACAGGCCCACGGAAACGGGGAAGTTGGTGGCACGATGGTTGACGGGCGAGGGCCGCGGGGAGCATGTCTCCCGGGCAGACCAGTGAGTATCCGACCGAGGGTGTGATCAGTTGTGGCCATTTCGCTGTCAGTGGTGCTGCTCTTGGCGATCGTGCTGGTGGTGCTCTTCCGCTCCAACAGCATCAAGGGCGGCCCGGCGATCGTCGCCATCCTCTTCGGCTTCTTCCTCGCCTCGACGGGCATGGCGCCGTCGATCCAGAGGTTCCTGAACTCGATCGCCGAGACGATAAACGGCATCAAGTTCTGAGCCGCCCGCACGCCGGGTCCCGGGAAGGGCACGGGAACGACAAACGCCTCCGGCAGGGCCGGAGGCGTCGGTGGAGCGGGCGACGGGAATCGAACCCGCGTAGCCAGTTTGGAAGACTGGGGCTCTACCATTGAGCTACGCCCGCACGCGCCGCGAACCCGGAAAGGGCCGTGCGGCACGTTGTGCATCGTAGCGGGTCCGGGCCGTGCACCGCACGTCACCCCTTCGGCCCTCGCCGCGCGCCGCTTCCGCGCCGCCCCGTGCTTCCCGGCGCCGACGTTAATCAGGCCACAGTTACCCCCGCGGGCATGTACCCTACGTCTCGCACTTACGGGGTGTGGCGCAGCTTGGTAGCGCGTCCGCTTTGGGAGCGGAAGGTCGTCGGTTCGAATCCGGCCACCCCGACCACACGACCACGGTCAAGATCACATTGTGGGGCTCATCCTGCTTGCGGTTACTATGCAAGCTGCGCGCCCGTGTGTCTGCACCACCGAGTCTGCCTACCGGGCGCGATCCGCTGAACCTCAGCAGAATCACCAGAAGTCAGCCCCAAGGAGACCGAACCGTGAAGAGCGCCGTGGAGACCCTGAACCCGACTCGGGTTCGGCTCACTGTCGAGGTGCCCTTCGAGGAGCTCAAGGCCAGCCTCGACGCGGCGTACAAGAAGATCAACCAGCAGGTCACGGTGAAGGGCTTCCGTCAGGGCAAGATCCCGGCCCGTGTCATCGACCAGCGCTTCGGCCGCGGTGCGGTGCTGGAGGAGGCCGTCAACGACGCGCTTCCGAAGTTCTACACCGAGGCGATCAACGAGGCCGAGCTGAACCCGCTGGGTCAGCCCGAGGTCGACATCACGGAGCTGAAGGACGGCGAGCTGCTGTCCTTCACCGCCGAGGTGGACATCCGCCCGACCCTGGAGATCCCGGACTACTCCGGCATCGAGGTCACCGTCGACTCCGTCGAGGTCACCGACGAGGACGTCGAGAAGTCGCTCGAGCAGCTGCGCGACCGCTTCGCGACCACCTCCCCGGTCGAGCGCGCCGCCGCCGAGGGTGACATCGTCACCGTCGACCTGGAGGCCAAGGTCGACGGCGAGGTCCTCGAGGACGGCGTCGCCAAGGGCGTCGACTACACCATCGGCTCCGGCCAGCTGCTCGACGGCATCGACGAGGCCGTGACCGGCCTCGAGGCCGGCGGCACCGCCACCTTCACCTCCGAGCTCAAGGGCGGTTCCGCCGAGGGCAAGGAGGCCGAGGTCAAGGTCGACGTCACCGCCGTCAAGTCCCGCGAACTGCCGGAGCTCGACGACGACTTCGCCCAGCTGGCGAGCGAGTTCGACACGCTGGAGGAGCTGCGCGCCGACAGCCGCAAGCGCCTTGAGCGGATGAAGAAGTTCGACCAGGCCACGCAGGCCCAGGAGAAGGTCCTCGACGAGCTGATCAAGCTGGTCGAGGTCCCGATGCCCGAGAAGCTGCTCGAGGACGAGGTCAACACCCGCAAGCACAACCTCGAGCACCACCAGCTGGGCCAGATGGGCCTGGACCTGGCGAAGTACCTGGAGATCCAGGGCAAGTCCGCCGAGGAGTTCGACGCCGAGCTCAAGGAGCAGGCCGAGAAGGGCATCAAGACCCAGTTCATCCTCGACGAGATCGTCAACAAGGAGAAGGTCTCGGTCGGCCAGGAGGAGCTCACCGAGCACCTCATGCGCCGTGCCCAGTCCTCCGGCATGAGCCCCGACCAGTTCGCCCAGGCGGTCGTCGAGGGCGGCCAGGTCCCGATGCTCGTCGGTGAGGTCGCCCGCGGCAAGGCGCTGGCCACCGTCGTCGAGGCCGCCACCGTCAAGGACGCGTCCGGCGAGGTCATCAGCCTGGACGACGAGGACGAGGACGGCGAGACCACCGAGGTCACCACCGAGGCCTGAGCCCCGGCAGCCGCATAGGGCGGCCGCTCAGGCAGCCGCACAGCAGCTACGGACGGGTCCGGACGTTTTCACGCGTCCGGGCCCGTCCGCGTCCCCGGGGCCCCGGGATGCCCGGGCGCCCCCAAGGCGCCCTCAGGGACATCCCACGGCCTCTGCGGGCCGCTGTGCGACCTGCGGAACCTGCGCTCAGAGCGAACAGTTCCTGATGCGGGATGGCGCCCGCCGAACAGCGCGTTAGGGTCCGTAGATACGAGGGCAGGGGAGACATGGCAGCGCGCCGGCGAGCAGTCCGGCCGAGCCGGACCCCGGTCCCCGGAGAAGACGCGGAGACGGCCCGTTGCCGTCAGAGACGAGCAGGTGGATACGTGACGAATCTGATGCCTTCCGCCGCCGGTGAGATCGCCATCGGTGGTGGCCTCGGCGACCAGGTCTACAACCGGCTGCTCGGGGAGCGGATCATCTTCCTCGGCCAGCAGGTCGACGACGACATCGCCAACAAGATCACGGCGCAGATGCTCCTCCTGGCCGCCGACCCGGACAAGGACATCTACCTCTACATCAACAGCCCCGGCGGCTCGGTGACGGCCGGCATGGCGGTCTACGACACCATGCAGTACATCCCGAACGACGTGGTCACCATCGGCATGGGCCTCGCGGCCTCGATGGGCCAGTTCCTGCTGACCGGCGGCACCCCGGGCAAGCGCTTCGCGCTGCCCAACACCGACATCCTCATGCACCAGGGGTCCGCGGGCCTCGGCGGCACCGCCTCGGACATCAAGATCCAGGCCGAGCAGCTGCTGCGCACCAAGAAGCGCATGGCCGAGATCACCGCGCACCACACCGGCCAGACCGTGGAGACGATCATCCGCGACGGTGACCGGGACCGCTGGTTCACCGCGCAGGAGGCCAAGGAGTACGGGATCATCGACGAGATCATCACCCACGCTTCCGGCGTTCCGGGCGGCGGCGGCACCGGGGCCTGAGCCCCGGCGCAGTACGTACCGCCAGAGAGCCCGCTTCCGGGCCGGGAAGCTGCTTCCCGGCCCATCGACCGCCACCAGGATGGTGAAACCCGCATGAACATCTCGTCCCCGAGCGGCCTGTACACCGGCCCCCAGGCCGAGGCCCGCTACGTCGTCCCGCGCTTCGTCGAGCGCACCTCCCAGGGCGTCCGCGAGTACGACCCGTACGCGAAGCTCTTCGAAGAGCGCGTGATCTTCCTCGGCGTGCAGATCGACGACGCCTCCGCCAACGACGTCATGGCGCAGCTGCTGTGCCTGGAGTCGATGGACCCGGACCGCGACATCTCGATCTACATCAACAGCCCCGGCGGCTCGTTCACGGCCCTCACGGCCATCTACGACACGATGCAGTTCGTGAAGCCGGACATCCAGACGGTCTGCATGGGCCAGGCCGCCTCCGCCGCCGCGATCCTCCTCGCGGCCGGCACCCCGGGCAAGCGCATGGCGCTGCCCAACGCCCGCGTGCTGATCCACCAGCCCTCCAGCCAGACGGGCCGCGAGCAGCTCTCCGACCTGGAGATCGCCGCGAAGGAGATCATGCGGATGCGCACCCAGCTGGAGGAGATGCTGGCCAAGCACTCCACCCAGCCGATCGAGAAGATCCGGGACGACATCGAGCGCGACAAGATCCTCACGGCCGAGGACGCGCTCGCCTACGGCCTGGTCGACCAGATCGTTTCTACCCGCAAGAGTTCCGTAAACGTTTGATCGCCGTGCCGCTGGTATCCCCCTTGAGCCGACCGAGTAAGGCCAAGGGGGGCCCGCTCGGGGGGCCCGGCAAGGTACCGTCGATAGGCAAGCACCCGGGTTCGCAGTGCAAGGCGGATCCCAGGCGAAGGGGAAGCACCTCGTGGCACGCATCGGTGACGGCGGCGATCTGCTCAAGTGCTCGTTCTGCGGCAAGAGCCAGAAGCAGGTGAAGAAGCTCATCGCGGGTCCTGGTGTGTACATCTGCGACGAGTGCATCGACCTCTGCAACGAGATCATCGAGGAAGAGCTCGCGGAGACGAGCGAGGTGCGCTGGGAGGAACTCCCGAAGCCCCGCGAAATCTACGAGTTCCTCGAAGGCTATGTCGTGGGCCAGGAGGCCGCGAAAAAGGCTCTCTCTGTCGCCGTCTACAACCATTACAAGCGCGTGCAGGCCGGTGAGACCGGCGCGCACAACCGCGACGACGGCATCGAGCTCGCCAAGTCCAACATCCTGCTGCTGGGCCCCACGGGCTCCGGCAAGACGCTGCTGGCCCAGACCCTGGCCCGCATGCTGAACGTCCCCTTCGCCATCGCCGACGCGACGGCCCTGACGGAGGCCGGCTATGTCGGCGAGGACGTCGAGAACATCCTGCTGAAGCTGATCCAGGCCGCCGACTACGACGTCAAGAAGGCCGAGACCGGCATCATCTACATCGATGAGATCGACAAGGTCGCCCGTAAGAGCGAAAATCCGTCGATCACACGGGACGTGTCGGGCGAGGGCGTCCAGCAGGCCCTGCTGAAGATCCTGGAAGGCACCACCGCCTCGGTCCCGCCCCAGGGCGGCCGCAAGCACCCGCACCAGGAATTCATCCAGATCGACACGACGAACGTGCTGTTCATCGTGGGCGGCGCCTTCTCCGGCCTGGAGAAGATCATCGAGTCCCGGGCCGGCGCCAAGGGCATCGGCTTCGGCGCCACGATCCGCTCCAAGCGCGAGATCGAGGCCAGCGACCAGTTCCAGGAGGTCATGCCGGAGGACCTGGTCAAGTTCGGCATGATCCCGGAGTTCATCGGCCGCCTGCCGGTCATCACCTCCGTCCACAACCTGGACCGCGAGGCCCTCCTCCAGATCCTGGTCGAGCCGCGCAACGCCCTGGTGAAGCAGTACCAAAGGCTCTTTGAACTCGACGGCGTCGAGCTGGAGTTCGACCGCCCCGCCCTGGAGGCCATCGCCGACCAGGCCATCCTCCGCGGCACGGGCGCGCGCGGCCTGCGCGCCATCATGGAGGAAGTCCTGATGTCGGTGATGTACGAGGTCCCGTCGAGGAAGGACGTGGCCCGCGTCGTCATCACCGCGGACGTCGTCCACTCGAACGTCAACCCGACCCTGGTCCCGCGCGAGCCGCGGATCGTGGGGAAGGACGAGCGGCACGAGAAGAGCGCGTAGCGCGGTTGGTTGGTTGTGAGGGCGCCCGGCTTTGTGCCGGGCGCCTTTCTGTTGTCCGAGGCGTCCGCAGAACTGACGAACGATCCGATGCCCGAACGGGTGATCGGGTTTGGAATGCCGGACGCGGCTCGGACAGCACTCCTACGGTCGGATCATGGTTACAGCGAACCACGAGGCATCGCACCGGATCTTCCAGGAACGGCCGGAGTTACTCGCGCCGGTGTTCCGGATCCTGGGCGTTCCCCTGCCGGAGCAAGCGTCCGTCGAGGTGCTCTCGCCGGACGCCACAGAGATCCGGCCACTGGAGCGGCGCGTGGACAGCGTGCTGCGTATCCAGCCGAGCGACAGCAGTAAGAGCTTTCTCCTGGCCATCGAGGCACAGGGGCGCCGCGACAGCGACAAGGCGGTCAGCTGGGCGTACTACCTCGCGTTCTTGAAGGCCAAGTACGGCCACCCGGCACTGCTGCTGGTCATCTGCCAGGACAAGGCGACTGCGGAATGGGCAGCAGGCCCCTTCAAGCTCGGGCCCGAGGGCTGGAAGGCCCTGGCCGTGCACCCTCTGGTTCTGGGGCCCGGAAACGTCCCTCCCATCATCGACGCCGAGGAAGCCGCCCAGAACCTGGCCATGGCGACCTTCTCGGCGATGACGCACGGGCGGAGCCAGGACGCTCCGGCCATACTGGACGCGCTGGCGCGTGCCCTGGGGGCGGTTGACGAAGAGTCCGTCGCGTACTACTCGGAACTGCTGGAGATCGGCCTGGGCGAAACCCCGGCGAGGGAAACCTGGAGGAACCTGATGACCATCCGTACGTACTTCCCCGGCCGGGGCACCCTCGTCGAGGAGACGCTCCTGGAGGGCGAGGCCAAGGGCGAGGCCAAGGGCAAGGCGGAGATGGTGCTGCGCGTACTGGAGCACCGTGGGGTTCCGGTGTCCGACGGGGAGCGGGAGCGCATCGCGGAGTGCACGGATCTGGACATCGTGCAGGGCTGGGCCGACCGCGCCTTCACCGTCTCCTCCATCGACGAACTCTTCGGCGAGGAGAGCTGAGCAGTAGCGTGGAAGAGGGCGTCCGGACGAGTGCCGGGCGCCCTTTCGTGTGTCCGTGCATCCTCGTACGTAGGGTGGCGGGCATGGCAGGAGAACGTGATCTGACGAAGTTGCTGAGCGGTATGCGGCCCGTGCTCAACGCCGGTCGGTACGTGTACGCGACGGTGGCGGGGGAGGCGCCGGCGGGCGTGGCCCCCGTCGTGACGGTGAGGGAACCGGAGGGTCTCACCCTGGTCGTACGGCAGGAGGAGGCCGACGCGGCCGGGCTGCCGTACGAGTACGTCGCGGGCTGGATCACCCTGCGGGTCCACTCCGCGCTGGAAGCGGTGGGCCTCACGGCGGCAGTCGCCCAGGCCCTGGCCCAGGCCGACCTCAGCTGCAACGTCGTGGCGGGCTTCCACCACGACCACCTCTTCGTCCCGTACGAGCGGGCGGAGGAGGCGGTGAGCCTGCTGGAGGCGCTGGCGGAGGGGGTGGGGGAGTAGCCGGCCCGTTCCAGCGGGGCGTCCCAGGCGGGTTGCATTTCCGCAGGTCGGGTTGGGGGGAGATGTTCCGGTGTCCCGAATGATGCGGTGGATCTTGTGGGCCCGGGAGGGCGAGGGACAGGCTGGCGACACGTCCTGGGCATCCGCCCCAGGAGCCGATCGCCAACTCGGAGGCACCCCTATGCGTACCGCCCGCATCACCGCCACCGGCCTCGCCCTCGCGGCCACGCTCCTCGCCGGCACCGCCGCCACGACCGCTCAGGCGCAGGCCGCGGAATCGGCCGCGACCTCCATCCCGGCCTGCTCCCTGACCAACACCGAGGTCACGGTCCAGAACGTGCCCCGCCCGATCAACCACCAGCTGCTGACGGCCACCAACACCAGCTCCAAGCCGTGCTTCGCCTACGCCCACCCGCACCTGGCCTTCGACGCTGCGCAGCATGTGGTGCCGGTCGTGGAGGACTCCATCCCGCAGGCCGTCGTCACGTTGGAGCCCGGCGAGTCCGCGTACGCGGGCATCAACCTGTCCGCCGCCGACGGCTCCGGCACGAACGGGCGCACCGCGAGCGTCCTGCGGGTGAGCTTCGACGAGGGCGACGGCACGCAGAGCCGGGCACGCACGGTGACGCTCCCCAAGGGCACGTGGGTCGACAGCAAGGCGGCGGTGACGTACTGGCAGAGCGACGTCGAGAGCGCCCTGATGTGGTGACTGTGGTGGTGAGTTGACGGGTGCGGGTCAGAGCGGGCCGGCAGTTGGGGCCGGCTCTCCCTTCCCGCTGGGGCCGGTCGGGGGGACGGCAGTGGGGTGGGCTGGGATCCGTGGGTTGGGTGCGGGTGAGAACAGGCCGGCAGCGGGGCCGGCTCTCCCTTCCCGCTGGGGCCGGTCGGGGGGACGGCAGTGGGGTGGGCTGGGATCCGTGGTTCGTGTGCGGGTGAGAACAGGCTGGCAGCGGGGGGAGGGGTGGGGGGCTTGGGTTCGGTGTGTTGGCTGTGCGGTGGGTGGGAGGTGGGCCGCCGTACTCGTGCCGTCGCGGATGCAGCTGCGTGAGGAGACCGGTCTGCCCGTCTGTGGCTGAGGGGGAGCTGGCAGCTGCCGCGATGTGGTTCCTGCCGTCGTGGGCGCTTCGCTCGGCTCGCCACCGTCGTGGCTGAGCGGGCGGGTGTCCCTGGGTGGGGGTTTGTGTGACGGAGGGCGTGTGGTGGGGCTGGGGGTGGCTTGCGGCCTGCGATCGGGCCCGTATATCCGCCGCGGCGGGCGGCCAACTGCCCCTGGGTGTGGCGCCTGTGACAGGAGAGGCTCGGCGAGACTGAAGGTGGCTTGCAGCCTGCGACTTGGCCCGCTTATCCGCCGTGGCGGGCAGCTAACCGCCCCTGGGTGGAAGCTCCTGTGACGGGAGAGGCCCGGTGGGGCTGAAGGTGGCTTGCAGTCTGCGACTCGGCCCGCTTATCCGCCGCAGCGGGCGGTTGGCCGTCCCTGAGGGGGCTCGTCTGTGACAGGAGCACCCTCGCGGGGCCGCTGAGGTGCCCGGCCGTCATCCCGGGCCCGCTTATCCGCCGCCCCTACGCCCACGCCGGGTGGATTCCGCACCCACATGCATCCGCAGCCGGACGAGCAACCACAACGGCGGCGCGCCGAGCGAAGCGCCCACGACGGGCCCGGCCACATCGCGGCAGCTGCCAGCTCCCCCTCAGCCCAGGCCGGACAGACCGGTCTCCTCACGCGCGTGCATCCGTGACGGCAGGAGTACGGCGGCCAACCGCCCACCAGCCGCACAGCCAACCAGCCGGACCCGAGCCCCCCACCTCTCCCCCTGCTGCCAGCCTGTCTTGACCTCAGCCGTCCTGCGGCTGCGGGGAGACGTACGAGCCCATGCCGGGTTCCGTGTAGATGAGGCCGTCGGCTCGCAGGCCGCGGTGCACCTTGTGGGCCGTCGCCGCCGCGATGCCGAACTCTTCAGTGAGCTGGTTCACGGAGGGAACGCGTGAACGTGGTGGGTACGTGCCGTTTTTGATGCGCTGCCGGATCACATCGGCCACCTGACGCCAGCGCGGGATGTCGGGAACGAATTCGATCACACGGGCACGCTACGCGTTTCATATGGTTCGCAGCAATGAGCAGTTGGCTTCGGATTCTTGGTTATCTAGGTCTACCAGGTCTACTGCGATAAGGTCCCGCACATAGGAGACCCCGGCGACCGCTGGAACGGCCCCGGGGCGTGGTCAACGCCTTAGAGGAGCGTCGACATGCGCAACCTTATCCGCCGCTGGTTCCGTCAGGTACGGCAGATTCCCGCCCCCGAACCACCCCCCGTCCCGGAACCCCGTACCCCAAAGGGACCGTCCTGCGGGGTCTACGTCTGGGCCACCGCCCACGGCATCGACCTTCGGCCCCGTTCCCCGCTGGGCGCGTGCACCTGCGCTGCCCGGGACCATCAGCAACCCCTGCCCGGCATCGGCACGTTCGTCGTGGATACCCGGGACGGTGCCGTCGGGCAGGTCATGCGCAACGGCGGGCCGCAGCTCCTGCTGCGTACGCTCGCGGGCGGCAAGGAGTGGGAGGCCGCACCCGACGCGGTCCGGCCCGTCACCGAGGCCGAGTTGCTCAGCGCGAAGGTGCAGGCGGCCAACACGGCCAGCCGGTGGGGGAAGTAGGCCGGACGCGGTGACGGCCGCCACTGCGGCCGTCACCGTACTCAGGTAGATTGACTGCCTTGACCCCGTGGCTGGTCAGGGCTTGTCAAGATGCCTGAGATGTCTCAGTGGGCGGCGCATGCGAAGTCGACATGTCCGGGGCGAACGCCGAGGAGCTTCAGCATCTCTATGCAGGGCTCGTTGGTGTGAGTCATTTCATCACTCCAATCGTTAGCTGCGTACTGGCATGCCTGCTTCACCTTGGGGCCGACCGAGTAGCCGTACGACTTCAGGTAGCTCGTGCATTGGGCAGGAGTGGCTTCCGCCGTAGTCGAGGTGGCGAGTTGAAGCGTGCCCGCTGCCACGATCAGTCCTGCTGCAACCGCCACCCGCTGCGCCAACTTGCGCACGTTGTTGTCTCCCTCACGCTTGAGTAGCCTGTCGGGCACCTCAGTGGGTCGCCCGACAGGCAAGATCATCTTTGTGGGGTGACATTACTAGCTGTGCCTACATCGGCCGTCACTATCTAGCCATCTTCCAGACTGTTGCGACGGCTCACTTTTCCTTGCGGACCTCGTTGCGGACCTTGGCGGCGGCCTCAGACGTCTCCTTGGGGGACATCACGTTGCCGGTGGCGGTGGTGCCTCCATAGGGGCTGTTGCTCTTCGAGACTGCATGCTTGACGACGCCGATGGCGCTGGAGTCGCCCCAGATGCACTCCGTGGCCTCGTTCGAGACTGAAATGGTGCCCGCGTTGACCGTGGTCTTCTTGGTTACGCACTTCATGACCGCGCCGTCGAAGCCGCTCGGGGAGAACTCCGACCAGGGGGTGACCGTCTCGACCTTGACGCCCTGCCTGGTCTCGGCGCTCTTCTTCTCTTCCTCCTCGGACTTCGCGATCATCGCGTCGACCGTCTTTGCCGGGTCGGGGAGCTCGCCGTACACGCCGATCACCGAGAGGGCCTGCTTCTCGGCGTTGGCATAGCTCCCCGAGACGCTGGTGCCGTTGGAGATTCCCAGCTCCTTGACCTTCGCGTTGTCCGTTAGGTCCTGAGTGCTCGTCTGCTTGGAGCCCGGAGAGCTCACGCTGTTCTTCGTGTACTTGCCGTCGAGCAGCTTCTCCGGCAGGACGATCGTGTACGGCTTCACGTCACCGCCCCCGCCCATGAAGTACATCGCACCCGCGATGAGCGCGCCCACGACCGCCACCGCGCCGATCGTGATGCCGATCGCCTTGCCCTTGCCGCCGCCCTGGGGCGGGACCGGCGGGGGGTACTGGCCCGGGTAGCCGGGCTGGGGCTGCTGGCCGTACGGGGCCGGCTGCTGGGGGGCGCCGTAGGGCTGCTGCGCGCCGTAGGGCGTGCCGGGCGGCGGGGGCGGCGGCGGGTAACCGTAACCGGGCTGACCGGCGGGCGCCCCTTGGGCGTAGGGGCCCGGCTGCTGGGGCGGCTGCTGGCCGTAGGGGCCCGGCTGGTTGTAGCTCATTGGGACTCTCTTCGATCCGTGGGGGACTCGTGTGACAGTCCCGCTATCCTTCCGGATCTCTTAGGTGGTCCTTACCGCAGAGCGGCAACGGTTTCGGAACAGTTCTGCCCCGCGTGCGGCTACTTCGGCTTGCGGACCTCGTTGCGGATCTTGGTCGTCAGCTCGGCCAGCTTGTCCGCGGGCAG
Organism: Streptomyces aureoversilis; assembly: GCF_042657885.1. NCBI lineage: Bacteria > Bacillati > Actinomycetota > Actinomycetes > Kitasatosporales > Streptomycetaceae > Streptomyces > Streptomyces aureoversilis. Next base: position 157,709 of record NZ_JBHSKJ010000002.1, read on the forward strand.
GCCGTCCGACTGCCGGGTGTCGCCACCGGTGCCCATGGAGTGGCTGATGACGAGTCCGACAGTGCCCTTGTCGCCCCATATGCACTGGCTCGTGGTCTGCGAGAACTTCGTGTCGACGACGGTGAACGCCATCGTGTCCTGCTTGCACTTCAGGACGGCCCCGTCGAAGCCGCCCGGGCGGTAGTCCTTGTACTCCCCGCGCTTGACCTCGTCCCCCGGGGAGGGGGCGGCGTCGCCGTCGTCCTTGGCCATCTCCTTGATCATCTTGTCCACGGACTTCGCCGGGTCCGGGATCGCGCCGTAGAAGCCGATGACCTGGAGGCCCTGCTTCTTGTCGTTCCTGTAGCCGGCGTTGTCGCCCTCCACCTTCTCCAGGCCGAGCTTCTTCATCTCGGTGCGGTCCTCGGCGTCGAGGTCCTTCTCCCCCTTCTTGCCGGGGAGCTGCTTGTACTCGCCGTCCGCCAGCGTCTGCGGCATGTCGATCGTGTACGCGCCCGTCTTGTCGTCATTGCCGCTGACCATGTACAGGCCGCCGCCCACGAGGCCCGCCAGTACGGCCAGGACCCCCGCCCCGATGCCGATCGTCTTGCCCTTGCCGCTCGGCTGCCCGTAAGGCTGTACCGGCAGCTGCGACGGCTGCATCGGCGGCTGCGACGGCTGCATCGGCGGCTGCGACGGCTGCATCGGCGGCTGCGGCGGCTCGTTGGTCTCGTTCACCGGATGTCCCCCCACGTCTCTTTGTCGATAGAAGTCGGGGTACATCCTTTCTTGTCGTTTATTCAGCCCTTACCGCGGGGTCCGCGCCGCCGTCCGCAGTTCCCCCGCCGCCTCCGCCGCCTCCGCGATGCCCGCCCCTCCGCCCAGGGCCGCGCCCACGACGCCCACCGTGCTGTGGTCCGCCCACACGCAGTACGAGAGGGGCAGGCCCGCCCCGGTGCCGCCGTCCGCGGGCGTGAAGTGCACCGCCTGGCACTTCATCACCGCGCCGGCGTCGTTCAGGCCCCGCGGGATCACCTGTACCGGGCTGCCTTCGACTTCTTCCCGCGCCCCCTGTTTCACCGGCTGTTCCCGCGCGTCCTCCGCCATCGCTTCGAACATGCCGTCGACCGCCCGCTCGGGGTCCTTCACTTCCCCCCACAGTCCGCTGTACATCAGCATTCCGCTGCGGGCGGGGCCGGACGCGTAGCCCGCCGTGACGCTCCCCGCGTCGCGGACGCCCAGGCGCCGCAGCCGCTGCAGGTGGTCCGCGCGGAAGGTGCGGTCCACGGGGGCGTCCCTGAGGAATTCCCCCGCGCGCTCCGGCGCCGTCAGCCGGTAGCGCGCGCCGCCGTGCGCCGAACTGCCGCCGCCCGTGAGGAGCAGAAAACCGCCCAGAAGTGTGCACATCAGGATGAGCGAACCGATTGCCACGGCGGCCACCACCTTGCCCCGGCCGCCCCGCCGGTCCGGCACCGGCGGCGGCCAGACGGCCGCGCCGTAGCCGCTCGGGCCGCCCGGCCGCGCGTAGGAACGGGGCGCCGCCGGGAGCGGCTCGTACAGGCCGGCCTGCTGCTTGCTCATCGTTCTCTCGTCGCTTCTCTCGTGGCGTGGGCGTCATCCTCGCCGATCCCGCGGCCATCGATTCGAAACCCCCGCGTACGCCCCCGTAGAATTCACCCCGTGACCGACAACACTCAGCGCCCCGACAGCGGGCACGCCGACCGCACCCCTGACCTGCCGACCCAGTACGCGCCGGCCGACGTAGAGGGGCCGCTGTACGAGCGCTGGGTAGAGCGGGGCTACTTCGAGGCGGATGCCACGAGCGAGAAGGAGCCCTACACGATCGTCATTCCGCCGCCGAACGTCACCGGTTCCCTCCACCTGGGCCACGCCTTCGAGCACACGCTGATCGACGCCCTCACCCGCCGCAAGCGCATGCAGGGCTTCGAGGTCCTGTGGCAGCCCGGCATGGACCACGCGGGCATCGCCACGCAGAACGTCGTCGAGCGCGAGCTGGCCAAGGAGGGCAAGTCCCGCCACGACCTGGGCCGCGAGGCGTTCGTCGAGCGCGTGTGGCAGTGGAAGGGCGAGTCCGGCGGGCAGATCTCCGGGCAGATGCGCCGTCTGGGTGACGGCGTCGCGTGGTCGCGCGAGCGCTTCACCATGGACGAGGGCCTGTCCAAGGCCGTCCAGACGATCTTCAAGAAGCTCTACGACGACGAGCTGATCTACCGCGCCGAGCGCATCATCAACTGGTGCCCCCGCTGCCTCACGGCCATCTCGGACATCGAGGTGGAGTACCAGGAGGACGACGGCGAGCTCGTCTCGATCAAGTACGGCGAGGGCGACTCCTCCATCGTCGTCGCCACCACCCGCGCCGAGACGATGCTCGGTGACACCGCCGTCGCCGTCCACCCCGAGGACGAGCGCTACAAGCACCTCGTCGGCACCGAGATCGAGCTGCCGCTGACCGGCCGCCGCATCCCGGTCGTCGCCGACGAGCACGTCGACCCCGAGTTCGGCACGGGTGCCGTCAAGGTCACCCCCGCCCACGACCCGAACGACTTCGAGATCGGCCGCCGGCACGACCTGCCGAGCCTCACCGTTCTGGACGAGCACGGGATCATCACGGCCCACGGGCCGTTCCAGGGGCTCGACCGCTTCGAGGCCCGCTCCGCGATCGTCGGCGCCCTGCGCGCCGAGGGCCGGATCGTCGCCGAGAAGCGCCCGTACACCCACTCCGTCGGCCACTGCTCGCGCTGCAAGACGACCATCGAGCCGCGCCTGTCCATGCAGTGGTGGGTCAGGACCGCGCCGCTGGCCGCGGCCGCGAGCGACGCCGTCCGCAAGGGCGACGTGAAGATCCACCCGCAGGAGATGGAGTCCCGCTACTTCGGCTGGGTCGACAACCTCCACGACTGGTGCATCTCGCGCCAGCTGTGGTGGGGCCACCGCATCCCGGTCTGGTACGGCCCGGACGGCGAGATGGTCTGCGTCGGCCCGGACGAGCAGCCGCCGTCCGGCGAGGGCTGGCACCAGGAGACCGACGTCCTCGACACCTGGTTCTCCTCGGGCCTGTGGCCGTTCTCCACCCTCGGCTGGCCCAAGAAGACCGAGAGCGTCGAGAAGTTCTACCCGAACTCCGTCCTCGTCACCGGCTACGACATCCTCTTCTTCTGGGTCGTCCGGATGATGATGTTCGGCCTGTACGCGATGGACGGCACCCCGCCGTTCCACACCATCGCCCTGCACGGCATGGTCCGCGACCAGTTCGGCAAGAAGATGTCGAAGTCCTTCGGCAACGCGGTCAACCCGCTCGACTGGATGGACAAGTACGGCTCCGACGCCGTCCGCTTCACCCTCGCCCGCGGCGCCAACCCCGGCGTCGACGTGCCGATCGGCGAGGACTGGGTCCAGGGCTCGCGCAACTTCGCGAACAAGATCTGGAACGCCACCCGGTTCGCGATGATGAACGGCGCCACGGTGGAGGGCGACCTGCCGCCCGCCGAGCGGATGTCGGCCACCGACCGCTGGATCCTCTCGCGCCTCAACGCCGTCGTCGCCGAGGTGGACGCGCTCTACGACGACTACCAGTTCGCGAAGCTCTCCGACGCGCTGTTCCACTTCGCGTGGGACGAGGTCTTCGACTGGTACGTCGAGCTGTCCAAGACCACCTTCCAGAAGGGCGGCCCCGAGGCCGAGGTCTCGCGCCGCGTCCTGGGCGAGGTCCTCGACGTCACCCTCAAGCTCCTGCACCCGGTCGTGCCCTTCGTCACCGAGACGCTGTGGACCACGCTCACCGGCAAGGAGTCCGTCGTCATCGCCGACTGGCCCAAGGACAGCGGCTTCCGCGACACGGCCGCCGAGCAGGAGATCGCGACGGTCCAGCAGGTCGTCACCGAGGTCCGCCGCTTCCGCTCCGACCAGGGCCTGCAGCCGGGCCAGAAGGTCCCGGCCCAGCTGGACCTGACCGGCACGGCGCTCGCGGCCCACGAGGACGCGATGCGGTCGCTGCTGCGCCTGCAGCCGGCCGGCGAGGGCTTCGCCGCCACCGCCTCGCTCCCCGTCGCCGGTGCCACCGTCGCCCTCGACCTGTCCGGCACGATCGACGTCGAGGCCGAGCGCAAGCGCCTGACCAAGGCGCTGGCCGCGGCCGAGAAGGACAAGGCGCAGTCCACGGCCAAGCTCGGCAACGAGGCGTTCCTCGCCAAGGCCGCCGAGGCCGCCGTGGAGAAGATCCGCAAGCGGCTGGAGACGGCCGAGGCCGACATCGAGCGGATCAGCTTGCAGCTGGCTGCTCTGCCCAAGGGCTGAGTCGGCGTCGCCGGGATGTGAAACGGCCCCCGTACCCATGGGTACGGGGGCCGTTTGCCGGTCTGCGGCCGGTCCTGTCCCTGCCGGCCGGTGGGGGCTTGTCGCGCAGTTCCCCGCGCCCCTAACGGGGCGCGCCTACGCGGCGGAGCCGCAGAATGACACCGCCTAACGCGCCGCCCACGGCCTTGTCCGGTTCGGGTCCCACATCGGGCCCCAGGGGCCCTGCACCAGGGCCTCGTCCTCCTCGGTGAGGGGCTTGCGCCGTCGGCGTCGGTGTTGCGGCCAGAACAGCACGTATGCCGTCGACACCGCCACGAAGCCCAGCCGGATCAGGCCCTTGGCCGACTCGTCGGGCACGACGAAGACGCTTCCGTAGAGCACGATGAGTGCGATCCAGCTCCACCACGGCACGAGGCGCCGCTGCCCGCACACGTCCCACAGCAGGGTGCCGAGCAGCACGGAGGCCGTGTAGTACGTGTAGACGCTGGGGTCGAGGAGGATGCGGGCGTTCGCGCCCAGCAGCACGACCCCGGCCCAGCGGCCGCGCCACACGGCGACCGCGCCCAGCGTCAGGCCGAGGGCGGCCTGGGCGGGGCGGGCCCAGTCGGGGGTCACGGGGGTGTTGCCGCCCAGCCAGCGCAGCGCGGAGGCCGGGTTGTTGGGGATGGTGAACTTCGCCGCGGCGAAGGAGTCCGGGGCCGCGACGAAGAACGGCAGCCAGGCCACGGCCAGCAGGGCCGCGCACCACAGGACCGCCCGCAGCCAGCGGTCCCGCGGGAGGGCGAGGATCAGCGGTACGAAGGCCAGCGCCGTCGGCTTCGAGTCCATCGCCAGGGCCAGGCAGACGCCCACGGCGGCCGGGTTGCAGCGGGTCAGGAACCACACGGCCAGCGCGGTGAAGAACAGCGCCAGGACGTCGTCCAGGTGCCCGAAGCGGACCGACACCTCGATCCACATGGGGATGAACGCCGCGCCCGCGATGAGGACGCGCTGCCGCAGGCGCTGATGGTTGGTGCCGGTGCCCAGGAAGTGGATGGCGGCGCTGCGCCCCGCGAGCACCACGATGACCAGTCCCAGCGCGGACATGAAGGCCGCCGACAGGAACTGGCCGGTGTGTTCGGAGAACGGGTTGAACAGGCCCGCCACCAGGAAGCTGATGGGGCCCATCTGCAGCTCGGGGTGGTGGGCGTAGAGGTTGAGCCCGCCGGTGCCGTCGCCCGACGCGCCCTGGTAGATCAGCTCGCCGCCGGTGCGCAGGTAGTGCCAGGAGAAGCCGCCGTTGGGCTCCACCAGGGCGAACCACAGCACGGTCCACACCGTGAGCAGCAGCAAGTGCATCCGTGTGCTGATTTCCGGTACTCGTACCCGCACCGCACAACGCTCCCGTTCCGCTGCCCGGACCTGCTCCGGACATGTTTCACCGGGGGTCAGATGGCGGAACGGGGGCGGAGGTTGCCTTGTGGGCCACGAATGTGGCCCACTTCATGGTTTGGCCGACGTGGCGTGTCGTCAGCTCTCGATCGCGATCGGGCCCGACGTGACCGCCTCCGCGTTGCGGCGCGTCTTCGCCCAGCCGTTGCGGCCGCGCAGCATGCGGACGAAGCCGCGCGCGGACGCCGGGAAGAGGTGGTACGCGTACAGCCACAGCGCGAGCCCCCACAGCAGGGCGGACAGCAGGGAGCGGTCGGACGCGCGGTCGCGGCGGTAGACCGGGCCCCACAGCACGAACGGCAGCACCGAGACGACGGCCAGGCCCAGCACCAGCGGCCACAGCGCGAGCATGCCGCCGAACGCCTCGCCGACGCCGTCCTGCGCGGCGGTCAGGCCCAGCAGGGCGAACATGACGGCGCACAGCGCCAGGGTCACCAGGTGGGCGACCGGCTGCAGGAAGGTGTAGAGCGTCTCCAGGACGCCCTTGCCGCCGTAGTGGCGCGAGGAGACGATGCGCGGCGCGTAGCGGACGCACTGCAGGTTGCCCTGGGCCCAGCGGGTGCGCTGGGTGAGGAACCGGCGGGCGTGCGGGAGACCCTCCTGGGAGACCCAGGTGTCGGCTATGTGGGATATCCGGTCGCCGCCCAGGATCATGTGCAGGCCCAGCTCGTAGTCCTCCAGCAGCGCGCCGCGCTGCCAGGGGCGGCGCTCGGCGGCGGCGATGCGGTCCAGGGCGGCGAGCCGGGTGAACTGGCCGTTGCCGCCGAGGCCCACGGAGCCGGTGCGGCCGCGCAGCAGCTGCATGCCGGCGTTGGAGACGGAGAACTCCATGTCCTGCATGCGCACGAGGAGGCGGGCGAAGGCGTTGCGGACGCGGCCGCGGTCCGGCAGCGGGCGCGGGTCGCCGGCGTTGCGCATGCGGACGCTGACCTGCACGCCGCCGGTCTCCGGGTCGCCGAAGCCGGCCGGGCCGCTGACGCGCTCCAGCGCGTGCGGGTCGAGCTGGCCGTCGGCGTCGATGACGCAGACGACGACGCGCTCGCGGTCGGTGTCCTTGGACAGGAACTGGTTCAGCTCGTCGTAGGCGGCGTTGAGGGCCGCGCCCTTGCCCTGGCGGGCGTCGGGCCGCACGCGGCTGACGAGGTGCACGCGGCGGTCGGTCTCGGCGAGCCCGGCGACGATGGCGCCGGTGCGGTCGTCGCTGTCGTCGTCGATGACCCACACGTGCGCGCGCGGGTGGTCGGTGCGGAGGCGCTCCACTGTGGTGCCGACGACTGCTTCTTCGTCCCGGCACGGGACGAAGAAGTGCCAGTCGAAGGCGGCGGCGTCGCCCGTCTCGGCCTCGGGGCGGCGGAGGTAGGCGTGGCGGGCGCCGGCCCAGTAGAGGAGGAAACAGAGGAGGAGGAAGAAGGGGAAGACGAAGAGGAGGGGGCTGGAGAACACGGGTTTCACTCCGGGGGCTTTCGGCGGGTACGGCACCGCCGGGCACGTGCGTGGGGGTTGCTCGCCGTTGCGGCGGGGGAAGAGGCCCCGGTCCCGCCCTTTCACCGTTTCCCGGGCTGCGCCCGGACCCCGGGCAACTCGGGCCGGGGGTCCGGGGCTTGCCCCCGGTTACGGGAAGGGGCGGGGTGGGGGAGAGACCCCCTACGCGGCCGCCGCCAGCTGGTGCGGCGCGGTGATCGCCGTCAGCAGCGCGACGATGCGGTCCGACGCCAGGCCGTCCCCGAAGGGGCTCGGCAGCGAGGCCAGACGGTTCAGGCCCGCCTCGCCGGCGGCGAGCCGGCGGCGGGCCGCGTGCCCGATCTCCGCGCCCGGCGCGACCAGGTCCGCGAAGTCCGCCATCGCCTCCGGCCGCTCCGTGGAGCGGCGGACGACCACCAGCGGGCGGCCGAGGACCGTGCACTCCTCCTGGATGCCGCCGGAGTCGGAGACCAGCAGCGCCGCGTGCCGGGCCAGGGCGAGGAACTCGCCGTAGCCGAGCGGGCGGGTGACGGTCAGGCCCGTCAGCAGGTGCTCCAGGCCGGCGGCCTCGACGCGGGCCCGGGTGCGCGGGTGCAGCGGCAGCACGACGGGCCGGCCGTCGGTCACGAGCGCGGCGAGCTCGGTGAAGATGGCCCGCAGCGCCTCGGGGGAGTCGGTGTTCTCGGGGCGGTGGATCGTGGCCAGGACGTAGGAGTCGGCGGTCAGGCCGTGCAGCCGCAGCAGCTCCGCGCGCTCGGGTGCCGTCGGCAGCTGCCCGTGCACGGCCTCGACGACCGTGTTGCCGGTCACCGCGATGCGGGCGTCGTCGACGCCTTCGGCGAGCAGGTTCGCGCGGTTGTCCTCGGTGGCCGCGCACAGCACGTCGGCGATGCGGTCGATGAGGACGCGGTTGTGCTCCTCGGGCATGTTGCGGTCGTGGCTGCGCAGGCCGGCCTCGACGTGCAGCAGCGGGATGCCGCGGGCGTTCGCGGCGAGCGCGCCGGCGAGGGCCGCGTTGGTGTCGCCCTGGACGACGACGGCGAGCGGGGGCTCGGCGGTGAACAGCTCGTCGAGCTGCGCGAGGGCGCTGGAGATCTGGACGGCGCGCGGCTGCCCGCCGACCCCGGTCAGGAACGTCGGCTCGGGCAGGCCCAGCTCGGTCAGGAAGCGGCCGGACAGTTCCTCGTCGTAGTGCTGCCCGGTGTGCACCAGGTGGGCGGCGGGGCCCAGGAGGCGTACGAGGTCGGTGAGCTTGACCAGCTCGGGGCGGGTGCCGAGGACGACGGCGACGCTACGGGCGGGCAGGGACTGCACGAGGTGACTCCTGGGGCCGGCGGGCTGTGACAGCTCACGACCTTGCGGTGCCTCGGTTGCACCCCTGGGGTGACTTCGGTTGCCGGACGGTTGCGAATCGCCCGGAGCGGGCCTATCGCCCTCGGAAGGGACCTTCGTCCTCCTCGTCCCCGGGACCTTCGCCCTCCTCGCCCCCGAGGCCTTCGTCCCCGCCGTCGGCCCGGTAGCGGTAGCCCAGGCCCCGTACGGCCTCCAGCGGGTCCGCGGCCTCGTCGCCCGCGGCCTGCCGCAGCTTGCGCCGCAGCCGCAGCACGGCGAACTTCACCCGCTCGCGGCCGGTGCCCTCGGGGTCGTCCCACACCCGGTCGAGCAGCTGGTCGGTGGTGATCACCCGGCCGCGGTTGCGGACGAGCACCTGCAGCAGCCGGTACTCGATGTCGCTGAGCCGGGCCTCGTGGCCCTGCCAGACCGCCGAGCGCCGCTCGGGCACGAGCCGCAGCCCGTCGTCGAAGGAGTCGCCGGCCCAGCGGGTGGGGGCGGTGCGGCGCAGCAGCGCCTCGACGCGGGCGAGCAGCTCGTCGTTGCCGAAGGGCTTGGGCAGGTAGTCGTCGGCGCCGGCGCGCAGGCCGCGGACCCGGTCGGTCTCGGCGCCGCGGGCGGTGAGCAGCAGGACGGGCAGGTCGCTGAGGTCGCGGGTGCGCTCCAGCACCTCCCAGCCGTCGAGCTGCGGCAGGCCGATGTCGAGGAGCATGAGGGCGGGGCGCTCGGCGAACAGCAGCCGCAGCCCGTCGCGGCCGTTCGCGGCGTGGGCGACCTCGTAGCCCGCGCGGGTGAGGAGGGTGCGCAGGGCGAGGGCGAGGTCGGGGTCGTCCTCGACGACGAGCACGCGGGTCATGGGCCCTCCTCCGTTCCCGGTGCGTCCGGCGGGCCCGGGACCGGTGCGTCCGGCGGGCCCGTGACCGGCAGCCGGATCAGGAAGGAGGCGCCCCCGCCCGCGGCGTCGCCGACGGTGATCGTGCCGCCGTGCAACCGGACGATCGCGCGGCTGATGGCGAGTCCGAGACCGGTGCCGGGATAACCCCCCGTACGTGCGTTCGGTGCCCGCACGAAACCATTGAAGATCTCTTCGCGGAATTCCTCCGGGACGCCGATTCCGGTATCCGCGACTTCGATCTCCCAGAACTCGCCGCGCGGTGCCGCCGTGACCGAGATCCGGCCACCCGCGGGGGTGTATTTCGCGGCATTCTCCAGAAGATTGGCCAGGACGTTCTGCAACCGGTGCCGGTCGCCTCTCAGGACGGGCCCCGCGGCGCACTCCAGAACGGTGAACAATCCCGCTTCCTGTGCCGCGCCCATCCGGTCGAGGACGGCGTCCAGCAGCATCCGGTCCACCTCCACGGCGCCGAATTCCAGCTCCAGGCCCGCGGTGGCCCGCATCCGGGTGGTCAGGAGCAGGTCGGAGATCACCCGCTGCATGCGGTCGGCGTTGCGCCGGACGGCCTCCAGGAAGGAGGCCTGCTCGTGGGTGAGGGCGCCGAAGGCGGGGTCGGTGAGCAGCTCGCAGAAGCTGATGATGGAGGTGAGGGGCGTGCGCAGCTCGTGGGAGGCGGCGGCCGTGAAGGCGTTGCGCTGCCGGGCGAGCTCGGTGAGCGCCACGTTGTCCCGCTCCAGGTCCCGCTCGCGCCGCTTGCGCTCGGTGATGTCGTCGTAGGTCCACAGGGCGCCCAGGTAGGCGCCCTCGTGGCGCAGCGGTTCGATCGCGCGGCGGAGGGTGCGGCCGTCGGGGAGGGGGATCTCGGCCGTCCGGTGGACGTGGCGGCCGCCGGGGGCACCGCCGGGGGCGAGGGCGGCGCGGCCGTCCAGGTCGAACATGCGGTGGAACCTCCGGTTGGCCGCGAGCACCCCGCCGTCCGGGCTCTGCACGGCGGCGCCCGAGGGCAGGGCCTCCAGGAGCGCGTCCAGCAGCGCCTGCGGCCGGTCCCGGTCCCGGTCCCGGTCCCGGACCCGGTCCCGGACCCGGACCCGGTCCCGGGCCTCGGTCCGGCCTTCGCCCCGGTCCTCGCCTTCGTCCTCGTCCTCGGACGGCATCCCGCTCACCCGGCCCCGGCTCTTTCCGTCAGGGATTCCCGTAAGGGACATTCCGGGAAAACCGTATGACATGACTACGGGATGCGCCCATGCGGCGGGAGGAGACGCGAGGGCCACCACGACGCCTGCCGCCCGCTCCGTCGTACCCCCTCCGTAGACTGGTCGGCGTGAGCGAGCGCCCCCTGAACGACGACAACGGCAGCACCGGCCCCGAGGGCGATGACCGTTTCGCGGAAATCGTCGATGCCGAGACCGAACGCGACCCCGACCTCGCCGTGATCGAGGCCGGCAGCCGGACCCTGCGCGCCCAGGCCGGGCCGCCGCAGGGCGACATCCCCGCCCGCCCCGAGGACCCCGAGACCGACCGGGCGCTCCGCGAGGTCGAGGCCGAGCTGGCCGGCCGCTGGGGCGAGACCAAGCTCGACCCCTCGCTGGTGCGCATCGAGGCCCTGATGGACATCCTGGGCCAGCCGCAGCGCGCCTACCCCGCGATCCACATCACGGGCACCAACGGCAAGACCAGCACCGCCCGCATGATCGAGTCGCTGCTGGGCGCCTTCGACCTGCGCACCGGGCGCTACACCAGCCCCCACGTCCAGTCGGTCACCGAGCGCATCAGCCTCGACGGCGCCCCGATCTCCGCCGAGCGCTTCATCGAGACGTACCGCGACATCCAGCCGTACGTCGAGATGGTCGACGACCGCGAGGAACACCGCCTGTCCTTCTTCGAGGTCGTGACGGCCATGGCCTACGCGGCCTTCGCCGACGCCCCGGTCGACGTGGCCGTCGTCGAGGTCGGCATGGGCGGCACCTGGGACGCCACCAACGTCGTCGACGCCGGCGTCGCCGTCGTCACCCCCATCTCCCTCGACCACACCGACCGCCTCGGCGCGACGCCCGGCGACATCGCCGGCGAGAAGGGCGGCATCGTCAAGCAGGACGCCACCGTCGTCCTCGCCCAGCAGCCGGTCGACGCGGCCCAGGTGCTGCTCAAGCGCTCGGTCGAGGTCGACGCCACCGTCGCCCGCGAGGGCATGGAGTTCGGCGTCGTCTCCCGCGAGGTCGCCGTCGGCGGCCAGCTGCTGACGCTGCGCGGCCTGGGCGGCGAGTACCCCGAGCTCTTCCTGCCGCTGTACGGCGCCCACCAGGCGCACAACGCCGCGGTCGCCCTGGCCGCCGTCGAGGCGTTCTTCGGGATCGGCTCGCAGCACGCCCGCACGCTCGACGTCGACACCGTCCGCCGCGCCTTCGCCCAGGTCTCCTCCCCGGGCCGGCTGGAGGTCGTGCGCCGCAGCCCCACCGTCGTGCTGGACGCCGCGCACAACCCGGCCGGCGCGCAGGTCACGGCCGAGGCCGTGACCGAGGCGTTCGGCTTCAGCCGCCTCATCGGCGTCGTCGGGGCCAGCGCCGACAAGGACGTCCGCGGCCTGCTGGAGGCCTTCGAGCCGGTCTTCGCCGAGGTCGTGGTCACCCGCAACTCCACCCCGCGCGCCATGGACCCCGACGAGCTCGCGGCCATCGCCGTCGAGGTCTTCGGCGCCGAGCGCGTGCAGGTCGAGCCCCGCCTGGACGACGCCCTGGAGGCCGCGATCACCCTCGCGGAGGAGGAGGCCGAGTTCTCCGGGGCGGGCGTCCTCGTGACCGGCTCGGTGATCACGGTCGGCGAGGCCCGGCTGCTCCTCGGAAAGGGCTGATCATGCGAATGCTGTGCGCGAGCACTCTGATCGGTGAATTCTTCGTCATCGGGTTCGCCGGCCTGGTGGCCATGCAGACCTCCGACCTCTCGGCGGGCACCGTGTGGGCCGTCAGCGGCACGGCGATGGTGCTCAGCGTGCTGCTGTGCGGCATGCTCACCCGGCCCGGCGGCGTCCAGCTGGGCTGGCTGCTGCAGATCGGCCTGGTCCTGAGCGGTTTCATCGTCCCGATGATGTTCATCCTCGGGGTGGTCTTCGGCGGGCTGTGGTGGGCCTCGGTCCACTTCGGCCGCAAGATCGACGAGGCGAAGGCCCGCTTCGCGGCGGCGGCCGCGGCAGCCGACGCCGCGTAGTACCGGTCCCTGCGGTACGGGGGTCCCCCGGCGCAGGCCGGGGGAGGGTACCGGGTGCCCCCGGCGCCCCTGTAGCCTCTGCGGCACCACACCCTGCCCCTGCAAGGAGCCGCAGTATGAGCCAGCGCACCCTCGTCCTCCTCAAGCCCGACGCCGTCCGCCGTGGTCTGGTCGGCGAGATCGTCGGCCGCATCGAGCGCAAGGCGAACTGGACGATCGCTGCTCTGGAGCTGCGCACCCTCGACCGTGCCACCCTCGCGCAGCACTACGCCGAGCACGAGGGCCGGGACTTCTACGAGCCGCTGATGGGCTTCATGTCCTCCGGCCCCGTCGTCGCCATGGTCGTCGAGGGCGAGCGCGTCATCGAGGGCGTGCGCGCCCTGGCCGGCCCCACCGACCCCATTTCGGCCGCCCCGGGGTCCATCCGTGGTGACTTCGGCACCATCACGCGCGAGAACCTCATCCACGCCTCGGACTCCGAGGACTCGGCCCAGCGGGAAATCAAGATTTTCTTTCCCGGCCTCGCCTGATAGCTCTTCAGGCCCGGAGCCTTTCCGATCAGGGGCGACCGATTTAATTTCGGTCGCCCCTGGCATATGCGCGGCGAACGAGGGAACCTCTCACTCCGACACGACGTCACCATTACTAGGGGAGGCTCGACTTCCGCCGACAATGGCGGAGGAACCCTCGCACCGCGTTCGACCGGTCGAGACTACGATGAGAGCTTCCGCGCCCGCGGCGCACCGCACCGCAGCAGCACACCCTGCCGACCTCAAGTAAGCACTCGCTCCAGCTGGGAAGGCCAGACGTATCCTCATGGGGAACAACATGTCGTTCATCGGCCGTGACATGGCTGTCGACCTCGGGACCGCCAACACGCTGGTGTACGTCAGAGGCCGCGGAATCGTCCTCAACGAGCCATCCGTCGTCGCCATCAACACCAACACCGGCGGCATCCTCGCGGTGGGTGCCGAGGCGAAGAAGATGATCGGCCGCACCCCGGGCAACATCGTCGCGGTCCGGCCGCTGAAGGACGGCGTGATCGCCGACTTCGAGATCACCGAGCGCATGCTCCGCTACTTCATCCTCAAGATCCACAAGCGGCGCTGGATGGCCCGGCCCCGCGTCGTGGTCTGCGTGCCCTCGGGCATCACCGGCGTCGAGCGGCGCGCCGTCATCGAGGCCTCCACCCAGGCCGGCGCCCGTCAGGTGCACATCATCGAAGAGCCCATGGCCGCCGCGATCGGCTCCGGCCTGCCCGTCCACGAGGCCACCGGCAACATGGTCGTCGACATCGGCGGCGGCACCACCGAGGTCGCGGTCATCTCCCTCGGCGGCATCGTCACGGCCCAGTCCATCCGCGTCGCGGGCGACGAGCTCGACAACGCGATCATCCAGCACATCAAGAAGGAGTACAGCCTCCTCCTCGGTGAGCGCACCGCCGAGCAGATCAAGATCACCATCGGCTCGGCCTACGACCTGGAGCAGGACGAGCACACCGAGATCCGCGGCCGGGACCTGGTCAGCGGCCTGCCCAAGACCGTCGTGATCTCCGCCGGCGAGGTCCGCAAGGCCATCGAGGAGCCCGTCAACTCCATCGTCGACGCCGTCAAGACCACCCTCGACAAGTGCCCGCCCGAGCTCTCGGGTGACGTCATGGACCGCGGCATCGTTCTTACAGGCGGAGGCGCCCTGCTGCGCGGCCTCGACGAGCGGCTGCGCCGGGAGACCGGCATGCCGATCCACATCGCCGAGGACCCGCTGGACTCCGTCGCGCTGGGCTCCGGCAAGTGCGTCGAGGAGTTCGAGGCCCTCCAGCAGGTCCTCGACGCCCAGCCGCGCCGCTGACGCGCCCGCCCTCCGGGCGGGCCTTCCGGGGTGCCGTCGAGGGGCGCCGTTCCACCTGCCGGGGGACGCCGCCCCACCCCCTCGGCAGCGGCCGGCGCCGACGCCACCGGCGTACCGCCGTCGCCGGGAAACAACCTGATATACAGGCACAACGCTCCGGATGACCGGCCCGCCCCGCAGCCCGCCGGTCCTACGAGAAGGGCACGCCGCCGCACGTGAGGGACACACGAGAGAGCCGGCTGCTGCTGGTGCTGCTGGTCGCCATCGCCTTCGCACTGATCACGGTCGACATCCGTGGCGGCGAGCGGTCCCCGCTCGACGGCGTCCGGCACGCGGCAGCCTCCGTCTTCGGGCCCGTCGAGAAGGGCGTCGCCTCCGCGGTCGACCCCGTCGGCAACGCCGTGGCGGCCGTGCGTGACTCCGACGAGCGGCACAACCGCATCAGCGCCCTGGAGCGCGAGAACACCAGCCTCAAGCAGCGCCTCGGCAGCGACGACCGCAACCGCGGCCGGGCCGCCGAGCTCGACGCCATGCTCAAGACCGCCGGCCGCGGCCAGTACGGCATCAAGGGCGCCCAGGTCATCGCCATAGGCGCGGCCCAGGGCTTCTCCTGGACCGTCACCATCGACGCCGGCAGCCGCGACGGCATCAAGCGCGACATGACCGTCCTCAACGGCGACGGCCTCGTCGGCCGCGTCACCACCGTCGCCCGCGACACCGCGACCGTCCTGCTCGCCAACGACCCCAAGTTCACCGTCGGCACCCGCATGGAGAAGAGCGGCGAGCTCGGCTTCGCCAACGGCCAGGGCGCCGGCGTCCTGCGGGTCGAACTGCTCAACGGCAAGGCGGCCGTCCGCCCCGGCGACCGCCTGGTCACCTTCGGCTCCAGCAAGGACAAGCCGTTCGTCCCCGGCGTCCCCGTCGGCGAGGTCACCCGCGTCGAACCCGCCGGCGGCAGCCTCACCCGCACCCTCCAGGTCCGTCCCTTCGTCGGCTACAGCAAGCTCGACATCGTCGGCGTCGTCGTCGAACCCCCGCGGACGGACCCCCGCGACACCGTGCTCCCGCCCAAACCGGAAGCGCCCAAGCCCACGCCCACCGTGACCGTCACGGTCACGCCCTCCGCGAGCGCCAAACCCGAGGACTGACGATGCGCCTCAACCGGATCCTGCTCTCGACCGCGCTCGTGGTGGTCGCCCTCGTCGTGCAGGTGACCGTCCTGGCACGGCTCCACCTGCCGGGAGCCGTGCCAGACCCCCTGCTCCTCGTCGTCGTCGGGCTCGCCCTCGTCCACGGCCACACCAACGGCGCCGCCATCGGCTTCTGCGCCGGCCTGCTGGCCGACATCGCCCCGCCCGCCGACCACGCCACCGGGCGCTACGCCCTGGTCCTGTGCGTCATCGGCTATCTCGTCGGCCTCGCCCGGCCCGAGACGGGCAAGCTGCGCTCGGCCACCGTGCCCATGCTCGTCGTCGTCGCCGCGGCCGTCGGCTCCACCCTGCTCTACGCGGGCGTCGGCTCCCTCGTCGGCGACACCGCCGCCCGTAACGTCGGCCTCACCAGCCTCGTGTTCACCGCGGCCCTCTACGACCTCCTGCTCGCGCCCTTCGTCGTGCCGCTCGTCATGGCCATGGCCAGGCGCGTGCAGCCCGACCCGCTGTCCGCCGACGGCCCCAGCACGATGGGCGGCTCCCGCACGAACCGCGTCGGCGGGCAGCGCACGGGTATGCGCACCGGCCTGCGCCGGCCGAGCCGGCTCAAGGGGGTGAAGCGCCTGTGAGCAACATGTCCGACGGCGGGGGCACCTCGCGGGTCGCGATCCGCCTCATCGTCATCCAGATCCTCGTCTTCTCCCTCCTGCTCACCCTCGCCGGCCGCCTCTGGTACCTCCAGATCCGCAACGGCGACGAGTACACCGCCGAAGCCGCCGACAACCACATCCAGCAGGTCGTCGCCCCGGCCACCCGCGGCTCGATACTGGACGCCCGCGGCGTCCCCCTCGCCGACAACGAGACCCGCCTCGTCGTCTCCGCGAGCCGCACCGACCTGATGAAGATGAAGGACAAGGGCAGAACCGTCCTCACCCGCCTCGCCGGAGTGCTCGGCATGAAGCCCGAGGACGTCGCCGCCAAGGTCCGGCTGTGCGACGCCAAGACGCCCAAGCCCTGCTGGGCCGGCTCGCCCTACCAGCCCATCCCCATCACCGACGAGGCCACCACCCAGCAGGCCCTGCAGATCCGCGAGCGCGCCGAGGACTTCCCCGGCATCACCGCCGAGCCCACCGCCGTCCGCCGCTACGCCGGCCCCGGCGGCTCCAACACCGCCCAGGTCCTCGGCTACCTCTCGCCCGTCACCGACGAAGAGATCATCAAGGCCAAGGCCGGCCGCTCCCCGCTGCTCCGCTCCGACCAGGTCGGCCGCTCCGGCCTGGAGCGGCAGTACGACTCCCAGCTGCGCGGCAAGGCCGGCGTCACCCGCTACGAGGTCGACAACCTCGGCCGCGTCATCGGCAAGGCCAGGAGCGACAAGGCCGTCCCCGGCTCCAACGTCGTCACCAGCATCGACGCCCGCGTGCAGGCCATAGCGGAACGGGAGCTGGACCAGGCGATGAAGGACGCCCGCAAGGAGGTCGACCGCAACACCGGCACCAACTACAAGGCCGACGCCGGAGCCGTCGTCGTCATGGAGGCGAAGACCGGCCGCGTGGTGGCCATGGCCTCCAACCCCACCTACGACCCCAACGCCTGGGTCGGCGGCATCTCCGCCAAGGACTACCAGAACCTCACCGGCAAGGACTCCGGCTTCCCGCTGCTCAACCGGGCGATCCAGGGCCAGGCCGCCCCCGGCTCGATCTTCAAGGTCATCTCCGCCACCGCCGCCGTCAAGGCGGGCTACGCCTTCAACGACAACTACAACTGCTCCGCCTCGTACAGCATCGGCAACCAGGTCTTCAAGAACTTCGAGTCCAAGGGCTACGGCCCCATCAACCTCGGCCGGGCCCTGGAGGTCTCCTGCGACACCGTCTTCTACGACCTGGCCTACCGCCAGTGGCAGAAGGACGGCGGCAACAACCCCAAGCACCCGGCGGACTGGTTCTACAGGACCGCCCACGAGTTCGGCCTCGGCAAGGAGACCGGCATCGACCTCCCCAACGAGGTCACCGGCCGCATCCCCGACCGCGAGTGGAAGAAGAAGTACTGGGAGGCCAACAAGGACTCCTGGTGCAAGCAGGGCAAGACCGACGACAGCTACGCCGGGCAGATCGCCAAGGAGAACTGCGAGTCCGGCATGCGCATGCGCGCCGGTGACTCCGTCAACTACTCCATCGGCCAGGGCGACACCCTCGTCACCCCCCTCCAGATGGCCACCATCTACGCCGCCATCAGCAACGGCGGCACCCTCTGGAACCCCACCGTCGGCAAGGCCGTCATCAGCCCCGACGGCAGGACCGTCCAGGAGATCGCCCCGAAGTCGCACGGCAGGCTGCCGTTCGACGGCAGGACGCGCGACCAGATCGACGCCGCCCTCGCCGGCGTCGCCACCCAGGGCACCGCCGCCTGGCGCTTCGAGGGGTGGCCGCAGAAGGAGATCCCGATGCACGCCAAGACCGGCACCGCCGAGGTCTACGGCAAGCAGACGACCTCCTGGTTCGCCACCTACACCGGCGACTACGCCGTCGTCATGACGATCGCCCAGGGCGGCACCGGCTCCGGCGCCTCCGGCCCCGCCGTGCGCAACATCTACAACGCCCTCTACGGCGTCGACGGGAAGGGCAAGATCGACGCCAGGAAGGCGCTCCTGCCGCACCCCCAGGCAGGCCTGCCGAAGGTCGAGAAGGACGGCACCATCGAGGCCCAGCCCATCGAGCCGCCCCCGCCCAGCCCGTCGGCCCGGAAGGAGGAGGAGAAGGACACGTGACCGCCACCGACGGCTACCGCGCCCGCCGATACAGCCCCGAGCGCTCCGCCTGGGGCCGCCTCACCGCCCGCGACTCCGTCCTCCGCCGCCTGGACTGGGTGATGGTCTGGGCCGCCCTCGCCCTCTCCGGCATCGGCACCCTGCTCGTCTACTCGGCCACCCGCAACCGCACCGAGCTCAACCAGGGCGACCCGTACTACTTCCTGCTCCGCAACATCCTCAACACCGGCATCGGGCTGGGCCTGGCCATCGGCGCCGTCTGGGTCGGCCACCGCGCCCTGCGCGGCGCCGTGCCCATCCTCTACGTCATCTCCGTCCTGCTCACGGTCGCCGTCCTCACCCCGCTCGGCGCCACCATCAACGGCGCCCGGTCCTGGATCCAGCTCGGCGGCGGTTTCTCCCTGCAGCCCTCCGAGTTCACGAAGATCACCATCGCGCTGGGCATGGCGATGCTGCTCGCCGGCAAGGTCGACGCGGGGGAGCGGCTCCATCCCGACCACCGCACCGTCGTCGAGGCCCTCGGCCTCGCCGCCCTGCCCATCGTCATCATCCTGCTGATGCCCGACCTCGGCTCGGTGATGGTGCTCGTCGTCATCGTCCTCGCCGTGCTCCTGGCCTCCGGCGCCTCCAACCGCTGGGTCGCCGGGCTGATCGGCACCGGTGTCCTCGGCTGCGTCCTCATCTGGCAGCTCGGCGTCCTCGACGAGTACCAGATCAACCGCTTCGCCGCCTTCGCCAACCCCGCGCTCGACCCCTCCGGCGTCGGCTACAACACCAACCAGGCCCGTATCGCCATCGGTTCCGGCGGCCTCCTCGGCTCCGGCCTCTTCCGCGGCTCCCAGACCACCGGGCAGTTCGTGCCCGAGCAGCAGACCGACTTCATCTTCACCGTCGCCGGCGAGGAGCTGGGCTTCGTCGGCGCCGGCGCGATCATCTTCCTCGTCGGCGTCGTCATCTGGCGCGCCTGCCGCATCGCCCGCGAGACCACCGAGCTCTACGGGACGATCGTGGCGGCCGGGATCATCGCCTGGTTCGCCTTCCAGTCCTTCGAGAACATCGGGATGACGCTCGGGATCATGCCGGTGACGGGCCTGCCGCTGCCCTTCGTCTCCTACGGGGGGTCGTCGATGTTCGCGGCGTGGATCGCGATCGGGCTCCTGCAATCGATCAAGGTGCAACGGCCGGTGTCGGCGTAAACAGGGCTGCCCTCCGGGGCGGGCGCGCACTAGATTCGGCACCATGGCGGACACTGTGCGTGAGATCGAGCGGAAGTACGAAGCCGGCAGCCCGGCGGCAGCGGCCTCCCTGCCCGACCTGAGCCGTGTCGCGGGCGTCGCGACCGTCACCGACGAAGGCACGCACGAACTCGACGCCGTCTACTACGACACCGCCGACCGGCGCCTCGCCGCGGCCGGCATCACCCTGCGCCGCCGCACCGGCGGCTCCGACGAGGGCTGGCACCTCAAACTGCCCGTCGCTCCCGGGGTGCGGGACGAGATCCGGGCGCCCCTCTCGCCGGACGTGCCGCGCGCCCTCGTCTCCCTCGTCCGGGCCCGCATCCGGCGCGCCGGGCTCGTCCCCCTCGTCCGCATCCGCTCGCGCCGCGAGGTCAGCCGCCTGCTCGGCCCGCAGGGCACGCTCCTCGCCGAGGCCAGCGCCGACGAGGTCCGGGCCGACCGGATCGGCGACGGCGGCCGCAGCGCCCGCTGGACCGAGTTCGAGGTGGAACTCGGCAGCGGCACCGACCCCGCGTTCCTCGACACCGTCGAGGAGTGCCTCCTGGAGAAGGGCCTGCGCCCCTCCGACGCGCCGTCGAAGCTGGCGAGGGCGCTGCAGGAAACGGGGGACGGGAAGAAGGCGGGGGAGAAGGAGACGAAGAAGCCCCGTAAGAAGGGCGACCGAGAACCCGTCACCGCCGGGGACCACGTCCTCGCCTACGTCCGCCGCCAGAGCGACGCCCTCCTCGCCTACGACACCGCCGTCCGCCGCGACGCCGAGGACTCCGTCCACCAGATGCGCGTCGCCACCCGCCGGCTGCGCAGCGCCTTCCGCACGTACCGCGACGTCCTGGACCGGAAGGTCACCGACCCGCTGGGCGCGGAGCTGAAGTGGCTCGCCGAGGAGCTCGGCGCCGACCGGGACCGCGAGGTCGTCGCCGAGCGGCTGAAGGACGCCCTGGGCGTGCTGCCGGGCACGCTCGTCCTCGGGCCCGTCCGCGCCCGGCTGCGGATCTACGCCGCCGGCCGCGCCCAGAGCACGCGCAAGCGCCTCGCCGCCCTCCTCGGCAGCGACCGCTACCTCACCCTCCTCGACGCGCTCGACGCCCTCCTCGCCGACCCGCCCCTGCGCCGGGCCGCCGCGCTCCCGGCGCCGGAGGTCCTGGCCGGGGCCGTCCTGCACGACTACGAGCGCCTGGCCGGCCGCGTCGAGCACGCCCTCGCCACGGACCGCGGCCCGGAGCGCGACACCGCTCTCCACGACGCCCGCAAGGCCGCCAAGCGGGCCCGCTACGCCGCCGAGGCCGCGATGCCCGCGCTCGGCAAGCCCGCCAAGCGCTTCAGGTCCCGGATGAAGGACGTCCAGACGCTCCTCGGCGACCACCAGGACAGCGTCATGACCCGCACGGCCCTGCGCACCCTGGCGGCCGAGGCGCACGCGGCGGGGGAGAGCACGTTCACCCTGGGACTGCTGTACGGCCGGGAGGAACAGCAGGCGGCCGACGACGAGAGGGAACTGCCGGAGGTGTGGGCGAAGGCGTCCCGCAAGCGGTACCGGGCGGACCTGGGGGCGTGACCCGGTAGTCAAGATCGCGTGCAAGGGGCGATTCGCGGCACGTTACGCTTGAGAGTCGCCCCTTGCCAGCTCACGAAGGTCCCCCCAGATGACTGCCGAATCGGTCTTCCCACAGCTCGAAGCCCTGCTCCCGCATGTGCAGAAGCCCATCCAGTACGTCGGTGGAGAGCTCAACTCCACGGTCAAGCCGTGGGAGAGCGCGGACGTCCGCTGGTGCCTGATGTACCCGGACGCCTACGAGGTCGGTCTGCCCAACCAGGGCGTCATGATCCTTTACGAGGTCCTCAACGAGCGCGAGGGCGTCCTCGCCGAGCGCACGTACAGCGTGTGGCCGGACCTCGAGGAGCTCATGCGCGAGCACAAGGTGCCGCAGTTCACCGTGGACAGCCACCGGCCGGTCAAGGCGTTCGACGTCTTCGGCCTGAGCTTCTCCACCGAGCTCGGTTACACCAACATGCTCACCGCGCTCGACCTGGCGGGCATCCCGCTGGAGTCCAAGGACCGCACGATCGACGACCCGATCGTGCTGGCGGGTGGTCACGCCGCCTTCAACCCCGAGCCGATCGCGGACTTCATCGACTGCGCGGTCATCGGCGACGGCGAGCAGGCCGTCCTGGAGATGACCGAGATCATCCGGGCCTGGAAGGCCGAGGGCCGCCCCGGTGGCCGCGAGGAGGTGCTGTTCCGCCTCGCGAGGACGGGCGGGGTGTACGTCCCGGCGTTCTACGACGTCGAGTACCTGCCGGACGGCCGCATCGGCCGCGTCGTGCCCAACAAGTCCGGCGTGCCGTGGCGCGTGTCCAAGCACACCGTCATGGACCTGGACGAGTGGCCGTACCCGAAGCAGCCGCTCGTGCCGCTCGCGGAGACGGTGCACGAGCGCATGTCCGTCGAGATCTTCCGCGGCTGCACCCGCGGCTGCCGCTTCTGCCAGGCCGGCATGATCACGCGCCCCGTGCGGGAGCGGAGCATCACCGGCATCGGCGAGATGGTGGACAAGGGCCTCAAGGCGACCGGCTTCGAGGAGGTCGGCCTCCTGTCGCTGTCCTCCGCCGACCACACCGAGATCGGTGACATCGCGAAGGGCCTGGCGGACCGGTACGAGGAGGACAAGATCGGTCTGTCCCTCCCCTCCACCCGCGTGGACGCCTTCAACGTCGACCTCGCCAACGAGCTGACGCGCAACGGCCGCCGCTCCGGTCTGACGTTCGCCCCCGAGGGCGGCTCCGAGCGCATGCGCAAGGTCATCAACAAGATGGTCTCGGAAGAGGACCTGATCCGTACCGTCGCCACGGCGTACGGCAACGGCTGGCGCCAGGTGAAGCTGTACTTCATGTGCGGCCTGCCGACCGAGACCGACGAGGACGTGCTGCAGATCGGCGACATGGCGGTCAACGTGATCGCCAAGGGCCGCGAGGTCTCCGGCTCCAACGACATCCGCTGCACCGTCTCCATCGGCGGCTTCGTGCCCAAGCCGCACACCCCGTTCCAGTGGGCCCCGCAGCTCTCCGCGGAGGAGACGGACGCCCGCCTGGAGAAGCTGCGCGACAAGATCCGCGGCGACAAGAAGTACGGCCGTTCGATCGGTTTCCGCTACCACGACGGCAAGCCCGGCATCATCGAGGGCCTGCTCTCGCGCGGTGACCGGCGGGTCGGCGCCGTCATCCGTGCGGTCTACGAGGACGGCGGCCGTTTCGACGGCTGGCGCGAGCACTTCTCGTACGACCGCTGGATGAAGTGCGCCGAGCGGACGCTGCCCGAGCAGGGCGTCGACGTCGCCTGGTACACGACGCGCGAGCGCACCTACGAGGAGGTCCTGCCCTGGGACCACCTGGACTCCGGTCTGGACAAGGACTGGCTCTGGGAGGACTGGCAGGACGCGCTGGACGAGACCGAGGTCGAGGACTGCCGCTGGACGCCGTGCTTCGACTGCGGCGTGTGCCCGCAGATGGACACGTCCATCCAGATCGGCCCGACGGGCAAGAAGCTGCTTCCGCTCTCCGTCGTCAAGTAAGGACGTTTGTTCGAGCGGGGGCCCTGCCGGGTTGGCAGGGCCCCCGCTGCACGTACTCTAGGTAGCAGTACGACCGCACTCACGAAGGAATCAGACCACTGGGCAAGCGACAGCCCGAAGGCCCCCCGCCCGCTCCCGCGGTGCAGCGCATTCGCCTGCGCTACACCAAGCGCGGCCGCCTCCGGTTCACCAGCCACCGTGACTTCCAGCGCGCCTTCGAGCGCGCCCTGCGGCGCGCCGAGGTGCCCATGGCGTACTCGGCGGGCTTCACCCCGCACCCCAAGGTGTCGTACGCCAATGCCGCACCCACCGGCACGGGCAGTGAGGCCGAGTACCTGGAGATCCAGCTCGCCGAGGTCCGCGACGTGGAGCAGCTGCGCAAGCTGCTCGACGAGTCGCTGCCGGACGGGCTGGACATCACGGACGCCGTGGAGGCCCGTACGTCCTCCTTCGCCGACCGGCTGGAGGCCTCCGTATGGGAGCTGCGGCTGGACGGCGTCGAGGCCGCGGACGCCGAGGGCGCCGTCGCGGCGTTCATGGCGGCCGAGCAGGTGGACGTCCAGCGCCGCACCAAAAACGGGTTGCGGACCTTCGACGCCCGTGGCGCCGTGATCCGGCTCGAAGCGCGGGACGCCGCGGCCGATAGGCCCGGCGACGGTCCCTGTGCGATACTGCGGCTGGTTGTTCGGCATGCCACACCCGCCGTTCGACCCGACGACGTCCTGTCCGGTCTCCGCGCTACGGCCGACCTGGCGCCGCCGGTCCCCGCTGCGGTGACCAGGCTGGCGCAGGGGCTGCTCGATGAGGAGTCCGGCACGGTGACCGACCCGCTCGCGCTTGACCGCGAAGCCGCCCCGGCCTTCCCCACCACGGCCGCCGGGCCGAGCCCCGCAGGCGATGCGCAGGTGCCGGAAGGTTCCGCGTAAGGACGGCCGTCGAAGCGCCGCCGGACACCAGGGAGCCACCCGGTGCGGCAGGCGCACTGACCAGGAGACTTTCGCCGGTGCCGATGAGCATCGGACCCGGCGAGCGAGACGACAGCTCCCGTGCGGCGACCGCGCCCCGGACGGCGGTACCGCGCACATCACGCGGGCCGGCGGGCCGGAACCGGCGCGGCGCCCGGGAGCGTGACGGGAGAACCGCCCGCATGCTCGAATCCATTGAGCCCACCGAGCCCGGCTCCGCCGGGACCGAGGACAACAACAGCCCCAGCGACACGCTGCCGGCACGTCGCCGCCGCCGTGCGGCTTCCCGCCCCGCGGGCCCGCCGGCCGCGGCCACCGCCTCTTCCGAGGCCCCCGAAGCCGCCGCCGCACCCGCGGCGGAGGCCCCTGCGACGCCGGAGGCCGAGGCCCCGGCCGCTCCTTCGACGCCCGCCCGCCCGCGCCGCCGCGCCACCCGCAAGGCCGCTGCGCCCTCCGGTGCCCCGAAGGCCGCCGAGCCCGCCGTGGCGACCGCCCCCGAGGTGGCCGAGTCCCCGCAGCCGGTCGAGCCGACCGCCGAGCCCACCGAGGAGCCCGCGGCCGAGCCCGCTCCCCGTACGCGCCGCCGCGCCACCCGTAAGGCCACCGCCCCGGCGGGTTCGCCCAAGGGCGCCGCGGCCGTCGTCGAGCCGGTCGAGCCGGCCGTCGCCGCCGCCGTGGAGGAAGAGGCCGAGGAGGTGGCCGAGGAGCTGCAGGCCCCTGCCGCCCCCGCCCGCCCGCGCCGCCGCGCCACCCGCAAGGCCACTGCACCCGCCGGTGCCCCGAAGGCCGACGAGGCCGCCGAGCCCGTCGAGGCTCCGGCCGCCGCTCCGGTCGCCGAGGCCGCTCCTGAGGCCGCCGAGGCCGCTGCCCCCGCGCGTCCGCGCCGCCGTGCCACGCGCCGTGCTTCCGCTCCGGCCGGTGCGCCGCAGGCTGCCGAGGCCGCCGAGCCGGTCGTCGCCGAGACCGTGGAGGCTCCGGTCGCCGAGGCCGCCCCTGAGGCCGCCGAGGGCGCTGCCCCGGCCCGCCCGCGTCGCCGTGCCACGCGCCGTGCCTCCGCTCCGGCCGGTGCGCCGGAGGCCGCCGAGGCCGTCGTGGAGCCGTCCGCGCCGGTCGCCGAGCCCGTGGCCGAGGAGCCGCAGGAGGCCCCGGCCGCCCCGGCCCGTACGCGCCGCCGTGCCGTGCGCAAGGCGACCGCTCCGGCGGGTGCCCCGCAGGCCGCCGAGCAGGTGACCGAGCCCGCCGAGGCCGAGGCCGCCGCCGCGCCCGAGGAGCAGGCCCCCGCCGCCGAGCCCCGTGGCCGCCGCACGCGCCGCCGTGCCACCGCCCCCGCCACGGCCGCCGAGGCCGAGCAGCCCGCCGAGGCCGCCGCCGAGCCGGCTCCGGCCCGTACGCGGTCGCGCCGTCGTGTCGCCGCCGGTGACGCCGAGCAGGCCGCCGCGGCCCTTGAGGCCGCCAAGGAGGCGAGCCGCGCCCGCGAGGCCGAGGCCGCACCGGCCGCTGAGCCCGCCGCCCCCGCGCGTGGCCGCCGCCGCGCCGTGCGCCCCCCGACGGCCGTCTTCCAGGCGCCCGTCTTCACCGAGCCGATGTTCCAGACCCCGGAGACCGCCGCTGCTGCCGCCGCCGCGGCCGCCGAGGAGGAGCAGCCCGAGGCCGAGGTCGTGGAGGAGCGCGTCGTCGAGGCGCAGCCCGCCGGCCGCCGCCGTCGCCGCCGCCGCGGCGAGCCCGCCGAGGCCGAGCAGGTGGAGGCCCCGGCCGCCGCCGCTGCCGAGGAGGAGCCGGAGGCCGAGCCCGAGGAGGCCGCCGAGGCCGCCGCCGAGGACGAGGAGCAGGGCGAGCGCCCGTCGCGCCGCCGTCGCCGGGGTGGCCGTCGCCGTCGCCGTGGCGAGGCCGCGGACGCCGAGGGCGAGCTCGAGGACGAGCAGGCCGCCGAGGCCGAGGAGGCCGAGGCCCGCGAGGAGGAGGCCGAGGAGGGCGAGGAGGCCGAGGGCAGCTCCAGCAGCCGTCGCCGCCGTCGCCGTCGCCGCCGCAGCGGTGAGGCCATCGACACCGAGCCGGGTGCGGACGAGCCCGAGCGCACGGTCGTCAAGGTCCGCGAGCCGCGCAAGCGCGAGGAGCGCGAGCCGGGCACCGGCTTCGACGAGGTGCAGTCCATCAAGGGCTCGACCCGCATGGAGGCGAAGAAGCAGCGCCGCCGCGAGGGCCGCGAGCAGGGCCGCCGCCGCGTGCCGATCATCACGGAGGCCGAGTTCCTGGCCCGCCGCGAGGCCGTCGAGCGGGTGATGGTCGTCCGCCAGAGCGGCGAGCGCACCCAGATCGGCGTGCTGGAGGACAACGTCCTCGTCGAGCACTTCGTCAACAAGGAGCAGGCCACCAGCTACGTCGGCAACGTCTACCTGGGCAAGGTCCAGAACGTGCTGCCGTCGATGGAGGCCGCCTTCGTCGACATCGGCAAGGGCCGCAACGCCGTCCTCTACGCCGGCGAGGTCAACTTCGAGGCGCTCGGCATGGGCAACGGCCCGCGCCGCATCGAGACCGCGCTGAAGTCCGGCCAGTCCGTGCTCGTCCAGGTCACCAAGGACCCGATCGGCCACAAGGGCGCGCGTCTGACCAGCCAGGTCTCCCTCCCGGGCCGCTACCTCGTGTACGTGCCCGAGGGTTCGATGACCGGCATCAGCCGCAAGCTGCCCGACACCGAGCGCGCGCGTCTGAAGACCATCCTCAAGAAGATCGTCCCCGAGGACGCGGGCGTGATCGTGCGCACCGCCGCCGAGGGCGCGAGCGAGGACGAGCTGCGCCGCGACGTCGAGCGTCTGCAGGCGCAGTGGGAAGAGATCCAGAAGAAGGCGAAGCAGATCTCGACGAGCTCGCCGAGCCTGCTCTACGGCGAGCCGGACATGACCGTCCGCGTCGTCCGCGACATCTTCAACGAGGACTTCTCCAAGGTCATCGTCAGCGGTGACCAGGCCTGGGAGACCATCCACGGCTACGTCTCGCACGTCGCGCCCGACCTGGCCGACCGGCTGCAGAAGTGGACGTCGGACGTCGACGTCTTCGCCACGTACCGGATCGACGAGCAGCTGATGAAGGCGCTGGACCGCAAGGTCTGGCTGCCGAGCGGCGGTTCGCTGGTGATCGACCGGACCGAGGCGATGGTCGTCGTCGACGTCAACACCGGCAAGTTCACCGGCCAGGGCGGCAACCTGGAGGAGACGGTCACCAGGAACAACCTGGAGGCGGCCGAGGAGATCGTGCGCCAGCTGCGGCTGCGCGACCTCGGCGGCATCATCGTGATCGACTTCATCGACATGGTGCTGGAGTCCAACCGGGACCTGGTGCTGCGGCGCCTGCTGGAGTGCCTGGGCCGGGACCGTACGAAGCACCAGGTCGCCGAGGTGACGTCGCTGGGTCTGGTCCAGATGACCCGCAAGCGGGTGGGCCAGGGCCTGCTGGAGTCCTTCTCCGAGGGCTGCGTGCACTGCAACGGCCGCGGCGTGATCGTCCACATGGACCAGCCGGCGTCCGTCGGCGGCGGCGGTGGCGGCAAGCGCGGCAAGAAGAAGGGCAAGGGCGCGGGTGCCGCGCCCGAGCACGAGCACGTGCACGAGGCCGCTCCGGCCGCCGAGGAGGCCCCCTCGATCGTGGAGGCCCCCGCGGCCGCCGCCGTCGAGCCGGCCGACGAGGCGCCCGAGCTGGAGCCGGTGGCCGTCACGGAGGCGCAGCTGCAGCCGTCGGTCGGTGGTGACGAGGAGTGGTTCGGCAGCGCCGCGGAAGCGGAGGCTGCGGCTTCCTCCTCCAAGCGTGGCCGTACGCGCCGCAGGGCGACCCGTAAGGCGTCGGCTCCGGCGGGTGCGCCGCGGGCCGCCGAGGCGGAGCCCGAGGTCGTCGTGGAGGCGCCTGCGCCGCAGGCCGCCGCCCCGGAGGCCGTCGCCGAGCCGGTCGCGGAGCCGAAGGCCGAGGCCGCCGAGGCCGTCGCCGAGCCGGTGGCGGAGCCCGTGGCGGAGGCGGCCCCGGCCGCGCCCGCCCGGCCGCGCCGCCGGGCCTCCGCGCCCGCGGGCTCCCCGTCGGACACCGAGGCCGCCGTCCTGGTCGTCCCGTCCGTGGCCCCGGCCGCGGAGCCGGAGCCCGCGCCGGTGGAGACCCCGGCCGCGGAGCCGGCCGCCGAGGGCGCCGAGGGCGTCGGCGAGGCGGAGGCCGCGGCCCCCGCCGAGAAGCCCGCCCGCAAGACGGCCGCGAAGAAGGCCACCGCCAAGAAGGCGCCGGCGAAGAAGGCCGCCGCCAAGAAGACGGCGGCCAAGAAGACGACGACCGCGAAGAAGGCCACGGCCAAGAAGGCCGCCACGAAGACGGCGGCCAAGAAGGCCCCGGCCAAGCGGGCGACGAAGAAGGCGGCCGCGGAAGCGGTGTCCTCCTCGGAGGACTGAGTGGCGCAGTGCCGGGCCCGGACCGGGCCCGGCACCGCCGTCGTGCAGCCAGGCCGTGGTTGCACGACGGTGACCGGCTCCCCGTCAAGGGGCCGGTTTGACCCGTTCGTCAAGGGCACGTAATCTTGACGGTCGGTGTCTGTTACGGCACCACGCCACTGAGCAAACACCTTCCGGCCCCGCCGGGAGAGGCCGCTCGTCCACTCGGACAGTCACGGGCCCGGCCCGTGCGAGCGGCTGGCATCAGAGGTTCCTTTACTAGCGAGAGAGTGAGATCCGCGTGTACGCAATCGTGCGTAGCGGTGGTCGCCAGCACAAGGTTGCTGTCGGCGACATCGTCGAGGTTGACAAGATTTCCACCGGCAAGGTGGGCGACGCGGTCGAGCTCTCGACGCTGCTCGTCGTCGACGGCGAGAACGTCACCAGCGACCCGTGGGTCCTGGCCGGCATCAAGGTCTCGGCCGAGATCGTCGACCACCACAAGGGTGCCAAGATCGACATCCTGAAGTACAAGAACAAGACCGGTTACCGCAAGCGCATCGGTCACCGCCAGCAGTACACCGCGGTGAAGATCACCGGCATCCCCACGGCTGCGAAGTAAGGGACTGAGAAGACATGGCACACAAGAAGGGCGCATCGTCCACCCGGAACGGTCGCGACTCCAACGCTCAGCGGCTCGGCGTGAAGCGCTTCGGCGGTCAGCTCGTCAACGCCGGTGAGATCCTGGTCCGCCAGCGTGGCACCCACTTCCACCCGGGCGCCGGTGTCGGTCGCGGTGGCGACGACACGCTGTTCGCGCTTGAGGCCGGTGCGGTGCAGTTCGGCACCCACCGCGGCCGCAAGGTCGTCAACATCGTTCCGGCTGCCTGATCTTTCGGATCAGCCGCACCGTAGAGCGATAAGCGAGGGCGGACCTCCCTTCCCTGCCGGGAAGTGGGGCCGCCCTCGCTGCGTTACAACAGAGACAATTCCGTACTTCTCCCAGCCTCCGGCCGGGGGACCCCCAGGAGGCACACCGCTATGACCACCTTCGTGGACCGCGTCGAGCTGCACGTCGCCGCGGGTAACGGAGGCCACGGCTGCGCCTCCGTACACCGTGAGAAGTTCAAGCCGCTCGGCGGCCCGGACGGTGGCAACGGCGGCCGTGGCGGCGACGTGATCCTGGTCGTGGACCAGTCGGTCACGACCCTGCTCGAGTACCACCACAGCCCCCACCGCAAGGCCACCAACGGCAAGCCCGGCGAGGGCGGCAACCGCTCCGGCAAGGACGGTTCCGACCTGGTCCTGCCCGTCCCGGACGGCACCGTCGTCCTCGACGGCAAGGGCAACGTCCTGGCCGACCTCGTCGGCGAGGGCACCACCTACATCGCCGCCCAGGGCGGCCGCGGCGGCCTCGGCAACGCCGCGCTGGCCTCCGCCCGCCGCAAGGCGCCCGGCTTCGCGCTGCTGGGCGAGCCCGGCCAGACCGGCGACGTCGTCCTGGAGCTCAAGACCGTCGCCGACGTGGCCCTCGTCGGCTTCCCGAGCGCCGGCAAGTCCTCGCTGATCTCGGTGCTCTCCGCGGCCAAGCCGAAGATCGCCGACTACCCCTTCACCACGCTCGTCCCGAACCTGGGCGTGGTCACGGCCGGTGCGACCGTCTACACCATCGCCGACGTGCCCGGTCTGATCCCCGGCGCCAGCCAGGGCAAGGGCCTCGGCCTGGAGTTCCTGCGCCACGTCGAGCGCTGCTCGGTGCTCGTGCACGTGCTGGACACCGCGACCCTGGAGTCCGAGCGCGACCCGCTGACCGACCTCGACGTCATCGAGGCGGAGCTGCGGGAGTACGGCGGCCTGGAGGACCGGCCGCGCATCGTCGTCCTCAACAAGGTCGACATCCCCGACGGCCAGGACCTCGCGGACATGATCCGCCCCGACCTGGAGGCCCGCGGCTACCGCATCTTCGAGGTCTCCGCCGTCTCCCGGCAGGGCCTGAAGGAGCTGTCCTTCGCGCTGGCCGGCATCGTCGCCGAGGCGCGCGCCGCCAAGCCGAAGCAGGAGGCGACCCGTATCGTCATCCGGCCGAAGGCCGTCGACGACGCGGGCTTCACCGTCACCCTGGAGGAGGACGGCCTCTACCGCGTGCGCGGCGAGAAGCCGGAGCGCTGGGTGCGCCAGACCGACTTCAACAACGACGAGGCCGTCGGCTACCTGGCCGACCGCCTCAACCGCCTCGGTGTCGAGGACGAGCTGATGAAGGCCGGTGCCCGCGCGGGCGACGGCGTCGCCATCGGCTCCGAGGACGACGCCGTCGTCTTCGACTGGGAGCCGTCGATGGCCGCCGGTGCGGAGATGCTGGGCCGCCGCGGCGAGGACCACCGCCTGGAGGCCCCGCGGCCGGCGGCGCAGCGGCGCCGTGACCGTGACGCGGAGCGGGACGAGGCGGACCGCGAGTACGACGAGTTCAACCCGTTCTAACGGGTACCTGCGCCCCGCAAGGGGCGCGGGGCAGCGTCATTCTGCGGCTCCGCCGCGTGGGCGCGACCACCGGCCCGCAGCCGCCCAGCTGGCGTGTGGCACACGCCCCTTCAGGGGCGCGAGGAACTGCGCGACCAGCCGAAGGCGGCCCGCAGCCGCCCGACTGGCACAGCGTGCTGTCTCAATTGCGCCGTGCCGTAGGGCCGGAGGCCGCACGCTCCGTCGGCTGCGGGCCGGCTGTGGTTGCTCGCGCAGTTCCCCGCGCCCCTGACGGGGCATGACGAAGGCCCCGGGAGGAACCTCCCGGGGCCTTCGTCATGCTGACGCAGTCTTACACCGCCGCAGCCGTATCCGCCTCGCGCTGCGTCGGAATCTCGGAGGCGCGAGCCTCCATCCGCGCGCGCCGGGCGTCGGCCTCGGCGGCGAGCGCGAGCGCGGCCGCGTTGAAGCGGACGAGCGACGGCGGGTCGGACGGGCCGAGCAGCTGGACCTTGAGCTCGGCGCGGGCCTCGGCGAGGCCGTCCAGGCGGGGGTCGCGGACGGCCGCGAGCAGCCCCGCGACCTCGCCGGCCTCCGGGGTGAGGATGGTCGCCGCGCTGACGGTCGGGAAGTTCGTGCGGAACTCCTCCTCGGTCATGCCGCTGGTGTTCGCGACGGCGTACGGCTTCTCGCTGATCAGGTAGTCCGAGACGACGCTCGACACGTCGCTGATCAGGACGTCCGCCTCGTTGAAGCAGCTGAAGAGCGCCGGGCGGGCGGTGGTGATGATCTGGTGCTCCCACTCCGGCAGGGAGGCCCAGTAGGCGCTCTCCCAGGCGGTGGTGGCGGCCTCGACGGTCGCGGCGCGGCCCGGCTCGGGCGTGCCCTGCAGCATCATCCGCTCGATCTCGTCCGCGCTGTCACGGAAGGTGCTGGTGGTGAGGCGGTCCAGCTCGGCCGTGCGGCGCTCCAGCTCGGCGGCGGTCTCCGGGCCCGGACGGGCGCCGTTCCGGGCGGCGTTGGCCTCGCGGATCATGGCCTGGATGCGCTCGTTGGCGCGGCCCGCGCGCGGGTCGACGGAGCCGGTCATCGGGTGCGGCTTGTAGAGCAGGCGCACCTTGGGGTCGGCGAGGAGCGCGCGGACGATGTTCTCGCCGGCGAGCATCACCGAGGTGTTGCCGGGGTTGCCGTCCCAGCCCTCCCAGGTGGGGGCGTAGAGCACGGTCGTCAGCTCGCGCGCGGGCGCGCCCGTGTACGGCCGGATCGGGGCCAGCTGCGGGCGGCCGACCTCGACCACGTCGCGGTCGTCGACGCCGATGTCGGCGAGCTGGTAGCGCTCGCGGGCGGCGGGGCCGGCGACCCAGATCTCGTCGTACGCCTTGGAGTAGGGGTTGCAGCTGGAGAGCTTGTCGCTCTCGCCGTGGTTGATGAAGGCGTGCTTGATCGACGGCATCCGCAGGACCTGCGAGGTCTTACCGGAGTTCGCCGGGTGGATCATCATCTTCAGCGAGGACTTCTCCAGGGCCATCAGGTGGACGACCTTGGGGATGCAGATGATCGGCACGTCGGTGGCCTCGATCTTCTGCACCATGAAGCGCTCGCGGAGCACGATCACGGGGTTGCCGTCGAGCGCGGCGAGGGTGGAGAGCCACATGTTGGCCTGGTAGGCCGAGGTGGTGCCGCCCGAGAAGTACATGCCGGCGGTGGGGTTGTAGTCGGCCAGCCAGCGGTCGAGCCACTCCAGGGCGCGCTGCTCGTTGGCGATGCGCTTCTTCGGCCGCAGCCAGCCCGCGAGGTGGACGGTGCCGCCGGCCGCGAGCAGAAGGGCCAGGCCGACGCCGAGCATGCCCCACAGGGGCTTCTCGGTGCCGACGGTGACCAGCAGGCCCGCGGTGGCCGGGATCGCGAAGCGCAGCAGCCGGCGGCCGTGCTGGCGGGCCAGCAGGCGCGGCGGGGCGGCGGTCAGGCTCAGGCCGGAGGTGTCGATGTTGCGGGTCACGAAGGGCAGCGTGCGGCTGCGGCGGACCATGATCGCGGTGGCCTGGCAGGCGAGGTGCGCGGCGTAGAAGAGGACGAGCCCGACGAAGACGGGGGCGTATCCGCGCAGCGAGCCGTCGCCCTGGAGCCGCAGGAGCCCGAGGAGGATCAGCATGTCGCGCAGCAGCTGCCGGACCATGACGTCGAAGCGGACCTTGCCGAGGACGGCGACGAGACCGGGGTCGCGGTGCTGCAGGTAGAGATCGAGGGCGAGCCCCGCCGCGGAGGCGGCGATCAGCAGCGCCACGTCGGGCAGCAGCGCGCCGACGAGCTGCGTGGCGAAGAACACCAGCATCGCGAGGAGCGCCGCGGCCTGGACGGCGCGTCGGGAGGCTGTTCCGGCAGAAGGCACTGGGAGGGCTCCTGGCAGGCGGACTAGGGGGACTGTGGGCGTGGGGGAACCGTGCCTGGGCAACGGTCGACTACCGACCGTATGACGCGGGCTGGTCCACGAGCAATCTTCCGTGACGGCAATCATCGCAAAACAGGGCCGAACGACCACAATCCCAGACGGTAGATTTGCGGGCCTGAGGCAGCCCGGAAGAGGCGGGCGACCGGCGAATCACCTGAGGTGTGTGCAGTGACTGGGGCAGGGGAGCAGCAAGGGGCCCGTGAGGCGGCGGTGGCGGGCGCCCGCAGGATCGTGGTCAAGGTGGGGTCCTCCTCGCTCACCACCGCGGGCGGGGGGCTGGACGCCGACCGCGTTGACGCGCTGGTCGACACGCTCGCCAAGACCACCGGCGAGAAGGAGGTCGTGCTGGTCTCCTCCGGCGCGATCGCAGCCGGCCTGGCCCCGCTGGGCCTCGACCGCCGCCCGCGCGACCTGGCGCGCCAGCAGGCCGCCGCGAGCGTGGGCCAGGGCCTCCTCGTGGCCCGTTACACGGCGTCGTTCGCCCGTTACGGCCGGCGCGTGGGCCAGGTGCTGCTCACGACGGACGACACCAGCCGCCGCGCGCACTACCGCAACGCCCGCCGGACGCTGGACCAGCTGCTGGCCATGGGCGCGGTGCCGGTGGTCAACGAGAACGACACGGTGGCCACGGACGAGATCCGCTTCGGCGACAACGACCGGCTGGCCGCCCTCGTGGCCCACCTCGTCCGGGCCGACCTGCTGGTGCTCCTCTCCGACGTGGACGGCCTCTACGACGGCGACCCCAGCACGCCGGGCACCTCGCGGATCGCCGAGGTCACCGGGCCGAAGGACCTGGAGGGCATCTCGATCGGCAGCGCGGGCAAGGCCGGCGTCGGCACCGGCGGCATGGTCACCAAGGTCGACGCGGCCCGGATCGCGGCCGCCGCCGGCATCCCGGTCGTGCTGACCGCGGCCAGCCGGGCGGCGGACGCCCTCGCGGGCCGCCCCATCGGCACGTTCTTCCACCGCACCGGGCGGCGCTCCGCCGACCGCCTGCTGTGGCTCGCCCACGCCTCCGCGCCGCGGGGCGCCCTGACGCTCGACGACGGGGCCGTGCGGGCCGTGGTCGACGGCAACGGCTCGCTGCTGCCCGCCGGCATCGCCGGGGTCGAGGGCGAATTCAGCGCCGGTGATCCGGTCGAGCTGCGCGATTCCGCGGGCCGGGCCGTCGCGCGCGGGCTGGTGGCCTTCGACGCCGGGGAGATCCCCCAGCTGCTGGGCCGCTCCACCCGCGACCTGGCCCGGGAGCTCGGGCCCGAGTACGAGCGCGAGGTCGTGCACCGCGACGACCTCGTCGTGCTGCGCGGCTGAGTCGTGCTGCGTCGCCGAGTCGTGCTGCGCCGCTGACGGGCGTCGAACACGGCGCGACAGGGTGACGACAGAGTGTGGTAAGTCCAGCCTTTCCATGGGGCCTTTCCGTAAAAACGCCACGCAGCCGCCCGCAGACTGGTCAACTTTGATGCGAGGCACATGCGGGGCGCCGTTCCGGGCAGGCGGGTTCCCGCGCACCACCGCTCCGCCGCACGCACGCGGAGCAGCGAGCAACAGGAGGCCGCCGGTGAGACGAGGGCGCCCAGGGGCGCTGCCCCGCGCTGGAGGCACGCCTCCAGCCACGGCTGTGGGCTCCTCCGCCCAGGCCCGCGGGGCCGTGGGGGAGCCGCGCACGCTGACCAGCATCGGGGGCGGGGGCGGGAACGATCCGGTGGAAGTGTCCCGGCTGTGGCACATCACCCTGAGCGTCTCGGGCGCCGAGGCGCCGCTCGCCGAGGTCCGGCGGGCGCTGGAGCAGCTCGCCCACGACCACCCCTTCCTGCTGACCAGCCGCTACGCCCACGACCACGCCGAGATCCGCTACTGGGAGGAGGCGCGCGACCTGCACGACGCCGCGGCGGTCGCGCTCCGGCTGTGGGGCGAGCACCGCTCGACGGCCCGGCTCCCGCCGTGGGAGATCGTGGGCCTGGAGGTCATCGACCGGGAGACCTACCACCAGCGCATCGCGGAGGGCTACGGCCCCCTGCCGGCCACACCGGTGGGGGTGCACCCGTTCTGAACCGGGGGCGGGCACGCCGTGCGGGGGACCGTCCACGAGCCGGACCGGCCGTCCACAGTCCGGAATGCCCGCCGCCGAGGCGGCGCGCGCGGCTAGGCTTCCAGCCATGAGCAGCGTTTTCCCCTCCCCCCTCGCCGACCCGATGCCGCAGTCCCCGGTGCTGCGCGCCGCCTACCGCGCCCGCGCCGCCGCCGCGGAGCTGGCGCCACTGCCGCGCTCGGTGAAGGACGAGGCGCTGCTGGCGATCGCCGACGCCCTCGAGGTGCGGACGAAGGAGATCGTCGAGGCCAACGCCGAGGACGTGGCCAAGGCCCGTGCCGCCGGTACGAGCGAGAGCGTCGTCGACCGGCTGACCCTGACCCCGGAGCGGGTGCGGGCCATCGCCAAGGACGTCCGCGACGTCGTGGCCCTGCCCGACCCGGTGGGCGAGGTCGTGCGCGGCTCCACCCTCCCCAACGGCATCGACCTGCGCCAGGTCCGGGTGCCGCTCGGCGTCGTCGGGATCATCTACGAGGCCCGGCCCAACGTGACCGTCGACGCGGCCGCCCTGTGCCTGAAGTCCGGCAACGCCGTCCTGCTGCGGGGCTCGTCCTCCGCGTACGCCTCCAACACCGCGCTCGTGCGCGTCGTCCGCGACGCCGTGGGCGGTGCGGGTCTGCCGGCCGACGCCGTGCAGCTGGTGCCGGGCGAGAGCCGCGACTCGGTGCGGGAGCTGATGCGCGCCCGCGGCATGGTCGACGTGCTGATCCCGCGCGGCGGCGCCTCCCTGATCCGCACCGTCGTCGAGGAGTCCACGGTCCCGGTGATCGAGACGGGCACCGGCAACTGCCACGTGTACGTGGACGCGCAGGCGGACCTGGACATGGCCGTCGAGATCCTCGTCAACTCCAAGGCGCAGCGCGTGAGCGTGTGCAACGCGGCGGAGACCCTCCTCGTCCACCAGGACATCGCGCAGGAGTTCCTGCCGAAGGCGCTCGCCGCCCTGGCGGAGGCCGGGGTGACGGTGCACGGCTGCGAGCGCGTCCTCGCGCTGGCCGAGGGCAGCCCGGCCACCGTGGTGCCGGCGACCGTCGAGGACTGGGAGACCGAGTACCTGTCGTACGACATCGCCGCGGCGGTCGTGGACGACCTGGACGCCGCCGTCCGTCACATCCGGCTGTGGTCCTCCGGCCACACCGAGGCCATCGTCACCACCTCGCAGGCCGCCGCCCGCCGCTTCACCCAGCTCGTGGACTCGACGACCGTCGCGGTCAACGCCTCGACGCGGTTCACGGACGGCAGCCAGTTCGGCTTCGGCGCCGAGATCGGCATCTCCACGCAGAAGCTCCACGCGCGCGGTCCGATGGGCCTGCCCGAGCTGACCTCGACGAAGTACATCGTCACGGGCGACGGCCACGTGCGCGGCGGCGGGCTTCCCGCGAGCTGAATTCCCCTACGGGCCGCACGGATTGACCCTTCCGGGGCTACGCTGGACGAGTGCCGGACGACGTGGGGGGCCAGCCGTTCCCGGACGGCGAGGAGCCCGACAGCTACCGCAGCGGGGACGATCCCTTCGCCTCCGTGGTCTTCGACGAGGAATTCGTGCGGTCCGCCAGGATCCACGAGCCCTCCGCGGTCGAGCGGATGCTCGCCGCCGACCGGGCCCGCGCCGAGAGCGAGACCTCGCAGTCCGCTCAGCGCTCCCGGTCCGGCGGCGCCTCCGCCGACGACGATCCCTACGACGACTACGAGGACGGCTTCGGCGGCGCCGCGCCCGGGTACCACCCGGGCCGTGCGGGCACCTGGCCCACCCTCAGCCACGACCTCGACCCCGACGACGCCTACGGGCCGTACGGCCGCCACGGCGGCCTCCGGCGGCCCTACCGGGGCCATGCCCGCTGGCACCGCCCGGTGGCCTGGGTGCTCGCCGTGGTGATGGGCATAGGCGTGGTGGCCCTCGCCTTCGCCGCCGTCTACCGCAGCGCTTCCTCGGGCAATCGGCCGAGCTCCGATCCGCCGCCCGCGACCAGCGGGGTGGACGCCCCGGCGGGGGCCCGGCCGGGCCCGCTGCCCTCCGTATCGGCGGATTCCGAGCCTCCGGTGGCCTCGGCGGTGCCCCGGCCCTGAAGGACGCCGGGAACCACCGGCCCGGGGCCACGGGCTCACCCCCCGCAACGGCTGTGACCAGCACATATGTGCGTGGCCCCGGCAGGCAGATTTTCTTCGGAACTTGTCGTGTACCAGGGCGTTTACCGAAGCCCCGGCAGACCTACTCTTGATGTATGGACGGGCCTGGAGACCCACCTGAGGGCACGCCCGAGGGTGTCCCGGCAGGTGGGGACGACGAATACCGATCCGTCGTCTTCGACGAATCGTTCGTGCGCGCTGCCCGGCTCCAGGAGCTCTCCGCCAGCGAGCGCATGGGTGACCACGCGCTCGCGGTCCGTAACCGCCACCTGTGGTCCCGGGTCAGCACCTCACGCCAGGTGATCGTCCTGGTGATCCTCATAGCCCTGGCCTTCGGCACGGCCGTCTACATGGGATTGCGCCATCCCTACAAGGACCCGGTCGTGCCGGCCGCCGAGCCCATGCGGGCCACGCTCGTCCCGCTCGCGCCGCACGACCCGGTGCCCGGCGGCAGCGCGCAGGAGCTGTTCGACCACAGCCCCTCCGCGCAGTTCCGGCTGGGTGCCGAAGGCGTCAACCTGCCCGCCGCGCGCAGCACCCAGCACTTCTCCGAGAGCCAGGTGATGGCGGCCCTCGCCGCCGCCAAGGAGTACACGGTGAAGTCGGCGCTCGACCCGGCCGTGCTCACCGGCGGCGCCCAGCGGAGCGTCCGGCTGCTGCTGGACCCCGCCCAGCTCGACCAGTTCGACCGCAGCTTCGACCGCCCCGCGGACGACGGGCGGCACGCGGCCACCGGCTGGCTCGTGCGCTTCGACCCCGCCCAGGTGGCCCTCGTCGACACCCCCGTGCGCACCCGCGGCGTCTTCTCGATCACCGAGAGCGGGCCGGCCACGCTGGAGGTCTCGTCCGACCACACCTTCGTCTACGCCCTGCGCCCGGCGAAGGAGGCGGCCGACCGCAGCGTGAACGCGGACAAGTCGTCGCTGTTCACCGTGCGGCGGGCGATGAAGTTCCGCTTCGACCGGGAAGGGCTGCAGGAGCACCACCTGATCGTCGTGCAGAGCTACGTCCAGGCCGGGCCCGAGTCCTGCTCGGCCGACGACGAGGTCTACCTGCGGCCGCTGCTGGCCGGCCAGCAGCCGGACGGATCCGTGCCGGGCGACACGGACCCGTACGCCACGGGGTCGGCGACCGCCGCGGTGTGCGGCTCCCTGGCGGCAAGCGCCCAGCCGGCACCGCCGGGCCGCTAGGCCTTCCCGCCGCCCTCCGAGGGGCCTCCGGGGCCCTCCTTCGGGGAGTCCTTCGCCGGGCCTCCCGGGCCCGCCGGGCGCCCGGTGAAGACGTCCTTGAGCCGACCGCCCAGGTCCCCCGCTCCGCCGGCGATGTCCCGCACCAGCCCCATCAGCGGATCCTTGCTGGACCGCACCGACTCCGCGTAGTGGTTCGCGGACTCCCGGAGGGAGTCCGTCACCGACGTGTCCTTGTCCTCCTCGCGCCGCGGGTAGTGCCCGTCCATGATCCGCTGGAAGTCCCGGCTCTCGGACCACTTCTTCAGCTCCGCGGCCCGCACGGTCGTGAACGGGTGGCTGCGCGGCAGCATGTTCATGATCTTCAGGACGGAGTCGCGCAGGTCCCCGCCGGCCTCGTACTCCTCGGCCTGGGCGAGGAAGGCGTCCACGTTCATCTCGTGCAGGTGATTGCCGCCGGCGATCTTCATCAGGCCGCGCATCGACGCCCGGGCGTCCTGCCCGACCAGCAGGCCCGCCCGGTCCGCGGACAGCTCCGACTTGCGGAACCACTCGCGCAGGGCCGTCACGATCGCCATGATCGCGACGTTGCCCAGCGGGATCCAGGCCACCTTGACCGCGAAGTTCGTCAGGAACAGCAGGATCGTGCGGTAGACGGCGTGCCCGGACAGGGCGTGTCCCACCTCGTGGCCGACGACCGCCCGCATCTCCTCCTCGTCCAGCAGCTCGACCAGGCCCGTCGTCACGACGATGACGGGCTCGTCCAGGCCGATGCACATGGCGTTGGGCTGCGGGTCCTGGGTGACGTACATCGGCGGGACCTTCGGCAGGTCCAGGAGGTAGCAGGCGTCCAGGAGCATCGTGTGCAGGTGCTGGAACTGCTGCTCGCCGACGCGCACCGAGTCGGACAGGAACAGCAGGCGCAGGCTGCGCTCGGGCAGCAGCGCGCTCAGCGCCTTGAAGACCGTGTCGAAGCCGCTCAGCTTGCGCAGCGCCACCAGGGCGGAACGGTCCGCCGGGTGCTCGTAGGCGCGCGAGGAGATGCCGGGGAAGCGCTTGCGCTGCCGCCCCGGTAGCCGCTCCCCGGGCGCGTGGCCGTTGCTGCCGTTGCTGCTGTCACTCATCGGGACCCCCTCGGCGGCGTATGCACCTTCCGGACCCCACCCTAGGCGCTGCCGCCGACAGGGCTACCGTGGAGACATGCCCCATCTGCATGCACTTGCCGCCCAGCCGGGCGTGACCGAGCTCCTCGCCGTCTCCAAGGACGACACGGGCCCGGGCGTCGTCCTCCGCACCGTGCTCATCGTCGGTGTCGTCGGCATCGTCTTCCTGGCCTGGTTCCTGCTGCGCGGCTACAAGAAGGACTGACGCGAGCCCGGCGCCGCGCCCCCGACGCGCGCCACAAGCGCGGAGTCGGGGTGAGCCCGGCCGCGGCCCCCGCATACGATGTGGCAGAAATCTCTGCCCGCTACCGTCCCGGATTGGTCCTGCCGACGATGACTGCCTTCGCCTCAGCGCACACCGCCCTCGCCACCCTCGCCTCCGAGGGCGAGCACGTCGACACGCACCCCAGCATCAGCCCCTACATGACCGGTGGCGCCGCCCTGGTCATCCTGCTGCTCCTGCTGTGGGTCACCACGCGCTTCAACCGCGACCGCTGAGCGAGCCGGTCCCTGCGGGTCCGGCGCTCCGCCGCGCCCAGTAGGGTCTGCACGCATGGGAGAGCAGACAGGGCCCGTGAAGCGGCGACTCGGCGTGATGGGCGGGACCTTCGACCCGATCCACCACGGCCACCTGGTCGCCGCGAGCGAGGTGGCAGCGCGTTTCCACCTGGACGAGGTGGTCTTCGTACCGACCGGGCAGCCGTGGCAGAAGAGCCACCGGGAGGTGTCCCCGGCCGAGGACCGCTATCTGATGACGGTGATCGCCACGGCATCGAACCCGCAGTTCTCGGTCAGCAGGATCGACATCGACCGCGGCGGGCCGACGTACACCACGGACACGCTCCGTGAGCTCGCCGCGCTCAACGACGACTCGGACCTGTTCTTCATCACCGGCGCCGACGCGCTGTCCCAGATCCTGACCTGGCGGGACACGGAGGAGCTGTTCTCCCTGGCCCACTTCATCGGCGTGACCCGGCCCGGCCACATACTGGCCAATCCGGGGCTGCCGGAGGGCGGCGTCTCCCTCGTCGAGGTGCCGGCCCTCGCCATCTCCTCCTCCGACTGCCGCGCCCGCGTGGCGCAGGGCGACCCGGTCTGGTATCTGGTCCCCGACGGCGTGGTGCGCTACATCAACAAGCGCAAGCTCTACCGGCGCTGAGCGGCACGGAACCGAGGGGCACTGAGGGGAACCGGTGAACGACCGACAGGACCCGTACGCACATCAGCCGCAGGTGTACGGCTACGACGCCTACGGGCAGCCGGTGTACCACCCGGACGCGCCCGAGCGGGTCTACGACCCGTACGGTCAACCGGTGCAGCAGCACTCCTTCTCCCCTCAGGAGGCCGGCCACGGGGGCGGCGGCTACGGCGGGTACGACGGCTACGGCACGGGGGGCGGCCACGACCCGTACGGCGTGCCTGCGCAGCAGCCCCCGCAGCAGCAGGCCCAGCAGCAGGAGTGGATCCCGCGGCAGGCGGGCCCGCCGTACGCTGAGGAGCCCGGCGCCCGGGAGCGGCAAGCGCAGACCCCCGGGGCGCGGCCCCACGAGGCGGGGGCCTACGAGGCGGAGCCTCAGGCGCCACCGGCCGGTCGGCAGGCACCCGGCAAGGTGCCCGTCCCCACCGCGGCAGCGGACTACCGCACCGAGCAGTTCTCGTTCATCGAGGAGCCCGACGAGGACTCCGAGGACGTCATCGACTGGCTCAAGTTCAGCGAGAGCCGCACCGAGCGGCGCGACGAGCGCAAGCGCAAGGGCCGCAACCGGATCGTCGCCATCGTCGTGGTGCTCGTCCTCGCGCTGGGCGGTGCGGCGGGCTACCTGTTCCTCACCGGCTCGGACGGCAAGAAGGGCGCGGCCGCGACCGGCGGGGGGCAGAAGCGCGACGTGATCGTCGTCCATCTGCGGCAGACCCGCGGCGGCGGCTCCTCCACCGCCCTGCTGGTCGACAACGAGACCACCAAGAAGGCCACCACCGTCCTGCTGCCGAACACCCTGGCCGTCGCCAAGGAGGGCGGCGCCGGCTCCACCACGCTCGGCAAGTCCGTGCAGGACGACGGCACCGGGGCCACCCGCGACGCCCTGAACACGCTGCTGGGCTCCGACATCAAGGGCAGCTGGCGGCTGGACACCCCCTACCTGGAGAACCTGGTCGAGCTCGTCGGCGGCATCGAGGCGGACACCGACACCGACGTCCCCGGCGAGAAGCCCGGCGACAGCCCGCTCGTCCGGCGCGGCACCGCGCAGAGCCTGAGCGGCCGCACGGCCGTCGCCTACGCCACCCACCGCGGGCCCGGGGAGGACGAGGGCAAGCAGCTCGCCCGGTTCGGTCAGGTCATGCAGGCGGTGCTGAAGAAGATGCCGGACGACAGCGCCTCGGCCACGCGCACCGTGGAGTCGCTCGCGCAGATCCCCGACCCCTCGCTCTCCACCGAGCAGCTGGGCGCCTCCCTGGCCCACATGGCCGCGCTGGCCCGGAAGGGCTCGTACGCCACCGCGCTGCTGCCCGTGGAGAAGGACGGCACCCTCGGCGAGAAGGCCACCGGGGGCGTCGTCAAGGAGGTCCTGGGCGGCACGGTGAAGAACAGCGACCGGAACGCGACGCCCCGGGTGAGCGTGAAGAACGCCACAGGCGGCAAGGGGGCCGCCACCTCCGCCCAGATCACGCTGGTCAACAGCGGCTACAGCGTGATCGACGGCGGCACGGCGGGATCCGCGGCGACGGCCTCGGCAGTGCTCTACGCGGACGAGAAGCGGGCGGCGGAGGCCAGGGAGGTCGCCAAGACGCTGGGGCTGCCGGCGGGCGCGGTGAAGCAGGCGAAGGACGCGACGACGGCCGACGTCACCGTGGTCCTGGGCAAGGACTACAAGGGCTGAGGGGCGGGCGGTCACAGGAGCGCCGAAGCGGCGGGCGCGGGGGCCGGTGGCCGCCCGGAGGCCGGCCGTAATGGCCAGGAGGGTCGCCGGTGGGTCGTGAGACCCTTGATGGGTACCCGAATCCTCTTCGACGAAAGCATGGCTTGTGACCGCCACGGACCGCTCCATCGAGCTCATCAAGGCCGCCGCCCAGGCGGCCGCCGACAAGCTCGCGCACGACATCATCGCGTACGACGTCAGCGACGTACTGTCGATCACCGACGCCTTCCTGCTGGCCTCGGCTCCCAACGACCGCCAGGTCAAGTCGATCGTCGACGAGATCGAGGAGCACCTCGCCAAGGAGCTCGGCGCCAAGCCGGTGCGCCGTGAGGGCGACCGCGACGCCCGCTGGGTGCTGCTCGACTACGTCGACATCGTCATCCACGTGCAGCACAGCGAGGAGCGCGTCTACTACGCCCTGGAGCGGCTGTGGAAGGACTGCCCGGAGATCGAGCTGCCCGCCGACGCCGTCGCCACCCGCGGCAAGGGCGAGGAGCACTCCCGCGCGCAGGCCGCGGAGGCCGGCTCCGACGGCGTGGACGGTGAGCTGAGCTGAGCGGCGCCAAGAGCGGTGGCCCGGGCCGCCGCATCGTCCTGTGGCGGCACGGCCAGACCGCCTGGAACCTGGAGCGGCGCTTCCAGGGCTCCACGGACATCGAGCTGACCGGGACCGGCGTGGCGCAGGCGCGCCGGGCCGCCCGGCTGCTGGCCGGACTCCGGCCGGACGTGATCATCGCCTCGGACCTCAGCCGGGCCACGGCCACGGCGGCGGAGCTCGCCGCCGTCACGGGCCTTGAGGTCACCACCCACGCCGAGCTGCGCGAGACGTACGCGGGCGTGTGGCAGGGCCTCACGCACGACGAGATCATCGAGCGGCACGGCGAGGAGTACGCGGCGTGGAAGCGCGGCGAGCCCGTCCGGCGCGGCGGCGGCGAGCTGGAGACCGAGGTCGCCGACCGGGCCGCCCCGGTCGTCCTGGAGCAGGCCGCGAAGCTGCCGGAGAACGGCACGCTCGTCGTCGTCAGCCACGGCGGCACCATCCGCACCACCATCGGCCGGCTGCTCCAGCTGGAGTCCCGCTCCTGGGAGGCGCTGGGCGGCCTCACCAACTGCTGCTGGTCGGTGCTGGGCGAGGGCGCGCGCGGCTGGCGCCTGCTGGAGCACAACGCGGGGACGCTCCCCGAGGCGGTGCTCGGCGACGACGACTGAGCGCCCCCGGGGTGCCCCGGGCCCGGATTTCACATCCGGGCAGGTGGCAGGCTAAAGTTCTTCTTGTTCGCGGGGAACGCCGGGGGAAACGCCGGAAGACCTGAGAACAGCGGGGCTATAGCTCAGTTGGTAGAGCGCCTGCATGGCATGCAGGAGGTCAGGAGTTCAATTCTCCTTAGCTCCACAGTTCGAAACGATCCCGTCTCCGTCACCGGAGACGGGATCGTTTGCTTTACCGGCACATTCCCGTGGCAGAATCCGGTCGTCGGGAGCGGAGGACGGGCCGAAGGGGAGGGAACGGCTGACCCATGGGTGCTCACAGCCGGAAGTGCGACTGGTGCGGCAGCGGCACGCCGATCGTCCGGGACATGGAACCGCTCAACTCCGCCTTCCAGTACTGGTGCGTGGAGTGCGCACGGGCGCTGATCATAAAAGGCGACCCCATCGAGACCTACCGCGAGCTGGAAGGCGAGCCGATCTACGGGCGGCTGCTGGACGAGCACTGCACGCTCAAGCGCTTCTACTCCTTCGCCACGGCCTGACGGCGCCGGCCCCGCCCGGGGCAGGGGGC
Organism: Streptomyces aureoversilis; assembly: GCF_042657885.1. NCBI lineage: Bacteria > Bacillati > Actinomycetota > Actinomycetes > Kitasatosporales > Streptomycetaceae > Streptomyces > Streptomyces aureoversilis. Next base: position 202,427 of record NZ_JBHSKJ010000002.1, read on the forward strand.
TCCGGTCCCAGCCGGAACGGGCCCCGGCACCGGCCGGGATCGGCCGCGCACCGGAACGCACACGACCGCACGCCCCGGTGCGACGGAACCTGTGATTTCCCGGTTTTTCCCCGGATTTCCTTCATGTCCGGCAACCCCCGCCAGAGACGCACGCGTCCTGAGGGGTGAAGCTGCCGCCGGGAACGGCCGGCGGCACGGGGGAAGCATGCGGAGGACACCGCGTGACCGAAACTGTCATCGGCCCGGCCGGCTCCGAAGAGGCCGTGGCCGAACTCACACCCTTTCTCGACGCCCTGCGCGTCCCGCCGGTGCTGCGGCCCGGCCGGACCGAAGCGCTCCGCGGCATCGAGATCGAACAGACCACCACCTGGGTCCGACTGCACTCGCAGCTGCCGCCCACCCGCGTATGGGCCTACGAGGGCCACGTCCCGGGGCCGACGATCGAGGTGCGCCGCGGCCGCCGGCTGCGCATCACCTGGAGCAACCGCCTCACCGGCCCCCACCCGGTGACCGCCGTGGAGGCGGCGCAGGTGCCCGGCGCCCCGGCGCCCGACACCGTGCCCGGCCGCAGCGGCGCCGTACCGCTGGCCGACGTCGCGGCGCTGCCCGCCTGGACGGTCACGCACCTGCACGGCGCACCCACCGGCGGCGGCAACGACGGCTGGTCGGAGAACGCCGTCTCACCGGGCGACAGCCAGCTCTCCGAATATCCCAACGACCACCGTGCGGTCGCCTGGTGGTACCACGACCACGCCATGGACATCACCCGCTGGAACGTCTTCGCGGGCCTGGCGGGGATGTACCTCGTCCGGGACGCCGAGGAGGACGCGCTGCACCTGCCCTCGGGCGAGCGCGAGATCCCGCTGATCGTCCAGGACCGCAACCTCGACCAGGACCCGGACGGCAAGCTCACCGGCAGGCTGCTCCACAAGACCGTGATCGTCGGCAAGGACGCCCAGGGCAAGAACGTCACCCGCTCCTTCAACGGCCCGTACACCCTTGTCAACGGCGTCATCTGGCCCCACCTGGACGTGACGGCCCAGTGGTACCGCTTCCGGCTGCTCAACGCCTCCAACGCGCGGACCTACGCGCTGCGGCTGGTCGACGAGGAGACCGGTGCGCCGGTGCGGGGCGCGGCCTGGCAGATCGGCACGGACGGAGGGCTGCTGCCGCGTCCGCTGCCGCTGGACGGGCCGCTGTCCGTGGCGCCCGCCGAGCGCATGGACCTGCTGATCGACTTCGGGCTGCTGCGGGGCCGCCGCGTCCGGCTGGTCAACGAGGCCCCGGGGGTGCCCTACCCGCAGGTCATGGAGTTCCGGGTGGCGGACGAGGAGGAGTGCGACCCCTTCGTGCTGCCGTCGGTGATCTCCAGCTCCTTCGAGCGGCTCACCCACGACACGGTGCCCGAGCACGAGCACCGGCTGATCGCACTCGTCCCGCCCGGCTCGGCCGGCAACGCCCACCCGGGCATGTGGGAGATGCAGAGGGTCGAGCCGGGTGACGTGCAGATCCCGGGCGCGGGGGTGATCCAGGTCAAGGGCGCGGACGGCAAGCTGCGGACGTACCGCAGGGCCGCCCAGACCTTCGACGACGCGCTCGGCTTCATGGTCACCTACGACGGCTGGGAGCAGTGGAGCTTCCTCAACCTGGGCGGCCCGACGCACCCGATGCACATCCACCTGATCGACTTTCAGGTCCTCAGCCGCGACCTCTACCCCGCGGGCCCGCAGAGCCCCTTCGACGTCGCCCTGGGCGGCACGCGCGCGCCGCTGGAGTTCGGGGGGCGGGCGCCGGTGTCGGCGGGCGACGCGGGCTGGAAGGACGTGATCCAGGTGCCGGCCGGGCAGATGGTCAACGTGATCGGCCGTTTCCGCGGTGCGCGCGGCCGGTTCATGTATCACTGCCACCTGCTGGAGCACGAGGACATGGGGATGATGCGTCCGTTCGTGGTGATGCCGGGTGAAGTGCTGAAGTTCCATCACGGGGAGCACGGCGGCCACGGGGGTCACGGGGGGCACGGCCGCTGAGGCCGTCCCGCGAGGGGCGGTCCGGCCCGGCGCCCGCGGTCCGGAGGGCAGCCAGGGCGAGGAAGGCCGCCCCGGCCGCCGGGTAGCCGGCGGAGAGCAGCATCCGGCCGCCGTTCTGCCGGAGTTCGGGCCGGGTCTGCACGTCGTGGGGGACCCGCCACAGCGCGTAGGAGCAGAACAGCACGGCGGCCACCGCGGTGCCCGCCCACCAGGCGAGGCTGCCGCGGGCGGCCGCCTCGCGGGCGAGCAGCAGCCCGGCCGGTACGCACCACACCCAGTGGTGCGACCAGGAGACGGGGCTGACGAGCAGCGCGGTGGCCGCGCAGGAGAGGGCGCCCCAGGCGGTCGCCCGCGGCCCGGACCGCTGCGTCCGGACCGCGACCGTGAGGCCGAGCACGGTGACGGCCAGCGCCGTGACCGCCCACCACGTCCCGGGATCGCCGGTGTGCAGCAGCCGGGCGAGGACGCCGCGCAGCGACTGGTTGGCGGTGTCCTCGGCGTGGCCGACCCGCTCGGTGGCGAAGACGGCGTCCATCCAGAAGCGGCGCGAGTCGTACGGCAGGGCCAGCGCGGCGAGGACCGCAGTCCCGGCGAAGGCGGCGGTGGCGACGGCCGCCCGGCGCAGCCACGGCCCGCCGCCCGCCGCGCCCGCGCCGCCTGCTTCGTCCGCTCCGCCCCCTGCGCCCGCGCCGGCCGTGCGCCGGGCGAGGCCGGTCGCCGCCAGGTGGACGACGAAGAGGGCGGGAGTGAGCTTGATGCCCGTCGCGAGGCCGGTGCCCAGGCCCGCCCAGCGGTGGGCGGCGGGGCGCGTCAGGTCCCACAGCACCAGGACGACGAGGAGGAGGTTGATCTGCCCGTTGCGCAGGGTCTGCCACACGGGCTCGCACCAGACGCACAGGGCGGCCACCGTGAGCGTCACGGCGGCGCGCGGGCGGACGTCGACGAGCCGCAGGGAGAGGTGCACGAGGGCGAGCAGCAGGCCGAGGTTGGCGAGCTCGGTGAGGACGCGCAGCGCGGTCGTGCCGGGCAGGGTCAGCGCGGTGAACAGGAGTGCCGCGAAGGGCGGGTAAGTGGCGGGCAGGCCGCGGTGCGTGGCGCGCATCGCGTAGAGGTCGCCGCCGGTGCGGACGGTCCACCCTTCGGCGCGGTAGACGAGGAGGTCGATGGAGGTGACGTGGGCGGCACGCTGGGCCAGCAGGACGAGGCAGAAGGAGACCAGACAGCCCGCGGCGGCGGCCAGGGTGCTGCGGCGGCCGGGGCGGCCGGGCCGGGCTGGCACGAGGAGCACTCCGGTTCCACGGGTGACAAATCGGGCGAATAGTGGGCGATGTTATCCCATTCGCCCCGGTTTCCTGTGGCACCGGGCGGCCGATTTGGCAGGCGGCGGGGGTCTCCGTGTAATGTTGTCGATGTCGCCGGGGGGAACGGCAAGGGAAACAACCCGAACCGAACCCGGTGGAAAACAGAACACGGGGCTATAGCTCAGTTGGTAGAGCGCCTGCATGGCATGCAGGAGGTCAGGAGTTCAATTCTCCTTAGCTCCACAGGAAATAAGCGGGTCGTCCGGAAACGGACGGCCCGCTTTTTCGTTTCCGCACCCGGCTGCCGGGCGCTCCGGTGGCTACCGCTCCTTGTCCAGCCGGAGGGCCAGCGCGGGGCAGCGCCGTACGGCCCGCTGCGCCCGGCCCCGCAGGTGGTCCGGGACCCCCGCGTCCGCGAGCGCGGGATAGCCGTCCGGTCCGGTGCGCACGAGCTGCGGCAGCAGGTCCGCGCACAGCCCGTGCCCCTTGCACAGCGTCCAGTCCACCGCCAGCCGCTCCACACGGCGCGGGGCGCCGGTGACGGCGTCCGGGCCGCCGGACGGGGGCAGCGGCAGCACCCCGGCCGTCGGGCGCCCGCAGCCGGCGCCCAGGACGTGCGCCGCGAGGTCGTCCGTGAAGGCCGACAGCGCGCTCAGGACGAACCGCGCGGCACCGTCCGGATGCCCGCACGCCCCGCGCCCCCGCACCGCCCCGGCGGCCTCCCGTACGGCCTCCAGCGCACCCTGCCCGCCGCCGGCCGTGACGTCCGCCAGCGCCCCGGCGAGCGTGGGCAGCCCGAGCCGGCACGGCCCGCACTGCCCGGCCGACTCGGCGGCAAGCCAGTGCGCGACCCGTACCGTCTCGCCCAGCGGGCAGGTGTCCGCCGGCAGCGGCAGCACGGCCCCCGCCCCGAGCGCCCCGCCGCGGGCGGCCAGGCCCTCGTACGACACCGGGGCCGCGGCCGCCGTCGCCGCGTCCAGCCACGCGCCGTGGTAGCCGCCGGTCAGCACCGCCTGCGGGGCCGGGGCGGCGCCGCAGGCCGTCAGGACGGAGGCGAGCGGCACCCCGCCCGGCACCTCCACGACCTGCGGCTGCGGCACCGCGCCCGAGACGGTCAGCAGCACGGTGCCGGGCTCGCCCGGGGTGCCCGCGGCCGCATAGCCCTCGGCCCCCAGGCGGGCGGCGAGGGCGAGTTGGGCGTAGGTCTCGGCGTTGGACAGCAGCGTCGGCGCTCCGCTCAGCCCGTCCTGCGAGGCCCTGCCGTGCCGGCCGGGCGGCAGCGGCGGCCCGCCGTCGGCGGCCCGCAGCAGCGCCGAGGACTCGCCCGAGACCAGCCGCTCGGGCAGCCGGACCACCCGGGCGCGCACGGACAGGCCGCGCCCGGGCCGCCCGTGCCGGTCGGTGAGGCCCCGCTCGGCCAGCGCCTCCCGGACCGAGGCCTCGGCCGTCGCCCGGGTCACCCCGACGACCACCGAGCCGGCGCCGAGGGCGGCCGCGGCCAGCAGCGCACCGTCCAGCACCAGGTGCGGTGCCCGGCCGAGGAGCACGGCGTCCTTGCGGCAGGCCGGATCGCCCTCGCAGCCGTTGACCACCACCGCGGGGCGCGCGCTGCGCCGCTGTGCCATCCGGCCGACCGCCCGCAGCTTCTGCGCGAACGGGAAGCCCGCGCCGCCGCGGCCGCGCAGCGCGACCGCCTCCGCCAGCGCCGTCAGCTGCTCCTCGGTGTGCCGGGGCAGCGAGCCGTGCACCGACAGGTGCGCGCTGCGGTCCAGCCGGGCCGCCCTGTCCAGCCCGGCCAGCAGGCGCGGCGTCCCCAGGGAGAGGACCGCCGGCTGCTCGGGGAGCGCGGCGCTCACCGGGCCCGGCCCGGGGCGCCCGGCCGCGGCCGGTCCGCCCCTATGCGCCCTTGGACCACCGTCGCGGCGAGAGGGGCCGGGTCGAGGACGCCACCGGTGCGGTCGGGGAAGTCGAGGAGGTCCATGGCACGGCACCGTAGGGAGCCCACCGGCGGCGTGCGGTCCGCTTCGTGCAACCCCGGCGCGAAGGGGCTCACCACTGCTAACGTCGGTTCGTTCGGCGCAGCCGTACCAGGGCCCGAACCTCGATGCGCCCCCTTCGGCCCCTGCGGTAACCTGACCCCATGCGTGCCGTACGCCTTCTGCTTAGCGGGCCGCGCTGATCAGTACCGACCGGTGACCACGGTCGGCATCGGCGCGGCGTCCCCTCCTGTGCGAGGGGATTTTTCATTTCCGCAGGTGCCGCAGGTAGAGACGACGACGATCGATGGAGCTTTGAGGACGATGAGCGAGACCAACACCGCCGCCGAGGTGGCTGCCCCGCACCGCTACACGGCCGCGCTGGCCGCCGACATCGAGGCACGCTGGCAGGACTTCTGGGACGCCGAGGGCACCTACGAGGCGCCCAACCCCACCGGTGACCTGGCGGGCGACCCCGCGGTCGTGGCCCGTCCCGAGAAGTTCATCATGGACATGTTCCCGTACCCCTCGGGTGCGGGCCTGCACGTCGGCCACCCGCTCGGCTACATCGCCACCGACGTCTACGCGCGCCACCACCGCATGACCGGCCACAACGTCCTGCACACCCTGGGCTTCGACGCCTTCGGCCTGCCCGCCGAGCAGTACGCCGTGCAGACCGGCACGCACCCGCGGGTCTCCACCGAGGCCAACATCGTCAACATGAAGGCGCAGCTGCGCCGCCTGGGCCTGGGCCACGACAAGCGCCGCTCCTTCGCCACGATCGACCCGGCCTACTACAAGTGGACCCAGTGGATCTTCCTGCAGATCTTCAACTCCTGGTACGACGAGGAGGCGAAGAAGGCCCGTCCGATCGGCGAGCTGATCGCGCAGTTCGAGAGCGGGCAGCGCGAGGTGCCGGGAACGCGCGCGTGGAGCGAGCTGAGCGCCGCCGAGCGCGAGGACGTCCTGGGCGGCTACCGCCTGGCCTACGCCTCCGACGCGCCGGTCAACTGGTGCCCCGGCCTGGGCACCGTCCTGGCCAACGAGGAGGTCACCGCCGACGGCCGTTCCGAGCGCGGCAACTTCCCCGTCTTCAAGTCCAAGCTGCGCCAGTGGAACATGCGGATCACCGCCTACGCGGACCGCCTGCTGGAGGACCTGGACGCCCTGGACTGGCCCGAGGCCATCAAGCTCCAGCAGCGCAACTGGATCGGCCGCAGCGTCGGCGCCCGCGTCGACTTCGCCGTCGAGGGCCACGCGGACGCCAAGGTCACCGTCTTCACCACGCGCCAGGACACCCTCTTCGGCGCCACCTACCTGGTCGTCGCCCCCGAGCACCAGCTCGTCACCGAGGACGAGGCCCACCGCTCGGTCGTCCCGGCCGCCTGGCCCGAGGGCACGCACCAGGACTGGACCGGCGGGCACGCCACCCCGGCCGAGGCCGTCGCCGCCTACCGCAAGGAGGCCGCCGCCAAGTCCGACGTCGAGCGGCAGGCCGACGCCAAGGAGAAGACCGGCGTCTTCACCGGCGTCTACGCGATCAACCCGGCCAACGGCGAGAAGCTGCCCGTCTTCACCGCCGACTACGTGCTGATGGGCTACGGCACCGGCGCGATCATGGCCGTCCCCGCCCACGACAGCCGCGACTTCGCCTTCGCGCGCGCCTTCGACCTGCCGATGCACTGCGTCGTGCAGCCGGCCGACGACCGCGGCACCGACCCGTCCACCTGGGCGGAGTCCTTCGACTCGTACGACGCCGAGATCATCAACTCGGCCGGCGAGGGCATCTCCCTGGACGGCCTGGTCGTCACCGACGCGAAGACCCGCATGGCCGAGTGGCTGACGGAGCAGGGCATCGGCGAGGCCACCGTCAACTTCCGCCTGCGCGACTGGCTCTTCAGCCGCCAGCGCTACTGGGGCGAGCCCTTCCCGATCGTCTACGACGAGCAGGGCGTGGCCCACTCGCTGCCCGAGTCGATGCTGCCGCTGGAGCTGCCCGAGGTCGAGGACTACTCGCCGCGGACCTTCGAACCCGACGACGCCGACACCGAGCCCGAGACCCCGCTCTCCCGCAACGAGGAGTGGGTCAACGTCACGCTGGACCTCGGCGACGGCCCCAAGCGCTACCGCCGCGAGACCAACACCATGCCCAACTGGGCGGGCTCCTGCTGGTACGAGCTGCGCTACCTCGACCCGCACAACGACGAGAAGCTGGTCTCCGCCGAGGCCGAGCAGTACTGGATGGGCCCGCGCGAGGGCCGGCCGCACGGTGGTGTCGACCTGTACGTCGGCGGTGCCGAGCACGCCGTGCTGCACCTGCTGTACGCCCGCTTCTGGTCCAAGATCCTCTTCGACCTGGGCCACATCTCCTCGGCCGAGCCGTTCCACAAGCTCTACAACCAGGGCATGATCCAGGCGTACGTCTACCGCGACGCCCGCGGCATCGCCGTCCCCGCCACCGAGGTGGAGGAGCGCGGCGGCGCGTACTACTACCAGGGCGAGAAGGTCAGCCGGCTGCTCGGCAAGATGGGCAAGTCCCTGAAGAACGCCGTCACGCCGGACGAGATCTGCTCCGAGTACGGCGCCGACACCCTGCGCCTGTACGAGATGGCGATGGGCCCGCTGGACGTCTCCCGCCCGTGGGACACCCGCGCCGTCGTCGGCCAGTACCGCCTGCTGCAGCGCCTGTGGCGCAACGTCGTCGACGAGGCCACCGGTGAGGTCACCGTCGTGGACGCCGAGGCCGACGAGGCCACGCTGCGCGCCCTGCACAAGGCGATCGACGGCGTCGGCCAGGACCTGGCGAACCTGCGCTTCAACACCGCCATCGCCAAGATCACCGAGCTGAACAACCACGTGACCAAGCTGAGCGAGGTCCCGCGGTCCGTCGCCGAGGCCATGGTGCTGCTGATCGCGCCGCTGGCCCCGCACATCGCCGAGGAGCTGTGGCACAAGCTCGGCCGCTCCGGCTCCGTGGTGCACGCGGACTTCCCCGTCGCCGACCCCGCCTACCTGGTCGACGAGGCCGTGACCTGCGTCGTCCAGATCAAGGGCAAGGTCAAGGCGCGGCTGGAGGTCCCGCCGTCCATCTCCGACGAGGAGCTGGAGAAGGTGGCGCTGGGCGACCCGGCGGTCGTCGCGGCGCTGGGCGGCGCGGGCATCCGCAAGGTCATCGTGCGGGCGCCGAAGCTGGTGAACATCGTCCCGGCGTAAGGTTCGGTCCGGCCTACTGAGGGTTCTTCCCTACGGGCAGGTTGGGGGTTCGTTCGGAACCCCTGGCCTGCCCGTGCCGTTTACGGTGGAGACGTAGGAAAAACCGCAGGAAAGAACCGCAGCAAAAATCCGTAGGGAAAGCTGTCGTCCCCCAACCGAGGAGCGTCATGGAAGCCGTGGCCGTGATCGTCGTTCTGATCTTCGCGGTCCTCGTCGCACTCGGGGTGATCGCCACGGTCAGGACGGTCCGTGCGGTCAAGCGCGGAGTGGACCGCACCGTCGGCCAGGCGCGCCGCACGGTCGAGGACACCCGGCTGAAGGCCCGGCAGTTCGCCCAGCCGGGACCGGCCGGGGAAGTCGCCCAACTGCGCCTGTCTCTGCGCACGTCGATGCGCGCCACGCAGGACGCCCTGCAGACCGCCGCGCCCGAGGACGCCTCGCTGTCCGAGGCGCTCGCCCTCTTCCAGCGGCTCAGCGCCCACGGTCACGAGCTGGACGACGAGCTCAAGCGCCTGGAGAACGAGCCGGACAAGGCCCGCGTCGCGGCCTGCCTGCCCGAGCTCCGCGAGCGCACGGCCCGCGTCAAGGACTCGGCGGACTCCCTGCGCTTCGCCGCCCAGGACCGCGCCCGGCGCTTCGCCGAGGACGACCTGGAGACGCTGAGCGGCCAGATCCGCATGGAGGCGGGGGCGCTGCGGCACTGGAGCGACGAGCCGGTGACCGGAGGGGCCGCGGGTGCGCCTGCCGGGGAGCCGGCCGCGGGCGCCGCTGTGCCGGGCGCCGGTGTGCCGGCGGGGGAGCGGCCCGGGCCCGAGACCGAGCCCGAGCCTCGCGCGATCACCGGGCGGGAGCGGGACGGATGGCGGCAGCCGGGCTACTCCTGGCAGAAGACGAGCCGCCCGGAGAGCACCACCTGATCGGTCGGGGGCGCCGTGCCCGCTGCTCGCGTCCGGTGCTCGCGTCCCGGTGCGCCCTGTGCGTGTACCCCATGCGGGCTTCCGCTGTCCGGCGGTCCCGCGGGATGATCACCTGTACGGGGCCCGTACTGCCGTCGGAGCGCCCCTGCGGGTAATCTCCGGAACATGTCCCGCCATGTCGCTGTCATTACTGATTCAACGGCCTATCTGCCGCAGCGGGCGATGGAGCGGCACAGCATCACCGCCGTACCGCTGACCGTCGTACTGGGCGACGAAGCGCTCGAAGAGGGCACCGAGATCTCGGCCCGCAGCGTGGCCCAGGCGCTGCAGAAGCGCAGGTCGGTGACCACTTCCCGGCCCGGCCCCGAAGTCTTCGCGGCCGCGTATCGCGCGGCGGCCGAGGCCGGTGCGCGGGGCATCGTCTCGCTGCACCTGTCGGCCGAATTCTCCGGTACGTACGACGCGGCGGTCCTCGCGGCGCGCGAGGCGCCGGTGCCGGTGCGGGTCGTGGACACCGGCATGGTCGCCATGGCCCTCGGCTTCTGCGCGCTGGCCGCTGCCGAGACGGCGGACGCCGGCGGCACCCTCGACGAGGTCGTCGCCGCGGCGGAGAAGCGGGCCCAGGGCACGGCCGCCTTCTTCTACGTCGACACCCTCGACTACCTCCGGCGGGGCGGCCGCATCGGCGCGGCCCAGGCCCTGCTGGGCTCGGCGCTCGCCGTCAAACCGCTGCTGCAGCTGGAGGGCGGCCGCATCGAGCTGCGCGAGAAGGTGCGCACGGCGTCCAAGGCCATCGCCCGGCTGGAGGAGATCGCGGTGGAGCGCGCGGGCGCGGCCCCCGTCGACATCGCCGTCCACCACCTGGCCGCCCCCGACCGCGCGACCCTGCTGGCCGACCGGCTGCGGGAGCGGCTGCCGGCGCTGGAGGAGCTGCACGTCAGCGAGGTGGGCGCGGTCATCGGGGCGCACACCGGGCCGGGGTTGCTGGGCGTGGTGGTGGCGCCGAAGTAGCCGAAGCGGGGCTGCGGCTCTCCTGTTCTTCCCCCGGGTGAGTGACAGGGTTATCCACAACTGCCGGGATATCCACGGGAATCGGGCCGTCCGAGCGGGATCGGGCGTATCGCTCTACGGTCTTGCGCATGACGGATCGCCCGAGAAATGCGGCAGTTGAGCCCGGCGGCCCTTCGCTGCGGGAGCGGGCGGGGGAGCTGTTTCCGGGGCGGCCGGCGGGGCCCGCCCCGGGCGCGGAAGCCTCCGGCGGCTTGAATGCCCCTCGCGGGCAGGGGAGTTGGCGTCTTGCGCTGCGGGAGCGGCTGCCGCTGTGGGTGCAGCTGCGGTGCGCCATCGAGCCGAGGACGCTCGCGGCGCTCGCGGTCGTGCTGGTCGCTGCGTGCGCCTTCGCCGCGTATCACTTCCTGGCCGGGCGCCCGCAGACCGTGCGGGTGCCCGTACGGGACACCCCGGCCGCGGCGGCCGCGCCGCCGTCCTCGCAGCCCGTTCCCGCGCCGGTCGCGCCCTCGGCGGTCCGTACGGGCGGGGCGGTGGTGGTGGACGTGGCGGGCAAGGTCCGCAGGCCCGGCGTGCTGCGCCTGCCGCCCGGATCGAGGGTGGCCGATGCGCTGGCCGCGGCCGGGGGAGCCCGGCCGGGGGCGGACACGACGGGCATCAACCGGGCGCGCGTCCTCGTGGACGGCGAGCAGATCGTGGTGGGCGCGCCGGGGGCCACGGCTGCTCCCGGCGTCTCCGGAACCGCGGGGGCTTCCGGGGCTCCGGCGGCCGGGGGAGGAGGCCCGGCGCCCGGCACGCCGCTGAGCCTGAACGCCGCGACGGCCGAGCAGTTGGACGCCCTCCCGGGCGTCGGGCCCGTCCTCGCCCGGCACATCCTCGACTACCGCACGCAGCACGGCGGTTTCCGCTCCGTCGAAGAACTGCGCCGGGTCAACGGCATCGGCAGCCGCCGCTTCACCGACCTCCGCCCCCTGGTGCAGCCATGACGACCACCACCGGCACCGGACCGCCGCCCGAAGCCCCACCGGGGCCCCGCCGCGAGGGCCCGCCGGACCTACGGCTGGTCGCGCCCGCGCTGGCGGCGTGGGCGGCAGCGGCCGCGGCCCTGACGGCGACGGGGTGGACGGTCGTTCTGTCGGCGGCGGCCGGAGTGCTGGCGGCGGGGGCGCTCATGGTGGGTGCGGTCGCCGTTGGCGAGAGGGGCAGGGGCAGGGGCGTGACGGGCCGGGGAGGCGGTGGCGCGACGGGACTGCCTGGTCTGCAGGACGGCGGCACTTCCAGCCTGCGGGGCCTGCAGGACGGCGCCACGTCCAGCCTGCGGGGCCTGCAAGGCGGTGCCATGGCAGGAGCATCGGGCCCGCCAGGCGGCACCACTTCCGGCCCGTCAAGGCTGCGAGGCGGTGGCGCGACGGGCCGGGGAGGCGGTGGCGCAGCGGGGGCGCGAGGTGGTGCGGTGTCCGGGCCGCTCGGCCACGGCCTTCACGGGCCGCCGGGCTCACACGGCGACACCCCGTTCCCCGCACGGGACCCGCGGCGCGGGATCGTCGTCGCCCTCGCCGCCGTCCTGTTGTGTGCTGTCGCCGGCGCGGCGGTGGCCGCCCTGCACGGTGCCGGCGTTCGCCGTGGGCCGTTGCCCGAGCTGGCTCGCAGGCAGGTCGACGTCGCCGTTGAAGCCACGGTCACCGCGGATCCCAGGGCCACGCGTCCCCGCGCGCGGGGTGCGGTGCATGCGGCGCCGGCGGTCGTGGTCGGGGCCGAGGCCACCGAGGTCACCGCCGGGCGCGTCAGCACCGCCGTCCGTACGCCGGTGCTGCTGATCGCGCCGCCCTCGTGGGCCGGGCTGCTGCCTTCCACCCGGGTCAGGGCGGAGGGGCGCCTGGCCCTGCCGTCCGGGACCGCGGCGGGCTCCGGGCCTCCGCCCGCCGCGGTCCTGCGGATCGGCGGCGGGGAGCCACCCTCCGTCGTCGGCGGCCCCAGCGCGGTCCAGCGGGTCGCGGCCCGGTTCCGCGCCGGTCTGCGGGACGCCACGGAGGGGCTGGACCCGGACGCACGCGCGCTGCTTCCCGGGCTGGTGGTGGGGGACACCTCCCGGGTTCCGGAGGACCTCGACGACGCGTTCCGGGCGGCCGGGATGACGCACCTGCTGGCCGTCTCCGGCAGCAACCTCGCGATCCTGCTCGCGGTGCTCGTCGGCCCGCCGCACCTGGCCGCGCGGGCCGAGCGCCGCGGGCTCGCGGCCCGGCTCGGGGTGCCGCTGCGGGCCACGGCGGTGCTGGGCGCGGGGCTCGTGCTGGGGTTCGTCGTGGTGTGCCGCCCCGAGCCGAGCGTGCTGCGGGCGGCAGCCTGCGGCCTGGTGCTGCTGCTCGCGCTCGCCACGGGCCGCCGGCGCAGCCTGCTGCCCGCCCTCGCGGCCGCCGCGCTGCTGCCCGTGCTCTACGACCCCTGGCTCGCCCGCAGCCCCGGCTTTCTGCTGTCGGTCCTGGCCACCGGCGCCCTCCTGACCCTCGCGCCGCACTGGAGCGCCGCCCTGCAGCGCAGAGGGGTGCCGCCGCGCCCGGCCGAGGCGCTGGCCGCGGCCGCCGCCGCGCAGGCCGTCTGCGCGCCGGTGATCGCGGTGCTCGCGGAGCGGGTGAGCCTGGTGGCGGTGCCCTGCAACCTCCTCGCCGAGGCGGCCGTCGCGCCCGCCACGGTGCTGGGCTTCGCCGCGATGGCCGCGTCCCCCGTGGCCCCGGCCGTCGCGGAGGGGTGTGCCTGGCTCGCGTCCTGGCCCGCTTCGTGGGCCGCCGCCGTGGCCCGGACGGGCGCGGACCTGCCCGGGGCGGAGCTCGGCTGGCCGGGCGGCTGGGCAGGGGGCCTGCTGCTGGCCGCCGTGACGGCTGCTGCCGTGCTCGCCGCCCGCGGGCTGCTGCGCAGCCCCTGGGCCTGCGCGGGCTGTGCGCTGCTTCTGCTCGTGGCGGTCGTCCGCCCGGCGCCCCTGACGCGGGCGGTGACGGGCTGGCCGCCGCCCGGCTGGCGACTCGTCGCGTGCGACGTGGGGCAGGGGGACGCGCTGGTCCTCGCGGCGGGCGAGGGGAGCGCGGTGGTCGTGGACACCGGTCCGGAGCCGCGCGCGGTCGACCGGTGCCTGCGGGCCCTCGGCGTGGACAGGGTGCCGCTCGTGCTGCTGAGCCACTTCCACGCCGATCACGTCGACGGCCTGCCCGGGGTGCTGCGCGGGCGCGCGGTCGGAGCCGTCGAGACGACGTGGCTCGCCGAACCCCCGGGCCGGGCCGCCTTCGTGCGCCGCGAGGCCGGGCGCGCGCACGTGCCCGTGACCACGGCCCGGCCCGGGGAGCGCGGCCGGCTGGGGGAGCTGGAGTGGGAGGTGCTGTGGCCGCCGCCCGCGGGCACGTCGGCCGTGGCGGAGGAGGGCCCCAACGACGCCAGCGTCACCCTGCTGGTCCGCAGCGGGGGCCTGACCGCACTGCTCCTCGGCGATCTCGAACCGCCCGCTCAGCAGGCGCTCGCGGAGGCGCATCCCGGGCTGCCGACCGTGGACGTCCTGAAGGTCGCCCACCACGGCTCCGCCCACCAGGACCCGCAGTTGATACGCAGGCTCCGCCCCCGCCTGGCCGTCGTCTCGGCCGGCGCCGGGAACCCGTACGGGCACCCGTCGCCGCGCACGCTCGCCGCGCTCCGGGAGCAGGGTGCGGCCGTCGTCCGCACGGACGCCGACGGGCCGGTCGCGGTGACGGGCGCGGGGAGGGATGCCGCGGCGGTCACGAGGGCTTCCGCCGGCCGGCGGAGAGCAGGATCAAGAGCGTGCGGAAGGGCAAGGGACGGAAGGGCAAGGGACGGGAGAGCAAGAACACAGAGATGCAGGACCACAGCCCGATGTCATCAGCCCCGGCCTGAGGGATAACTGACCCATGGACAAGATCATCAGCGGCGAGGCGGTCGACGCCTACCTGAGCCGCATCGGCGTCACCCGCCCCTCCGCGCCGGACCTGGAGGCGCTGCGGGAGCTCCACATCCGCCACCTGCAGGCGGTGCCCTTCGAGAACCTCTCGGTCCACCTGGGCGAGGAGGTCGTGCTGGACCCCGCCGCCCTGGTGGCCAAGGTGACCGCCGGGCGCGGCGGATTCTGCTACGAACTCAACGGCGCCTTCGCCGCGCTGCTGAGCGCCCTGGGCTACCGGGTCACGCTGCTGGCCGGGCGGGTGGTGGGGCCCGACGGCTCGTTCGGGCCGCCCTTCGACCACCTCGCGCTGCGGGTCGACGCCGAGGAGCCGTGGCTGGTGGACATCGGCTTCGGAAGGAACAGCCACTACCCGCTGCGCTTCGACGAGCGGGGGGAACAGTCCGACCCCGCCGGGACCTTCCGGATAGCCGAGACCGAGGAGGGGGACCTCGACGTCATCAAGGACGGTGAGCTGCAGTACCGCCTCGAACGCCGGCCCCGGGAGCTGGCGGACTTCGAGGGCGGCTGCTGGTGGCACCGCACCTCGCCCGAGTCCCTCTTCACCCGGGCGGTGATCTGCTCGATGCTCGCCGGCGAGGGCCGGGTCACCATCAGCGACCGCACCCTGGTGACCACCGGCCCGACGGGCCGTCAGGTGCTGGCGCTGACGGAGGAGGAGATCCTGCCCGCCTTCCGGGAGCACTTCGGCATCGAGCTGGAGCGCGTACCGCCGGCGGGCCCGTCGCAGGCACGCCCGTCGCAGGCGGGCGGTCCGCAGGAGGCCGGGGCGCAGGCGGGCGGGACGCCGCCGGGCGGTCCGGTCCCCGCGGAGGGGTGAGTCACTCCCTTTCGAGCCAGCCGTCGTACTCCTCGGCGAGCTCGCGCAGGGCGGCGAGGTCGAGTTCCCCTTCCGGGTCCTCCAGGACGACCAGCCACTGGGCGTCCTCGGCGTCGTCCTCGCCGGCCAGCGCCTCGCGCACTATCTGCGGGTCGTCGTCCAGGGTGAAGCGCTGGGCGGCCTCCTCGGCCGCCTCCTCGGCGGCGTCGCGGTCGGGAAGCACCAGGAGGTGTCGTACGGAATCGGTGTCTGAAGAGAGATAACGGCTGCTCACACGCACATTGTGCGATACCGGGGGACGGCTGCGCGGGGGGAGGTGTCAGTAGCGCGTGGGATGCTGGACGCGATGGCCAGGAAGACTGCAACCGACGATCTGCTCGCCCCCCTCACGCTCGCCGTGGGCCAGGAGGATCTCCTGCTGGACCGCGCCGTCCGGGAGGTGGTCGCGGCCGCCCGCGCCGCCGACGCCGACACCGACGTCCGCGACCTCACCCCCGATGCGCTCCAGCCGGGCACCCTCGCCGAGCTGACCAGCCCCTCGCTCTTCGCCGAGCGCAAGGTCGTGATCGTCCGCAACGCCCAGGACCTCTCCGCGGACACGATCAAGGACGTGAAGGGGTATCTCTCCGCGCCCGCCGAGGAGATCACCCTGGTGCTGCTCCACGCGGGTGGCGCCAAGGGCAAGGGCCTGCTGGACGCCGCGCGCAAGGCCGGGGCGCGCGAGGTCGCCTGCCCCAAGATGACCAAGCCTGCCGACCGGCTGGCATTCGTGCGGGGCGAGTTCCGGGCGGCAGGCCGTTCCGCGACGCCCGAGGCCTGCCAGAGCCTGGTGGATGCGATCGGCAGCGACCTGCGGGAGCTGGCCAGCGCCTGCACGCAGCTCGTCGCCGACATCGACGGCACGATCGACGCCGCCGTCGTCAGCCGCTATTACACGGGCCGCGCCGAGGCCTCCAGCTTCACCGTCGCCGACCGCGCGGTGGAGGGGCGGACCGCCGAGGCGCTGGAGGCGCTGCGCTGGTCGATGTCCACGGGCGTCGCGCCCGTCCTGATCACGAGCGCGCTCGCCCAGGGCGTCCGCGCCATCGGCAAGCTCGCCTCCGCCCCCCGCGGGGCCCGGCCGGGGGACCTGGCCAGGGATCTCGGGATGCCGCCGTGGAAGATCGACCGGGTGCGGCAGCAGATGCGGGGCTGGTCGGCGGACGGCGTGGCCGCGGCGCTGATCGCCGTCGCGGAGGCGGATGCGGGCGTCAAGGGCGGGGGCGATGATCCCGAGTACGCCTTGGAGAAGGCGGTCGTTGCGGTGGCCCGGGCGGCCCGTAGCCGCGGCTGAGCGTCCTCGGGCATCGTCATCGGGCACTGCCCCTTGATCGCCGAAGGGGTCAGAACATGTTCTGACCCCTTCGGCGATCAAGGATGTTCGAGGCCCTGAAACCCCGGAAACCCCGAAGGCCCCGAGCCACCCTTGGGGAAAGGGTGACCCGGGGCCCGGGTTCGTTCATCGAGCCGTGAGGCTCATGCCGCGCCCGCGTGGCGAACGACCGTGCGCGGCGGGGTGCCGTACCGGAGCGGTAGAGAGGGTCCGCTGGGTCCGGTGCCGGCGAAGGACCGGGGCTCACGCCCCGGAAAGGCTTCAGCCCTTGAGGGCGGCAACCTGCTTGGCCAGCGCCGACTTCTTGTTGGCGGCGGCGTTCTTGTGCAGGACACCCTTGGTGGCGGCCTTGTCGAGCTTCTTGCCGGCCAGGGCAACGGCGGCGGTGGCCTTGGCGGCGTCACCGGCGACGATGGCCTCGCGGGCCGCACGGACAGCGGTCTTGACCGCGGACTTGACGGCCTTGTTGCGCAGGCGCGCCTTCTCGTTGGTCTTGTTCCGCTTGATCTGGGACTTGATGTTCGCCACGAAAGAGCCTTTTCAGGTTCGTTGGATTTCGAGTACTGCGTGGTGTGACCACCGTGTAGAGGGCACGACAGGCACAGTGGACCAGGCTACCAGTAGCCCCTCCGGCCGCCCAAACCGGACCGAGCCCGCCGGTCATGGGACGATGGGGGAGTCGTATACCCGACTCCCGCCGAGACTGGCGTTCAAGCGCCGAAGTCACCGAATGGATCCTGCGTGCCCGCGACCCCTACCAACGTGCCCGAGCCGAGCCGTACCGACCCGGCTCTGATCCGTAACTTCTGCATCATCGCGCACATCGACCATGGCAAGTCGACGCTCGCCGACCGGATGCTTCAGCTGACCGGCGTGGTCGACCAGCGGCAGATGCGCGCGCAGTACCTCGACCGGATGGACATCGAGCGCGAGCGCGGCATCACGATCAAGTCCCAGGCGGTCCGTCTGCCGTGGGCGCCCACCGAGGACGAGGGCAACACCCACATCCTCAACATGATCGACACCCCTGGTCACGTCGACTTCACCTACGAGGTCTCGCGCTCGCTCGCCGCGTGCGAGGGCTGCATCCTCCTGGTCGACGCCGCGCAGGGCATCGAGGCCCAGACCCTCGCCAACCTCTACCTGGCGATGGAGAACGACCTCACGATCATCCCGGTCCTCAACAAGATCGACCTGCCTGCCGCCCAGCCGGAGAAGTTCGCCGCCGAGCTCGCCAACCTCGTCGGCTGCGACCCCGAGGACGTCCTGAAGGTCTCCGCCAAGACCGGCGTCGGCGTGCCCGAGCTGCTCGACCGCGTCGTCCGCGACGTCCCGGCGCCGGTCGGCGTCAAGGACGCCCCGGCCCGCGCGATGATCTTCGACTCGGTCTACGACTCCTACCGCGGCGTGGTCACCTACGTCCGTGTCGTCGACGGCGAGCTCAAGAAGCGCGAGCGCATCAAGATGATGTCGACCGGCGCGACCCACGAGCTGCTGGAGATCGGCACCAACTCGCCCGAGATGCTCCCGGCCGACGGCCTGGGCGTCGGCGAGGTGGGCTACATCATCACCGGTGTGAAGGACGTCCGGCAGTCCAAGGTCGGTGACACGATCACCTCCCAGCAGAACGGCGCCACCGAGGCCCTGGGCGGCTACAAGGACCCCAAGCCCATGGTCTTCTCGGGCCTGTACCCGCTGGACGGCTCGGACTACCCGGAGCTGCGCGAGGCCCTCGACAAGCTCCAGCTCAACGACGCCGCGCTGGTCTACGAGCCGGAGACCTCGGCCGCCCTCGGCTTCGGCTTCCGCGTCGGCTTCCTCGGCCTGCTCCACCTCGACGTGGTCCGTGAGCGGCTCGAGCGCGAGTTCGGCCTGGACCTCATCGCCACCGCGCCCAACGTGGTCTACAACGTGCGGATGGAGGACGGCGCCGAGTACGTCGTCACCAACCCGAGCGAATTCCCCGAGGGCAAGATCGCCGAGGTGCACGAGCCGGTCGTCAAGGCGACCGTCCTCGCGCCCACCGAGTTCGTCGGCGCGATCATGGAGCTCTGCCAGTCCCGCCGCGGCACCATGCTGGGCATGGACTACCTCTCCGAGGACCGGGTCGAGCTGCGCTACACCCTCCCCCTCGCGGAGATCGTCTTCGACTTCTTCGACCAGCTGAAGTCCAAGACCCGCGGCTACGCCTCCCTCGACTACGAGCCCACGGGCGAGCAGACCGCCGACCTGGTCAAGGTCGACATCCTGCTGCACGGCGACAAGGTCGACGCCTTCTCCGCGATCACGCACAAGGAGAAGGCCTACGCCTACGGCGTGCGGCTCGTCGCCAAGCTGCGCGAGCTCATCCCGAGGCAGAACTTCGAGGTGCCGATCCAGGCGGCGATCGGCTCCCGCGTCATCGCCCGTGAGACGGTCCGCGCCATCCGCA
The DNA here is from genome assembly GCF_042657885.1 of Streptomyces aureoversilis. Lineage (NCBI taxonomy): Bacteria > Bacillati > Actinomycetota > Actinomycetes > Kitasatosporales > Streptomycetaceae > Streptomyces > Streptomyces aureoversilis. The sequence goes on from NZ_JBHSKJ010000002.1 coordinate 221,450, forward strand.
AGGACGTCCTCGCCAAGTGCTACGGCGGTGACATCTCCCGTAAGCGGAAGCTGCTGGAGAAGCAGAAGGAAGGCAAGAAGCGCATGAAGATGGTCGGCAGCGTGGAGGTCCCTCAGGAGGCCTTCATCGCGGTGCTGTCCAGCGACGAGTCCGGGGAGAAGGGCAAGAAGTAACCCCGGCGGAGCCCGCCCGGCGGACACCCGCCGGTGCCCGCCGGCAGGTGCCGGCACCGGCCTCGCAGCGCTCCGAAAGCGCCCGTTCCCCCCGGGGGACGGGCGCTTTTGCGTCATTGGCCGCGCAGGGGGCGCGCCTGCTGGTCACAGCTTCGACAAGCCCATCCCAGGCCCTTACGCAGCGGGCCCGAGCGGCTTACGCTGATCACTGCTTGGAAGGTTACTCGTGAGTCACCAGCAACGATCGGGCCCCGGAGGACGCCGTGACCGAGACACAGGCTTTGATCGAGAACCGGCCGCCCTCCGTGGCGACGATCCTCCTCGAACGCGTCGAGGCGACCCCCGGCGCGGAGGCCTACCGCTACCCGGTCCCCGCCCCCTCCGGCCAGGGCGCCGAGACCTGGGCCTCGCTCTCCTGGGGTGAGGCAGCGGGGCGGATCTTCGCGATCGCCGCGGGCCTCGCCGACCTCGGCGTACGGGCCGAGGAGCGCGTCGCCCTCTCCAGCGCCACCCGCGTGGAGTGGATCCTCGCCGACCTCGGAGTGCTCTGTTCCGGCGCCGCGACGACCACGGTCTACCCCAGCACCAACGCCGAGGAGACGGCGTTCATCCTCTCCGACTCCGAGAGCCGGGTGCTCATCGCGGAGAACGCGGCCCAGCTCGCCAAGGCCCGCGAGCACCGCGCCGACCTGCCCGGACTCGCCCACGTCGTCGTCATCGACGAGGAGGACGCGGTCCCCGCCGACGGCGACCCCGAGGGCTGGGTGCTCTCCCTCGCCGAGCTGGAGCGGCGCGGCGCCGCCCGCCTGGAGGCCGAGCCCGGCACCGTCCGCGACCGGATCGCGGCCCTGCGCTCCGAGCAGCTCGCGACGCTCATCTACACCTCCGGCACCACCGGCCGCCCCAAGGGCGTCCGCCTGCCCCACGACACCTGGTCGTACATGGCGCGCGCCATCCAGGCCACCGAGATGGTCCGCCCCGACGACGTGCAGTTCCTGTGGCTGCCGCTCGCCCACGTCTTCGGCAAGGTGCTGACCTGCAGCCAGATCAGCACCGGGCACGTCACCGCCGTCGACGGGCGGCAGGACCGGATCGCCGAGAACCTCAAGGTCGTCCGGCCCACCTACATGGCCTCCGTCCCGCGCATCTTCGAGAAGGTCTACAACGGCGTCGCGGCCAAGGCCCGCGAGGGCGGCGGGGCCAAGTACAAGATCTTCCGCTGGGCCGCCGAGGTCGCCCGCGAGTACGCCAGGGTCTCGCAGGAGAACTTCCGCCGCACCGGCAGCAAGACCGTCCCCTTCGGCCTCGCCGCGCAGCACAGGATCGCCGACGCCCTCGTCTACGCCAAGATCCGCGAGGCCTTCGGCGGCCGGCTGCGCGCCTGCATCTCCGGCGCCTCCGCGCTGCCCGTGGACATCGGCCTGTTCTTCTCCGGCGCCGGCATCCACATCCTGGAGGGCTACGGCCTCACCGAGACCAGCGCCGCCAGCTTCGTCAACCCCGGTGAGGCCTACCGCACCGGCACCGTCGGCAAGCCGCTGCCCGGCACCGAGGTCCGCATCGCCGACGACGGCGAGATCCTGCTGCGCGGCCCCGGCGTCATGGCCGGCTACCACGGCCTGCCCGAGAAGACCGCCGAGGTCCTGGAGAGCGACGGCTGGTTCCACACCGGCGACATCGGCGAGCTCTCGCCCGACGGCTACCTGCGCATCACCGACCGCAAGAAGGACCTGATCAAGACCTCGGGCGGCAAGTACGTCGCACCGACCGAGATCGAGGGCCGCTTCAAGGCCCTGTGCCCCTTCGTCTCCAACGCCGTCGTGCACGGCGCCGACCGCAACTACTGCACCGCGCTCCTCGCCCTCGACGAGCCCACCCTCATGACCTGGGCCGCCGAGCACGGCATGGCGGGCAGGTCCTACGCCGAGGTCGTCGCGGACCCGCGGACCACCGAGCTCGTCGAGGGCTACGTCGAGCGGGTCAACGAGGGCCTGCAGCGCTGGCAGACGATCAAGAAGTTCCGGCTGCTGCCGCGCGACCTCGACGTCGAGCACGGCGAGCTCACGCCGAGCCTGAAGCTGAAGCGGCCGGTCGTGGAGCGGCGCTACAAGGACCTGATCGAGGAGATGTACGAGGGGGCTCGCGAGAAGTGACCGCCGCGGGGTGATCACTCCTCGGGAGGTGTCCCGGGGCGGCCCCTCCGGGCGGTGACCCGGCCGGTCCGGACCGGGGCGGTTTCCGGCCCGGCAGGTCCGCTCCGGCGATGCCGGACAATGGACCCATGCCTTCCGTACTGCCTGACGGCGAACCCATGCCCGAGGACGGGGCCCTGCCCGGTCACGCCCTTGCCGGCGCCGGGCAGCGGCCGCTCGGGTTCTACCTGCACGTGCCCTACTGCGCGACGCGCTGCGGGTACTGCGACTTCAACACGTACACCGCGAGCGAGCTGCGCGGCTCCGGCGGCGCGCTCGCCTCGCGGGACAACTACGCCGAGACGGTCGCCGAGGAGATCCGCCTCGCACGGAAGGTCCTGGGCGACGACCCGCGCCCCGTCGAGACCGTCTTCGTCGGCGGCGGCACGCCCACGCTGCTGCCCGCCGCCGACCTCGTGCGGATGCTCGCGGCGATCCGCGACGAGTTCGGCCTCGCGGACGGCGCGGAGGTCACCACCGAGGCCAACCCGGAGTCCGTCGACCCGCGCTACCTCGCGGAGCTGCGCGAGGGCGGCTTCAACCGGATCTCCTTCGGCATGCAGAGCGCCCGCCAGCACGTCCTGAAGATCCTCGACCGCACGCACACGCCCGGCCGCCCCGAGGCGTGCGTCGGCGAGGCGCGCGCGGCCGGCTTCGAGCACGTCAACCTCGACCTGATCTACGGCACCCCCGGGGAGTCGGACGACGACTGGCGCGCCTCCCTCGACGCGGCGATCGGCGCCGGCCCCGACCACGTCTCCGCGTACGCGCTGATCGTCGAGGAGGGCACCCAGCTGGCCCGCCGCATCCGCCGCGGCGAGGTCCCCATGACCGACGACGACGTCCACGCCGACCGCTACCTCATCGCCGAGGAGGCGCTCACGGCCGCGGGCTTCTCCTGGTACGAGGTCTCCAACTGGGCCACGACCGACGCCGGCCGCTGCCGCCACAACGAGCTCTACTGGCGCGGGGCGGACTGGTGGGGCGCGGGGCCCGGCGCGCACTCCCACGTGGGGGGCGTGCGGTGGTGGAACGTCAAGCACCCGGGCGCGTACGCGCAGGCGCTGGCCGAGGGACGCTCCCCGGGGGCGGGCCGGGAGGTCCTGCCGGAGGAGGACCAGCGGGTCGAGCGGATCCTGCTGGAGCTGCGGCTGGTGGACGGGTGCCCGCTCTCCCTCCTGCGCCCTGCGGGGGCGGCGGCGGCCACGCGCGCCCTGGCGGACGGCTTGCTGCAGCCGGGGCCGTACGAGGAGGGTCGTGCGGTCCTGACCCTGAGGGGTCGGCTGCTGGCGGACGCGGTGGTGCGGGACCTGGTGGACTGAGGTCCCGGGGCTCTGCCCCGGACCCGGTCCTCAATCGCCGGACGGCTAAAAATCTTTAGCCGTCCGGCATCGGGCGGAGCCGCGGCTATGGAGCCGTCACGAAATCGATCAGCTCCTCCACCCTGCCCAGGAGCTCCGGCTCAAGATCCTTGTACGAGCGCACGCCCGAAAGGATCCGCTGCCACGCGGCGCCCGTGTTCTCCGGCCACCCCAGCGCCCGGCAAACCCCCGTCTTCCAGTCCTGCCCCCGCGGCACCCGCGGCCACTCCCGGATGCCCACGGACGACGGCTTCACCGCCTCCCACACGTCCACGTACGGGTGACCCACGACCAGCGCGTGCTCACCCGTCACCTCCGCCGCGATCCTGGACTCCTTCGACCCCGGCACGAGGTGGTCCACCAGGACGCCCAGCCGGGCGTCCGGCCCGGGGGCGAAGGAGCGGACGATCGCCGGGAGGTCGTCGATCCCCTCCAGGTACTCGACGACCACGCCCTCGATGCGCAGGTCGTCGCCCCACACCCGCTCCACGAGCTCGGCGTCGTGGCGGCCCTCCACGTAGATGCGGCCCGCCCGGGCGACGCGCGCCCGCGCCCCGGGGACGGCGATCGAGCCGGAGGCGGTCCGCGCGGGCCCCCGAGGAGCGCGTGCCGCGCCCGTGGCGGGGCGTACGAGGGTGACGACGCGCCCCTCCAGCAGGAAGCCGCGGGGCTCCATCGGGAAGACCCGGTGCTTGCCGAAGCGGTCCTCCAGGGTGACCACCGGCCCCTGCGCCGTCTTCTCGCACCGGATCACCGCCCCGCAGAAACCCGTGGTGACCTCCTCGACCACGAGGTCGGCCTCGGCCGGCACCTCGGGCACGGGCGTGTTCCGCTTCCACGGAGGGGTCAGGTCCGGTCCGTACTGTCTGCTGCGCATGCCGATCATTCTTCCCGGGACACGCCGAAGCGCGCCGCCAAGGCGTCCCGCTGCGCCCGTACGAACGCCGCGTCCACCACCGCCCCGTGCCCCGGCACGTACAGCGCGTCCTCGCCGCCGAGCGCCAGCAGCCGGTCCAGGGCCGCGGGCCACCGGTGGGGGAGCGCGTCCGGCCCGGCCTGGGGCTCGCCGGACTCCTCCACCAGGTCCCCGCAGAAGACGACTTCCGGCGCCCCGCCCGCGCCCGCGACGAAGACCGCCAGGTCGTGCGCGGTGTGGCCGGGCCCGAGGTTGGCGAGGAGCGCCTGGCGCCCGCCGCCCAGGTCCAGCGTCAGCTCCCCGCTGACCGGGTGCCGGGGCGTGACGAGCCGCTCGGCGGCCTCCGCGGCGGCCCCGGGCGCGAGCCCGTACCGCTCCGCGTCCAGGCGCAGCTCCTCGCGCTCGCGCCGCATCAGCTCGGCGGCGCCCACGGCCCCGTACACCTCCGCGCCCGGGAAGGCCGCCGTGCCGAAGACGTGATCGAAGTGGGGGTGCGTCAGAGCGATATGCGTCACTCCCCGGCCGAACAGCTCCCGCACCTCGTGCCCGAGCTCCGCGCCCTCCGCGACCGTCGAGCCGGTGTCCACGAGCAGCACGCCCGTACTGCCCACGACGGCCCCGACGGTGGCGTCCCACGTCGGCATTCGGCGGCGCGCGACGCCCGGCGCGAGCCGTTCCCACCGTGCTGCATCCCCGTGGCCTTGCTGACCGCTGTCCATACCAGGACGCTAGCGGGAGCGCGGTACGGTTGCCCGTCCGGCGTCCTCCGGCGTCCTGCCGCGGGCACGCGGCGGGGACGGCTCTTGCCCTGCCTGTGGTGCACGGCCGTACACTGGCTGGAGGGCTTTGGCACTCGCGACTGCTGAGTGCCAGGAACGGGCCCCGTAAGACGGTCTGGACTTGGAGGTGCGCGCGATGCTGAGCGAACGCAGGCTCGAGGTGTTGCGCGCCATCGTCCAGGACTATGTGGGCACCGAGGAGCCGGTCGGCTCCAAGGCCCTCACCGAGCGGCACCGGCTGGGCGTCTCCCCGGCCACGGTGCGCAACGACATGGCCGCGCTGGAGGAGGAGGGCTTCATCGCCCAGCCGCACACCAGCGCCGGCCGCATCCCGACCGACAAGGGCTACCGGCTCTTCGTCGACCGCCTGGCGGGCGTCAAGCCCCTGTCGACGCCGGAGCGGCGCGCCATCCAGAACTTCCTGGACGGCGCCGTCGACCTGGACGACGTCGTGGGCCGCACGGTCCGCCTGCTGGCGCAGCTGACCCGGCAGGTCGCGGTGGTGCAGTATCCGTCGCTGACCCGTTCGACGGTGCGCCACGTGGAGCTGCTCTCGCTGGCCCCGGCCCGCGTCATGCTCGTGCTGATCACGGACACCGGGCGGGTCGAGCAGCGCATGATCGACTGCCCGGCCCCCATCGGCGAGACCTCCCTCGCGGATCTGCGCGCGCGGCTCAACAGCCGCGTCGTGGGCCGCCGGTTCACGGACGTCCCGCAGCTGGTGGCGGATCTTGCCGAGTCCTTCGAGCAGGAGGACCGCGGAACCGTTTCTACGGTGCTGGCCACCCTGCTGGAGACGCTGGTCGAGGAGACCGAGGAGCGGCTGATGATCGGCGGCACCGCCAATCTCACCCGTTTCGGTCACGACTTCCCCCTCACCATCCGGCCCGTGCTGGAGGCGCTGGAGGAGCAGGTCGTCCTGCTGAAGCTGCTGGGCGAGGCCAAGGACTCCGGGATGACGGTGCGCATCGGCCATGAGAACGCTCACGAGGGACTGAACTCCACATCGGTCGTCGCCGTCGGCTACGGTTCGGGCGACGAGGCAGTCGCCAAACTCGGCGTGGTCGGACCGACCCGCATGGACTACCCCGGAACGATGGGAGCGGTACGCGCAGTGGCACGTTACGTCGGACAGATCCTGGCGGAGTCGTAAGTGGCCACGGATTACTACGCGGTCCTGGGCGTACGGCGCGACGCCTCGCAGGACGAGATCAAGAAGGCCTTCCGCCGTCTCGCCCGCGAGCTGCACCCGGACGTCAACCCGGACCCGAAGACGCAGGAGCGGTTCAAGGAGATCAACGCCGCCTACGAGGTGCTCTCGGACCCGCAGAAGAAGCAGGTCTACGACCTCGGCGGCGACCCGCTCTCCGCGTCCGGCGGCGGTGCCGGCGCCGGTGGCTTCGGCGCGGGCTTCGGCAACTTCTCCGACATCATGGACGCCTTCTTCGGACAGGCGTCGCAGCGCGGCCCGCGCTCGCGCACCCGGCGCGGCCAGGACGCCATGATCCGTCTCGAAGTGACCCTCGACGAGGCCGCCTTCGGGACCACCAAGGAGATCCAGGTCGACACGGCCGTCGTCTGCACCACCTGCAGCGGCGAGGGCGCGGCCCCCGGCACCTCCGCCCAGACGTGTGACATGTGCCGCGGTCGCGGCGAGGTCTCGCAGGTCACCCGCTCCTTCCTCGGCCAGGTCATGACCTCCCGGCCGTGCCCGCAGTGCCAGGGCTTCGGCACCGTCGTGCCCACGCCCTGCCCGGAGTGCGCCGGCGACGGCCGCGTCCGCTCGCGGCGCACCCTGACGGTCAAGATCCCGGCCGGTGTCGACAACGGCACCCGGATCCAGCTCGCGGGCGAGGGCGAGGTCGGCCCCGGCGGCGGCCCCGCCGGCGACCTCTACGTCGAGATCCACGAGAAGCAGCACCCGGTCTTCCAGCGCCGCGGCGACGACCTGCACTGCACGGTCACCATCCCGATGACGGCCGCGGCCCTCGGCACGAAGGTGCCGCTGGAGACCCTGGACGGCGTCGAGGAGATCGACATCCGGCCCGGCACGCAGTCGGGCCAGTCGATCCCGCTGCACCAGCGCGGCGTCACGCACCTGCGTGGCGGCGGGCGCGGCGACCTCATCGTGCACGTCGAGGTCATCACCCCCAACAAGCTCGACCCGCAGCAGGAAGAGCTGCTGCGGCAGCTGGCGAAGCTGCGGGGCGAGGAGCGGCCGATGGGCGAGTTCAAGCCGGGGCAGCAGGGGCTGTTCTCGCGGCTGAAGGACGCGTTCAACGGGCGGTAGGCGCTGGGCCGGGGGTCGCTCCGGGCGCTGAGCGCCCGGCTGCTTCCCCCCTTGGTCCTCTGCGGACCTGTGTGGTCTTTTTCACCGGACGGGCTCGGATCGAGCCCGTCCGGTGATTGACATGGTCTGTGACACGATGTGGTCATGGCATACGAACCCAGGGTGGCCTCCGCGCTCACCGGCCTGTGCCGGCACCCGGTCGTGCAGGCGCCCATGGCCGGCGGCGTCTCCGGGCCCGCCCTCGCGGCCGCGGTGTCCGAGGCCGGCGGCCTCGGCTTCCTGGCCGCCGGTTACAAGACGCCTGCGGCGATGTACGAAGAGATCAAGCAGCTTCGCGCCCGCACCGCCGCGCCCTTCGGCGTGAACCTGTTCATGCCGCAGCCCCCCGCCGCCGACCCGGCCGCCGTCGAGGTCTACGCCGAGCAGCTCGCCGGCGAGTCCGCCTGGTACGAGACGCCGCTGGGCGACCGGGACCGCGGCGGCGACGATGCCTACGACGCGAAGCTCGCGATCCTCCTCGACGACCCCGTGCCGGTCGTCTCGTTCACGTTCGGCTGCCCCTCGCCCGAGGCCGTCGCCGCCCTCGCCGCCGCCGGCACGCTGACCGTCGTCACCGTGACCTCGGCCGCCGAGGCGCTGGCCGCCCGCGACGCCGGTGCGCACGCCGTGTGCGCCCAGGGCATCGAGGCCGGCGGCCACCAGGGCACCCACCGCGACGACCCGCACGCCGACGGCGCGGGCGCGGGCCTCGGCCTGCTGTCCCTGCTCGCCCAGGTCCGCGCCGCCGTCGACCTCCCCGTGATCGCCACCGGCGGGCTGATGCGCGGCGAGCAGATAGCCGCCGTCCTCGCCGCGGGCGCGAGCGCCGCGCAGCTCGGCACCGCCTTCCTGGCCTGCCCCGAGTCCGGCGCCCACGCCCTGCACAAACAGGCCCTGACCGACCCGATGTTCGTCGGTACGGAGCTCACCCGGGCCTTTTCGGGCCGCCCCGCCCGCGGGCTGGTGAACCGTTTCATCCACGAGCACGGCCCGTACGCCCCCGCCGCCTACCCCCAGGTCCACTACCTGACGGCAGGGCTGCGCAAGGCCGCCGCCGAAGCGGGCGACCCGCAGGCCATGGCCCTGTGGGCCGGCCAGGGCCACCGCCTCGTCCGGCCCCTGCCCGCCGCCGCGCTCATCGAGACGCTCATCACCGAACTCGACGCGGCACGGGACACATCGGGGCCGGGGGAGCGGGGCACGGTACGGGGGAGCGAGACGCGGGGGAGCGAAATGCGAGGGAGCGAGTCATGACAGCGCCGGTGTTCCTGGTCGAGGAGGACGCCCTGACGGGGGTCTTCCCCGGTACCGTCTTCCCCCTGGACGGCCCCGAGGGGCGGCACGCGGTCTCCGTCCGCCGCCTCCGGGTCGGCGAGGAGATCGGCCTGACGGACGGTCAGGGCACGGGCGCCTTCGGCACCGTGGCCGCCGTCGAGGGCAAGGACCGGCTCGACGTCGCCGTGACGTCCGTACGCTCCGAGCCGCAGCCCGAGCCCCGCATCACGGTCGTCCAGGCCCTGCCCAAGGGCGACCGCGGCGAAGTCGCCGTCGAGACCATGACCGAGACCGGCGTCGACGCCATCGTCCCCTGGGCCGCCTCCCGCTGCATCACCCAGTGGAAGGGCGACCGCGGCCTGAAGTCCCTCGGCAAGTGGCGCGCCACCGCCCGCGAGGCCGGCAAGCAGTCCCGCCGCCTCCGGTTCCCCGACGTCGCCGAGCCGATGACGACCCGGCAGGTCGCCGGGCTGCTCGCCGGTGCCGCCTTCGCCGCCGTCCTCCACGAGGAGGGCCACAGCGCCGCGCTCGCCACGGCCGCGCTGCCCGCGACGGGCGACATCGTCCTCGTGGTCGGCCCCGAAGGCGGCGTCTCCCCCGAGGAACTCGCGGCGTTCGCCGAGGCGGGCGCCAAGCCGTACCGCCTGGGCGCCAGCGTCCTGCGCACGTCGACCGCGGGTACGGCAGCGGCTGCGCTGCTGCTGGGGCGTACGGGTCGCTGGTCCTGACGACTTCGAGAAGTATGAGGATGACGGGGGTCACGAGGGGGGAGCGAGCTCTGCCATGGCAGCACAACTCCGCACACGGGACTACGGGCGCATGCTCGACCTGGTCGTCGCGGTCCTGGAGCACGAGGATCTGGGCTCCGCCTGGCACCTGATCGCCCGGGAACTGCTGGACTCGCTGGGCTGCGACTCGGCGACCTTCTCGGAGGTGCGGATCGCGGAAGGCACCGGATCGGTACGGGGCTGGGCGCCGGACGCCCTGACGAAGATCGTCGACGGTCTCGTCGAACGGCGGATCCTCCAGGGCCACCCGCTCCTGGAGTACGGGATGACCGAGCAGGCCCCGGTGAAGATCACCGACATCTGCGACGACTGGCGCAACACCCAGTGGTACCGGGAAGCACGCCGGGACTTCGGCGTCACCCAGCAGGTGGGCGTCCCCCTCGCCTGCGAGGACGGCAAGATGTGCGTCGCCCTCGTAGGACGCCGCGGCGACTTCGGCGACCGCGACCTCGCCTTCCTGACCCGCATGCAGCCGATCATCCAGACCATGGCCAACCACGTGTACGAACTGCGCCGCCTGCGCAGCGCGGTCGTTCCCGCCGTGGGAAGCGATCTGACGCCGCGGGAGGCGACGGTCCTCGGCCTGCTGGCCGAAGGCCTCACCGCCGCGGCGATCGCCCGCCGGCTGACGATCTCGCCCCACACGGTGAACCGTCACCTGGAACGGATCTATCGGAAGCTCGGCACGAACAATCGGGTGTCGACGCTGATGGTCGCCCGGCAGGGCGGGCTCGTCGCGTGACGCCCGCGGTGGCATGAGTAGGAAGATCTTCCTATGTCCCGGTGGGACGCGCGTGGGCCAAGCTGTCTCGTACGAAACGGCCGGGGCCGGCCGCCGGATACGGGGGTACCGGCGGCCACCCGGTCAGCTCGCGCTGAGCGTTCCGGCTTTTATGCGGGTGACGAGGGGGCGGAGCGCCGCGGGGGTTGTGGCGAGGATGACGCCGGGGGCGTCGCTTTCGCGGAGGAGAACGGTGCCGGGGGCGGTGGCGGCGAGGTGGACGCAAGAGTTGCCGTGCTCGCTGTAGGAGGACTTCTGCCAGTGCAGTGTGGCCACAGCCTCGCCCTTCGCTAGTGAGCTCGGCAGAGCGTTCCCGCTTTTATGCGGGCTATCAGGGGGCGGAGTCTGGTGTGGGTGGTGGCGAGGACTGCATCGGGGATGTCGCTCTCGCGGAGCAAGACGGCGCCGCTGGGGGTTGCGGCTAGGTAGAGGCACGCGGATGCGGCTTCGCTGTAGGAAGACTTCTGCCATGGCAGCGCGGACAACTTCGGACCTTTCAGATGGCCTGTGAGATGCGGTGCATGAGATCGCGGGACTGTTCAGCCCCGAGTGCGGTTCCCTCCATGCGGTCCAGCATCAGGCGGTACCGCTCCAGCTGCACTGCTGAGTCGATGCTGTCGCCACCATGACCGTTGTCAAGCAGAACGGTGTCGAGCGGGGGAACTGGGCCGTATAGGTAGTCAACTCCGTTACCAGAGATGGGAAAAGAGGTCCCCTCGAAGGGGATCACCACAATGGTGATGTGGTCGCGTTCGCTCATGGCGCTGAGATGGGCGAGCTGTGCCCTTGCCGTCGCGGCTCCACCGAACTGCATCCTCAACGCGGCCTCGTGAATGATGGCCGTGTAGGCAGGCGGCTCGCCGCGGAAGAGGATCTCCTGTCGTCTAATGCGGTGCAAGACGCGATATTCGAGCTCGTGCGGCTTGAGCTCCGGGACGAACTCGCGGAAGACTGCGCGGGCATGCTCCGCGGTCTGGAGCAGTCCTGGAACAGTGAGGCACTGCGTAACGCGCAATGAGGCTGCGTGGTATTCGGCCTCTGCAAGGTCGAGCAGGCTGGTTGGGAGTACGCCGCGGTACTCCTCCCACCAGCCCTTGTGCCGCTCTGCAGCCATAGCTGCCAGCGCCTCGACCAATGCATGATCCGTGCAGTGATAGTTCTTGGCCAAGGCCCGTACGCGTTCAGAGCTCACACCCACACGGGCCGCTTCGATGTTGCTGATCTGCGCCTGGCTGGTGCCGAGGAGCCGACCCGCATCGGTCGAGGACACCCCAGCTGCCTCGCGGAGCTTGCGCAGTTCGCTGCCGAGGCGAAGTTGGCGGGCAGTTGATCTGTCTCTCACGGGCATCCGCACTCTCTCCTTATTCGAACACGCTGAGCACTCGTCGCCCGTGCGGGTGCTCAAGTAAGTTATGCGCCCAACTCGGCGAATAACTTATACGTCTCGCGCTACGGTGTGACGTGGGCCACCCCGAATGGCCCGAACCCACCTCTTCGTCGGGAGGCCTCGTGGCAACCGTATCCGTATCGCAGCCGTGGACGTACACCCTCGAACTGCCACGCGATGCATCCGCACAGGCGGTCGCTCGGGCCGTGCTGCGGGCCGTCCTCGGGGAGCGGGGTATGACGGAACTGGCGGCCTCCGCCGAGACGTTGACGGCCGAGCTCATCGCCACCGCCCCGGCACCCGCAGGGGCAACGCTGCGGCTGAGGCTGCGTGGGGGTGAAGGCGGTGGCCGACTGCAGGTGAGCGTGGGCGGGCACATCACGGAGGTGGCCGAGCAGCACGCCCGCGCAGCGTCGTCCGTATCCCTGGTCGGCTGCAAGGAATGCGCCGAGCTGGAGGCGGCCCGCCGCGAGGCGGAAGCGTGCGGCGGGGACAAGGCGGTGGACGCGGCGATCGCCGTGCGCAGGCACTTCCGCAACGCGCACCGGCCGGCCGAAGGGGCGATCGGGTGACCACCGTGGTGGGCAGGCTCGTGGTGAGGTGTGCGCACGCGACGGGGTGGACGCAGGAGGGGGACGCGGCGAGGTGCGACCGCTGCGGAACCCGGCGCTTCACGGGCTATGGGGCGCTGCTGATCCCGGAGTTGCCGCAGTGGGAGCCGGGCAGCGGCAGGTAGCGGGCGGTCGGGGCGGCTTGTGCGGCCCCCTCTCGCCTCACCCGCCCCCACTCAGGGGCAGTCGGCTCCCACGACGGGGGGAACCCGCAACCCGGCGAATTTGCCGCCCACCGGCCACGCCGCCCCCCTGGCGGACGCGGCGCGTCCCTTAGCGTTTCCGGCGTGAAGATCTCCGTTCTGGTCGTGGACGGCGTGTTCGACTCCGGGCTCGCGTCCGTGCTCGACGTGCTGCACACGGCCGGCGAACTGCGCCACGAGGTGCCGCAGCCGCCGCCCCCGTGGGACGTGGCATGCGTCAGCCCGTACGGGACGACCGTGCGGACCGCCGCCGGGCACCGGGTCGATGCCGTGGCCCCGGACGCGGCCGCCGTGCCCGACGTGCTCGTCGTGCCCGGGGCCGGGCCCAGGCAGGCGGGGCCGCTGGCCGAGTGGGTCGCCTCGCCGGACAGGGAGCCCGAGCGGGAGCTCGTGCGGCAGGCCCGCGCCACCCGTACGGCCCTCGCGGCCGCCTGCACGGGCACGTTCCTGCTCGCGGAGAGCGGGGTGCTCGACGGGCAGCCCGCCACCACCACGTGGTGGCTCGCGCCCGGCTTCCGGCAGCGCTACCCCAAGGTCCTGCTGGACGAGACGCGCATGCTCGCCCACGCCCCGGGCGTGACCACGGCCGGCGCCGCCACGGCGCACCTGGACCTCGCGCTGTCGCTCGTGCGGGACCGCAGCCCGGCCCTCGCGGAGCTCACCGCCCGCTACCTGCTCATCGACACCCGCCCCGCCCAGGCGGGCTACGCCGTGCCCAGCCACCTGGCCCGTACCGACCCGCTGGTCGCAGGCTACGAGCGCTGGGTGCGCGAGCACCTCGAACAGCCGCTGCGCATCGCGGACGTCGCCCGCGGCCTGGGCGTGAGCGAGCGCACCCTGCAGCGTGCCGTCGACCGCGTCCTCGGCATGTCGCCGCTGCGCTTCGCCCAGCGCATCCGGCTCGAACAGGCCGCTCACCTGCTCCGTACGACCGGCCTGCCCACCGACGCCGTGGCCCGCCGCGTCGGCTACGAGAACGCCACCACCCTCACCACCCTCCTCCGCGAACGCCTCGGCACCACCCCGGGCCGGCTCCGCCGCGAGGCCGGGAGGCCCGTAGGGTCGGTGTGATGATCACGGACATGGACATGGACCGGCTCTCCGAGGAAGAGGAGTGCGTTCTCGTGAACGCACGCGAGATGTCGCCCCTGTGGTCCGTCCTGGCCGACTGGGCCGACAGCGAGGATGAAGCGGAGTGGGCGCCTCTTGCCCCTGTCTTCGCCGAGATCATCGGCCGGTGGGAGAGGGCCGGCCGCCTGGAGGTCCACCGGGGGGATGCCTGGCCCGCGCACGAGGGCGGGCAGCGCGTGACCGGCGACGCGCTGGGGGCGCTGCTGCGCCATCCGTCCACCTGGGAGTACCGGGAAACGCCACCGGTGTTCGGTTTGCTGGCCGTCGCGCCGGCAGCGACCGCAGGGGAGAGGCGTGCGGCCGAGCCCGCTGAGTGAACGAGCCCTGCCGCCGGGTCGGTTCCTTCCTCGCCCGGCGGCAGGGCTCCGTCCTCCTGGACGCGCTCCGCGCGTCCTACGCGCTCACCCGCACGCCTTCCCGTTCCCGTCCGGATCCAGCCTCAGCGGGTCGTCCTTCCCGTTCACCCTCAGGTTCCTGTAGCCGTGCTGCCCGAGCCACTCGCACCGTGCCTTCGTCGTCGGCGCGACCTTCGCCGGGAACACCGCCGGCACGCACACGTTCTCCGCGCCGTAGTGGCGGTCGCAGCCCGCGATCTGCGGGTCCACCTTCGCCGACGTCCGCTTCGGTTCCTGCTTCTTCTCCGCGGAGTGCGGCATGCCGCCCGCGAAGCCGTGCACCATCGGGCTCGCATCCGCCGCGGTCGCCTGCGGTCCGCCCAGGTGCACCCAGGACGCCACGGACGGGACGCCGGCCGCGTCGACCGCGAAGAGCATGTACCAGCCGGGCGGCGCCAGGTTCGGGTTGCTGGTGACGTTCAGGTCGATCGTCTTCCCGTCCGAGCCGACGCTCATCGGCAGGTCGACGAAGCGCTGATTGGGGTCGGAGGAGTGGGTGACGGCCGCCGGGCGGATCAGCTGGGCCTTGACCACCGGGCGGTCCACCGTGATCCGCTGCGTGCTCGCGTAGCTCCACCGGTCCGTCGCGACCGACGTGATCTGCGGGCGCGCGCCCTTGTAGAGGTACGGCGGGGTGTAGATCGACACGTGGTCGTCGAAGGTGCCGTTGCCGGGGTTGTCGCCGACGGCCATCACCCGGCCGTCGGGCAGCAGGAACGCCGACGAGTGGTACGTCCGCGGGATGGGGTCCGTCGCCAGGCCCGGCTGGAAGGTGTTCGCGGCCGGGTTGAACATCGACGCCTCGTAGACGGGGTCGGCCCGGTCGTGCAGGCCGCCGCCCGTCTCCAGGACCTTTCCGTCCGGGAGGAGGACCGCCGAGACGTACATCTTGCCCTGGCCGCCCGTCTGCGGCTTGCGGCCCTGGCCCTGGTCGACCTCGCCCTGCGGCAGCAGCGGGCCGGGCGTGTACGCCGGGTTCGGCTTCTTCAGGTCGATGATGTCCGTGTGGCGGTTCGCCTCGGGGTTCGTGTTGACGTTGCCGCCGCCCATCGTCAGGACGCGCTGGTCCTGCGCGGGCGGCAGCAGGACGCTCGCGGACTGGTCGCGGTGGTCCTTGTCCTGCAGCCCCGGCACGTCCGTGATCTTGTTGGTGCCGTAGTCGTAGACCGACGCCCCCGTGCCCGGCGTGCCGTTGCCGAAGACGTGGCTGCCGGAGTAGAACAGCCGCCCGTCCTGCATGAGGATCATCGACGGGTACAGGCCCCAGTACGACCAGGTCTGGTTGACCTCGTTCATCGGCAGCCACTTCTGCTGCGCCTGGCTGAACTTCTCGGTGGTGACGCTGCCCGTGGAGTCCTCGCGCAGCCCGCCGAAGGAGATGACGTCGCCGTTGCCGAGGATCGTCGCGGACGGGTACCAGTGGCCGTCGTTCATGTCGTTCGTCTTCACGTACGACTCGCTGGACGGGTCGAAGAGGTACGAGTCCTTGAAGCCCTCGTAGCCGTGGCTGCCGTCCGCCGCCGGGTAGGCCTTGTTGCCGCTCATGATCAGGACGCGGCCGTCGGAGAGCTGCACGTGGCCCGCGCAGAACATGTCCACCGGGGTCGGGATGGTCTTCATCGCCCCGGTCCTCGGGTCGTAGACCGCCGACGTGAACGTGCCCGCCTTGAACATCTCCGGGTCGTTGCCGGAGCCCGCGACGAGCAGCACCTTGCCGTTGCGGAGCACGACCGAGTGCATGCTGCGGACGGGGTTCTTGAACGGCATCACGGCCCAGCTGCCCTTGGTGCAGGCGGCGCCCGCGGTGCAGACGTCCCCGGGCGCCGGCTGGGTGGCGTCCTCCATCACGTAGTCGTCGGTGGTGACGGTGCCCGTGCCGTACACCGAGACGCCCCAGGTGATCTGGTCCGTTCCGGGCGGGACGACGGGCGTGCGGACCTGCGCGCGCGTGTATCCCGCGCTCACCGGCAGCGTCTTGAGGTCGGTCCAGTACTGCCAGCCGTCCTTCACGTCGTGCCGGAAGACGGTGACGGACGCGTCAGGGGTCGTCGACTTGTACCAGAGGGACAGGTCGTACTGGTGGGACGGGCTCACGTTCGGCGCGCAGGAAGTGTCCTCCAGCATCAGGGCCTTGCGGTCCCCGCTCAGCCGCCGGGTGAGCGTCACCGACATCGCCCGCCCGCCGCTGTGGGCCTCGGCGGCGCCCGTGAGCGCGTACGTGAAGTCGTTGTCGCCCCAGCCGGACTTCTGCCAGCACGTCGGCTCGCCGTTCGCGCGGACGGACTCGAAGCCGGGGTTCACCAGCAGGTTCGAGCCGGCGCTGGCCGGGCCCGGGGCCGACAGCAGCAGGCCGGCGGAGGCCGTGCAGGTCACGAGCACCGCCGTCGCCAAGCGTGCGCGTCTGCCGCGTCTGCGGCGTCCCCTCAGCGGGTTCCGTCCCGTGGTCAGTGGCATCCGTCCGTCCCTTCTCCACAATGCCGCTCGCGGCTCTCCGGGCCCCTGGGGGCCTTGCGCGGCAGATAGACCAGGGCCTCCGTCGCCGCGAAGCGCAGCACGAAGGTCGTCAGCAGGGCGATGACCGTCGCGTGCAGCACTTCGAGGTGCAGCACGCCGACGAACAGCGCGATGAGCGGGATCCGCAGCAGCAGATCGGCGTTGGCGAGGAGCGCGAAGCGGCCCACCCGGTCCGCCCAGTGGCGGTGGCGGCGCCGGTCGCGGAAGAGCAGCACCTCGATCAGGAGGAAGTTCCACAGCACGCCGAGCTGGTTGGCGGCGATCTCCGCCGGTACGTAGTGCAGCCCGGCGCCCGTCAGCAGGTGCAGGCCCAGCAGGTTGGGCAGGAAGCCGGTGAGGCCGATGAGGCCGAACACCAGCATGCGGGCCCAGGGGGCGGAGGTGCGCAGCGTCGTGAGGTGTCCCAGGAAGCGGAATCCTTCGCGGGCCGAGGACTTGGACTCGCCGGAGAAGCGGTCCTGGAAGGCGAACGGCAGCTCGGTGACGGAGGCCGGGCGGCAGCGCACCGCCAGCTCCATGAGGATCTTGTAGCCCAGGGGGCGCAGCTCCTCCGTCGTCGCGACCGTCTCGCGCCGGACGGCGAAGAAGCCGCTCATGGGGTCGCTGATGCCGCGCAGCAGCCGGGGGAAGGCCCCCTTGGCCAGCCAGGTCGCGGCGCGCGAGACGGCGACGCGGCGGCCGCCGGCGAGCCCGGCCCGGCTGCCACCGGGGCGGTAGCGGCTGGCGACGACGAGGTCGGCGCCCACGCGCGCCCCCGCCTCGACCAGGTCCGGCACGAGCTCGGGCGGGTGCTGCAGATCGGCGTCCATGACGACGATCCAGCCGGGCTCCCGCGTGCCCGCCGCCCGGATGCCCTCGACGACGGCTCCGCCCAGCCCGCCCACGGGTTCCCGGCGCCGGATGACCGTGACGGGGTACGGGCAGGTGCGCGCGGCCTCCCGGATCGCCTCGGCGGTGTCGTCGGTGGAGTCGTCGACGAAGACGACCTCGCAGGAGGAGAGGCGGGCGGGCAGGGCCGCGCCGAGGCGGCGCAGCAACTCCCCGACGTTCCCGGCCTCGTTGAAGGTGGGGACGAGGACGGTGACCGCCTCGGTGACGGCGCGCGGGGCGCCGGTGGTCACCTCGGGGGAAACCTCGGCGGGAACCCCGGCAGAGGCCTCGGCCCCCCGGCGCGGGCCGGTCTCGAAGAGCGTCACGGGGCGGCCTCCAGCAGTGCGACCCGCGGACCGGACGGCTGCGGACCGGACGGCTGCGGACTGGCCTGCGACGTGCCGGCCTGCGACGTGCCCGCCCGGGCGGCCGCGACCCCGACCCGCCGGATCTCGATCCGGTCCTCTCCGCGCCCGAAGGCCGCCACCACCTCCGAGTGCTCCAACGCCCCCTTGACCACCGGCAGATGGGAGGCGTCGCGCCGCACCGTCGGCGAGGCGACCACGTAGTCCAGGTCCTGCCACCCCCGCGGCAGCGTCCTGCTCACGGCCGGGTCCAGGTCGGCCTTGTAGAACCAGATGGCGCCCGTGCCGGGGGCGTAGCCGGCGTGGACCAGGTCGAGCCAGATCGCGTCGTCGGCGAGGATGCGCGTACGGGCGGGGTCGGGGACGTTGCCCCGGTCGGCGAGCCAGGCCTTCGCCGCGCGGTAGGGGCCGTTGACGTCGGTGGTGAGGGCGGCGCGGTCGCCGTCGTACCAGCGCGGCACCACGTACGCGGCGGCCGTCACCGCGAGCAGGACGAGCGCGGTCCAGCGCGCCGCGTACCAGCGCCGGCGGAAGCCGGGCCGGGTGCGCAGCAGCGCGCAGCCCACGGACGCGGCCGCTCCGGCGAGGGCCAGGGACAGGAACGGCAGGGCCTGGATGATGTACATGGCGGGCAGGTAGCCCGAGGGGCGCATGGCCACGACCGCCAGGATCAGCACGGCCAGCGCGGGCCCGGCGAGCGCCCGGCCGGTCACGGAGCGGCGGAAGGAGGCCAGGAGCACCACGGCCGCGGCGAGGCCGCCGATGGGCAGCACCCGGTCGTAGTAGAGCCAGGAGCCCAGCACGTCGTGCGCGGCGGACGAGGGGTCGAGGAGGAAGCCCGAACCGGCCCGGCTCATCTGGTACGTGATGCCGTCGACGAGCGAGACGTGCCCGGGCCCGGGGAACAGCTCGTGGTTGAGCAGCGCGAACAGCGGGTACGCCAGGCCGAGCAGCGCGCACACGGTGATCGCGCCCGTCACCGCGAACTTGCGGGTGTCGCGGTGGCTGTGCCGCCACATGGTCACCAGCAGCGCGGGCAGGACGACCAGCATGGTCTCCTTCGACAGCACGGCGACCGCGGCGGCCACGCCCGCGCCGAAGTGGTGCCACAGGTGCCGGCGGGGTGAGGCCGCGAGGCAGAAGGCCAGCAGCATCCACATCACGGCGAGGTTGTCGAGGAAGATCTCCCGCTGCAGGACGACGGCGAGCGGGGACAGCCCGAACAGGGCCGTGGCCAGGCCCGCGGCCCACAGCTGCAGGCCGAGCCGGCGCGCGAGCGCGTGGAGGAGGACGCAGCTCGCCGCGGTCACCACGAGCATCGCGCAGCGCATCGGGGCGACCGTCAGCGACTCGGGAGAGAGGAGCGACGGCAGCCACGTCAGCGCGGCTATCTGGATCCAGCCCAGCGGCGGGTGGTCGTACCAGTAGGTGTAGTGGGCTAGGCCCTTGCCCTGCTGGACGGCCCACGCCTGGGCCAGGTACGTGCCCTCGTCGTCGCTCAGGCCCGGGTAACCGGTGATGTTCCAGCCCTGGACGAGCAGGACGGCCGCCACCAGCAGGCCGCACAGCAGCAGGTCGGGGCGGGAGCGGCGCAGGCGCAGCACGGGGCGGGCGGTGATCCGGGCCGTGGCGTGGTGAGGGGCCGCCTCCGGGCGGGCCGGGGCGGCGGGGAAGGTGGCGGTCACGTCGTGACGTCCTCTCGGGTGAGGTGCGCGCCGGCGTGGGCGGTGAGCTCCCACTCGTTGCGGCCCCGCTGCTCGCGCCAGACCGCGCGGATCGCGGCGCCGGCGAGGAGCAGCTGGTAGAAGGGCCCGCCGAGGACGAGCTTGAGGTAGTGCGCGAAGCGCACGCGCAGGCCGTACTGCACGCCGAAGTCGTGCAGGCCGACGATCTCGAAGACGAAGGTGACGAAGGCGGTGACGGCCGGCAGGAAGGTGAGCACCGCGACGTACACGGGGACGTGGAGCAGGAGCGTCACGGCGATGTTGAGCGGCACGACCACGCCGGTGAAGGCCTGCAGGAACGGTGTCATCAGGGTGTAGCGGGCGAGCATCCGCTGACCGAAGCCGGGCAGCCGGTGCCAGTCGCGCTTGCGGTAGACCTGCAGGAAGCCCTGGTTCCAGCGGGTGCGCTGCTTGAGCAGGCTCATCAGCGAGCCCGGCGTCTCCTCGCGGGTGACCATCTCGGGGTCGTAGGCGACGACGACGCGCTTGCCCTTGCTGGAGAGCCGCACGCCCAGGTCGCAGTCCTCGGCGAGGCAGTCGGCGTCCCAGCCGTCCGCCTCGCGCAGCACCTCGGTGCGGACGAAGACGGTGTTGCCGCCGAGCGGGATGAAGCCCTTCTCCGCGTGCAGGTGCAGCCGGCTGCGGAACCAGAAGAAGTACTCCAGGCAGTTGCGCAGGCTGTACCAGCTGGAGTGGAAGTTGATGAGCTGGACGCCGCCCTGCACGACGTCGGCGCCGGTGCTGCGGAAGGCGTGGTCGACGTGCGCGAGCAGCGCCGGGTGCACCTGGTCCTCGGCGTCGAAGACGCCCACCACGTCGCCCAGGCAGTGGGGGAGCGCGGTGTTGAGCGCCTTGGGCTTGTTCTTCACGGCATGGGTGTCGGTGATCACCCGGACGCGGTTGGGCGCCGCGGCGGCCATCCGCTCGGCGACCTCCGCGGTCTCCGGGTCGTCGTGCCCGACGATCACGAGGATCTCGTAGCGCGCGTGCGTGGACTCCAGCAGGCGCCTGACGGTGTGTTCGAGGACGGCCTGCTCGTGCCGGGCGGGCACCAGCAGGGAGAACGACAGGGCGCCGGTGTCACCGGCCGGCTCGAAGCGGGTCGCCGCGAGCGTCTCGGGCGTGCGCCAGGCGTGCATCTGCCACCACAGCGTGAAGGCGGCCATCCAGAACAGCGCCAGTGACACGGCGCAGACCAATACGGACGTGAGCAAAGATGTCCCCCCTAGACATGAATGCCGTGGGCGCGCCCGGCAGCGCTGAGTCAGCCACGAGCCGCGCGGCGGCCAAGACCCCCCGGCCGCCACAGCAGCGTTGAATGCCCCCTCACGCGACTCCCCAGTGCGCGTGTGTCCCCCTTCGCAGGAGAGAGTAAGGGGGGCGGGTGAAACTCAGGTGCGTAATTGATAAATCCTGTGTTTCCGAACTTACGGTCGATGCAGGGGAGTTGGGGCATTGCCGGACCGTTCGGGCCTTCCGCCGGGCCCCGGAGAGTGGGAAACTGCCGCGTATGCGGGCATTGAGGCGCCTACGGGGACGATCGGTGCTGTGTGCAGGGGGTGCGGTGGCGCTCACGGCCGCGGCCGTGGCGGGGCTCACCGGCTGCCGTCAGGAGGGCCCGGGCGGGCTGGACTCGGTGATCGTGGCCGTGACCGCCGACAAGCGGGCCACCGGCCGCCTGGAGCACGACGGCTATCCCGTCCAGTGGCTGACCTGCACGGGCAAGGCCGAGGACCCCGGCGTGACGGAGAAGGGCGGGGCGCGCCCGGTCAACGCCGTCGGCGTCGACTGCGACGGCCGCACCAGCGGCGGGCAGAAGATCATCGTCTACGGGCGGGTGACGGGCCTGTACGACGACTCGTGCGTGCAGGGGAGGCTGACGGCGAAGGTCGACGGGAAGTCGGTCTTCACGGCGAGCGTCCTCGGCGACTGCTCGGGCAGCGGCGTGACGAACGGCGGCGGCGACTGCGGCGGCGGGGGAGGTGGGGGCGGGGACAGGAGCACCGGCAACGACGGCGGCAAGCACGGGAAGAAGGACGACAAAAACTGGCAGGAAGGACATCACCAGTCCAAGTAGGGACATCGCCGAGCCGCCCGGAGAACCGCCGCGGACGCCCGCTTACCCTTGGTCCATGTCCGAAGAGTCCCCGCTCCTCAAGAGCCTGCGTACGGCCGTCGACGCCGCACCCGACGACGTGCCCCTGCGCCTGCACCTCGCCCAGCTGCTCCTCGACGCGGGGCACGTCCAGGACGCGATCTCCCAGGTCGCCGCGGCCCTGCAGCGGGAACCGGGCAACGCGGAGGCGCAGGCGCTGATCGCCCGCGCCGTCGCCCCGCCGGTGACGGCCCCGGCCGCGGCTCCTGCACCGGCCCCGGCTCCTGCGCAGGCCCCTGCCCAGGCCGCCCCCGCGCCCGTACCCGCGCCCGCCGAGGCCCCGGACGGCGCGCCCGCCGAACCGCCCCGCTACGACTGGAAGCAGGCCGAGGACGAGCTGTCCGACGTCATCCCGCCGCGCTTCGTGGAGTCCTCGGAGCCGGAGCCGCCGGAGGGCCGGCAGCCGCAGCCGAAGACGCTGTCCGCCGACGGCGAGGACGACCCGGCCGGCGTCAGCGCCTGGGACGTCGAGAGCGCGGACCTCTCCCTCGCCGACGTCGGCGGCA
The DNA here is from genome assembly GCF_042657885.1 of Streptomyces aureoversilis. Taxonomy (NCBI): domain Bacteria; kingdom Bacillati; phylum Actinomycetota; class Actinomycetes; order Kitasatosporales; family Streptomycetaceae; genus Streptomyces; species Streptomyces aureoversilis. The sequence goes on from NZ_JBHSKJ010000002.1 coordinate 243,905, forward strand.
TGGACCAGGTCAAGGAGCGCCTCCAGGCCGCCTTCCTCGCCCCCATGCGCAACCCCGAACTCCGCAAGCTCTACGGCAAGAGCCTGCGCGGCGGACTGCTGATGTACGGGCCGCCCGGCTGCGGCAAGACGTACATCGCCCGCGCCGTCGCCGGCGAGCTGGGCGCCCGCTTCATGACGGTCAGCATCACCGACGTCCTCGACATGTGGATCGGCAACTCCGAGCGCAATCTGCGCGAACTCTTCGAGACGGCCCGCCGCAACGCCCCTTGCGTCGTCTTCCTCGACGAGCTGGACGCCCTCGGCGCCAAGCGCAGCCAGCTCCGCCACTCCGGCCTGCGCACCACGGTCAACCAGCTGCTGACCGAGCTGGACGGCGTGGACGCCCGGGCCAACGAGGGCCTGTTCGTGCTCGCCGCCACCAACCACCCCTGGGACGTCGACCCCGCCCTGCGCCGCCCCGGCCGCCTCGACCGCACGGTGCTGGTGCTGCCGCCCGACGAGCCGGCCCGCGAGTCGATCCTGCGCCACCACCTCAAGGACCGCCCGGTGGCCCGCATCGACCTGCGCAAGCTGGTCAAGCGCACGGACGGCTTCTCCGGCGCGGACCTGCGCCACCTGTGCGAGAGCGCGGCCGAGCGCGCCCTGATGGACTCGGTCCGCACCGGCCAGGCCCGCATGATCGAGACCGACGACCTGCTCGCGGCCCTCACCCAGCTCCGGCCCTCGACGGGCCCGTGGTTCGACTCGGCCCGCAGCGTCGCCCAGTTCGCCAACGAGGGCGGGCAGTACGACGAACTGCTGGCGTACTTGAAGAAGAAGAGGATGCTGTGAGCGACGCACGCGCGGCCGCCGGGCTGAAGCCGACGACGAGACCCGCACCGCTGCGCCGCGCGGGCGGAGAAGCGAACGGAACAACACTGTGAGCAATACCCCCTACGGTGGCGGGCATCCGAACGTGGCCCGGGCCGAGGCGCTGCTGAGCGTCGGCCGGATCGACGAGGCCTGTGACCTCCTCACCGCGCACACGAAGGAGGTCTCCCACAAGGACGCCGACGTCTACGCCCTGCTCGCCTGCTGCTTCTACCGGAAGCAGGCGTGGCCGGCGTGCCTGGTCATGGCGGAGTCCACGCTCAAGCTCAACCCGTCCCACACCGACGGCCACATCTACCGCAGCGAGGCGTTGTGGCGCCTCGGCCGTGCGGACGAGGCCGTCACCGCGGCCCGCGAGGCGGTACGGATCTCGCCGCACCACCAGACGCCCTACCAGTCGCTGTCGGCGGCCCTGCGCGCCGCCGGTGATCTCGACGGGGCCCTGGCGGCCGCGAACGAGTCCGTGCGCGTCAGCCCGGAGTCCGTGAACTCGCACTTCGCCCGGTACTCGGTCCTGATGGACATGGGCGACCAGGCCGGTGCGCAGCAGGTGATGCGCGACGTCCTGAGCTTCGCCCCCGAGGACGCCGATGCGCGCGCGATCCTCGCGGGGCTCAGGGACGAGGCCCGCGAGCTCAGGCTGCCGGAGCTGGCCAAGGAGTACGCCGCCGCGCTGGGGTCCGACCCCACGAGCGCGTACATCACCGCCAAGCTGGAGGACGTCGCCCTGCGCCTGGTGCGCCGCACCCGCTGGGTCGCGCTGATCTGCCTCGTGTACGCGGCCGTCGTCTCCCGGGCCTTCCCGACCGGCGACGACCCGACCTCCCTGCCCGCGCCGCTCGGCCCGCGGATGTGGTTCTTCTTCCTGATGTGCGTGGGCTGGGGGCTGTGCGTCTGGCGCACGTACTTCAAGCTGCCGAAGGGCGCCCAGCTCACCCTGCTGTCGGTGATCCGGCGCGCCTTCGCCGCGAAGCTGGCCGTGGCGCACTCGCTGTGGGGAACGCTCTGCGCGGTGCTGCTGGTGACCGTGCCGTGGACGGACCGCGGCTACGAGCAGGCGCTCGTGTGGATCGGCGCCGTGCCCGTGGTGCTGGCCATGTGGTGGGGGAACGCCCGGCGGCGCAACGAGCGCGAGGAGGCCGAGAAGGCGAAGGAGAAGCGGCTGAAGAGCGCCCGCGAGAGGGAATCGGAGGCCGCCCGGTAACATCCGGACGGTACGAGCCGACGACGCGTGAGGAGCCCACCGGTGGCGGGAGAACCGCAGGCCGACTGCCTGTTCTGCAAGATCGTCAAGGGGGAGGTGCCGGCGACGGTCGTCAAGGAGACGGAGACCACCCTCGCCTTCCGGGACATCAACCCCCAGGCGCCCGTGCACGTCCTGGTCATCCCCAAGGTGCACTACCCGGACGCGGCCTCCCTCGCCGCGGCCGAGCCGGTGATCGCCGCCGACGTGCTGAAGACCGCGGGCGAGGTGGCTCTCCAGGAGAACGGGGACAAGGGCTTCCGCATCGTCTTCAACACCGGCGCCGGCGCCGGCCAGACCGTCTTCCACGCGCACGCCCACGTCCTCGGCGGCCGCGGCTTCAACTGGCCCCCCGGGTAGGAAGAACCCCCTTGTCCGTACGTGAACTCGTCGTCCTGGGCACCGCCAGCCAGGTTCCCACGCGCCACCGCAACCACAACGGCTACGTCCTGCTCTGGGACGGCGCCGGCCTGCTCTTCGACCCGGGCGAGGGGACCCAGCGGCAGATGCTGCGCGCCGGGGTGGCGGCGCACGACCTGAACCGGCTGTGCGTCACCCACTTCCACGGCGACCACTCCCTCGGCCTCGCCGGGGTGATCCAGCGCATCAACCTGGACCAGGTGCCGCACCCCGTCACCGCGCACTACCCGCGCAGCGGCAAGCGCTTCTTCGAGCGCCTGCGGTACGCCACCGCCTACCGCGAGACGGTGCAGCTGGCCGAGGAGCCCGTCTCCGGCGAGGGCGGGGTGCTGGCGGAGGAGCCCTCGTACCGCCTGGAGGCCCGCAAGCTCTCGCACCCGGTCGAGTCCTACGGCTACCGCCTGGTCGAGCCCGACGGGCGGCGCATGCTGCCCGAGCGGCTCGCCGCCCACGGCATCGGCGGGCCGGACGTCGGGCGGCTGCAGCGCGAGGGCGCGGTCGGCGGGGTCACCCTGGACGAGGTGAGCGAGGTGCGGCGCGGGCAGCGGTTCGCGTTCGTGATGGACACCCGGCTGTGCGACGGGGTCCACGAGCTCGCCGAGGGCTGCGACATGCTCGTCATCGAGTCGACGTTCACCGACGAGGACGCGGCCCTCGCCGCGGACCACGGCCACCTGACGGCCGGGCAGGCCGGCCGGGTCGCCGCGGAGGCGGGAGTGCGGCACCTTGTGCTGACGCACTTCTCGCAGCGGTACGACGACCCGGCGGTCTTCGAACAGCAGGCCCGGGCGGCGGGCTTCGAGGGTGAGCTCACGGTCGCCCGGGACCTGATGCGCGTTCCCGTGCCGAAAAGGCGCTAGGGAACGGGCCTACGGGAGGAAGTACATCGGGTTCGGCAGCTTGTAGGTGTGCTGCGCGTACCCGCCCTGCAGGTCGCTGTGCTGGTCGCCGAAGTTGGCGACGATGCGGTAGCCCTGGGACTCGATGTGCTTGCGCGTGCCCGCCTTGTACTCGACGGTGGTGCACGTGGCGCCGCACGGCAGGTACGCCGGCGGCGTCTTCTTGTTCTTCAGGTAGAAGTGCGCGGGGTCGGCGGCGGGCTTGTAGCCGGCGTTCTTGAGGTTGCGCACGCTCCAGTCGCGCTGGTGCTCGCCGCGGCCGGTGACGTAGAAGACCGTGATGCCCTTGGACTGCGCCCAGTTGACCAGCTGCGGCATGCCGAAGACCGGGGCCATGTCGGTGGACTTCAGGTACGCGTCCTGGGACTCGGGCGTGAAGTGGAAGCCGACCTGGAGCTCGTAGTTGTAGGTGAGCAGGGTCGTGTCGTCGAGGTCGAGGACGATGGCGGGCTTGGCGGCGCCCTTCCTGTCCTTGCCCGCCTGGTTCTTGACGACCTTCTCCAGCTGCGCCTTCGCCTTCTTCTCGATGTCGGCGACCTGCTTGGCGTAGTTGCTGTCGGGCGAGGCGTGGTGCTGGCCGTTCTTGTCGACCGTGTCCCCGTAGTAGGCCTTGATCTTGTCCGTCACCTTGGTGAGGTTCGGGATCTCCTTGTCCGTGCGCGGCACGGAGTTCTCCGCGCCGGCAGCGCCGGCCGTGTAGAGGCCGGCGCCGACGGCGAGTGCGGCGCCGGCCGCGGCGATGCGGGCGCGCTTGGACGCAAGGCTGAGCTGCACGTGTTGACTCCTGAGTAGCAAGGGCGGTGCAGCGCGAAGCTAGGGCCTTGCCAGGGGCAGGTCAAGCAAGTGCAGGTCAAGCCTTGTCTACGCGGGTAGGGGCGTCGTCTCCCCTCCCGGGCGCCGGACGGGCCCGCGCCCGGCCCGCTCCAGGATGCGGGCCGCGACCGCCGGCGAGTCGACCAGCGGGTGCAGGGCCAGGGCGCGCAGCGCCGCGTCGCGGTCCTCGTGCACCGCGGCCGCGATCGTGGCCCGCTCGACCGCCTTGAGCTGCAGCATCAGCCCCAGCTGGTCCTCGCGCAGGGGCCTGCACGGCAGGGGGCGGGCGCCCTGGGCGTCCACTTCGCACACCGTCTCGATGATGGCCTCGGGGGCCAGCCCGGGGACGGTCGTGCCGTTGGGGACGTTGAGGATCAGGCGCGTGGGCTCGTCCCGGGCGATGGCCCGCATCAGTTCGAGCGCCACCTTGTCGTAGCCGCCGCCGTCCAGGTCGCAGGAGTCCCGCTGCCAGCCACCGCTGGCCGCGCGGCTCTCGGCCATGTAGGTCGACTCGCGCTGCAGCCGGGTGCGCTCCCACAGCTCGTACGAGTGCTCCGGCGCGGCCGCCGCCTCGGTGAAGAAGCCGCTCTGCTGCTGGTCGAGGAACTGGCCCCGGGTCTCGGGGGATTCCAGCACCGAGCGCAGGGTCTCGCGGCGGAAGTAGTAATAGTGCAGGTATTCGTTCGGCAGCGCGCCCAGGGCGCGCAGCCAGTCCGCGCCGAAGAGCTTGCCCTCCTCGAAGGAGGCGAGGGCCTCGTCGTCCGCGAGCAGGCGCGGCAGCAGGTCCTCGCCGCCGACGCACAGCGATCTGAGCCAGCCGAGGTGGTTGAGCCCCACGTAGTCGAAGGTCACCCGATCCGGGTCGGCTCCGGCGGCCCGCGCCGCCCGCCGCACCAGCCCCACGGGTGAATCGCAGATGCCGATGACCCGCCGCCCGAGAACGGCCGACATTGCCTCCGTCACCATGCCCGCGGGGTTGGTGAAGTTGATGACCCAGGCGTCGGGGGCGACCGCCGCCACCCGTTCCGCGATCTCCAGGGCCACCAGCACCGTGCGCAGCCCGTACAGGACCCCGCCCGCGCCGACGGTCTCCTGTCCCAACACCCCTTCGCTCAGGGGGATCCGTTCGTCCAGCACCCGGCCGGCCGTGCCGCCCACCCGGATGGCGGAGAACACGAAGTCGGTGCCGCGCAGCGCGTCGTCCAGGCCGTGCGCGATGCGCACGGAGGGGGCGCCGGGCACCCCGTCGGCCTGCGCCGCCAGCACCGAAGCGATCACTCTCATGCGCAGGGAATCGGTGTCGTAGAGCACGAGTTCCGTACAGCGGCCCGGGGTGTCGCGCCGCGCGTCGTCCAGGAGGGCCCGGTGCACCAGAGGCACCCGGAACCCGCCACCGCCGAGAATCGTCAGCCTCATATTCCGGAAGGTACCTCAGCATCGGGCACACTGTCCGGATCCGCACCCCGTGAGAGGAGCAGCGAGCGCGTATGACGACCTCTTCGCCCCACTCGACGCCCCGGCAGGACATCCGGAACGGGCACTGCCCGGGCGAGCGCACCGAGGGATTCGAGTTCCAGGGGGCGGCTCCCGTCCTCGACCCGCTGGCGGAGGTCCGCTCGGCGGACGACCCGCCCACCGACGTGTACCTGACCGGAACGGTCTTCCTCGACATCATCTTCACGGGCCTGGACTCGGCCCCCGTGCGCGGCACGGAGTCCTGGGCCCGGGGCATGGGGTCGAGCCCGGGCGGCATCGCCAACATGGCCACCGCCCTGGCCCGGCTGGGCCTGCGCACCTCCCTCGCCGCGGCCTTCGGGGACGACATGTACGGCGAGTACTGCTGGGAGGCGCTCGCGCAAGGGGAGGGGATCGATCTCGGCCTGTCGCGCACGGTGGCCGGGTGGCACTCGCCGGTGACCGTCTCGATGGCCTACGAGGGCGAGCGGACGATGGTCTCGCACGGGCACGAGGCGCCGCCGCCCGGTGCCGGAGGGGTGCCCGCGCCCGAGTGCCCGCCGCCCTCGCGGGCCTGCGTGGCCCTGCTGGTGCCGGGCCGCGAGGAGGAGTGGATCGCCCGGGCGGCGGCCCGCGGCAGCAGGGTCTTCGCGGACGTCGGCTGGGACGAGACCGGCCGCTGGGACCCGGCCGACCTGGCGGGCCTGGAGCACTGCGAGGCCTTCCTGCCCAACGCGGAGGAGGCCATGCGCTACACCCGCACCGACTGCCCGCGGGCCGCCGCCCGCGCGCTCGCCGAGAAGGTCCCGGTCGCCGTCGTCACGATGGGGGAGAAGGGCGCCTTCGCGGTCGACAGCCGCACGGGGGAGAGCGCGGAGGTCCCGGCGATCGCCGTCGAGGCGCTCGACCCCACGGGCGCCGGCGACGTCTTCGTCGCGGGCTTCGTCACGGGCACCCTGGCCGGCTGGCCGCTCGCCGACCGGCTCGCCTTCGCCGGGCTGACGGCCGCCCTGTCCGTACAGGAATTCGGAGGGTCGCTGTCGGCCCCCGGGTGGGTCGAGATCGCCGCCTGGTGGAAGCACGTGCGGTCCTACGACGACCAGAGCCCGGCCGTCCGCCGCCGCTACGCCTTCCTCGACGGCCTGCTGCCCGCGGCCGCCCGGCCCTGGCCGCTGCGCCGGGCCGTGCCCACGCTCGGTTTCCGCAGGCCCTAGCCGCGGGGCCCGCGCGGGCGGGCCCCGCGCAGCCGGAAAAGCCCTCGGGCTCGTGCGCCTGCCGTCGTACCCTGGTATTCCAAGGATTTCCGGACCCGTCCGGACACAGGAGTGCAGAAGAGAGGCGATGAGCAGGCCATCGGGCCGGCCCATGACGCAGACACCCACACGACCGCAGGCGACGGCGAGGTTCACGGTCCCGGCCAAGCACCCCATGGTGACGGTCCTGGGCTCGGGGGACTCCCTCCTGCGGGTCATCGAGAAAGCGTTCCCGTCGACGGACATCCACGTACGGGGCAATGAGGTAAGCGCCACCGGGGAGCCGCGGGAAGTCGCCCTCGTACAGCGCCTGTTCGACGAGATGATGCTGGTGCTCCGCACGGGTGCGCCGATGACGGAGGACGCGGTGGAACGCTCGATCGCCATGCTCAGGGACGAGGAGCAGGGGGCCGAGACCCCCGCCGAGGTCCTCACCCAGAACATCCTCTCCAGCCGCGGCCGCACCATCCGGCCCAAGACGCTCAACCAGAAGCGCTACGTCGACGCGATCGACAAGCACACGGTCGTCTTCGGCATCGGCCCCGCCGGCACCGGCAAGACCTACCTGGCCATGGCCAAGGCGGTCCAGGCCCTGCAGTCCAAGCAGGTCAACCGGATCATCCTGACCCGGCCGGCCGTCGAGGCGGGCGAGCGGCTCGGCTTCCTGCCGGGCACGCTCTACGAGAAGATCGACCCCTACCTGCGCCCGCTCTACGACGCGCTGCACGACATGCTCGACCCCGACTCCATCCCGCGCCTGATGGCCGCCGGGACGATCGAGGTCGCACCGCTCGCGTACATGCGCGGCCGCACCCTCAACGACGCCTTCATCATCCTTGACGAGGCCCAGAACACCAGCCCCGAGCAGATGAAGATGTTCCTCACCCGGCTCGGCTTCGACTCCAAGATCGTCATCACGGGCGACATCACCCAGGTCGACCTCCCCGGCGGTACGAAGAGCGGACTGCGCCAGGTGCGGGAGATCCTCGAAGGGGTGGAGGACGTCCACTTCTCCCTGCTCACCAGCAACGACGTCGTCCGGCACAAGCTCGTCGGCCGTATTGTCGACGCGTACGAGCAGTACGACAGCCGAAACGAAAGCACCCCCCGGTAAAAAAACGATGGCTATCGACGTCAACAACGAATCCGGCACGGACATCGACGAGCAGGCGGTCCTCGACATCGCCCGCTACGCCCTGGCCCGGATGCGCATCCACCCGCTCTCCGAACTCTCGGTCATCGTTGTCGACGCCGAAGCCATGGAGCAGCTCCACATCCAGTGGATGGACCTGCCCGGGCCGACCGATGTGATGTCCTTCCCGATGGACGAGCTCCGTCCCCCGGCCAAGGACGACGACGAGCCCCCCCAGGGCCTGCTCGGCGACATCGTGCTGTGCCCGGAGGTCGCCAAGAAGCAGGGCGAGGACGCGCCCACCGGGCACTCCATGGACGAGGAGCTCCAGCTGCTCACCGTCCACGGCGTCCTCCACCTCCTCGGCTACGACCACGAGGAGCCCGACGAGAAGGCCGAGATGTTCGGCCTCCAGGCCGCCATCGTCGACGGCTGGCGGGCCGAGCGCGGGATCGAGGGGCCCTCCCCGGCGCCCACGATCACGTGACCGGCCGGCTGATCGCGGTCGCGGTCCTCCTCCTGGTCGTGGCCTGGCTCGCCGCCTGCGCCGAGGCCGGCCTCGCGCGGACCACCCGGTTCCGCGCGGAGGAGGCCGTCCGGTCCGGGCGGCGCGGCAGCGCCAAGCTGATGGCCGTCGCCGCCGACCCCACCCGCTACCTGAACGTGGCCCTGCTCGTCCGCGTCGCCTGCGAGATGGCGGCCGGCGTGCTGGTCACCTACGCCTGCCTGCAGGAGTTCGAGAAGACCTGGCAGGCGCTGACCGTCGCCATCGCCGTCATGGTCCTCGTCTCCTACGTGGCCGTCGGCGTCTCCCCGCGCACGATCGGGCGCCAGCACCCGCTGGGCACCGCCACCGCGGCCGCCTACGTCCTGCTGCCGCTCGCCCGCGTCATGGGCCCGGTGCCGCAGTTGCTGATCCTCATCGGCAACGCCCTCACCCCCGGCAAGGGCTTCCGCAAGGGCCCCTTCGCCTCCGAGGCCGAGCTGCGGGCGATGGTCGACCTCGCGGAGAAGGAGTCCCTGATCGAGGACGAGGAGCGCCGCATGGTGCACTCCGTCTTCGAGCTCGGCGACACCCTCGTGCGCGAGGTGATGGTGCCGCGCACGGACCTCGTCGTCATCGAGCGCGGCAAGACCATCCGCCAGGCCCTCACCCTCGCCCTGCGCTCCGGCTTCTCCCGGATCCCGGTCACCGGCGAGAGCGAGGACGACATCGTGGGCGTCGTCTACCTCAAGGACCTCGTCCGCAAGACGCACATCAGCCGGGACGCGGAGTCCGAGCTGGTCTCCACCGCGATGCGGCCGGCCGTCTTCGTGCCCGACACGAAGAACGCGGGGGACCTGCTGCGGGAGATGCAGCAGCAGCGCAACCACTGCGCCGTCGCCATCGACGAGTACGGCGGCACCGCCGGCATCGTCACCATCGAGGACATCCTCGAGGAGATCGTCGGCGAGATCACCGACGAGTACGACCGCGAGCTGCCGCCCGTCGAGGAGCTGGGCGAGGGCCGCTACCGCGTCACCGCCCGCCTCGACCTCGGCGACCTCGGCGAGCTCTACGGCTTCGACGAGCTCGACGACGAGGACGTGGAGACGGTCGGCGGCCTGCTGGCCAAGTCCCTGGGCCGGGTGCCGATCGCGGGCGCCGTGGCCGAGGTCGACCTCGCCGACTACGGGCTCGGGGAGCCCGGCGGCATCACGGGCCTCCGCCTGACGGCGGAGGCGGCGGCGGGGCGCCGGAACCGGATCGTCACGGTGCTGGTGGAACCGGTTCGCTAGGGCGCTGTGCCTCGTGGGGTACGCGCGGGTTCCGCCGGGCCGGCCATTCCGCCGGACTCACGCCGTGGAGGTGCCTCGCCGTTGCGGCGGCCTCTTCCTCCGCCGCAACGGCGAGGCGCCACGACGTGGCTGACCGGCGGTGCCGTGCCGGGCACGGGCCGCCGGTCGCAAGGGGTGCCCTGCGCGGTCAGCGTGCTGTGCTCCGGCCGCGCAGGCCCACCGCCACCAGCACCGCCACCGCCGCCACGACCGCCGCGTCCACGCCCAGGCCCAGGCGGATGCCGCCCAGCGTCGCCGACGCGAACCCGGAACCGCTGTCCTGGAGCGAAGCCGTCCGGGCCGAGGACACCGCGCTCAGCAGCGGGATCCCGATCGTGAGCCCGACCTGCTGCGAGCTGGTCACCAGCCCCGTGGCCAGACCCTGCTCGGTGTCCGGCAGGCCCGACGTCGCCGTCACCCCGTAGGCGACGATCGCCCACAGGTGCCCGACGCAGGCGACGCTCGCCGCCACCAGGGCCAGCCACGCACCCGAGGCGTCCTGCCCCAGGGCGAGCAGCGCGGCCGAGAAGACGGCCTGGACGGCCAGGCCGGCGATGAGCGTGGTGCGGGTGCCGAAGCGGGCGATGACCCGCGGCGCGGTCATGCCGGCGGCGACGGCGAAGACGCCCTGCACACCGAAGACCAGGCCCGTGCGGAAGGCCGAGAGCTCCAGCACCTCCTGCAGGTAGAGCGTGAGCAGGAAGACGACGGTGCTCATCATCGCGAAGGTGACCAGTCCGGCCAGGTTTCCCCAGGCGACCGTCCGCCGCCGCAGCATCGGCAGGGAGACCAGCGGCTCGGCGGCCCGGGACTCGACGACGACGAACGCCACGAGCAGGCCGGCGCCCAGGGCGAGCGCGACGAGGACGTCCACGCCGCCGAAGCCCCGCTGGGCCGCGGTCGACAGCCCGTAGATGAGGGCCAGCAGACCGCCGGTGACGGTCACCGCGCCCGGTACGTCGATCCGGGGCCGCTGCGGGTGCCGGGACTCGGTGAGCAGACCAGGTGCGAGCGCGAGGATGCCGAGGCCCGCCACGGCCAGCAGGCCCATCGTCGAGCGCCAGCCGAGCGTGTCGGTCATGACGCCGCCGAGCACCATGCCGATGGTGAAGCCGAGGGAGAGCAGGGTGCCGCTGATGCCCAGGGCGCGTTCGCGCTGCGGGCCCTCGGCGAAGGTCGTGGTCAGCAGCGACATGCCGGTCGGCACGATGACGGCCGCGCCGAGCCCCTGCAGGGCGCGCCCCGCGAGGAAGACGGCCGGTGCCCAGGCGAGCGTGGCGAGCACGGAGGCCGCGGTGAACAGCGCGAGCCCGGCCAGGAAGACGCGGCGCCGCCCGTAGAGGTCGGCGATCCGGCCGGAGAGCAGCAGGAAGCCGCCGGAGGGCAGGGCGAAGGCGGTGACCGCCCACTGCAGGTCGGCCTGGCCCATGCCGAGGTCGTCGCCCAGGACGGGCAGGGCCACGTTCAGGATGGAGAAGTCGAGGGCCACGATGAACTGCGCGGCGCACAGCACGAGAAGGACCAGCTTGTCGCGGGCGGACATGCCCGGCCCGGCCGCGGCGGCCGCACCGGAAGGGGTCGTACGGGGAGGGGAGTCGATCGCCATGCGCCCACCTTCCGGCGCGCGGAAGAAACGTGGGGAGAGCGTGCTTATGGTGGTGGCCGCACCACCAGGCAAGGGGGAGAGATGACCGTACAGACGCGTCGTCGCCAAGAGCTGCGTGACTTCCTGATGACCCGTCGGGCCCGGGTGTCCCCGGCCGACGTGGGCCTGCCGGACGGCGGGGGCCGCCGGCGCACGCCCGGACTGCGCCGCGAGGAGGTCGCGGTCCTCGCGGGCGTGGGCGCCTCCTGGTACCAGTGGCTGGAGCAGGGGCGGGACATCACCGTCTCGCCGCAGGTGCTGGACTCCGTGGCGAACGTGCTCAAGCTGAGCGGGGACGAGCGCCGGCACCTGTACGTGCTCGCCGGGCTGAACCCGCCGCAGCCGCAGTCCCCGTACGACCCGGACTACCTGTGCGAGGGCCTGCAGCGGCTGATCGACGGCTGGATGCCGTACCCGGCGCACATCATGGACCCGTACTGGAACCTGGTCGCCTTCAACGACTCGGCCCGCATGGTCATCGGCTTCCGCCGGAAGCCGCGGCCGAACTGCCTGGTCGACTTCTTCACCGACCCCGCCTACCGCGCCCGCGCGGCGAACTGGGAGCAGAACGCCCGGCGGGTCGTCGCCCAGTACCGCGCCGCGTGCTCGGAGCGCCCGGACGACGAGGGGTTCCAGGAGATCGTGGCGGAGGTGGCCGCGGCGAGCCCGGAGTTCGTGGAGTTGTGGGCGCGGGGCGACGTGCAGGCGGGCGGCCAGCTGGTCAAGGAGTTCGACCACCCGGTGGCCGGGCAGCTGTACCTGGAGAGCACGCACCTGCGCGTGCCGGCCCGGCCGGACCTGACGATCGTCATGCACAACCCGGTGCAGGACACGGGCACGGCCGCGAAGCTGGAGTGGCTCGTCTCGCCGGAGGGCCGGCGGGGCGGCATGTACTCGGTCGCGGGCTGAGGCGGGACGCCGGTGCGGGGCCGCCGTGGTCCCATGGGCTTTGCCCTGTGCATACTTCGGGCAGACCTTCCCTTTACCTAAGGATTCCTCGTGTCCGCTGCCCTGCGCCGTGGCGCCCTCGCCGCCGTCGCCGCCGCGTCCCTCCTGGCCCTCTCCGCGTGCGGGGGCGGCGACGAGGGCGGCGCGCCGCCGTCCGCCGCGCAGAGCAGCGGGCCGGCCGGCGGCAGCGCCGCCCCCGCCCCGGGCGCCCCGGGCAAGGACAAGGGGGCCCGTCCCCTGACCGCCGAGCAGGCCAAGGCGGCCCTGCTCACGCCCGGCGACCTGCCGTCCGGCTGGGAGGTCAACAAGGACATCCCGGCCTACGACGTCGGCGCGACCGGCATGCAGTTCGGCAAGGCCGACAAGGCCGCGTGCCAGCCCCTGCTCGACGTCTTCGTCGGCGCGGACAACGGCCCCAAGGCGCAGGCCCACGCCATGACCGACCTCAAGCAGGCCGGCGAGACCGGGATCCAGATGACCCAGGGCGTCACCTCCTACCAGGAGGCCGAGGCCGTCAAGATCATGCAGCAGAAGATCGACTTCGGTGCCTGCGGGAAGTTCGCGGCCAAGGGTGCCGACGGCACCACGGACCAGGCGGCCGGCAGCGAGCTGACGGTGCCCGCGCTCGGCGACGGGGCGCGCGGCGTGCGGGTGGCCTTCGCCGCGACCGAGGAGGGCGTGAGCATCCAGCACGACATCGCGGCCGTCCGCGTCGGCGGCACCGTCGTGACCGTCTCCCAGGCGAGCTTCACCACCGCCGACACGGCCGCCTTCGAGGCGTCCCTGCGCAAGGCCGTCGAGAAGGTGCGGCAGGCGCAGCGGAAGGCCGGCGGCAAGGCCTGATCCCGGGGCGGTCGGACGGACCGGCGCTGCTTATGCTCCCCGGTATGACGGAGACGACGCTGGACCCCGAAGACCGCAAGATCATCACGCTGGCCCGCTCCGCGCGCGCCCGCAACGGCGTGCCCGAGGGCGCCGCCGTGCGCGACGAGACCGGCCGCACGTACGTGGCCGGCACGGTCGCGCTCGACTCGCTGCGGCTCAGCGCGCTGCGGACCGCGGTCGCCATGGCCGTCGCGAGCGGCGCGAAGTCCCTGGAGGCCGCGGCCGTCGTCTCCGAGGCGGACGCCGTCCCCGCGGAGGACCGCGCGGCCGTACGCGACCTGGGCGGCCCCGCCACCCCCGTGCTCCTCGCGGGCCCCGACGGCACCCTGCGCGCCAGGGTCGACGCGGGCTGAGCCGTGGCGCGGAACGAGACCCGGCCGGCTTCGCCTGGTTCATGGGGGCCGGCCGGGCGGCGCCCGCGGCAGGCCTGAGGCCCTACGGCCCGCCCATGGCCCGCCACGGCCCGTCGCAGCGCCCGGCACCGTCCGGACGGGACGGGCCGCTGGTCGGCGGGTGGGCCGGGATCGGGGAGAATGGCCGGTATGGATAACGCCTCGTCCCCCTCCCGGGCCCCCCACCGCGCGGGCTTCGCGTGCTTCGTCGGCCGCCCCAACGCGGGCAAGTCGACCCTGACCAACGCACTGGTGGGGACGAAGGTCGCGATCACCTCCAACCGTCCGCAGACCACGCGCCACACCGTGCGTGGCATCGTGCACCGGCCCGACGCCCAGCTGGTGCTCGTCGACACCCCCGGTCTGCACAAGCCGCGCACGCTCCTGGGCGAGCGGCTCAACGACGTGGTCCGCACCACCTGGGCCGAGGTCGACGTCATCGGCTTCTGCCTGCCCGCGGACCAGAAGCTCGGCCCCGGCGACCGCTTCATCGCGGGCGAGCTGGCCGGGATCAAGAAGACCCCGAAGATCGCCATCGTCACCAAGACGGACCTGGTGGACTCCAAGGCGCTCGCCGAGCAGCTGATCGCCATCCAGCAGCTGGGCGAGGAGCTGGGCATCCAGTGGGCGGAGATCGTCCCGGTCTCCGCGGTGGGCGACAAGCAGGTGTCGCTGCTGGCGGACCTGATCGCGCCGATGCTGCCGGAGAGCCCGCCGCTCTACCCCGAGGGCGACCTCACCGACGAGCCCGAGCAGGTCATGGTGGCCGAGCTGATCCGCGAGGCCGCGCTGGAGGGCGTGCGCGACGAGCTGCCGCACTCCATCGCCGTCGTCGTCGAGGAGATGCTGCCGCGGGAGGACCGGCCGGCGAACAAGCCGCTGCTGGACATCCACGCCAACGTCTACATCGAGCGCCCCAGCCAGAAGGGCATCATCATCGGCCCGAAGGGCGCCCGCCTCAAGGAGGTGGGCATGAAGTCCCGCAAGCACATCGAGGCGCTCCTCGGTACCCCGGTCTACCTCGACCTGCACGTGAAGGTCGCCAAGGATTGGCAGCGCGACCCGAAGCAGCTGCGGAAGCTGGGCTTCTAGGCCCTGGGACCGAGGTCCGTCCGGCACCGCCGGGCTGTCACGTCGTGGTGTCCCGCCGCTGCGGCGGAAAGACATGCCCGCCGCAACGGCGGCGCACCCCCGCGGCGAGGGTCCGGCGGAATTCGCCGCCACCGGGCCCCGGTGATCCGCCGGATCCGCCGGACAGGCACTACGCGCCCTCCCGTAGCACCAGTCTGATCAGCTCGCGCTGATCATGGCTGACATGAGGGTCCGCGCAGTGCACCGTGCGGCCGTCCACGTCGATCTCGTAGTGGAAGCCGTCCGGCACCCCCCGCACGGCCGCCGCCTCGGCGGGCGACGCGGCGAGGGCGCGGTGGGCCAGGGCCTGCACGTGGGTGGCGTCGGGCCGGCCGGAGGTGTCCAGCTCGGCCCGCCGCTCGATGCCGGCGAACCCGCCGGTCCGGGTGATGACGATCCGCATGGCGTCATTCTCGCCCCGGCGGGCGATCCCTACGAGGTGGGGACGCCCACCTCCTCCCACGCCTTGAGGACGGCCTGGACCTCGTCGCCGTCGCCGTAGAGCGTGCGGGCGGTGGCCACGGTCAGCCGGGAGAAGTCCGCGAACTGGGCGTCCTCCTTGAGCTTCCCGCTGGTCAGCGTCGCGTACCAGACCTTGCCCGCGCGCTCCCAGGCGTTGCCGCCGAGCCGGGTGGCCACCAGGTAGAAGGCCCGGTTGGGGATGCCGGAATTGATGTGCACCCCGCCCTGGTCGCGGGAGGTGCGGACGAAGTCGTCCATGTGGCCGGGCTGCGGGTCCTTGCCGAGGACGTCGTCCTCGTAGGCCGTGCCGGGCTCCTTCATGGACCGCAGGGCCACCCCGCGGTCCACGCCCGGGCCCAGCAGCCCCTGGCCGATCAGCCAGTCGGCCTGGTCGGCGGACTGCCCCAGGGCGTACTGCTTGATCAGCGAGCCGAAGACGTCCGAGACGGACTCGTTCAGCGCCCCGGACTGGCCGTAGTACTCCAGGTTCGCCGTGTACTGGGTGACACCGTGGGTGAGCTCGTGGCCGATGACGTCCACGGGGATGGTGAAGTCCAGGAAGACGTCGCCGTCGCCGTCGCCGAAGACCATCTGGTTGCCGTCCCAGAAGGCGTTGTTGTAGCCCTCGCCGTAGTGGACGGTGGCGTCCAGCGGCAGGCCCGCGTCGTCGATGGAGCGCCGGCCGTACGCCTTGAGGTACAGATCGAAGGTGGCGCCGAGCCCGGCGTAGGCGCGGTTGACCGTGGCGTCCTTCGACGCCGGGTCGCCCTCGCCGCGCACCTTCTTCCCCGGCTGGGTCGCCCGGTGCTCCGCGTCGTAGATCGTCCGGCGGGGGCTGTCGGAGGGGGTGCCCGCAGGGGCGGCGAGGCCGCGCAGGGCGGTGACCCGGCGCCGGGTGCGCTGCGCCGAGTCGTGCTCCAGGGTGCGCTGCGCGAGGTCGGCGCGCGCGGAGTCGTCGGACCGTGCGAGCTTGTCGAGCACGTGCGGCGGGACGATGGTGCAGAAAACGCTCTTCACGTTGTCACTCATGGCCTGAATCTGGCAGCGGCTCCCGGCCTTGTCAGGCCCCGGTGCGCCGATTAACACAATCGAGTGGCACCGTTCCGTGTTCCGCCCGTGTCCCGCATGCTGGAACGCCCGTACCGCATCCCGTCCGGCTCGGCTACCGTGCTGTGCATCATGCGTTTCGGGCTGCTTCTTCTTAGCTGCCGCGGCGAGGGTCTGTAGTCGATCGGCCGACCCCCTCCCCGCGGTGTGAGGCGTTGCGGTCACCCGTGGTGACCTGCCCGTCGGCCTCCCCCGAGCTCGCCGCCGAGCCGGGGGAACCCCACCTCAGGACATACGAGGAGCCCCCGCAGATGCCCGAGACCTCCGCTTCCGTCGGCCGTCCCACCCCCCTCACCGCGGCGACGGTGACCCAGCGCCCCTCCGGGATGCCGGTGCACAAGTACCGCCCCTACGAGGCCGTGGACATCCCGGACCGCACCTGGCCCGCCAAGCGGATCACCGCGGCTCCCCGCTGGCTGTCGACCGACCTGCGCGACGGCAACCAGGCGCTGATCGACCCGATGTCGCCGGCCCGCAAGCGCGAGATGTTCGACCTGCTGGTCCGCATGGGCTACAAGGAGATCGAGGTCGGCTTCCCCTCCTCCGGCGCCACCGACTTCGACTTCGTCCGCTCGATCATCGAGGAGGACGCGATCCCGGAGGACGTGACGATCTCCGTCCTCACCCAGGCGCGCGAGGAGCTGATCGAGCGCACGGTGGAATCCCTGCGGGGGGCCCGCCGTGCCACGGTCCACCTGTACAACGCCACCGCGCCGGTCTTCCGGCGGGTCGTCTTCCGCGGCTCGCGCGAGCAGGTGAAGCAGATCGCGGTCGACGGCACCCGGCTGGTCGTGGAGTACGCGGAGAAGATCCTCGGCGACGAGACCGCCTTCGGCTTCCAGTACAGCCCGGAGATCTTCACCGACACCGAGCTGGACTTCGCGCTGGAGGTCTGCGAGGGCGTCATGGACGTCTGGCAGCCCGAGGCCGGCCGCGAGATCATCCTGAACCTGCCCGCCACCGTCGAGCGCTCCACGCCCTCCACCCACGCCGACCGCTTCGAGTGGATGTCACGGCACCTGTCGCGCCGCGAGCACATCTGCCTGTCCGTGCACCCGCACAACGACCGGGGCACCGCCGTCGCCGCCGCCGAGCTGGCGATCATGGCCGGGGCCGACCGGATCGAGGGCTGCCTGTTCGGCCAGGGCGAGCGCACCGGCAACGTCGACCTGGTCACCCTGGGCATGAACCTGTTCTCCCAGGGCGTCGACCCGATGATCGACTTCTCGCAGATCGACGAGGTGCGGCGGACCGCCGAGTACTGCAACCAGATGGAGGTCCACCCGCGCCACCCCTACGCGGGCGACCTGGTCTACACCGCCTTCTCCGGCTCCCACCAGGACGCCATCAAGAAGGGCTTCGAGGCGATGGCCGGCACGGCCGCCGCCGAGGGCAAGAGCGTGGACGACATCGAGTGGGCCGTCCCCTACCTGCCGATCGACCCCAAGGACGTCGGCCGCTCCTACGAGGCCGTCATCCGCGTGAACTCGCAGTCCGGCAAGGGCGGCATCGCGTACGTCCTGAAGAACGACCACAAGCTGGACCTGCCGCGCCGGATGCAGATCGAGTTCTCGAAGATCATCCAGGGCAAGACCGACGCCGAGGGCGGCGAGGTCACCCCCGCCGAGATCTGGTCGGTCTTCCAGGACGAGTACCTGCCCACCGAGGCCGACCCGTGGGGCCGGATCGCGCTGCGCACCACCCAGACGTCCACCACGAGCGAGGGCAGCGACGCGCTGACCGTCGAGGCGGTCGTGGACGGCGCCGACACGGTGCTGACCGGTACCGGCAACGGTCCGATCTCGGCCTTCGTCGACGCCCTGGCCGCGACCGGCGTCGACGCCCGGGTCCTGGACTACAGCGAGCACACCATGAGCGAGGGCGCCACGGCCCGCGCCGCCTCGTACATCGAGTGCGTGATCGACGGCCGGGTGCTGTGGGGCATCGGCATCGACCCGAACACCACGCGCGCCTCGATCAAGGCCGTCGTCTCGGCGGTCAACCGGGCGTACCGCGGCTGAGCGCGCGGCCGGACGGGCCGTCCCGGTACGGGGCGGTCGCCGCGGCGGACCTGCCGTCAAGGGGGCGACGGGGAATCCACCGTATCCGGTGGCCCCGTGGCGGGTTCCCCCGTATGACGCCCGCAGTCTGCGCACGGGGTACTGACGTCGCATCATCGATGTGGCTAACATCACGTCAACGCGGCGACGAGGCCGTGGCGTTATGGAGGTGTGCGCCGTGATGCACGCGCAGGGCCGACCCGGCCGGGACCGGTGTGTGGTGGGCGTACGCACCGTATGGCGCACGGTCGGCGACGGCGAGTTCTACTGCCCCGGCTGCGGCGGCGACCGCAATTACCGCCGCCGCACCGGGCGCCGCCGCCTCGTGGCCTTCGGCCTGCCGCTGCTGCCGCGCGGCCCCGTCGGGCCGGTCGTGGAGTGCTCCGCGTGCCGCGCCCGCTACGGCACGGAGGTCCTCGACCACCCCACCACCACCCGCTTCTCCGCGATGCTGCGCGACGCCGTGCACACCGTCGCGCTCGCCGTCCTCGCCGCGGGCGGCACCGAGGCCCGTACGGTCCGCAGGGCGGCCGTCGGCGCGGTCCGGGCCGCGGGCTTCACGGACTGCAGCGAGGAACAGCTGATCACCCTGATCGAGGCCCTCGCCGCCGACACGGGCCGCCTGCCCGGCGCCTACGGCACCGACCTGGGCACCCCGTCCCCCTACGCCGGGCGGGACGGCTTCGACCCCCGGGGCACGGCCCTCGCCATCGAGCTCCACGAGGCGCTGGAGCCCCTCGCCCCCCACCTCGCCCCCGCCGGCCGCGAATCGATCCTGCTGCAGGGCGCCCGCATCGCCCTCGCCGACGGCCCCTACCGGCCCGCCGAGCGCGAGGTGCTCGCCACGGTCGGCCGGGCGCTCACGCTCTGCCCGGAGGACACGGACCGGCTGCTGGCCGCGGCGCGGACGCCGTCGTAGGGCCCGTCGCAGGGGTGGGTCCCGCCGCTCAGGAGCCGTACCCGGACAGCGGGACGGGCTCCTGAGCGCCCGCCCCGCCCGGCTCCGGCTCCTGGAGGGCGCCGAGGACCCACGGCGCGTGCTTGCGCTGCACCCCGATGAGCACCTCCCCGTCGCCGTCGCGGCACACCACGACCACCTGGCGGAGCGCCTTCCGCCGGCCCCCGGCCTCCGCGGTGACGCGCGCCGGGTCCGACCGGTGGGGCACGCGGACGCCCTCCACGACCAGCGTGCGCGGCAGGGCCCTGCGGAGGGTGCGGCCCGCCGGATCGGGGGTCACCGCCAGCAGGCCCGGGCCCGCCACCAGGTACGGGCCGATGAGCTCGGCACCGTACGGGGTGTCCGCCGCCACCCCGCCCTCGAAGCGCTTCTCCTTGCCGGGGACGACCGGGGCGAGCCCGGTCCCCGCCGGCCGCCGCCGCACCCGCACGCGCCACGACGCGCCGAGGACGACCGGCACCGCCCCCGCGCCGGTCAGCGTCAGGGCCGTCGGCACCGTGTCCGTGACCAGGGCCGCGACGAACGCGACGACGGCGATCAGGATCCCCGCGCACGCGGGCACGGTGGTCTGCCAGGTGTACCGCTCGGGGGCGCGGGGGGAGTGCCGGACCATCCAGTAGGCGATCCCGGCGAACGTCGCGCCCAGCACGAGCAGCCCGAGGCCGCAGGCGAAGGGCAGGCGGTAGGCGTCCTTCGGCTGGTCGGCCGTCAGCTGCACCGTGCCGCGGAAGTCGACGAAGCGGATCTTGCCGCGCCAGTAGGTGGCGCGCACCTTGTCGCCGGGCTTGACCTTGGCGAAGACCGAGAGCGGCCCGTTCATGTCCGCGTGGTGGGTGGAGCCGTCACGCCCCGTGAACGTGAGCCAGTAGTGGGTCGTCTTGCCCTGCGGAGCGGTCTCGGTGTGCTTCACCGCGCCCTCGACCACCTTGCGGCACTCCAGGGCCGGCTCGTCGCCCACGCACGCGGGAGCCGTGGCGAAGGCCCGGCTGTCGGCACGCTTGTCCGGCACGGTGACGAACAGCAGGAACAGCGCGGCGAGCACGCACAGAAGGGCCGCGGCGGCGGTGGAACGGACGGGGTGGCGCCTGCGGCGTCGGCGGCGGATGGGGGTCACCGGGTACTCACTGGGGGGAGGAAGATCGACATGGGGGTCACATTGTGCCTCCGGAGGCGCGGACGTTCAGCCTTCGTCGGTACGGGACAATAACTGCATGAGCCTCTTCCGCGACGACGGCGTCGTCCTGCGCACGCAAAAGCTCGGTGAGGCCGATCGCATCATGCTGCTTCCTCCCGGGGGGCAACCCCCGGACCCCCGGCCGGACACCCGTGGGGGTGCGCGTTGAGTCTCTTCCGCGACGACGGCGTCGTCCT
Source organism: Streptomyces aureoversilis (assembly GCF_042657885.1). Classification (NCBI taxonomy): domain Bacteria; kingdom Bacillati; phylum Actinomycetota; class Actinomycetes; order Kitasatosporales; family Streptomycetaceae; genus Streptomyces; species Streptomyces aureoversilis. Next base: position 264,769 of record NZ_JBHSKJ010000002.1, read on the forward strand.
GCGCACGCAAAAGCTCGGTGAGGCCGATCGCATCATGCTGCTTCCTCCCGGGGGGCAACCCCCGGACCCCCGGCCGGACACCCGTGGGGGTGCGCGTTGAGTCTCTTCCGCGACGACGGCGTCGTCCTGCGCACGCAAAAGCTCGGTGAGGCCGATCGCATCATCACCCTCCTCACGCGCGGTCACGGCCGCGTGCGCGCCGTCGCGCGCGGGGTGCGGCGGACCAAGTCGAAGTTCGGGGCGCGCCTGGAGCCGTTCTCGCACGTCGACGTGCAGTTCTTCGCGCGGGGGAGCGAGCTCGTCGGGCGGAGCCTGCCGCTGTGCACGCAGAGCGAGACCATCGCCGCGTACGGCGGCCCGATCGTCACCGACTACGCGCGCTACACCGCCGGCACCGCCATGCTGGAGACCGCCGAGCGGTTCACCGACCACGAGGGCGAACCGGCCGTGCAGCAGTACCTGCTGCTCGTCGGCGGCCTGCGCACGCTCGCCGCGGGCGAGCACGCCCCGGGCCTCGTCCTGGACGCCTTCCTGCTGCGCTCCCTGGCCGTCAACGGCTACGCGCCCAGCTTCGAGGCCTGCGCCCGGTGTGGAATGCCGGGTCCGAACCGGTTCTTCTCGGTGGCCGCCGGCGGCGTGGTCTGCGGTGAGTGCCGGGTGCCGGGAAGCGTCGTACCCTCCTCGGAGGCGATCGGGCTGCTCGGCGCGCTGCTGACGGGCGACTGGGCGACGGCGGACGCCTGCGAGCCGCGCCACGTCAGGGAGGGCAGCGGCCTGGTCGCGGCGTATCTGCACTGGCACCTGGAGCGCGGCCTCCGTTCGCTCCGATATGTCGAGAAATAGGGAAACAGGGACCAAGGAGTAGTGGCACGCATGGCACGACGCGGGATTCTGGGCCGTTCCCGACGCGAGTACCGCACACCCGAGCCGCACCCGTCCGGGGCGCGGCCGCCGAAGATCCCCGGCGAGCTGGTCCCCGAGCACGTCGCGATCGTCATGGACGGCAACGGCCGCTGGGCCAAGGACCGCGGCCTGCCGCGCACCGAGGGCCACAAGGTCGGCGCCGAGCGCGTGCTGGACGTGCTGCAGGGCGCGATCGAGATGGGCGTCGGCAGCATCTCCCTGTACGCCTTCTCCACCGAGAACTGGAGGCGTTCGCCGGACGAGGTGCGCTTCCTGATGAACTTCAACCGCGACTTCATCCGCAAGACCCGCGACCAGCTCGACGAGCTCGGCATCCGGGTGCGCTGGGTGGGCCGCATGCCCAAGCTGTGGCGGTCGGTGGCCAAGGAGCTCCAGGTCGCCCAGGAGCAGACCAAGGACAACGACAAGCTCACGCTGTACTTCTGCATGAACTACGGCGGGCGCGCGGAGATCGCGGACGCGGCGCAGGCGCTGGCCGCCGACGTGAAGGCGGGCCGGCTCGACCCGTCGAAGGTCAGCGAGAAGACCTTCGCGAAGTACCTCTACTACCCGGACATGCCGGACGTGGACCTGTTCCTGCGCCCCTCGGGCGAGCAGCGCACGTCCAACTACCTGATCTGGCAGAGCGCTTACGCCGAGATGGTCTTCCAGGACGTGCTCTGGCCGGACTTCGACCGCCGCGACCTGTGGCGCGCCTGCCTGGAGTACGCGTCGCGGGACCGCCGCTTCGGCGGGGCGATCCCCAACGAGCAGCAGCTCGCGGAGGAGCAGGGCACCGCGTGAGCTGAGCGCCCGCAGGTACGCACGAGGGCCCCGGGCATCGCCCGGGGCCCTCGGTGCACGCGGCCGGGTCAGCGCTTCGCGGCGCACTCCCCGCACGTGCCGAAGATCTCGATGGTGTGCGCGACGTCCACGAAGCCGTGCTCCTCGGCGATGGAGTCCGCCCACTTCTCGACGGCGGGACCCTCCACCTCGACGGCCTTGCCGCACACCCGGCACACCAGGTGGTGGTGGTGCCCGCTGGAGCAGCGGCGGTAGACCGCCTCGCCCTCGCTGGTGCGCAGCACGTCGACCTCGCCCGCGTCGGCGAGGGACTGCAGCGTGCGGTAGACGGTGGTCAGGCCGACCGACGCACCGCGGTGCTTGAGCATGTCGTGGAGTTCTTGCGCGCTACGGAACTCGTCCACCTCGTCGAGCGCGGCCGCCACCGCTGCCCGCTGCTTGGTGGACCGGCCGCGTACGGGGGGACCCGCGGTCGCCACAGTTGCCTCCTCCAGCTCGCCTGAACACCCATCCGCACATGTCGCACGGCAATTGTGCCAGTCCGCGCGGGCGGGTGGGCAAGCCCGGACGGGCGTCAGACCTTGACGTCGTCCGCCGCCGTGCGCGCGTCCGGCACTTCCAGGGTGCATTCCCCGGCCGCCGCGGCCTTCCCCGCGCGCCGCTTCGCCAGGGGCGCGGCGAGCGCGGTGAGGACGACGAACAGGCCGATGGCGAAGAGCACGATGGTCGCGCCGGAGGGCACGTCGGCGTAGTAGGACGTGGCGGTGCCGGAGAGGGTCACCGTGACGCCGATGCCCACCGCGAGGGCGAAGGTCGCCTTGAAACTGCGGGCGATCTGCTGCGAGGCGGCGACCGGGATCACCATCAGGGCGCTGACGAGCAGCAGGCCGACGACGCGCATGGCGACGGTGACGGTGACGGCGGCGGTGACGGCGACGAGCAGGTTCAGCAGGCGCACCGGCAGCCCGGTGACGCGCGCGAACTCCTCGTCCTGGCAGATGGCGAAGAGCTGACGGCGCAGCCCGACCGTGGTGAGGATCACAAAGGCGGCCAGGATGCAGATCGCGACGATGTCCTCCTCCGAGACCGTGGCGATCGAGCCGAAGAGGTAGCTGCTCAGGTTGGCGCTGGAGCCGTTGTCGGAGAGGTTCATCAGCATCACGCCGCCGGCCATGCCGCCGTAGAAGAGCATCGCGAGGGCGATGTCGCCGCGCGTCCGCCCGTACCAGCGGATCAGCTCCATGACGACGGCGCCCGCGATGCACACGGCGGTGGCCATCCAGACGGGGCTGGAGTTCAGCAGGAAGCCGAGGCCGACGCCGGTGAGGGCGACGTGTCCGAGGCCGTCGCCCATGAGGGCCTGGCGGCGCTGGACGAGGTAGGTGCCGATGGCGGGCGCGGTGACGCCCACGAGGAGCGCCGCGAGCAGGGCCCGCTGCATGAAGGCGAGATCGAGGATGTCCATCAGGTCAGCAGCCCTGTCCGAATCGGTTCCGCAGCCGGGCCGGCGTGCGGGTGTACGTGGTCGTGGCCGGGCAGCGCGTGCTGGCCGACGGCCTCCGGCGGCGGGCCGTCGTGGACGACGCAGCCGTCGCGCAGCACGACCGCCCGGTCGATGAGCGGCTCCAGCGGGCCGAGCTCGTGCAGCACCAGCAGGACGGTGGCTCCGCGGGCGACCTGGGCGCGCAGGGCGTCGGCGAGGACCTCCTGGCTCGCGAGGTCGACGCCCGCCATCGGCTCGTCCATGATCAGCAGCTCGGGTTCGCCGGCCAGGGCGCGGGCGATGAGGACCCGCTGGTGCTGGCCGCCGGAGAGGGCGTCGACGGAGTCCCCGAGCCGGTCCTCCATGCCGACGAGCCCCAGGGCGCGTATGACCGCCTCCTTGTCGGCCTTGCGCATCATCCCGAACCGGGTGCGGGCGAGCCGCCCGGCCGAGACGACCTCGCGCACGGTCGCGGGGACCCCGCCGGCGGCGGTGGTGCGCTGCGGCACGTAGCCGACGCGGGCCCAGTCGCGGAAGCGCCGCCGGGGCGTGCCGAAGAGCTCCAGCTCGCCGCCGGTGAGCGGCACCTGGCCGACGATGCCGCGCACGGCCGTGGACTTGCCCGAGCCGTTGGCGCCGAGCAGGGCGACGACCTCGCCGCGCCGTACGGTCAGGTCCACGCCGCGCAGCACCGGGCGGCCGCCCAGGCTCGCGGTGGCGCCCCGCAGGGATATGACGGGCTGCTCCATGGTGATCTCCTCAGCCGCGCTCACTTGGTGCCGAGCGCCTTCTGCAGGGCGGCCAGGTTGGCCTCCATGACCTCGATGTAGTCGTGGCCCCTGGACCTGTCCGTGATGCCCTCGAGGGGGTCGAGGACGTCGGTCTTCAGCTTGAGGTCCTTGGCCAGCGTCTTCGCGGTGTCCGGGCTCGCGAGGGTCTCGAAGAAGATCGTCGAGACGTGGTGCTCCTCGGCCAGCTTGTGCAGGTCCTTGATGCGGGCGGCGCTGGGCTCGGACTCGGGGTCGAGGCCGCTGATGGCCTCCTCGGTCAGCCCGTAGCGCTCGGCGAGGTAGCCGAAGGCCGCGTGGGTGGTGATGAAGGTGTCCGAGGCGCGGTTCTTCAGCCCGTCCTTGAACTTGGCGTCCAGGGCGCCGAGCTTCTTCACCAGGGCGCCGGCGTTCTTCTCGTAGTCGCCCTTGTGCTCGGGGTCGGCCTCGGCGAGGGTCTTCGCGACGCCCTTGGCGGCCTCGGCGTACTTCACGGGGTCGAGCCAGATGTGGGGGTCCTCGCCGCCCTCGTGCCCGTGGTCGTGGCCCTCGTGCCCGTGCTCGTCGTGGCCGTGCTCGTCGTGCCCGGCCTCCTCCGGCTCCTCGGAGCGGGAGTGGTTGTCGCCGGTGGTGTGGTGCTTGCCGTCGACCTCGGTGCCGTGCGCCTCCAGGCGGGTGAGGGTGGCCACGTCCACGGCGTGCTTGTTCTTCGACTGCTTGATCGCCTCGTCCACGGCGGGCTGGACGCCCTTGAGGTAGACGATCGCGCCCGCGTCGGCGAGGGAGCCGATCTGGCGGGGCTTGAGCTCCAGGTCGTGGGGTTCGACGCCGGGCTTGGTCAGGTTGGTGACGCTGACGTGCTCGCCGCCGATCTGCTCGGCGAGGTACTGCATCGGGTAGAACGACGCCACCACGGCGAGCTTGCCGTCGGCCGCCTTGCCCGCGGACTCGTCCGGGGAACAGGCGGAGAGGCCGAGCACTCCGAGTGCGGCGGCCGCGGCGACGACGGCGGTGCGTATTCGGGGGGCGCGGAGCTGGTGGGGGCGGCTTACGTTCATGACAGTCATTTTCAACAAAAATGGAAACGATTGTCAACAAGGGGGGTCGGGGCGGGGTGCGGAGGGGCATGGTCAAGCCAAGGCCAGAGCCGATTTGATTAGGAGGGTGGCAGCGCCGGTAACCTGAGTCATTCGCTGTTCGTCGTCGCAATGAAGAGAGCACCGTGGCCGCCGACAAGATCGACACCATCGTCAGCCTGAGCAAGCGCCGTGGCTTCGTCTATCCGTGCAGTGAGATCTATGGCGGACAGCGTGCCGCCTGGGATTACGGTCCGCTGGGCGTGGAGCTCAAGGAGAACATCAAGCGCCAGTGGTGGCGCTCCATGGTCACCTCGCGCGACGACGTCGTCGGTCTCGACTCGTCGGTGATCCTGGCCCGTGAGGTCTGGGAGGCGTCCGGCCACGTCGCGACCTTCACCGACCCGCTGACCGAGTGCACCTCCTGCCACAAGCGCTACCGCGCCGACCACCTGGAGGAGGCGTACGAGGCCAAGCACGGCAAGCTGCCCGAGAACGGCCTCGCCGACCTCAACTGCGCGCACTGCGGCACCAAGGGCGCCTTCACCGAGCCCAAGCTGTTCTCCGGCCTGCTGTCCACCCACCTGGGCCCGACCCAGGACTCCGGTTCGGTCAGCTACCTGCGCCCCGAGACCGCGCAGGGCATCTTCACCAACTTCGCCCAGGTCCAGCAGACCTCGCGGAAGAAGCCGCCGTTCGGCATCGCCCAGACCGGCAAGTCCTTCCGCAACGAGATCACGCCGGGCAACTTCATCTTCCGCACCCGCGAGTTCGAGCAGATGGAGATGGAGTTCTTCGTCAAGCCGGGCGAGGACGAGACCTGGCACGAGTACTGGATGGAGCAGCGCTGGAGCTGGTACACCGGCCTCGGCATGCGCGAGGAGAACATGCGGTGGTACGAGCACGCCGCGGAGAAGCTCTCCCACTACTCCAAGCGCACCACTGACATCGAGTACCGCTTCAACTTCGGCGGCACCGAGTTCTCCGAGCTGGAAGGCATCGCCAACCGCACGGACTACGACCTGAAGGCCCACTCCCAGGCCTCCGGCCAGGACCTGACCTTCTTCGACCAGGAGGCCGGCGAGCGCTGGTTCCCGTACGTCATCGAGCCGGCGGCCGGCCTGAACCGCGCCATGCTCGCCTTCATGCTCGACGCGTACAACGAGGACGAGGCCCCCAACGCCAAGGGCGTCATGGAGAAGCGCGTCGTGATGCGCCTCGACCCGCGCCTGGCCCCGGTCAAGGTCGCCGTCCTCCCGCTGTCCCGCAACCCGCAGCTGTCCCCGAAGGCCAAGGGCCTCGCCACGGACCTGCGCAAGAACTGGAACATCGAGTTCGACGACGCGGGCGCGATCGGCCGCCGCTACCGCCGCCAGGACGAGATCGGCACGCCGTTCTGCGTCACGGTCGACTTCGACACGCTCGAGGACAACGCCGTGACCGTCCGCGAGCGCGACACGATGAAGCAGGAGCGCGTCTCCCTCGACCAGATCGAGGGCTACCTGGGCTCGCGTCTGCTGGGCTGCTGACGTCTTTGCGCAACGGCCGAAGGCCCCGGTTCCCCGCTCGGCGGGGGCCGGGGCCTTCGGCCTTTCCCCGTTCCCCCCTTCCCTCAGGGTCTCGGTCCGAGGGTGGCACCAGCTGCACCACCGAGTCGGACACCAGCACCATCGCCCGCCCCTGACCTGCGCACTTACCGTGTGACCATGCGAATCCCCACCCCCCTCCGCCGTCCCTTCGACGGGGCCGGCCGTGCCGCCGTCCTCCTCGCCGTCGGCGGGCTCGTCCAGTTCGGGGCGCTCTTCGTGCTGGCGGTGCCGTGGCTGGACGGTGGGCCGACGAAGGCGTCGAGCTGTCTGCTCGCCCTCGCGGTGATGACGGGGGTCCTCGGAGCCGCCTGCCCCGTGCTGACGCGGGCGCAGCGGGCGCGGTTCCGGGCGTGGCTCGGGGTGGAGATACCGGTCGCGGGGCGGTCCTGGTCGTGGCGGCAGCTGGGCTACCACCTGGTGGCGGGGCCGCTGATCGCGCTCGGCGGCGCGCTGACGCTGCTGCTGTGGGCGGCGGCCGCGGTGGCCGCCACGGTCTACGTCTGGGTGTGGGCGCTGCCACCCGGGACGCGGCTTGCGCAAGCGGGCTACGCCGTACAGGCCGCCTACCTCACCGCCGCGGGACTCGCCGGGATCTACGGCGCGGCATGGCTCTCCCGCGCGCTCGCCCGGCTCGACACCCGCGCCGCCACGGCCCGCCTCGGCCCCAGCCGCGCCGAGGTGCTGGAGCAGCGCGTCGAGGAGGTCGCCGCGAGCCGCGCCGGCGTCGTGGACGCCGCGGACGCCGAGCGCCGCCGCATCGAGCGCGACCTGCACGACGGGGCCCAGCAGCGGCTCGTGTCGATGGCGGTCAACCTGGGGCTGGCCAAGGTGACGCTCAAGGACCTGCCCGACGAGGCCCGCCAGGTCATCGACGAGGCGCACCGCGAGGCCAAGGAGGCCATCGCCGAGATCGGCAACCTCGTACGCGGCCTGCACCCCGCCGTGCTGGAGGACCGCGGCCTCGACGCCGCCCTGTCCGGCATCGCCGAGCGGACGCCGCTGCCCGTGGGGCTGACGGTCGACCTCGCCGACCGGCCCGCCCCGACCGTCGAGGCCGTCGCCTACTTCGTGGTCTCCGAAGCGCTCGCCAACGTCGTCAAGCACGCGCGGGCGACCCGGGCCGACGTCCGCGTCGAGCGGCGAGGGGGGATACTTCTCGTCGTCGTCACCGACGACGGCGTGGGCGGGGCCGACCCTACGGGCGGCAGCGGGCTGGCCGGACTGGCCAAGCGGGTCGCGTCGGTCGACGGCACGTTCTCGATCAGCAGCCCCGTGGGGGGCCCGACCGTTGTGACCGTGGAGCTGCCGTGCGCGCTGTGATCGCCGAGGATTCCGTCCTGCTCCGGATCGGCCTGGTGAAGGTCCTGGAGACGGCCGGGTTCGACGTGGTCGCGGAGACCGGCGACGCGGAGGCGCTGCTCGCGGCGGTGGAGGAGCACCGGCCCGGCCTCGCCGTCCTCGACGTGCGCATGCCGCCGGGCTTCACCGACGAGGGCGTGCGCGCCGCGCTCGTCATCCGCAAGCAGTGGCCGGACACGGCCGTGCTGCTGCTCTCCCAGTACGTGGAGGAGCGCTACGCCGCCGACCTGCTGTCCGGGGACACGCGGGGCGTCGGCTACCTGCTCAAGGAGCGGGTCGCCGACGTGGAGGAGTTCATCGACGCGCTGCGGCGCGTCGCGGGCGGCGGCACCGCGCTCGACCCGCAGGTCGTCTCGCAGCTGCTGCTGCGCCGGCACAGCGATCCGCTGGACCGGCTCACGCCGCGCGAGCGGGACGTGCTGGAGCTGATGGCGTCCGGGCGGTCGAACGCGGGGATCGCGGAGGGGCTGGTCGTGAGCGAGAGCGCCGTCGCCAAGCACATCAACTCGATCCTGGCGAAGCTGGACCTGCCTAAGGCGGACGCGGACCACCGGCGGGTGCTGGCGGTCCTGCGGTTCCTCGGCGTGGGCTGACGGGGCGTGGGCTGACGGGGGCGTGGGCTGACGGTTTCTCAGCCCTGCAGGCCGCGCAGCAGCAGGCCGCAGACGGCGTCGAACGCGGCGTCGATCCCCGGGAGCGACCAGTCCGCGGCGTACGCGGGGTCGTGGAAGCGGTTCGTGGCGTCCCAGAGCGCGCGTGCCGTGGCCGCGGGGTCGGTTCCGGCGAACTCGCCGCTGCGGACGCCGCTCTCCACGATGCGGGCCAGCTGCCCGATCATCGTCTCGATGTGCCGGTCGACCGTGGCGCTGTTCTCGCCCACGAGGACCATGTACGTGGCGAACAGCTCGGGGTCGTCCCCCGCCTTGCGCCGCTTCGCGGCGAACAGCGCGGCGAGCCAGGAGCGCAGCCGCGGGCCGGCGGGGCCGTCCGCGTCCGCGACGGCCGACAGCTCCGCGTGGGAGAGGTCGAGCCAGCGCTGCGTGACCGCCTCCCGCAGGGCGGCCTTGCTGCCGAAGTGCCGGTAGACGCTGCCGTGGCTGACGCCCAGCGCACGTGCGACATCGACCACGGTGGCCTTGGCGGGGCCGAAGCGGCGCAGCACGTCCTCGGTGGCTTCGAGGATGCGCTCGGGGGTCAGCGGCGCGGGCGTCATACGGGCTCGTACCTTTCGGCTGGGGACGGGCGGTCCGGAAATGACGTACGCCCAGATGGACGGTACCTGCCCGGCGCGGACCGCATCCCTCCGGCGGAGCCGGGCGCATCCTTCCGCCGCGGCGGCGGCTCTTCCTGCCGGGGCAGGGAGTGCTGAGAGGCGCTGCCTCTCGATTCCGCCGCGACGGCGAGCAACCACCGCGGTGGAGTCCGGCGGTGCCGTGCCGGCCCCGGGTCCGGGTTGCTCGGCACCGCCGGGTGCGTCGGTGGGGGTTGCGCGCCGCCGCGGCGGGTTTTCCTGCCGGGGCGGGGAGGGCCGAGAGGCCGTGCGTCCCGGCTCCGCGGCGGCGGGCACATCTTCCGCCGCGACGGCGAGCAACCACCGTGGTGGGGTCCGGCGGTGCCGTGCCGGCCTTGGGTCCGGTCGACTCGGCACCGCCGGGCGCGTCGGTAGGGGTTGCGCGCCGCCGCGGCGGTTTTCCTGCCGGGGCGGGGAGGGCTGAGAGGCCGTGCGTCCCGGCTCCGCGGCGGCGGGCACATCTTCCGCCGCGACGGCGAGCAACCACCGTGGTGGGGTCCGGCGGTGCCGTGCCGGCCTTGGGTCCGGTCGACTCGGCACCGCCGGGCGCGTCGGTAGGGGTTGCGCGCCGCCGCGGCGGTTTTCCTGCCGGGGCGGGGAGGGCTGAGAGGCCGTGCGTCCCGGCTCCGCCGCGGCGGGCACATCTTCCGCCGCCGCGGCGAGCAGCCACCGCGGTGGAGTCCGGCGGTGCCGTGCTTGCCTGTGGCCCGGGCTGTCCGGCACCGCCGGGAAGCGCCGTCCGGCTTCCCGCCGTCGCGGCGGCTCTCCTGCCCGGCGGCAGGAGGAGTCGAGAGGCCGTGCCTCTCTGTTCCGCCGCGACGGCGATCGGACACGACGGCGCGGTCCGGCGGTGCCGGAACCACCCCCGCCGAGGGTCGGGCGAGCCGCCCGCAGGGCTCACCGTTCGCTGTCGAGGTGGGCCATCTGGGACTCCGGGTAGCGCGCGCCGGCCGCGGCGCCGGCGGGGACGGCCGCCTCGATGGCGGCGAGGTCGGTGGCGTCCAGGGTCAGGTCGAGCGCGCCGAGCGCCTCCGCGAGGCGGTCGCGGCGGCGGGCGCCGACGAGGGGGACGATGTCCTCGCCCTGGGCGAGGACCCACGCGATGGCGGTCTGCGCGACGCTCGCGCCCTTGCTCTCGGCGACCTTGCGCAGGGCGTCGACCAGGTCGAGGTTGCGCTGCAGGTTCTCGCCCTGGAAGCGCGGGCTCATGCCGCGGAAGTCACCCGCGCCGAGCTGCCGGTCCCGGCCGAAGTGGCCGCTGATGAGGCCGCGCGAGAGCACGCCGTACGCGGTGACGCCGATGCCCAGCTCGCGGGCGGTGGGCAGGATCTCCTCCTCGATGCCGCGGGAGATCAGCGAGTACTCGATCTGCAGGTCGGAAACGGTCGCCACGGACGCGGCCCGGCGCAGGGTGTCGGCGCCCACCTCGGAGAGGCCGATGTGGCGCACGTGGCCGGCTTCGACGAGCTCGGCGATGGCGCCGACCGTCTCCTCGATCGGCACGTCGGGGTCGACGCGGGCGATGCGGTAGACGTCGATGTGGCCGGTGCCCAGGCGCTGCAGGGAGTAGGCGGCGAAGTTCTTCACCGCGGCGGGGCGGCCGTCGTAGCCGGCCCAGCCGCCGTCCGGGTCGCGCAGGGCGCCGAACTTGACGCTGGTGAGCGCCTTGGCGCGGTTGGCCTCGCTCGTCGTGCGCAGGGCTTCGCCGATGAGCAGTTCGTTGTGGCCCATGCCGTAGAAGTCGCCGGTGTCGATCAGGGTGACGCCGGCGTCGAGGGCGGCGTGGATCGTGGCGATCGACTCGGCGCGGTCGGCTTCGCCGTAGAGGGCGGACATGCCCATCGCGCCGAGGCCGAGGGCGGAGACCCGGGGGCCGGTGGTGCCGAGGGTGCGGTGCTGCACGGGAGCTCCTCCGAAAGGGAAGTGGGCAGAAAGGGGCAATCCACCCAGAAGCGGGTAAGCCGGATTGCGGGCTCCCTTGAAGAGTGACACATGGACTGACAGATTTCAATATCTGTCAGTCATTCGGGCGCGGCAGCCGCAGCGTCAGCAGCACCGTCGCCACCACCGTCACCAGCTGCACCCCCAGCGTCACCGCGAGCGCGTCCCGCATCCCCACCGCGTCCGACAGCGACAGGAAGAGCGACCCGAGCGTGGCCACGCCCAGCGCCATGAACGACTGCTGCGTCGTGACCATGACCCCGCTGCCCACGCCCGCCTGCGCCACCGGCACCTCGCTCAGCACCGTCCGCAGCGTCAGCGGCAGCAGCAGCCCCTGGCCCAGGCCCTGGACGGCCAGCGCCACGCACGGGCCCCACAGGCCCGCCGCGTCCCAGCCCCAGTAGAAGGCCGCCGCCACACCGAGCAGCCCCGCCCCCTGGACCAGCGCCCCGGCCGTCACGGCCCGCCGCCCGTACCGGCTGAACAGCCGGGGGCAGGCCAGCGAGGCCGCGAAGAACGTCACGCACATCGGCACCAGCGACAGCCCCGCCGCCAGTGGCCCCAGCCGCAGCCCCTCCTGCAGCACCACCGCCAGGACGAACATGAAGCCGCCCCAGCCGAGCGAGAACGGCACCAGCACTGCCAGCCCCGTACGCACCGACCGCACCCGCAGCAGCGACGGCGGCACCAGCGGCGTCCGCCCCTCACCGCCGGACCGCTCCAGGCGCCGCTCCGTGACGGCGAACGCCACCGCCGCGAACGGGAAGACCGCCAGCAGCACCCACGACCACACCGGCCAGCCCGTCGCCCGGCCCTCCGTCAGCGGCACCAGAAGGGAGACCAGCGACAGCGACAGCAGCACCGTGCCCAGGCCGTCCACCCGCGTCGGGCGCGCCGAGCGGGTCTCGGGCACCGCGCGGCCCGCCAGCAGCAGCGCGACCGCCGCGACCGGCGCGTTCACCAGGAAGATCGACCGCCAGCCGCTGCCCGCGACGTCCGCGGCGACCAGCACCCCGCCCAGCACCTGGCCGACCGAGGCGGCGACCCCGGACGTACCGCTGTAGAAGCTGAGCGCCCGGGCCCGGGCCGCCCCGCTCGTCGTGGCCTGGATCGTCGCCAGCACCTGCGGCAGCATCAGCGCGGACGCCGCGCCCTGCGCGATCCGTGCGATCACCAGCTCCCAGGCGCCCGGCGCCAGCCCGCACGCCACCGACGTCACCCCGAACGCGGCCGTGCCCCACAGGAACAGCCGGCGCCGCCCCACCGTGTCGCCCAGCCGCCCGCCGAGCACCAGCAGCACGGCGTACGCGACCCCGTAGCCGCCGACCACCATCTCCAGGAGCGCCGGGCCCGCGTGCAGGTCGTGGTCGATGGCGGGCAGGGCGACGTTGACGATGAAGAAGTCGAGCATGGGCAGCGCCGCGCCGACCAGCACGGTGAACAGGCCCAAGGGGGTCAGGACGGGATGCGGGGAGGGCTGCGGGGAGGGATGCGGGGCAGCGGCGGCAACGGCCGCTTCGGTGGAGGAGGTTATCCGGGTATCGCTCACCGTCCCGACGATGCCCGCCCGTTCAGCCCGGTACCAGAGCCTTCTTATCCTGGTACCCGTACTACCTGGAACGGGCCGCCGGCCTCGCGCACGCTGGAGACATGACCACGATGCTGCAGGAACCCCGGACCGTCGCCGCGCCTGTGTCCGCGCCCGCGCCCGCGTCCGCCTCCCCGCCCGCGCCCACCGCCGACGACGTGCGCCGCGGGGAGCTCGCCGCCTTCCTGCGCAGCCGCCGCGAGCGCGTCTCCCCCGAACAGGCCGGGCTGCCGCGCGGGCCCCGGCGGCGCACGCCCGGGCTGCGCCGGGAGGAGGTCGCCCACCTCGCCGCCGTCGGCGTCACCTGGTACACGTGGCTCGAACAGGCCCGCGACATCAAGGTCTCGCCGCAGGTCCTCGACGCCGTCGCCCGCGCCCTCCAGCTCGACCGCAGCGAGCGCAGCCACCTCTTCGCCCTCGCCAACGCGGTCGACCCGCTGCCGGAGACCGACTGCCCCGGGGTCTCCGCGGACCTGCGGATGATGCTGGACCGGCTGGAGCCCTTCCCCGCCTGCATCCAGAACTCGCGCTACGACATCCTCGCCTACAACCGCACCTACAGCGCGCTCATGTGCGACCTCGACAAGCTGCCGCGCGAGGAGCGCAACTGCATGTGGCTCGCGTTCACCAATGCCGAGGTGCGGGACACGTTCGTCGACCGGGAGGAGACGATCCGGGCCATGGCGGCGAAGTTCCGTGCGGCCATGGCCGAGCACCTCGCCGATCCGGCGTGGAAGCACCTGCTGGCGAAGCTGCTGCGGGCGTCACCGGAGTTCCGCGTGCTGTGGGCCCGGCACGAGGTCGCCCCCGTCACCGCCTACCGCGTACGCACCCTGTGGCACGCCCGCACGGGCGAACTCCGCCTGAACCACACCAGCCTCTGGACGGGCCCCCACCCGGGCGGCCGCCTCGTGACGTTCACTCCCGCGGACGAAACCACCCACGAACGCCTGGCGGCACTGACGCGCGGGGCAACGCCCTGAGCCGACATGGCCTCCGGCCCGGCGGATGTTCTTGCCGCCGCCGTGGCGAGCGCCCATCGCGGCGGAACGGGGCGTCCGACGTCTCGCCGACACGGCGGACATTCTTGTGCCGCCGCCGCGGCGAGTAACCCCCGCGGTGGCGCCCGGCGGTGCCGAGCCGGCCTCGGGCCTGGGTTGCACGGCACCGCCGGGATGCGCCGTCGGGGTTCTCGCCGTTGCGGCGGGAGTTCTTTCGCCGGGGCGGTGAGTGAGCCGACATGGTGGTGTCCGGCGGTGCCGAGCCGGCCTCGGGCCTGGGGCGGGACGGCTTCCGTCCGGCGTGCGCCCTTACCCCGTAGGGTGCCGCCCCCGCGTTCCCGCCAAGCGGGCCGTGATGCGGTCCAAGGCCGCGAGGTCTTCCGGGGGGAGGGCCAGGAGGGCCGGGGGCGGGGTGCCGAGGATGGCTTCGGCCCGGGCCGCCGCCTCGTGGCCCGCCGGTGTGGCGGAGACGATCTTCGAGCGCCGGTCGGCCGGGTTCGCGGTGCGTTCCACCAGGCCGCGCCCGGCGAGGTCGTCCACGACCAGCGTGGTGTAGGGCCGGTCGGTGAGCAGCTGTTCGGCCAGTTCGCGGAGCGTGAGCGGGCCCCGGGCGATCCGCCGCAGGGCCTTGACACGGAAGAAGCTCATGCCGAGCGCTTCGACGACCTCCTTGCGGCGCTCGTTGCCGCCGAGGACGATCTCCCGCAGCTGCCCCCAGGCGCGCTGCGCGGTCTCGTCGTGCGTGTCGTGCGCGGTCATGGTGTCGTCACCGGGTTCCTGCTCCGCTCGGCGTGGGGGTCGGGGCGGGCCGCGGCACGCTCGGCGGTCCGGGCGGCCCAGCGGCCGGTGGTGATCGTACCGACCAGGAGGACGGCCGCACCGCAGCCGGAGACGATCCACCAGCCGGTTTCCTGCAGCCCCGCGGCGACGGCCGCGCCGATGACGGCGACGCCCAGCGAGCTGCCGACCTGCCGGCTGGTGGAGGCGACCGCAGCGGCGACCCCGGCCCGGGCGCGCGGCAGACCGGAGACGGCGGTGTTGGTGATGGGCGCGTTCACCAGGCCGAAGCCGATGCCGAAGAGCACGTAGGCGGTGAACAGCAGGGCGTCGGAGGAGCCCGCCCCGAAGGCGGCGAAGAGCAGGCCGCTCGCCGTCATGGCCACCCCGGCGAGCAGCAGGGGCAGCCGCGGCCCGCGGGCCCCGACGAGCCGGCCGGACAGCGGGGCGAAGACCAGGCACATGAGGGCCATGGGCAGCATGTGGAGGCCGGCGTCGAGGGCGGAGAGGCCGCGCTCGTTCTGCAGGTACAGGGTGTTGAGGAAGAGGAAGCCGCCGAGCGCGGCGAAGGCGGACACCGCGGTGACGGTGGCGCCGCTGAAGGGCGCGCTGCGGAAGAGCCGCGGCTCGATCAGGGGTTCCGCGCGGCGCCGCTCGTAGGGGACGAGCGCGGCCAGGGAGGCGGCGGCGACGGCGAAGCAGCCGAGGATGAGGGGCGAGCCCCACCCCGCGGCGGCGCCCTCGATGATCCCGTACGTGAGCGAGCCGAGCAGCGCGATCACCAGCAGCTGGCCGACGGGGTCGGCCCGGCGGGCCGTGGCGGCGCGGGACTCGGGCACGTACCGCGCGGTCATGGCGAGCGCGGCCAGCCCGACCGGCAGGTTGATCCAGAAGATGGCCCGCCAGCCGGTCGTCTCGACGAGCGCGCCGCCGATGACCGGCCCGGCGGCCATGCTGATGCCGACGACGCCGCCCCACACGCCTATGGCGCGGGCCCGCTCCCGGGGGTCGGTGAACGTGTTGGTGATGATCGACATGGCGACGGGGTTGAGCATGGAGCCGCCCACGGCCTGCACCATGCGGAAGACGACCAGCCAGCCGAGCCCCGGCGCCAGGCTGCACAGCACGGAGCCGGCGGTGAAGAGGACCAGGCCGGCCTGGAAGACGCGTCTGCGGCCCAGCCGGTCGGCGGTCGAGCCGGCGAGCATCAGCAGCGAGGCGAGGACGAGGGTGTAGGCGTCGATCGTCCACTGCAGCCCGGAGACGGAGGCGCCGAGCTCCCGCTGCATGGAGGGCAGCGCCACGTTGAGGATCGTGTTGTCGAGGCTCACCATCAGCAGGCTCGTGCAGCAGATGGCGAGGATCAGCAGCCGGCGGCGCCGGGAGGGCTCGGGCACGGGGGACCCCCTGGGGAGTGGGCGCACAACAGATAGTTGTACATCTCCAATGATTTTAAGAGTACAACTAAACTTCCGGTCGTGGTACGCGACAATGGGGCCATGACGAATGACGCCGCCACGCCGCTCCAGATCGGCCCGCACACCGTGTGGCCGCCGGTGGTCCTCGCCCCCATGGCGGGCATCACCAACGCGCCCTTCCGCACGCTGTGCCGCGAGTTCTCCGGCGGCAAGGGGCTGTTCGTCAGCGAGATGATCACCACCCGCGCCCTGGTCGAGCGCGACGCCAAGACCATGCGGCTGATCCACTTCGACGGCACCGAGAAGCCCCGCTCGATCCAGCTCTACGGCGTCGACCCGGTCACCGTCGGCAAGGCCGTCCGCATGATCGTGGACGAGGACCTGGCCGACCACATCGACCTCAACTTCGGCTGCCCGGTCCCCAAGGTCACCCGCAAGGGCGGCGGCTCGGCCCTGCCCTACAAGCGCAACCTGCTGCGCTCGATCCTGCGCGAGGCCGTCGGCAACGCCGGCAGCCTCCCGGTGACGATCAAGATGCGCAAGGGCATCGACGACGACCACATCACCTTCCTCGACGCCGGCCGGATCGCCGTCGAGGAGGGCGTCACCGCCGTCGCCCTGCACGGCCGCACGGCCGCCCAGCACTACGGCGGCACCGCCGACTGGGAGGCCATAGCCCGCCTCAAGGAGGCCGTGCCGGAGATCCCCGTGCTCGGGAACGGCGACATCTGGTCGGCGGACGACGCCGTGCGGATGATGCGCGAGACCGGCTGCGACGGCGTCGTCGTCGGCCGCGGCTGCCTGGGGCGCCCCTGGCTCTTCGGCGACCTGGTCACGGCCTTCGAGGGCGGCGACGCCTTCACCGCGCCCACCCTGCGCGAGGTGGCCCGCGTGATGCTGCGCCACGCCACGCTCCTCGGCGAGTGGCTGGAGAGCGAGGAGCGCGGCGTCATCGACTTCCGCAAGCACGTGGCCTGGTACACCAAGGGCTTCTCCATCGGCTCGGACATGCGCAAGAAGCTGGCGATCACCTCGTCCCTGGACGAGCTGGACGCTCATCTGAGCGAGCTGGATCTGGACCAGTCCTGGCCGGTCGGCGCCGACGGCCCCCGCGGCCGTACGTCCGGCCGCAACCGCGTGGTGCTCCCGGACGGCTGGCTGGACGACCCGTACGACTGCGCGGCCGTCGGCGCGGATGCCGAACTCGACACATCCGGCGGCTGAGAAGGCGTGATTCTCGCCACCCCTGATCAGGGGTCCGCTCAGATGAGCGTCTGATCCAGGGGTGCATCTCTTGAGGGGTGGCACTGCGTGCCACCCCTCTTGCTTTCACAAGTCGACGGCTCACCTCGCCGTTCGTCGACCCTGCGTGATCTGCCGACTTCTTTTTGTCATTCTGTCTTCAGAAGTCGAACGATCGACTTTCGGGCCCTTTACCGGGGCGTGACTTTCGATCTGCTGGCTGACAGGCGGTTACGCCCATATGGCCGGGGGGTGGACCTCCTCATAAGCCTTCGATCTGGGTACGCTCCCCGCCGTCAGCACGTTTGAGCACGCCTTCCCCCAACTGTGTACGGGGGGACCCCAGTGAGGAGTCGAGTCCCGTGCCGGAAACCACAGATCAGCAGAAGTTCGTCTACGACTTCACCGAGGGCAACAAGGACCTGAAGGACCTGCTCGGCGGGAAGGGCGCCAACCTCGCCGAGATGACCAACCTCGGCCTGCCCGTACCCCCCGGCTTCACCATCACCACCGAAGCCTGCAAGGTCTACCTCGAGAGCGGCACCGAGCCCGTCGCCCTGCGCGACGAGGTCTCCGCCCACCTCGACGCCCTCGAGAAGCAGATGGGCAAGAAGCTGGGGCAGGCGGACGACCCGCTGCTGGTCTCGGTCCGGTCCGGTGCCAAGTTCTCCATGCCCGGCATGATGGACACCGTCCTCAACATCGGGCTCTCCGACGCCTCCGTGGCCGGGCTCGCCGCCCAGGCCGGTGGCGAGCGGTTCGCGTGGGACTCCTACCGCCGTCTCATCCAGATGTTCGGCAAGACCGTCCTCGGCGTCGACGGCGACCTCTTCGAGGAGGCCCTCGACGAGGCCAAGCGCGCCAAGGGCGTCACCACCGACGTCGAGCTCGACGCCGCCGACCTGCAGCGCCTGGTCGAGGAGTTCAAGGGCATCGTCGCCAAGGAGACCGGCCGGGACTTCCCGCAGGAGCCGCGCGAGCAGATGGACCTCGCCATCCGGGCGGTCTTCGACTCGTGGAACGGCGACCGCGCCAAGCTCTACCGCCGCCAGGAGCGCATCCCCGGCGACCTCGGCACCGCCGTCAACATCTGCTCCATGGTCTTCGGCAACCTCGGCCCCGACTCCGGCACCGGCGTCGCCTTCACCCGCGACCCCGCCAGCGGCCACCAGGGCGTCTACGGCGACTACCTGCAGAACGCCCAGGGCGAGGACGTCGTCGCGGGCATCCGCAACACCGTGCCGCTGGCCGACCTGGAGCGCATCGACAAGGCGTCCTACGACCAGCTGATGCAGATCATGGAGACGCTCGAGACGCACTACAAGGACCTGTGCGACATCGAGTTCACCATCGAGCGCGGCAAGCTGTGGATGCTGCAGACCCGCATCGGCAAGCGCACCGCGGGAGCGGCCTTCCGCATCGCCACGCAGCTGGTGGACCAGGGCCTGATCGACGAGGCCGAGGCGCTGCAGCGCGTCACCGGCGGGCAGCTCGCGCAGCTGATGTTCCCGCGGTTCGACGACAAGGCGAAGACCGAGCTCCTGGGCCGCGGCATCGCCGCCTCGCCCGGCGCCGCCGTCGGCAAGGCCGTCTTCGACTCCTACACCGCCGTGAAGTGGTCGCGCTCGGGCGAGAAGGTCATCCTCATCCGCCGCGAGACCAACCCCGACGACCTCGACGGCATGATCGCCTCCGAGGGCATCCTCACCTCGCGCGGCGGCAAGACCTCGCACGCGGCCGTCGTCGCCCGCGGCATGGGCAAGACCTGTGTCTGCGGCGCCGAGGAGCTGGAGGTCGACACCAAGCGCCGGCGCATGACCGCCCCCGGCGGGGTCGTCATCGAGGAGGGCGAGGTCGTCTCCATCGACGGCTCGACCGGCAAGGTCTACCTCGGCGAGGTGCCCGTCGTGCCCTCCCCGGTCGTCGAGTACTTCGAGGGCCGCATGCAGGCCGACGCGGCCGCTGTGTCCGATGAAGCCGCTGCCGCGGCGGGCGACGAGCTCGTCCAGGCCGTGCACCGGATGATGTCCTACGCGGACGGCAAGCGCCGTCTGCAGGTCCGGGCCAACGCCGACAACGCCGAGGACGCCGCCCGCGCCCGCCGCTTCGGCGCCCAGGGCATCGGCCTGTGCCGCACCGAGCACATGTTCCTCGGCGAGCGCCGCGAGATGGTCGAGCGCCTGATCCTCGCCGACACCGAGGACGAGCGGGACGAGGCCCTCGGGGCCCTGCTGCCGCTGCAGAAGGCCGACTTCGTGGAGCTCTTCGAGGCCATGGACGGGCTGCCGGTCACGGTCCGCCTGCTCGACCCGCCGCTGCACGAGTTCCTCCCCGACATCACCGAGCTGTCGGTGCGGGTCGCGCTCGCCGAGGCCCGCCGCGAGCCGCACGAGAACGAGCTGCGCCTGCTGCAGGCCGTGCACAAGCTCCACGAGCAGAACCCGATGCTCGGCCTGCGCGGCGTGCGCCTCGGCCTCGTCATCCCGGGCCTGTTCGCCATGCAGGTGCGGGCCATCGCCGAGGCCGCCGCCGAGCGCGCCACCGCCGGCGGCGACCCGCGCGCCGAGATCATGATCCCGCTGGTGGGCACCGTCCAGGAGCTGGAGATCGTCCGCGAGGAGGCCGAGCGGGTCATCGCCGAGGTCGAGCAGGCCACCGGCACCGACCTGCGGCTCACCCTCGGCACCATGATCGAGCTGCCGCGGGCCGCGCTCACGGCGGGCCAGATCGCCGAGGCCGCCGAGTTCTTCTCCTTCGGCACCAACGACCTGACCCAGACGGTGTGGGGCTTCTCCCGCGACGACGTGGAGGCGAGCTTCTTCACCGCGTACCTGGAGAAGGGCATCTTCGGCGTCAGCCCCTTCGAGACCATCGACAAGGACGGCGTCGGCTCGCTGGTGCGCGCGGCCGCCCAGGCCGGCCGGGCCACCCGCCCGGACCTCAAGCTCGGCGTCTGCGGCGAGCACGGCGGCGACCCCGAGTCGGTGCACTTCTTCCACGAGGTGGGGCTGGACTACGTCTCCTGCTCCCCCTTCCGCATCCCCGTTGCGCGCCTTGAGGCGGGCCGTGCCGCCGCGCTCGGCAACGGGGGCTCCGACAGCCGCTGATGCGGCGGCCGCGCCGGCCCGGCACGAACCGGGCCGGCGCGGCGGAGCCGTCGCCGGGGCGACCCCGACCCTCAACCCGGCGACGGCTCCCGATCCATGGAGGGGCGGCACCCGTGCGGGGGGCCGCCCCTTCGCCCCTGTGGGGTGGTTGCGTACGGTGGACGGGTGAACGGTGGCCCGGTGGGCCGCCGGACGGCTTTGCGGACGGCCGGGCGAACGGCCCGGCGCACCGCCGGAGGCGGGCCGGGACTGACCGGTCGGTACGTACCAAGCCCCCTCGGCCCGAAGGGCGGTGGCGGAAAACCGCCCCTCGCCCGGCGCCCGCGGGGCGCGCGGCTGGGCGGCAGTGTCTCCGGCACATGACGCAGGGGTTACCGGCAGGTGATCATCCTGTGGTGGTCCTGCGCCCGAGATGTGCCCGACATGTGGCTGACCTGTGGTCATGCCGGAGCCGGACAGGGCGAAGGGGCGGCGCCCGTGCGGGAGCGCCGCCCCTCTTTACTCCCCCACCGGGAGTTGTTGCCGCCCGCATCGGCTCGGGCGGCAACTCGCATACTCAGCGGCCGCTTTTTCGCTCGCCACCCCCCACGGGAACGAGCGGGGGCGGCCCCGAGTGCGTGAATAGCATTTCGCTTCCCCCACGTTCGCCGCGAGTCCTTTCAACTGTGGCCAAAAGGGCGTGGTAACAGCTCGTATCGGTGTGCATACTCAGTGAGCGGGGGGTGGTTGCGGATGTCTCATGTGGGGGTTTGGTGCTGCGCGTCCATTTCACTGGACTCGATCTGGCCCGGTTGCGCCTGGCCGGAGACCCGGACGCACTCTGGGAAACCGTATTGAGCCTCCACCGGCTCCGGGACAAACAAGGCGAGTCGATCTTCGGGGATTGGCGCTCGGAAACCCGGACCCGGTTGAATGGTGAAACTCGGCTTCTCGCCCCGCTGGTGCCTTCCCGCGGGTATTTTCCGGACTTCCTCACACCCCCCGAAGGGGTACTCGGACTCGACTCCGGCATGCAGGCCCTGCGCGAGACGCCGGGGGAGCGGGTGCACCGCGAGCTCGGCCGGCTCTCCACGGCCCGTACGCTCCCCGCTTGGATACGATCCATGGCCGAGGGCGACGATCGCGCCTTCGCCAAGCTCACCGGAGCGCTCCAGGCGTACCACGAGGCCGCGATAGCACCCTACTGGCAGCACATCCAGGCCCAGATCGAGGCCGACCGCGCCGTGCGGGGCCGGGCCCTGCTGGACGGCGGCGCCGACGCCCTGCTCTCCTCGCTGCCGCCCATGATGCGCTGGCGCGCACCCGTCCTGGAGGCCGACTACCCCGTCGACCGCGACGTCCACCTCAACGGCCGGGGCCTGCTGCTCGTTCCCTCCTTCTTCTGCCGGCGCACGCCCGTCACCTACCGGGACCCCGACCTCACCCCGGTCCTCGTCTACCCCGCCCGGCACATGTCGGAGTCCGCGCCCGCCGTGCAGACCGCACCGCGCTCCCTCGGCAAGCTCGTCGGGCACACCCGCTCGGCGGTGCTCGGCTCCATCGGCGGCGGCTGCACCACGAGCGAACTCGCCCGCCGCGTCGGGGTGTCCGCGGCCTCGGCCAGCCAGCACGCGGGCGTACTCCGCGAGGCGGGCCTCGTCCTGACCCTGCGCAACGGCAGCGCCGTGATG
The DNA here is from genome assembly GCF_042657885.1 of Streptomyces aureoversilis. Lineage (NCBI taxonomy): Bacteria > Bacillati > Actinomycetota > Actinomycetes > Kitasatosporales > Streptomycetaceae > Streptomyces > Streptomyces aureoversilis. The sequence continues at coordinate 286,785 of NZ_JBHSKJ010000002.1, forward strand.
CACACCCTGACACCCCTGGGCGCGGCCCTCCTGCGCGGCGGCCACAGGACGACGCAGCTTGCGCCCAGGCCGTCTCAGTCGTCGATCCCCGAACGCTCGACCCCGGCGACGATGCTGCAATCTCCCGGGGGATGACCCCCGGACCCCCAGCCGGGGGCGGGGTGGGCTCGCCGCCTCAGTCGTCGATCCCCGAACGCTCGACCCCGGCGACGATGCTGCAATCTCCCGGGGGATGACCCCCGGACCCCCAGCCGGGGGCGGGGTGGGCTCGCCGCCTCAGTCGTCGATCCCCGAACGCTCGACCCCGGCGACGATGTAGCGCTGCAGCACCAGGAAGACCACCAGCAGCGGTACGACCGACACGGCCGCGGCCACGAACAGTTCGTGCAGATTGACGGCTTGGGCCGTGGTGAATGTCGACAGGGCCACCTGGACCGTCCAGGCGTCGCGGTCCTGGCCGATCACCAGCGGCCACAGGAACGAGTTCCACGCACCGATGAAGACGATCGTGCCGACCGCGGCGAACACCGGACGGGAGTTGGGCACGACGACGAGCCAGTACGTGCGCCAGGGGCCCAGGCCGTCCACCTGGGCCGCGTCCTCCAGCTCCCGCGGGAAGCCCAGGAAGTACTGGCGGAAGACGAAGCAGGCGAAGGCGCTGAAGAGCGTCGGCACGATCAGGCCGCGCAGGCTGGAGACCCAGCCCAGCGACGACACCAGCACGAACGACGGCACGAACGTGACCGCCGCCGGCACCAGCAGCGTGCCCAGGACCGCGTAGAGGACGGCGTCGGCGTGCCGGTAGGGGATGCGGGCCAGGCCGTAGCCGGCGAGGGAGGCGAGGAGCAGCGTGCCGAGCGTGGTGGCCACGGCGATCAGCGAGGAGTTCAGCAGCGCGTGCGCCATCGGCACGTCCGGGTCGGCGAACAGCTCCCGCACGTTCGACCAGTGCACCTCGGACGGGAAGAACGTCCACTCCGGCGAGGTGATGTCCTCCTCGGCGGCGAGCCCGTTGCGCACCAGCAGGTAGAAGGGGAGGAGGAACAGCACGGCCAGCACGGTCAGCAGCACCAGCCGCAGCGCCCGGCCGGCCCGTACGAGGGCGTCGTCCCTCCGCCCCGCGCCTCCCGTCGTACCTCCGGTCATGCTTCCCTCCTGCCCAGGCCGAACCAGCGCACCTGCACCACCGACACCACCGCGATCAGCAGCGCCAGGACGACGGCGCCCGCGCTGCCCAGCCCCAGGTTCTGCCCCTGCCCGAGCGCCGTGTAGTAGAGGTAGACCAGCGGCGGCCGGGCGTAGGGCGGGTAGCCGCGCGCGTCCGACAGCAGGTTGTAGAACTCGTCGAACGCCTGGAAGGCGTTGACGACCAGCAGCAGCACCACCGCGACCGACGTGGCCCGCAGCGCCGGGAAGGTGATGTGCCGGAAGGTCTGCCACCCCGGCCGCGCCCCGTCGACGGCCGCCGCCTCGTACAGCTGCGGCGGGATGCGCTGCAGCCCGGCGAGGAAGAGCACCATGTAGAAGCCGGCCTGCAGCCACAGCCGGACGGTGACCAGGACCAGCCAGTACCAGGGCGGGTCGGTGGCCGACAGCCAGGCGACCTGCTCGGCGCCGAACCAGCCGAGGACGGTGTTGGCCAGCCCGAACCGCACCCCGTTGAAGATCGACAGCTTCCACACCAGTGCCGCCACCACGTAGCTGCAGGCCGTCGGCAGGAAGAACACCGACCGGAAGAAGGCCTGCGCGGCGCGCAGCCGCCCCACCGCCAGTGCGAGCCCCAGCGACAGCAGGTACGTGGCCGGCACGATGAACGCCGTGAACAGCACGAAGGTGCCGAGCGCGGAGCGGAAGGCCGGATCGCCGAGCACCTCGCGGTAGTTGTCCAGGCCCGCGAAGCCGGTGGGGGTGACGGTGTTGTGCGCGTCGAAGAAGCTGAGCCAGACGCTCCAGGCCAGGGGCACGTAGGTGAAGAGGGCGAGGCCGAGGACGAAGGGGCCGGTGAACGCCCAGAACCACAGGGCCTGCCGCCGCCTGCGCCGCGCACAGTACGCCGCCACGTCAGGGCTTCTTCCCGGCGCGCCGCAGCTCGTCCGCGGTGCGGCGCACGACCGCCTTCAGCTCGCGCTCCGGATCGGCCCCTTCCTTGATGATCCGGCTGAGCGCGTCCTGGTAGGCGGTCCGCGCGGCGACCGTCCACAGCAGCGGCTGGGCGTAGCCGTGATCGTTGGTGAACCCCACGACCTCGGCCGCCGCACCCTCCTTGAGCTTCGCCGCCTTCGCGGCCAGCGATCTGCGGGCGGGGATGTGGAAGCCGTAGGAGAGCGCGAAGTCCTCCTGGTGGTCGGTGCGGTCGACCCACAGCCACTTCACGTACGCCTCGGCCTCCTTCCGCCGCGCGCTGCGGGCGCTGACCGCCGCGGCGTACGCGCCGACGGGCACGGCCGGCTTGCCCGCGGGCCCGTCGGCGGGGAAGGGCAGCACCCCGAAGTCGTCGCCGAGCGCCGTCTTCACCTGCGGCAGGGCCCACAGCCCGGACCACTGCATGGCGGTGAGGCCCTGGACGAGCGCCGCCGGGTCGGACCAGTCGGCGGGCGCGCCCAGCAGCAGGGACTTCCCGGCGTACAGCCGGTGCAGCTTGCCGAGGGTGCGCGCGGCGGCCGGGTCGTCGAAGCCGGGCTTGCCGCCGGCGGTGACGAGCGAGAGGCCCGCCGCGTACAGGGGCGTGCCGCCGAGGACTCCCGCGCCGCCGTCGTTGCCCAGGAAGAGGCCCTTGACCGTGCCGGAGGTGAGCCTCCCGGCGGCGTCGACGAGCTCGTCCAGGGTCCGCGGCGGGCGCACCCCGGCCTTCTCCAGCAGGCTGCGGCGGTAGTAGAGGAACTGGGTGTCGATCGCCTGCGGGACGCCCCACACCCGCCCGTCCCAGGTCTTGGGGGCGAGCACCACCGGGTGGAAGTCGTCCTTCGCGCCGTCCAGCAGGGCGGTGAGGTCGGTGACCTGCCCGCCGCGGATCTGGTCCAGCGTCGGCCCGTCGACCTCGAAGACGTCCGGCCCGGAGTCCGTCAGCAGGGCGGCGGCGGTCTGCTGGTCGTAGTTGCCGGGCCGCCACTCGATCCGCACGTCGGCCTTCTCGTACGCGGCGGCGTACCGGCCCACGGCCTGCCGGGTGCCGGCCTCGCCGTACTGGTGGTACCAGTGGGAGAGCCGGGGTCTGCCCGAACCCTTGTCGCCCCGCCCGGTGTCGGACCCGCACCCGGTCAGTGCGAGCGCGGCACCACCGGTCAAGAGCAGTCTGCGGCTGATCGGCATGTCGGTTCTCCCCCTCGCGGTCGGACCGTACGGACCAACGATCAACGATGGGGGAGGATTACGACAGATTGATTACCGCCGTGTGTCGGCCTTTCAGGCCTTCCGCGGGGCCGGTTCCGCGCCGGTGCGGAAGCGCAGGCGGCAGATGACCGCGTCCGTGTCGCGGCGGACCGCGTGGGCGACGACGGCGCCGCGCTGGTTCTGCAGGAGCCGCTGCCACACGTGCGCGGGCTCGACCTCCGGGATGAGGACGGTGACGCGGTTGTCGGGGTGCCGGGCGGTGAGCTCGTGGACGTAGTCCACGATCGGGCGGCCCAGGGCGCGCGTGGGCGCGGGCAGTTCGACCAGGTCCACGCCCGGGTTCCACAGCTCCCAGTCGCGCCGCAGCGACTCGGCGGCCCGCGCCCCCTCCGCATCGGGCTGGACGGCGGTCACCGCGACCACCTCGTCGCCCAGCGACACGGCGGCTGTCAGGGCCTTGCTGGTCAGCCGGGAGAGGGAGGAGACGGGAACGACGACCACGCTGTGGCAGCGGCGCGGCGCCTCGGGCACCCGGCCCAGCCCCAGCCGCTCGCCGATCCGCCCGTACGCGCGGTGGACGGTCTCGAAGACCAGCACGATCAGCGGCAGCGCCAGGACGATCAGCCAGGCGCCCTCCTCGAACTTCGTGGCCGTGACCACGACCGCCGACACGCCCGTCAGCAGCGCGCCGAAGCCGTTGAGGAACGCCTTGCCCCGCCAGCCGGCCGAGCGCTCCTGCCGCCAGTGCCGCACCATGCCCACCTGGCAGATGGTGAAGCCCACGAACACCCCGATCGCGAACAGCGGCACGAGGGTGTTGACGTCGCCGCCGGAGAAGACCAGCAGCAGCGCGGAGACCGCGGCCAGGGCCAGCACCCCGTGCCGGTGCACCTGCCGGTCGGCCTTGAGGCCGAAGACGTGCGGCAGGTAGTTGTCCCGGGCCAGCAGCGCCATCAGGACCGGCAGCCCGCCGAAGGAGGTGTTCGCGGCCAGCGCCAGCAGGACGACGGTGGCGAACTGCACCACGTAGAAGGCCCAGTTGTGGCCGAGCGAGGCGTCGGCGAGCTGGGCGAGGACCGTGACGCCCTCGGCCGGCTGCAGGTGGAAGCGGCCGATCAGCACCGACAGGCCGATCAGCATGACGCCCAGCAGGGCGCCGAGCGCGACCTCCGTGCGCTGGGCCCGCCGCTGCGCCGGGGCGCGGAACGACGGCACGGCATTGGCCACGGCCTCCACGCCGGTCAGGGCGGAACAGCCCGCGGCGAAGGCCTTCAGGAGCAGCAGCGCGCCGACGGACGTGGCGTTGCCGGCGAGCACGGAGGCGTGCCCGGCGGCGGCCTCGGTGCTCGCGGGCGCGTCCCGCAGCAGCCCGGCCACGATCATCGTCAGGACCGAGCCGACGAAGACGGCCGTCGGCACCATGAACCACTTCGCGGACTCCACGATGCCGCGCAGGTTCACCCCGGTCACCAGGGCCAGCACGGCCAGGCAGATCCACAGCCGGTCGGCGTAGAGGGAGGGGAAGGCGGAGGTCAGGGCCGCGACGCCGGCGGTGACCGACACCGCCACGTTCAGCACGTAGTCCAGCACCAGGGAGGCCGCGGTCACCAGGCCGGTGCGCCGGCCCAGGTGCCGCTTGGCGACCGCGTACGAGCCGCCGCCGTCCGGGAACGCCGCGATGACCTGCCGGTAGGAGGCGACGAGCACCGCCAGCAGGGCGGCGATCGCGAGCGTGACCGGGAGCGTGAAGCCCAGCCCGTACGCGCCCGCCGCGGCCAGCACCAGGACGATCGACTCGGGGCCGTAGGCCACCGACGCCATCGCGTCCAGGGACAGGGCCGCGAGTCCCTGCGTGGCGGTCAGCCGGTGCCGGTCCTCGGCGGAAGGCCGCGCGGCGCCGGTATCGGGCGGCTCCTCGTCGGCCGCACCGGACCGCCGGTTCCCGTGGGCAAGCAGGGACATTCTGTTCGTACCTCCGTGAGTGGGACGCCCAGCGTGCAGCCGGTCCCGCGCGCCCGCGCACGGTCTTGGCGGCCTCTTGGCGCGTTCCGGGGGGATCTTCACGCGTTCTTGACGGCCCGGGCAGGGTGACGTCAGCGGGGCGTAAGGGTTGGCTCGAGCGGCGTCAGCACCGCGTCAACAGCGCACGGTGCGCCCCCGGCCCGGGCCTAGCGTCACGAACATGGGACGGCGACAGCCCTCGAGGATGCGGGCAGGCGGGCACGGACAACGGCACGGACACCGTCACGGACACGGGCACGAAGCGCACGCGAGACGGACGCGGGCCCACCCGCCGGGCGGCCGGACCCTCGCCCACGACCGCAACTGGCGGCGCGAGGCGCGGGCCGCCTGGTACTGCGGAACGGCCCTCGGGGGCGTCCTCGTCCTCGCCGACCTCGCCCGGGGCAGTCTCGACGGGCTGCGCGGCGCCTGCTGGGCCGGGCTCGGGGCCCTCCTCGTGGCCGTGCTGCTGCCGCACCGGGTCACCGCGGGCGACGGCTGGCTCGCCGTGCGCGGCCTGCTGGGCGAGAAGCGCGTGCGCACCGACCTGCTGACGCAGGTGCGCCGCGCGGACGGCATGACGCCGCGCCTCGTGCTGCGGGACGCCGGTGGCGGCCGCGTGGAACTGGACCCCCAGGTGCTCGTCGCCAACCCGCTGCTGTGGCACCGGCTGGACGCGGGCGTGCGGCGCTCACGCGAGAGCGGCCTGCTGCGGGAGGGCGGGGCGCCGCTGGCCGAGCTCGCGGAACGGATCGACGGCGAGGGCGCGCGGCGGCTGCTGGAAAGCTGCAAGCTCTCCGGCGCACCGGGTGATTGAGGGGACGGTGATCAACGGCGCGGCCGGGGCGGGGCCCCGGTCACAGCCAGGCGTACGTCACGCCCGTCAGCCGCTCCGACGCCGCCCAAAGCCCCGCGCTCGCCCGGTCGTTGCGCGTCCAGGGCGCCCGGACCGCCCGCCGCGTGGGCGCCCCGCCGCTGCGGAACTCCAGGCGCGGGCCGAAGTAGTCGTCCTGCCGGACATCCGCCGCCGTGGCCGCGTACAGCGTGGGCAGGGCGCCGTTCTCCGGGCTCTGCGCGAAGAGCCGGGTGCCGAGCTGCACGACGTGCTCGGCGACCTCCCGCCCCTCCATCCGCACCCCGGCCGTCTGCAGATTGGTCGCCGCGTACCCCGGGTGCGCGGCGACCGCGACGACCCGCGAACCCTCCGCCACCAGGCGCCGCGCGAGCTCGTGCGTGAAGAGCAGGTTCGCGCTCTTGGAACGGCCGTAGGCGATCCAGCGGCGGTAGCGGTGCTCCATGTTGAGGTCGCGCGGGTCGACCGTGCCCAGGACGTGCAGCCCGCTGGCGACGGTGACGACCCGCGCGCCGTGCCCGGCCTCGCGCAGCCTCGGCAACAGCAGCCCGGTCAGCGCGAAATGGCCGAGATGGTTCGTGCCGAACTGCATCTCGAAGCCGTCGACCGTGCGCCGCTGCGGCAGCGCCATCACCCCGGCATTGTTGATCAGCAGGTCCAGCCGGTCGCCGGGGAGGCCGTCCGCGAAGGCCCGGACGGAGGAGAGGTCCGCGAGGTCCAGCGGCGCGAACCGCACGTCGGCGCCGGGCGCCGCCGCCCGCACCCGCTCCTCGGCCGCCTTGCCGCGCGTGGCGTCCCGGCAGGCCAGGACCACCGCCGCGCCGCGGCGCGCCAGCTCGCGGGCCGTGACGAAGCCGATGCCGCTGTTGGCGCCGGTGACCACCGCCGTGCGGCCGCTCTGGTCGGCGATCTCGCCCGCGTTCCATCCCGTCACGTCTGCTGCGCTCCTCTGCGGTCCGCACCCGGCCCATACGCGTCAGTAGCCCTCGTGGGAACCAGCGTAGGCGAGGGTGCGCCCGCGCAGGGCGGGCATTCGCCCGTTACGGTGGCCCGCGCGCGGGGCGCCCCCGCTCAGCGCAGCCGGACCGTATACGCGGGCACCGACACCGCCGCGTCGTCCAGGCACCTGCCGTCCGTCAGGTCGAACCGGCGCCCGGCCGGCGGCGAGGTGACGTACGCCCGCCCGCCGGCCGAGCCCAGCGGCCCGCGCGCGAGGACGTACGCGCCGCTGAACGGGTCCCGGTTGCCCACCGCGTACGCCCTCCCGGCCCGGTCGAGGAAGACGGCGGCCTGCCGGCCGTCCGGCAGCAGGACCGCCACGCCCCGCCCCGGCCGCAGGTCGCCCAGCTCGCACAGCGCGTGCCACCGGCCCCCCAGGAGCGCCTCGACGCGGACGGACACCGGCGCGGGTGCGTGCGGCAGCTGCTCGGGTGCGACGGTCATCGCGGAAGGTCCCTTCGGGAGAGCGGACAGGGACGGTGGGGGAGCGGGCTGCGGAGTGCCCAGAACTCTGGCACAGCCACCGCTGTCTGTCGTCACCGTGGCACACGTTTTCACCGGTGACGTGACGTCCGTGTGTCCGAGTCCCGCCCGGGCTGCGGCCCTGTTCCGCGGGCGAGTTGGGAGGAGCCCGTACGATCGCCGGGGTGACCACCGACATATCGCTGTCGACCCTGCTCGTGCTCTGCCTCGCCGCGGCCGCGGCGGGGTGGATCGACGCGGTGGTGGGCGGCGGCGGCCTCCTGCAGCTCCCGGCGCTCATGGTGGGCCTGCCGCACGTGCCGCCCGCGCACGTCCTCGGCACCAACAAGGCCGTGGCCATCTGCGGCACCGCGGCGGCGGCCGTCGCCTACGCCCGGCGCGCGCCGGTGAACCCGCGCACGGCCCTGCGCATCGGCCTGGCCGCGCTCGGCGGCTCGCTGGCCGGTGCGGTCTTCGCCACCGGCATCAGCAACGCCGTCCTGCGGCCCCTGATCATGGCCATCCTGCTGGCCGTGCTCGCCTTCGTGCTGCTGCGCCCCACCTTCGGCACGGCCGCGCCCTCCGCCGAGCCGGTCTCCCGGCGCCGCACCCTCGCCGCGATCCTCGTCGCGGGCCTCGGCATCGGCTTCTACGACGGCCTCATAGGCCCGGGCACCGGCACCTTCCTCGTGCTCACCCTCGCCGCGATCCTCCACATGGACCTGGTGACGGCCTCCGGCACCGCCAAGATCGTCAACGTGTGCACCAACGTGGGCGCCCTCGTCACCTTCTCCCTGCACGACTCGGTGATCTGGCAGGTCGCCGCCCCCATGGCGCTGTTCAACCTCACCGGCGGCGCGGTGGGGGCCCGGATGGCGCTCAAGCGGGGGAGCGGCTTCGTGCGGGCGGTGCTCCTCGTGGTGGTCGTGTCGCTGGTGTGCAAGCTGGGCTACGACCAGTGGGGCGGCTGACCGGCCTGACCGCCTGCCTGCCCAGTCGTCTGTCTGCCCGTCTGCCTGCCGGCCTGTCTGCCCGTCTGTTCGCCTGCCCGGCTGCCCGGTTACGGCCGGCCGGAGCACGACGAAAGGTAAAGCAGGAGGTAAAGCGATAGGGAAATCGGCCCGGCGCGATCCCGTGCACAGCAGATGCGGTTAGCCTGTCGACTACCTTCCTGACGTGGTGGGGGTTCTCGTGCGTTTCTCCCGGTGGGGCCGGGTCCGATGGGTCCGGGCCGTGCTCGCGGGGCTCTATGTCGTCACCCTCGCGGCGGCCGTGCCCCGGGGGGCCGGAGGCCATGGCCGCGAGGGCAGCTGGTCCAGTGAGGAGGCCCGGCGGTTCTGGGGCCCGACACGGATGGAGCAGTCCGTGGACGGCAGCGGCAGTGACAGCGGCAGTGACAGCGGCGGAAGCGACGACGGCGCCGGCGGCGCCGCGCCCCCCGCACAGCGCATCACCGGTAGCGCCCGCCACTTCGACGGCGTGCCGTCCGTGGGCGTGCTCTTCTCCGTCGGCGAGGACATGCGCGACCACCACTGCACGGCGAGCGTGGTGCACAGCCCCAAGGGCAACCTGATCGTCACGGCCGGGCACTGCTCCGTCGGCTCCGACGCCGCGTTCGTGCCCGACTACCGGGCCGGCGCCGACCGGCAGCCGTACGGCGTGTGGGCCGTGGACCGCGCCTTCGTCGACCCCCGCCGCTCCGACACCGGCCCGGGCTCCGACCTGGACTTCGCCTTCGCCACCCTCAGGCCCGACGGCCGCGGCCGTCAGGTCGAGCGCGTCACCGGCGCCAACCGGCTGGTCCGCACCCCCGGCTACGTCAACCGGGTCACGGTCATCGGCTACCCCGACGCCGACGACGACCCCGCCGACCGGGCGATCCGCTGCACGGCCATGACGACCCGCCTCGACGACCGCCGCCAGCTGCGGATGCGCTGCGACGGCTACGTCTCGGGCACCTCCGGCAGCCCCTGGCTGACCCACTTCGACGAGCGCACGAAGACCGGCGACCTCGTCGGGGTCCTCGGCGGCCTCAACGGGGGCGGGCCGGACGGGGACGAGAGCGCGCAGATCTCGTACAGCCCGGTCAACGACGACGAGATCTTCAAGCTGTACCTGGACGCGATAAACGGACGGGAGCCGCAGCGGGCCTGACGCCCCCGCGGCTCCCCGCCCCCTTGCCGGTCCTCCGGCCCTCCTCGCCGCCTCCCCTCAGTCCCCCTCGTCCTCGCTGCCGGGCGCGTGACCGATCGAGCCGCCTTCCGGCTGCGACTGGGCGGAGCCGCCCACGTCCCGGTTGCGCACGTCGATGGCGCCACCGCCGCCGTCATGGTCGCTGCCGGCCGTGCCCTTGCTGCCGACGAGCGCGTTGGCCGTCCGGTCGACCTCCAGCCAGGAGTCGGCCCGCGAGTTGTCGACGACGAGGACGCCGAAGTTGGAGGGGCCGAAGCCCTTGGGGCAGGGCACCGGCGGCTCGACGTGCACGCGGGCCCCGGCGGCGGCCTCGCCGCCCAGGAGCGTGCCCGCGATCACGGCGCCGGCGACGCCCGCGGCGAGGAGAGCGGCGCCACGGATCACGCGGGGACCGCCTGCCGGCCCAGGTGCTGCCCGCCGATGTTCCGCTCCAGCAGGCGGGTGGAGCTCGCCACGCCGACCTCGCCGCCCGCCGCGGTGTCCGGCAGCCGCCCGTCGTCCGCCCGCAGGGCGGTCAGCGCCCCGTCGATCGCGCGGTGCGCGGCGAAAAGGCACGGGGTGCTGTAAATGGCGAGATCGACGCCGAGTCCGGCGAGCTCGGTCAGGGAAAGGCGGGGGGATTTCCCGCCCGCGATCTGGTTGAACAGCAGCGGTTTGTCACCGATGACGGAACGGATCTTGCGAATCCACTCCACGCTGCGCACCCCGTCGACCAGGACGACATCCGCACCCGTTTCCGCCAGGGCTGTCGCGCGCCGCAGGATCTCGTTCTCCTCGGTGGCGTCGGTGCGCGCCACGACGAGCAGGTCATTCCGGGCCGCCAGCACCAGTTCGAGTTTGTTCAGGTATTCGTCCAGCGGCAGGATGATCTTTCCGTCCGCGTGGCCGCACCGGCGCGGCCGCTTCTGGTCCTCCAGGATCACCCCGGAGGCGCCGGCCCGCTCCAGCCGCCGCACCACGTGGCACGCCACCTCGGGGTCGACGTAGCCGTCGTCGATGTCCACCAGGAGGTGATGGCGGGGGAAGGCCGGGCGCAGGCGTTCCACGAAGCCGAGCATGTCGGGCCAGGCGATGAAGCCGATATCGGGGAGGCCGTAGTGGGACGCGGCGAATCCGAACCCGGATACGAAGAATCCGTTGTAGTGCTGCGCGGCGATGGAGGCCGAGTACATGTCGTAGATACCGATGAGGGGGGTGGTACCGGGCGCTGCGATGTCCTCCCGCAGAGCGGTGCCGTGGCGCATCTGTCCTCCTGACGTCCGGTTTCCGGCTAATTCACCGGCGTGGCGGCCATACGCTGTCAGAAGATTCCGTGGGGTGTAAACGGCGCTTCAACGAATCACCAAGGGAAGGACCGGTGCGACAGTCCCTTTATATGCTGGGCAGTGGATTTCTGCAGGCAGGTCAGAGGCTCGCCGGCGGGACGGCGTAGGGAAATGCGGCGCGCATCGTGGGCCGCGCGCGACGGCCCGCTCCTGACCCCGGCATACTCACTCCGCGCGGCGCCCGCACGAGGAAGACGTAGCCGCGCTGGCCCGGAAGCCGTACGGGCCGTCGCGCCGGCTCCCGCCCCCGCTCCCGCCCCCGCTTCCGCCCGGGCTCACCGCCCGTCAGCCTCCGCCAGCGCCTGCTGCACGCCCGGCTCGTGCGGCCCCAGGAACCGCGGCCCCGGCCGGACGAGGGCGTCCAGCGCGGCCTTCCCCGAGGCGAACACCTCGCGCGCGCCGCCCGCGTACCAGGTGACGTCGTGCTTGGCGGCCACGGCGACCCCGTACGCGTCGATGCCCGCGGCCCCGCACAGCGCCAGCGCCCGCCGGACGTGGAAGCCCTGGGTGATCAGCACCGCCTTCTTCACCCCGAAGATGCGGGCGGCGCGCGTGCACGAGTCCCAGGTGTCGAAGCCCGCGAAGTCGCTCACGATCCGCGCGGCGGGGATCCCGCGGTCCGTCAGGTACTTGCGCATCGCGTCCGGCTCGTCGTACTCCACGCGGCTGTTGTCGCCGGTGACCAGCACGACGCGGACCTTGCCCGCCCGGTACAGCTCCACGGCTGCGTCCAGGCGGTGCGCCAGGTAGGGGGACGGCTCGCCCTCCCACAGGCCCGCGCCGAAGACCACGGCGACCGGCGCGGACGGCACGTCCGAGACGGTGCGCACGCGCGGCTCCGCCGCCGCGTACACCCACGTCACCGGCAGCAGCGCGAGCACGCAGCCCGCCACGGCCGCCCACAGCAGCCGCCGTCTCTCCCGCCGCGTCCGCGGCATCCGCACCCGCATCCGCAGCACGCGGCCCCGCACCATGTCGATCATTCCTCCCCGTCGCCCGGTAAGAACGTCCCGGACGCACCGCAGGTTCCCTTTCGCTCCAGCTCACGCCGTCGCTGCTGTCACACCCGGCGGTTACCGTCGGGGTATGAACGCAGCGGCACGCACCCCCGGCGAGAAGCCCGTCATCGCCGGATACGACGAGCAGGATCTGGAGCGCTGGGCGCCCGAGCCGGACAAGCGCCCCGGACGCACCGCCTTCCAGCGCGACCGGGCCCGCGTGCTGCACTCGGCGGCCCTGCGCCGACTGGCCGGCAAGACCCAGGTCGTCACGCCCGGCGTCAGCGCCCAGGCCTGGGACGCCAGCCCCCGCACCCGCCTCACGCACTCCCTGGAGTGCGCGCAGGTGGGCCGCGAGCTCGGCGCGGCGCTCGGCTGCGACCCCGACCTGGTGGAGGCCGCCTGCCTCGCGCACGACATGGGCCACCCCCCGTTCGGCCACAACGGCGAGCAGGCGCTCGACGAAGTCGCCGGCCTGTGCGGCGGTTTCGAGGGCAACGCCCAGTCGCTGCGCCTGCTCACCCGCCTGGAGCCCAAGCGGTTCGTCCCCAGCGACAGCACCGGCGAGCTCGTCAGCGTCGGCCTCAACCTCACCCGGGCCGCCCTCGACGCCGCCACCAAGTACCCCTGGCCGCGCGGCGGCCACCCCACCGACCCGTCCTCCCGCAAGTTCGGCGTCTACGAGGACGACCTGCCCGTCTTCACCTGGCTGCGGCAGGGCGCCCCCGAGGGGCGGCAGAGCTTCGAGGCCCAGGTCATGGACTGGGCCGACGACGTCGCCTACTCCGTGCACGACGTCGAGGACGGCCTGCACGCCGGCCACCTCGACCCCAACGCGCTGCTCGCCGAGCCCGAGCGGCAGGACGTCTTCGCCGTCGCCGCCGGACGCTACGCCCCCGGCGCCGCGCCAGAAGAGCTCGCCGAGGCCCTCGACCGCCTCCTGGAACAGGAGTGGTGGCCGCACGGCTACGACGGGTCCGCCGTCGCCCAGGCCCGCCTCAAGGACGCCACCAGCCAGCTCATCGGCCGCTTCTGCCTGGCCGCCGAGAGCGCCACCCGCGCCGCCCACGGCCCCGGCCGGCTCACCCGTTACGGGGCCGAGCTCGTCGTCCCCCGCGAAACCCGCCTCGAATGCGCCGTCTTGAAGGCCGTGGCCGACCGCTACGTGATGCAGCGCCCGGCCCAGGAGAAGCTCCGCGCCGACCAGCGCGTCGTCATCGCCGAGCTCGCCGAGGCCCTCACCGCCCGCGCTCCCGAAGGCCTCGACCCGCAGTTCCGCTCCCTCTACGCGGCCGCCGCCGACGACGCGGGCCGCCAGCGCGCCGTCGTCGACCAGATCGCCGCCCTGACCGACGTCTCCGCGCGCTCCCTGCTCACCCGCCTCACCGACGGACGCGCTGTGTCAGAAGGGTGACCGAATGTCCACAGAATCCGAGGACTTCCCCCACACCATGCGGGTACTGACCCGTCCGGGGTAGTCCCTCTTCCGGCGGCGGGCCCCGTGCGGCAACCTCTGCACGGGCGATTCCGGCCGGGGGCGGTTCAACGCAGACGCACTGCGTGGCAGCGAGGAGGCAGCAAGTGGTCGACGCGAACCAGACGTTCGTCATCGTCGGAGGGGGCCTGGCCGGGGCGAAGGCCGCGGAGACCCTGCGGGCGGAGGGCTTCACCGGCCGGGTGATCCTCATCTGCGACGAACGCGAGCACCCCTACGAGCGCCCGCCGCTCTCCAAGGGCTACCTCACCGGCAAGGAGGACCGCGACAGCGTCTTCGTCCACGAACCCGGCTGGTACGCCCAGGCCGACATCGAGCTGCACCTCGGCCAGCCCGCCGTCCACCTCGACCGCGCGGCCCGCTCCGTCCGCCTCGGCGACGGCACCTGCGTCCACTACGACAAGCTGCTGCTGGCCACCGGCGCCGAGCCCCGCCGCCTCGACATCCCCGGCACCGGCCTCGCCGGCGTCCACCACCTGCGCCGCCTCGCCCACGCCGAGCGGCTGCGCGGCGTCCTCGCCTCCCTCGGCCGCGACAACGGCCACCTCGTCATCGCCGGCGCGGGCTGGATCGGCCTCGAAGTCGCCGCCGCCGCCCGCTCCTACGGTGCCGAGGTGACCGTCGTCGAACCCGAGCCCACGCCGCTGCACCCCGTCCTCGGCCCCGAGCTCGGCCAGCTCTTCACCGACCTGCACAGCGAGCACGGCGTCCGCTTCCACTTCGGCGCCCGCCTCACCGAGATCACCGGCCAGGACGGCATGGTCCTCGCCGCCCGCACCGACGACGGTGAGGAGCACCCCGCCCACGCCGTCCTCGCCGCCATCGGCGCCGCCCCCCGCACCGCCCTCGCCGAGGCCGCCGGGCTCGCCCTCGTCGACCGGGCCGACGGCGGCGGCATCGCCGTCGACGCCTCCCTGCGCACCTCCGACCCCGAGATCTTCGCCGCGGGCGACGTCGCCGCGGCCGAGCACCCGTGGGTGGGGACGAGGCTCCGCGTCGAGCACTGGGCCAACGCCCTGCACACCGGCCCCGCCGCCGCCCGCGCCATGCTCGGCCGGGAGATCACCTACGACCGGGTGCCCTACTTCTTCTCCGACCAGTACGACGTCGGCCTCGAGTACTCCGGCTACGCCCCGCCCGGCTCCTACGACCAGGTCGTCTGCCGCGGCGACGTCGGCAAGTGCGAGTTCATCGCCTTCTGGCTCGCCGAGGGGCGCCTCCTCGCCGGGATGAACGTCAATGTGTGGGATGTCACGGAGACCCTCCAGAAGCTCATCCGCTCCGGTGCCCCGCTGGACCCCGAGGCCCTCGCCGACCCCGCTGTGCCCCTCGACGCCCTGCTGCCCAGCCCCGCGCAGTCCTGACGGTCCCGGGCCGGCGGCCCCCGCCCGTAGAATTCACGCGTGGCAGGACGGATCAACGACGACGACGTGAAGGCGGTACGGGACGCGGTCCCGATCGACGCCGTCGTGTCCGAGTACCTCCAGTTGCGCAACGCGGGCGGCGGCAACCTCAAGGGCCTCTGCCCCTTCCACGACGAGAAGTCCCCGTCCTTCCAGGTCAGCCCGGCCAAGGGCCTCTTCTACTGCTTCGGCTGCCAGGAGGGCGGGGACACGGTCGACTTCGTCATGAAGATCGACCACCTCTCCTTCGCCGAGACGATCGAGCGGCTGGCCGCCCAGGCCGGCATCACCCTGCGCTACGAGGAGGGCGGCTACACCCCCGGCCGCCAGCAGGGCGAGCGCATCCGCCTCGTCGAGGCCCACAAGCACGCCGCCAAGTTCTACGCCGAGCAGCTCGGCAGCGCCGAGGCCGAGATCGGCCGGCAGTTCCTCGCGAGCCGCGGCTTCGGCCAGGAGGCCGCCGAGCACTTCGGCGTCGGCTACAGCCCCGCCGGCTGGGACCACCTCACCCGCTTCCTGCGCGGCAAGGGCTTCAGCGACAAGGAACTGATCCTCTCCGGCCTCGCCCAGGAGAGCCGCGGCGGCCGGCCCATCGACCGCTTCCGCGGCCGCCTGATGTGGCCCATCCGCGACATCACCGGCGAGGTCGTCGGCTTCGGCGCGCGCAAGCTCCGCGACGACGACAACGGCCCCAAGTACCTCAACACCCCCGAGACGCCGCTCTACCGCAAGTCGCACGTCCTCTACGGCATCGACCTCGCCAAGAAGGACATCGCCAAGACCAGCCGCGCCGTCGTCGTCGAGGGCTACACCGACGTCATGGCCTGCCACCTGGCCGGCGTCACCACCGCCATCGCCACCTGCGGCACCGCCTTCGCCGGCGACCACATCAAGATCCTCCGCAGGCTGCTGATGGACAACTCCGGCGCGAAGGTGATCTTTACCTTCGATGGTGACGCCGCCGGGCAGCGCGCGGCCCTGCGGGCCTTCGAGGACGACCAGAAGTTCGCCGCGAGCACCAAGATCGCTGTCAGTCCCGGCGGGATGGACCCGTGCGAGCTCCGCCTCGCCGACGGCGACGACGCCGTACGGCGCCTGGTCGAGGAGAGCACCCCCCTCTTCGAGTTCGCGATCCGATCCGTGGTCGCCCGGCACGCCGTCGAGGAGCCCGAGGGCCAGGCCGCCGCCCTGGAGGAGGCCGCGCCCATCGTCGCGAACATCAAGGACGGCTCCATCCGGCACCAGTACGCCGTCCGGCTCGCCGGCCTGCTGGGCATCCTCGACACCCAGTTCGTCGTCATGCGCGTGGGACAGCTGGCCCGCTGGGCGCGCGAGCGCGGGGAGCGCGGCGGCCCCCAGCAGCGCTCCGCCGTCCGGGCCGGCGCACCGGCCCCCGGGCCCGCCGCCGGATCCGCGGCGGGGCCCGACCACCACCGGACCGGCGGGCCGCAGGCCGTCCGCGGCCCCGCGCTCAACCTGCGCAGCCCCGTCGCGCTCACCGAGCGCGAACTGCTCAAGCTCGCCCTGCAGCGGCCCGAGCTCGTCGCCCCCGCCTTCGACGCCTACGGCGAGGACGAGTTCACCGCCGCGCCGTACGTCGCCGTGCGCCGCGCCGTCGAGGAGGCCGGCGGCGTCACCGGCGCCCCGGCCGACTACCTCACCCGCGTCCGGGACGCCGCCCCCGACGACACCGTCCGGGCGATGATCACCGAGCTGGCGGTCGAGGCGATCCGGCACAAGAACGTCGACGAGGTCTACGCGGGGATACAGCTCGTCCAGGTCCGGCTGCGCGCTGTCGAGCGCCGCATCCAGGAGGTCCAGGGCAGCCTCATCCGGCTGGGCAGCCGGCCGGATCCGGAGCACCTCGCCGCCGTGCAGAACGAACTGTGGGTACTGGAGCAGTACGCCCGCTCCCTGAAGGACCGCGGGGCGGCGGCCCTCTAGGACCCGTCCCCGAAGGGGGCCGGCTCCTTTGCCTGCCCCGCGGCGGCGCGCAACCCCCATGGCGCCGCCGGTCAGGCTTGTGGTGGCTGACCGCCGCTGCGGCGGATCCGAGGGAGCGGTGCTCCAGGGGCGGAGGGGCCTGGCCCCTTCATTTCCGCCGCGGCGGTGAGGAACCCCCCCCACGCAGTGGTCCGGCGGTGCCGAGCTGCCCGGAAGCGTCGTCCGGCACCGCCGGGTCCACGCCGCGGTGGCTGATCGCCGTTGCGGCGGATTCGAGGGAGCGGTGCTCCAGGGGCGTAGGGGCCTGGCCGTTCATTTCCGCCGCGGCGGCGAGGAACCCCGACGGAGTGGTCCGGCGGTGCCGAGCCGGGCGGGAGTCTCGTCCCGCACCGTTCCGTAACCGCCGGTCACGGAACGGACTCAGAAAGTGCCCGCACGCCCCTCGTGGCGGGCCCGCGTCGTGCCCCACACTGGTGGGCGGTGCCTGAGTCCTCGGACGCGGCAGGCCCGGCCGCTCGGACCCGGAACTCGGAACCCTTCGCGAAGCCGCTCCTGATCCCCGGGACGGCCGGCGGCCAGGCCGCTGCCGCCCCTCCGGCGCATGCCGCCCCGAAACCGGCAGCGATCACCTTGGAGGTCGCCCCCGTGCAGACCCGGACACCGACCAGGCTCCCCTCACGGCCCGCGGCCGCCCCGGCCCAGGGCGTCCCCCGGCAGCCCGCCGCGCCCCAGGCCGAGAGCCTCTCCGACGAGCCGCCCCTGCCGGATCCGGCGGGGGGCACCACGCCGGCCGGCGCCCCGCACGAGGCCGAGGAGACCGAGACCGAGACCGAGACCGACGCCGAGGAGACCGAAACCGCGTCCCCCCGGGCCGCGCGCGCCGAGCAGTCGGACTCCGCCCGCACCGACACCGGCGGCGGCCCGTCCTCCGACCTCTTCCGGCAGTACCTGCGCGAGATCGGCCGCATCCCGCTGCTGTCCGCCGCCGAGGAGGTGGAGCTCGCCCGCTGCGTGGAGGCCGGGCTGTTCGCGGAGGAGAAGCTCGCCGGCGCCCCGGACCTGGACTCCCAGCTCGCCCTGGACCTCGACCGCCTCGTCGTGCTGGGCCGGATGGCCAAACGGCGGCTGATCGAGGCGAACCTGCGCCTCGTCGTCTCGGTCGCCAAGCGCTACATCGGCCGCGGCCTGACCATGCTCGACCTGGTCCAGGAGGGCAACCTGGGCCTGATCAGGGCGGTCGAGAAGTTCGACTACGCCCGCGGCTACAAGTTCTCCACGTACGCTACGTGGTGGATCCGCCAGGCCATGTCGCGGGCCCTCGCCGACCAGGCCCGCACGATCCGCGTCCCGGTGCACGTCGTGGAGCTCATCAACCGCGTCGTCCGCGTCCAGCGCCGCATGCTCCAGGAGCGCGGCTACGAGCCCACGGCCGACGAGGTGGCCGCCCACCTCGACCTGACCCAGGAGCGGGTCAGCGAGGTCCTGCGGCTGGCCCAGGAGCCCGTCTCCCTGCACGCGCCCGTCGGCGAGGAGGACGATGTCGCCCTCGGCGACCTGATCGAGGACGGCGACGCGGCCTCCCCCGTCGAGTCGGCGGCCTTCCTGCTGCTGCGCGAGCACCTGGAGGCGGTTCTGTCGACGCTGGGGGAGCGCGAGCGCAAGGTGGTGCAGCTGCGGTACGGGCTGGTCGACGGCCGTCCCCGCACCCTGGAGGAGATCGGCCGCATCTTCGGCGTGACCCGCGAGCGCATCCGCCAGATCGAGTCCAAGACCCTCAACAAGCTGCGCGACCACGCCTTCGCCGACCAGCTGCGCGGCTACCTCGACTGACCGGTGGGGTGGGGCCGCCGGCTAGCCGGCGGCGTCGAACGCCCCCGGATGGGTCTGCTCGCGCACGGCCGCGTACTGCTGCCGCACCGCCTGACCCACCGGCAGGTCCTCGCCCGGCTCGAACACCTGGCTGGCCGCCGCGGGCCACAGGGGCGGCTCGTGGGGGGCCAGCGCGCCCTGCTGGACGCCCAGCGCCCAGGCGGCCTGCCGGGCCGCGCCCAGCGCCGCGTAGTCCGCCGGCTGGGGCACGACGACCTGCGTGCCGAACAGCGCGGGAGCGGCGGCCTGCACGGCGGGCAGCTCCGCCGCGGCCCCCAGCAGGAACACCCGGCGCACCTGCACCCCGCGCCCCCGCAGCACGTCCAGCGCGTCCGTGAGCCCGCACAGCATGCCCTCGAACGCCGCCCGCGCCAGGTGCTCCGGCTTCATGCTCTCGCGGCGCAGCCCCGCCAGCGTGCCCGCGGTGTGCGGCAGGTGCGGGGTCCGCTCGCCCTCCAGGTACGGCAGCATCACCAGGCCGTACGAGCCCGGGCTCGACTGCAGGGCCAGCTCCGACAGGCCCGCCAGGTCCGTGCCCAGCAGCTCCGCCGTGCCGCGCAGCACCCGCACGGCGTTGAGGGTGTGCACCACGGGCAGGTGCATGCCGGTCGCGTCCGCGTAGGAGGTGATCGTCCCGGAGGGGTCCACCAGCGCCTCGTGGTGCACGGCGAAGACCGAGCCCGAGGCGCCCAGGGAGATCACGGCGTCGCCCGGCCCCACGCCCAGCCCGAAGGCGGCCGCCATCGTCTCGCCGGTGCCGGCGGAGATCAGCAGGCCCTCGGGGGTGTGCCCGGCGGGCTCGGCGGGCGCGAGCACGTCCGGGAGCACGGCCGGGCGGCCCAGGGCCAGCTCCACCAGGTCCGGCCGCCAGGAGGCGGTCGCGGCGGACCACAGGCCGGTGCCGGAGGCGTCGCCGCGGTCGGTGGTGCGCCGCAGCGGGCGGCCGAGGAGCTGCCACACGAGCCAGTCGTGCGGCTGGAGCAGGGCGGCGATGCGCTGGGCGGACTCGGGTTCGTTGCGGGCGAGCCAGCGCAGCTTGGCGACCATCTGGCCGGGCTGCGGCACCGAGCCGACGGCCTGCGCCCAGGCGGCGCGGCCGCCGAGCGCGTCGGTCAGGTCGGCCGCGGAGGGCTGCATGCGCTTGTCGTTGCCGAGCATCGCGGGCCGCACGAGGACGCCGCCGGCGTCCAGCGCGAGCAGTCCGTTCTGCTGCGCGGAGACCCCGATGGCCTGCACGCCCTCCAGGAGGCCTCCGGCGGCGGCTTCGCCGAGGGAGATCAGCCATGCCTGGGGGTCGCCGTCGGTCGGCGGATGAGGGGCGTACCCCTGGCGGAGCACGGCCCCCGTGTCCGTATCGCAGACGACGATCCGTGTGCTCTCGGTGGAACTGTCCAAGCCCGCGACTATGCCCATGCCGAGATGATGCCAAACACCGGGGCATGCTCCGTGCGCCGGTCGGGTGTTGACCCGGCCGGACGGCGGCCGGGTCAGGGGCTCACGGCCGGGTCAGGTGTTACTGGTGCCCCAGTCGTCCTCGGAGCCCTGTCCCCGCTCGCGCAGCGACCGCACCCGCTCGCTCACCGAATCCGGCAGCCGGTCGCCCACCTTCGCGAAGGCCCGGGAGCCCATGGCCCTGCCGTTCTGGGCGGCGGACTCGACCGTATTGCGGACCGCGGGGTTCTGGGCGATCTGCCGGGCGCCCTTGCGCAGCTGCTCGTACCGCTCGCGGCCGGCCCGTGCGCCCAGTACGTACCCGACGGCTGCCCCGATCATGAACGTCAGCCGGTAGCGCATCCCGCTCCACCCTTCCCTCGGACGCTGTGGTCGCCGCCTACCCGCCGGGTGCGAAGGTCACTCCCGGGGAACCGATTGGCGGAGCACCCCCCTGCTTGCGCTAATGTATGTCTCGCAGCGAGCGCACGCCGCCCGGAAGCCCGGGCAGCACCGCATTCGTGGCAAACGCAGCAGTCCCCTGTAGCTCAATTGGCAGAGCAGCCGGCTGTTAACCGGCAGGTTACTGGTTCGAGTCCAGTCGGGGGAGCGCGATCCTCTGTAGCTCAATTGGCAGAGCAGCCGGCTGTTAACCGGCAGGTTACTGGTTCGAGTCCAGTCGGAGGAGCAAGCGATCGAGGACCCCTTCGGGGGTCCTTTTTCGTATCCGGACCCTTCCGGAGGGAACCGCCCCGCCGTGATCGAAGTCCTCATGGTCAGGTAGGTCACGCAATACGCCCCCTCAGGGGCAGCAGATCGTATGAGCGGCTATGCTGCGGCAGACGGCGCGCACAGATGTGCGCGACGCGCCGTGAACGGGGCGGTAGCTCAGCCGGTTAGAGCAGCGGACTCATAATCCGTCGGCCGTGGGTTCGAGTCCCACCCGCCCCACACGCGTGACGTTGGTGCAGAAACGATGCGACCAGCGTTTTCGATGCCCCGCCCGGTTCCGGACAGGAACGACCCGGCGGGGCTTCGTGCTGTCGGGGGCCGGGCGGCGCACGTCTTCGGCCACGCCGTCCGTCTGCCCCGCCCGGGCACGGGTATGCGTCGGAATACGGCCCGGCTTCATCCTGTTGGCGCTGCTGGGCCGGTCCGACGGTCACCCGACGCGACAGCGGAAGCAGGTAGCGACGCATGAGCAGCAGCACGGTGGAGCTCACCAAGGACAACTTCGACGAGGTCGTCTCCGGCAGCGGATTCGTCCTCATCGACTTCTGGGCGTCGTGGTGCGGCCCCTGCCGGCAGTTCGCGCCGGTGTACGAGGGGGCCGCGGAGCGTCACGGAGACCTGGTCTTCGCCAAGGTCGACACCGAGGCCCAGCCCGAGCTCGCGGCGGCGTTCGAGATCCGGTCGATCCCCACGCTGATGATCGTGCGGGACAACATCGCGGTCTACGCCCAGCCGGGCGCCCTGCCGGAGGCCGCCCTGGAGGACGTCATCCGCCAGGCCCGCGCGCTCGACATGGACGAGGTGCGCGCCTCCGTCGCCGAGGAGCAGGCCAAGGCCGGGCGGGCCGCGCAGGGCGAGGGGCAGTCCGCCGGTGAGTGAGCTGCTGCTGGTCCGTCACGGCGAGACCGAGTGGAGCCGTGACGGCCGGCACACCGGCTTCACGGACGTGGCCCTGACCGGGCGCGGCGAGCGCCAGGCGGAGGCCCTGCGGCCGCTGCTGGCGGGCCGCACGGTCGCGAAGATGCTGGTGAGCCCCATGAAGCGGGCCCTGCGCACGGCCGAGCTCGCCGGGCTGGACGGCGCCGAGGCCGACCCCGACCTCCACGAGTGGGACTACGGCGGCTACGAGGGCGTGACGACCGCGGAGATCCACCGCACCCGCCCCGGCTGGTACCTGTGGGACGACGGGGTCGTCCCCGGGCCGCCGGAGCACCCGGGGGAGACGCCCGCGGAGGTCGGCGCCCGCGCCGACCGCGTCCTCGCGCGCGTCGCGCCCTGGCTGGACGGGGACCGCGGGGACGAGGGCGACGTGGTGCTGGTGGCGCACGGCCACTTCCTGCGCGTGCTGACCGCCCGTAGGCTCGGCCTGCCGCCGGCCGCGGGCGCGCTCTTCCGCCTCGACACCGCCACCCTCAGCCGGATCGGCACCGAACACGGCCGCCCGGCGCTCGTGGCCTGGAACCAGCCGTCGGCGTGATCCGTTGCAGGACCGGCGGAGCGTGTCGGAACCGGGGCCGCGGCCACCGTGGACCGATGATCGGGGCGGACCGGAAGGGCCGGTGACGCCCCGGTCCCCGTACGACCGCCTTCGTACGACCGATTTCTGTGGAGGGATGTATTCGTGGCCACCACCCGCACCGCGCACACCGTCTGGGAAGGTGAGCTGCTCAAGGGCAGCGGCACCGTCACCTTCGACTCGTCCGGCATCGGCTCCCAGCCGGTGTCGTGGCCGTCGCGCGCCGAGCAGGCCAACGGCAAGACCAGCCCCGAGGAGCTCATCGCGGCCGCGCACTCCAGCTGCTTCTCCATGGCCCTCTCGCACGGCCTGACGGGCGCGGGCAACCCGCCCGCCCGCCTGGAGACCAAGGCCGACGTCACGTTCCAGCCGGGCGAGGGCATCACCGGCATCCACCTCACCGTCCGCGGCGAGGTGCCGGGCCTGGACGCGGCGGGCTTCCAGGAGGCCGCCGAGGGCGCCAAGAAGAACTGCCCGGTCAGCCAGGCCCTCACGGGCACGACGATCACGCTGACGGCCGAGCTGGTCTGACGCCTGCCTTTCGCGCCCCGCGGCCCTGACGTCGTATCGCCTACGACGTCAGGGCCGCGTAGACGATCAGGTTCCGCACCGGGTGCCCGTCCGCGTCGAGGCTCCCCGTGCAGGTGACCAGGCGCAGTGCCCGCTCCTTCGTCTCCCCGTAGACCTTCTGCGTGGGGAAGGCGGACTTGTCGACCGTCTCCTTCCCGGTGACGGAGAAGCGCAGCACCTTGCCGTCGCCCCGCCGGACGTCGACGACGGTCCCCTTGTCCACCTTCCCGAGGTCGTGGAAGACGGCCTTGCCGTCGCGGGTGTCGTTGTGGCCGATGAGGACGGCGGCGCCGGGCTCGCCGGGCGTCGCGCCGCCGGTGTACCAGCCGGCGGTCATGCCCTTCTCCGGCGGCGGCACCTGCACGGTGCCGTCGCCGTTCTTGCCGAGGCGCAGCAGGGCGCTGTCCACGCCTATGGACGGGATCGAGACGCGGGCGGGCTCCTCGGCCGAGGCCGGGGTGCCGCTGGCGGCCGTGCTGCCCTCCGTGCCCGACGAGCAGCCGGTGAGCAGGGCCGGGACGAGCACGGTGGGCAGCAGCAGGGCCGCGAGGGCGGGCCCGAGGGCGGGAAGGCGCGCACGGCGCGTACGGGGTGCACACGGCGTACGAGGTGCACGGGGTGTACGGGGCATCGGGCATCCAACCGGGCGTGGGGGGAGGGAACGCTGCCCACGCTAGGGACGGCCGCGGCGTCCCGGCTTCGGGTGAACGGCCAGTTCTGCCTCCCCCGGAAGGAGGAGACGCACCCCCGCCCGGTGGTGGCCCCCGGCTCCTCAGACGAACCGCTGCAGCAGCCCCCACATGAACTCGGCCGTGTACTCGCGCCGGTTCCCGGAGGCGTCCGGCGCCGTGAAGACGAGCCGCCAGAGGGCGGGGCCCGTGCCCTCCAGAGGCCGGGCGGGGGCGAAGGCGCGCGCCACCTCGTCCACGGTGCACGACCAGGGCTTCAGGTCCTCCACCGTCCGCAGCGCGGGTGCGGGCGCCCCCGGGGCGCGGACCAGCCACTCGTTCCAGACCGCGCCACCGGGCGCCGTCAGCACCTCGAACCGCAGGTCCGGCCAGAGCGGCACCCGCCACGTCGCCGCCTCGAACGTCAGCTCGCCCACGTGCCGCTCGCCGGTGGCCTCGGGCGGGCCGAGCACCGAGCGGTGGTGCGGGCCCGCTCCGCGCCGCCCGGGGGCCCGCAGCGCGGCCTGCCAGCGGCGGTTGGCCTCCCGCATCCTGCTCCGGTCGACGCCGAGCTCGCGCAGGGCGTCCTCGACCAGGCCGGGCTGGTGGTCGGCCATCCGCCGCAGGAGGACGAGCTGGAAGCCGAGGGGGCCGAAAGCGTCCCAGGCGCCGGGGGTACCGGGAGTGCGGGGGCGGCCGGGACCGGTGGGGCGGCCGGTGCCGCCGCCGGACCGGCCGAAGGCGCCGGGAGTGCCGGACCGCCGGCCCGGCTCGGACGGGGAGTCGGAGGCTGGGTGCATGGGGGCCATCGTCGCGCACCCGGCGGCGGGCCGGGGCGGGGCTCCGCGGACACCTCCCGCTCACTAAGGTCGGGGTGAGTGATCACCGGCGTACGGAGGCTCTGATGTCCGGCTCGAAGGCCCCGCAGGTCGGCGGCCCCGCCCCGCTCCTGCGGCTGCGCGGAGTCAGCCGCACCTACGGGGAGAGGACGGCCCTGCACCCGCTCGACCTCGACCTGGAGCCGGGGACCTGCACCGCCCTCTTCGGCCACAACGGATCGGGCAAGTCCACGCTGCTGCGCATAGCCGCCGGCCGGGACGAGCCCACCGCCGGCACCGCGCGGTTCGCGGGCCGCAAGGTCTCCGAGGACGACCCGGAGGTGCGGGCCAGGGTCGCGGTCGTGGGCGACACCGTCGCCACCTACCCGGACCTGACCGTGCGCGAGCACCTCGAACTCGTCACCGTCGCCCACGCCGTGGAGGACGCCGGCGCCTGGATCGACCACGTGCTCGCCGACCGCCGGCTGTCCGACCACGCGCAGGCCCTGCCCGGCTCGCTCTCCTCCGGCCAGCTCCAGTCCCTGCTGCTGGCCGCGGCGCTCGTCCGCCCCCGCGACCTGCTCGTCCTGGACGAGCCCGAGCAGCGGCTCGACCCGGACGCCCGGGTCCGCCTCGCGGAGCTGCTGAACGGCGAGAAGCGCGACGGCGTGGCCGTCCTGCTGGCGACCCACCAGGCCGACCTGGCGGAGTCCGTAGCGGACCGGATGATCGCCCTGGAGGACGGCCGGGTGATCGCCGAGGGCCCGCCGGCGGAGGTCCTGGCCGGGCTGGGGCTGCGCGGATGAGCGGCGGGGCGCCGGGCGGGACCCCGGCCACCGGCGAGGGCGGCGGGGCCCGCGCCGACACCGACACCGACATCGACACCGACACCGACATCGACACCGACATCGACACCGACGTGGACCCCGGCACTGATGCCGACATCGACACCGGCGAGCCCACCTGGACCGAGGAGGAGGACGACCGCACTGCCGAGACGCTGGCCTGGCTGCGCGAGAAGCGCAAGGCCCACCGCCGGCAGAAGGGCCGAGACCTCGCCGTCTTCCTCTACTCGGTCGTGCTCATCGCCGCGGGCTACGGCAGCGCCTACGCCGTCCACTTCCTGCAGCGGGCCCGGCTGGGCGCGGACTACGGCGGCCTCGGCGAGCGCGTCCAGGACACGCTGCCCGCCCTGTTCACCCTCCTGACCGCCGCACTGGCCCTGCTCGCGGCGCGCGACGCCCTGTGGCGCGGCCCCGTCGTCGTCCCCGCCCCCTCGGTCGGCTGGCTGCTCGCACAGCCCGTGCGCCGCGCGGCCGTCCTGCGCCCGTGGTTCCGGCTGTCGGCCGGGGTCGCCGTCGTCCCGGCGCTGGTGGTGGCGGTCGCAGCGGCCGTCGTCCTGCGCGTCATGGACCTGGCCCCGCTCGTCACGGCGCTGCTCGCGCTCCTTCCGGCCGCGGTGTGCCTGCCGCTGCTGGCCGTGGCGGTGGGCATGGCGGTGGAGCACCGGGCCGGGCTCGCGCGTCTCGTACGCCGGTTCACGCCCCTGGCCGTCCTCGTGCTGATGCTGCTCGCGGGACAGGTCGCGGGCGCGGCGTACGGGCACCGGAGCGCGGTGCTGGAGCAGGTGGAGCTGTGGTCCGGGCCGTGGGGCTGGGCCGCCCAGCCCGTCGTCTCCGTGACCGGCGGCCCCGCGCCCGCCTGGCCGGCCGCGGTGGCCCTGCTGGTGCTGCTGGCGGCCGCGGGCCTGGTGCAGGGGCACCGGGACGCCGGGCGCGTGCCCACGACCCAGCTGCGGCGGCGTGCGGCGACCGCCCAGACGGTCTCCTCGGTGATGTACTCGGTGGAGCTGCGGGCCGCCAAGCTGGCCCTCATGGACGCCACGGGCACCGGCGGCGCCCGCCGGGTCCGGCTGCCGCGTCCGCGCAGCAAGTACCTCGTGGTGGTGTGGCGGGACCTGCTGTCCCTGCTGCGGGCGCCGGCACGCCCGGCGAAGGCCCTGATGTGGATGGTGTGCGCCACGGCGACGGCCGCCCTGGGGCTGCAGTTCGGCGGGCCGGAACGCGTGATCGGCCTCGTCGCCGCGCTGCTGCTCGGCTACGTCGGCGTGGGTGCGCTCGCCGAGCCGGCCCGGCTGGAGACGGACGACGTGCGGCGCGCGGCCTGGTCCCCGTTCCGCTTCCGCACGCTGATGCTCCAGCACGCGGTGGTGCCGACGGTGCTGGGCGCCCTGATGGCGCTGCTCGCGGCGGTGCCGTTCGCGGTGGCGGG
This sequence comes from Streptomyces aureoversilis, assembly GCF_042657885.1. Taxonomy (NCBI): domain Bacteria; kingdom Bacillati; phylum Actinomycetota; class Actinomycetes; order Kitasatosporales; family Streptomycetaceae; genus Streptomyces; species Streptomyces aureoversilis. Next base: position 313,663 of record NZ_JBHSKJ010000002.1, read on the forward strand.
GGCGCCCTGGGCGCTGCTGCTGATGCCGGTGTGCGCGGTGCCGTTCGCGGCGGCGGCGGTCTTCGCGGCGTGCCGGGGCCCGGTCCGTACGCACCTGATGGCCACCGGCGTCAGCACGCCGATGGGCGACCCCGGCGTGATCCTCTTCCTCGGCTGGTACGCGGCGGGTCCGCTGGTATCGGTGGGCGGCCTGGGAATCGCCCTGCACAGGGTGCTGGGGCGGGCGCATCTCGACGCGGGGGCCGTGGCCGACGTGACCGCCGTGGCAGCGGTGCTGACGGCAGCCCTGCTCGCCTTCACGACGCGGTCGGCGGACCGGCTGGTCCGGCACTGACACACGAGCCGCCACCGACACAGGAGCCGACGCGGAGGCGGCGCGGCGGCGGCCGGCCCGGTCCGCCTCCGCACTCAGCCGCCGGTGACGCCGTCCACCCGCTCCTGGGTGACGACGGGTGCTGTCCACGTCATCCGGCGATCACGCCCGGGCCCGTACGGCCGCGCCAGCCCTTCCTCGGCCGTCCGGGCCCTCAGCCGCCCGAGCCCTCGGGTTCCGGCTTGAGTACCACGAAGTCGGCTCCTGCCGGGTCCAGGCAGATGGCCAGCCGGCCGATGCCCTCCGCGTCCTCCGGGCCCATCTGTACCGTGCCGCCGCCCTCGACGACCTTCGCGACCGTCGCGTCGCAGGCCTCGGTGGTGAAGACCGGGTGCCAGTAGGGGCGGCCGCCGTTCAGGGCGAGGTGCTCGGAGGGGAGCTGCATCAGGCCGCCGTGCATCAGGTCCTTGTCCCCGCCTTCCGGGGTGAGCAGGGTGTACGTCCCTCCGCCGCCCGGGAGCGGCATGTCCTCCGCGGTCCAGCCGAAGACCGCGCCGTAGAACTCCTGCGCCGCCGCCGCGTCGGTGGTGTACAGCTCGGTCCAGGACAGGGTGCCGGGGGTGTCGGCCGCCTCCAGGCCGGGGTAGGTGCCGGGCTGGAAGACGGCGAACTGGCCGCCCTGGGGGTCGGTGAACTGGGCCATCCGGCCCTCGCCCTCGCCGGGGCCCATCGGCGGCACCCGCACCGTGCCGCCCGCCCGCTCGACCGCCCCGGCCGTGGCGTCCGCGTCGGCCGTCCCGAAATAGATCATCCAGGCCGAGCGGGCGCCCTCCTCGGTGAGCGGGCCGATGCCGGCGACGGACTTGCCGCCGAGCCGGAAGACGCCGTAGTCACCCGCCTCCTCGCCGTGGGACTGGAACTCCCAGCCGAACACCGATCCGTAGAAGGCGGCCGCGGCCGGGACGTCGGGGGCGCCGAGGTCGAGCCAGGAGGGGGAGCCGGGGACAAAGTCGGTGGTGATCATGGAGGTGATCTCCCTTCGCGGGTCCTTTGCGAAGCCAGCGTGACACCCGCCACTGACAACCGCCCGTCGGCACAGCTCACCCGGGTCGCCCGGTTCGAGCCGTCCCCCGCGGGCGGCCGCGGCACCCCGGCGCCGGGGCTAGTCCCCGCCGTCCTGGTGCGCCCGCAGCCCGACCCCGATGATCCCGTCCCAGTACGTCAGCTCCTCCACGAGCGGGTACGCCGGGCCCTTGCCCTCCAGGCTCAGCACCACCCCCGCCTCCTTGGCCCGGCCCCGCTCGCGGCCGTCCGCCGGCTGCTCCGGCTCGATGTGCACGTCCGTGACCCGGAAGCCGCGCTTCGTGCACAGCTCCAGTATTCGCGCCAGCAACCCCCTACGGGTGCGGTACGACAGGTGCAGCTCGACCCGGTCGCCGGGTATGAGGGCCATGCGCCGGGTGATCACGGGGAAGCCGCGCACCACCAGGAAGTGCACCAGGGTCGCCGCGACGCCGAGCAGCGGCAGGCCCCCGCCGCAGGCCATGCCCAGCGCGCAGGTCAGCCATATCGTGGCCGCCGTCGTCAGGCCGCGCACCGCGTCGCGGCGCACGAAGATCAGGCCGCCGCCGATGAAGCCGATGCCGGAGACGATCTGGGCGGCCACGCGCGAGGGGTCCTGGCGCACGCCGACGAGGTCGGCCACGGCGCCGAAGCCGTGGATCGAGACCTCCATGAACAGCGCGCTGCCCACCCCGACGAGGGTGTGGGTGCGCAGCCCGGCGCTCTTCTGCTGTAACTCGCGCTCCAGGCCGATGAGCGAGGAGAGCAGCAGCGCGATGCCCAACTCGGCGAACTGCCGCGCACCTTGACCGGACGGATCGAACAGGGGAGCCGCAATGTGCTGCACGGTGTTCATGCCTCATTGTGGCTTGAAATCCCCTGGTCCAGAAGGGAGTTGACATCCCACTACCGTACGGCCAGGCGCAGTGGATACCTTCCGGCTCATGAATCCCATGAGACTTGGCGGAATACCCCTCGGTGCGGCGCTCGGCGCCGCCCTTCTCGCCGCCTCCGCGGCCGCCCCGCCCGCCACCGCCGCCCCGGCTCCCGCCACCGCCCCCGCCGGGCGGCAGGCCCTCACCGCCGAGGAGCAGCGCCTGTCCGGCCCCGTGCCGCAGGAGATCCTGCGCCGCGGCGGTTTCGCGGACGCGGCCCCGGACTTCGCCGCCGCCCTGGCCCGTACGCGCACGCTGCCGCAGGCGCAGCGGCTGGCGACGGCCGAGGGGCAGCGGCTGTGGCGGCGGGCCGTGGACCGGGCGCAGGGCCGCGGGCCGGGCCCGGAGCGCGCCGGTGACCTGAGCCGCGACGACGACCGCCCGCTGTACTGGGCGCGGCTCGGCATGACCCGCGCCCTACAGGAATGGAAGCCCGCCTTCCGGCTGTCCGGGCCGCAGCGCGCCGAGCTCACCGGCCGCGTGGAGCGCTCCTCGCGCGGCCAGGACTCCATCGACCTCCCCGCCGGAGAGCAGGTCAGGCGCGTCCTCATCACCGGCTTCGACCCGTTCCAGCTCGACGACGACCCCCGCCGCTCCAACCCCTCCGGCGCGGCCGCGCTCGCCCTGGACGGCACGACGATCGACACCCCGGCCGGCCCGGCACGCATCGAGGCCGCCGTCTTCCCCGTCCGCTGGGCGGACTTCGCCGACGGCACGGTGGAACGGACGCTGCTGCCCCACTTCCGGCCGGGCCCCCGCCGGGTGGACGTCTTCACCACGATCAGCCAGGGCCGCCCCGGCCGCTTCGACGTCGAGCGCACCAACGGCGCCTGGCGCGGCGGCCACCCGGACAACGCGAACGTCTCCCGCACGGGGACCGTGCCGGTGCCGCCCGGCGTCCCGACCGTGCACCCGCAGCCGCAGTGGACGTCCACCGGCCTCCCGTACGCGGCGATCACCGCGGCCGCCACCGGCCCGTTCGCCGTGCACGACAACACCGAGGTCACCGAGATCCCGGCGGGCGCCACCGAGCCCGTCGACCGGCCGGACGGGCCGACCCCGGGCTCGACCGCCCGCGCGGGCGGCGGAGGCGACTACCTCTCCAACGAGATCGCCTACCGGGCGACCCTGCTGCGCGACGCGGTGCGCCTGGGCGTGCCGGGCGGGCACCTGCACACCCCGGTGCTGCAGTTCGGCCGGGGCAACGAGGATCCGGCGACCGGCACCGTCACCGACCCCGGGTTCGTGCGCAACCGGCTCGCGATCGTCGCGCAGGTGCGGTCGATCACAGGGGTGGCCGCCGCGGCCGGCCGGACGCCATGATGGACGGATGATCATCGCCGCAGCTCAGTTCACCGCCCGGCCGTGCGACATCGAAGCGAACGCGGCCCGCATGGCCGCGTTCGTCACCGAGGCGGGGGAGCGCGGCGCCGCGCTCGTCGTCTTCGCCGAACTCGCCGCCACCGGCTACGAACTGGACGCGATCACCGGCGGGGGCGACCGGCTGGTCATGGAGCCCGGCGACCCGCGGCTCGCCCCCGTGCGGGACGCGTGCCGCACGGCGGGCGTCGCGGCCGTGGTCAACTGCGCGGGGCGGAGCGCCGCCGGCACGACGATCACCAGCTACGTCTACGGCCCGGACGGCGCCCTCCTCACCCGCTACGACAAGGTGCACGTGACGGACACGGAGCGGGCCGCGGGCTTCGCGGCGGGCACGGGAGAGGGCCGGTTCACGCTGCACGGCGTCCGCTTCGCGCACGTCATCTGCTACGACGCCCACTTCCCCGAGTGCGCGGCCCGCGCCGCCGCCGACGGGTGCAGCGTGCTGCTCGCCAGTTCGCTGTACGGGCGGGGCGGCGGCGCACAGGAGCGGAGGGAGATCTTCCCCGCGCTGGCGAAGGCCGGCGGTCTCCACGTCCTGCTCGCCAACCACTGCGGTCCGTCGGGCCCGTACGAGGCCTGCGGCCTCAGCGCGGTGTGGGCGCCGGACGGCTCCGTCCTCGCGGAGGGCTCGGCCACGGAGGCCGAGGTGGTGCCGGCCGGGCTGACCCTCGGGTGAGCACCTGCTGCTGCTCGCTTGAGAAGAGACCGATTCTCAGCCGAGCGGGGCGCCCTCGTCCTCCGTCCGGGGACCGGGGCCGCCGGAGGCGTCCTCCGCGGCGGCCTCCTCCCCCATGAGGTCCCGGACGAGCAGCGTCGCACCGGCCACCGCGCCCGGCATCACGAACACCGCCACGAACGGCACCAGGAACAGCAGTGTCAGCGGCACCCCGAAGCCCAGCGCGAGCAGCTTGCGCGAGCGCAGCAGCCGCAGCCGCTCGCGCAGCGGCACGCCGCGGCGCTGCAGGGCGACGGCGGTGAGCTCCTCGGCGAGGAAGAAGCCGGAGACGCAGAAGCCGAGGGCCGGGATCACGGTCTGCCCGACGACGGGCACGAAACCGAGCGCGAAGAGCAGCACGCCCCAGACGGCGACGCGCACGAGCACCGCGAGGCTCTCGCGGGCCGCGATCCACAGCTCGCGCCAGAGCGGGAGCCCGGACTCGGGGGCGTCACCGCCCACGGAGCGGTCGACCCGCTCGGACAGCTCCTCGTAGAAGGGCTGGCCCACCAGCAGGGTCACGGCGGTGAAGGAGATCAGGGCCAGCAGCAGGCCGCCGCCGAAGAGCAGGACGGTCAGCGCGCCCCGGAACAGGCCGGCCCAGGGGGAGGCCCAGCCGTCGGCGAAGGGCGTGGCCCAGCCGACGGCGTCGCCCGCGTACAGGGCAAGGCAGACGACCGCCGCCGCGTAGCCGGCGAGGGTGATGAGCCCGGGCAGCAGCCCGAACCCCCACTGCCGCCGGTTGCGCGCCACCCAGCGCTGGCCCTTGCCCAGGTACGTCAGTCCCGCCATGAGATCTCGCATGGCGGGAAGGGTATCCGGCGCGCCCCGGCCGGCCGGTGGGCCGGACGGGCGGAGCGCGCAGGACGGGCCGGAAGGGCCCGGGAGGGGCCCGGGAGGGCCTTTAGAAGGTGACGATCATCTTGCCGGTGTTCTCGCCCCGCAGCATGCCCAGGAAGGCGTCCAGGGCGTTCTCGACGCCGTGGACGACCGTCTCGCGGTACTTGAGCTCGCCGGAGCGCACCCAGCCGCCGACCTCCTGCACGAACTGCGGCTGCAGCGCCTTGTGGTCCCCGACGATCAGGCCCTGCAGGCGCAGCCGCTTGCCGATGATCGCGATCATGTTGCGCGGGCCGGGCTGGGGCACGGTGTCGTTGTAGCCCGCGATGGCGCCGCACAGGGTGGCGCGGCCGTGCAGCTTCATCGCGCCGATCGCGGCCTCCAGGTGCTCGCCGCCCACGTTGTCGAAGTAGACGTCGACGCCCTCGGGGGCGACCTGCTTGAGCTGCTCGGCGACCGGGCCGTTCTTGTAGTTGAAGGCGGCGTCGAAGCCGTACTCCTCGACGAGGGCCTTGACCTTCTCGTCCGTGCCCGCGCTGCCGACGACGCGCGAGGCGCCCTTGAGCCGGGCGATCTGGCCGACCTGGAGGCCGACCGCGCCCGCGGCGCCGGAGACGAAGACGGAGTCGCCCTCCTTGAAGGAGGCGACCTCCAGCAGGCCCGCGTAGGCGGTCAGGCCCGGCATGCCGAGCACGCCGAGGTAGGTGGACAGCGGCGCGACCTCCGGGTCGACCTTGACCGCGTGCACGGCCTCGACCAGGGCGTACTCCCGCCAGCCGAGGCTGTGCAGGACGTGGTCGCCGGGCCGGAAGGCGTCGCTGCGCGAGGCGACGACCTCGCCGACCGCGCCGCCTTCCATGGGCCGGTCGAGCTCGAAGGGCGCGATGTAGGAGCGGGTGTCGTTCATCCGGCCGCGCATGTACGGGTCCACCGACATGTGGATGTTGCGCACCAGGATCTGCCCCTCGCCGGGCTCGGGCACGGCCGTCTCCCGCAGCGCGAACTCCTCGGGCGTCGGCCAGCCGTGCGGGCGGGCGACGAGGTGCCATTCACGGCTGGTGGTGGGCGTGGCGGACATGGGACGCGACCTCCTGATGGACGGGCAAAAGCTTAAGCAACTGAAACAACCATGCGCCTCGATATTTCATGTTGTCAAGCAACGCGGTAACCTGGAGTCATGGCCCCCCGAACCGATGCCCTGACCCGTGAGGTCGTCGACCTCATCGCGACCGTCGTGGCCCGCTACCACGAGGAGTACGAGGAGGCGGCGGCCAAGCACGCGCTCACCGGCGCCCAGGCCAAGGTCCTCGCCCTGCTCGCGCGCGAGCCCCTGCCCATGCGCCGCATCGCCCAGCTCCTCAAGTGCGAGCCGTCCAACGTCACCGGCATCGTCGACCGCCTGGAGGCCCGCGGCCTGGTGGAGCGGCGCCCCGACCCCGACGACCGCCGCGTCAAGCTCGCGGCGGCCACCCCGGCCGGCCTCGACACCGCCGGCCGCCTGAGCGAGTCGCTGGACTTCGCCCGCGAGCCGCTCGCCGCCCTCTCGGCCGAGGAGCGCGGGGTCCTGCGGGACCTGCTGCGCCGCATGCTGGAACCGGGCGCCTGAGGGGACCTGCCGGAGTCCGCCGGGGCGCGCCCGGTAGGGGGCGCGGGAAACTGCAGAAGGAGAGCCGGTCCGGCCGCCCCCTACGCAGGGAACCGCAAGTCCGCGGCCGTGGTCACCGTGCCCAGGCGCGGCATGTCCAGCGTCACCGACGCCCGGTGCTCCTCCGCCGTCAGCGCGCTCATCGCGTCCTCCGCGAACACCAGCCCGTAGCCGTGGTCGGCGGCCGCACGGGCCGTCGACTCCACGCCCAGGTTGGTGGCGATCCCGCCGAGGACGAGCGTCCGCACGCCGCGCTCGCGCAGCCGCGCGTCCAGGTCCGTGCCGTGGAAGGCGCCGACCGCCCGCTTCACCACCTCGACGTCGCCCTCCTCGGCGAACCCCGCGAGCAGCCCGCTCCCCGGCGGCTGCTCCGCCACCCCCGGCCGCTCGGTGCGCACCACGACCACCGTGCCCCCGGACTTCCGGAACGACCGCGCCAACTCCTCCGCCGTGCGGACCACTTCGTCCCCGCTGCGCGGGGCGAGGGGGAGCGCGACGATGCGCTCCATCAGGTCGACGAGGACGAGGGCGGTGCGCTGCGGGTCGATTTCCGTCATGGCCAGACGGTACCGGTCGGGCACGGGCCGCGGGCGGCCTGCGGAACGCCTCCGGGATGACGATAGGTAAAGCTTGTCCGACGTCCGCGTGGCCGCAGATGCGCGGCGGGGACGGAAGTTGACCCACGCAGGGGTGAACTTGCTTATGAGTAAGGTCTGTTCATCGGATACCGTGCTGATGAGCAGGCGCGAACGCCCGCCCGGACGCGGCTTTGGCCAAAGCCGGGGGCGTGCAGTGCGCGTGCACGCGGTGCCGGATGTCCGAGCGAGGGTACGTACGCCCGCGCCGCGCGCAGGCCGCACGACCGCGTCTGACCGGGGCGGGGCCACCTGACAGGTCCCGCCCCGAGCCACGCTCCGGCCCCGGGCCGGGCCTCAGGCCGGGTGCTTCTCCGCGGTGATGGTCCGGTAGGCCAGCGCCGCCAGCTCCCCCTGGCCCTTCCTGCTCGGGTGGAACCAGTCCCACTTGCTGAGCGCCTCGCTCGTGAAGTCGTAGCCGTGGACCGCGGCGTCGTAGCGGCACAGCGCGTCCCGGCCGCAGACGTCCTTCAGGACCGCGTTGTACTCGGCGACCCGCTTGACGACCTGGGCGCGGCGCTGCTCCGCCGCCGGGTCGGCGGACTCGGAGTCCTTGAGCATCGACGGGCAGATGCCCAGCTTCCAGACCGTCTTGGCGTAGCCGTTCGCACGGCCCTGCGTCCACAGGCGCTGCAGGTCGGGCACGCTGGCCACGTAGAGCTGCGACTTCGGCAGGGAGGTGCGCAGCTTCTTCACCGAGGCCTCGAAGTCCGCGCGGAACGAGGCCGCCGGCGTCATGTCGGCCACATTGTCGCGGCAGGCGTCATTGGCGCCCAGGAGGACGGTCACCAGCTGCGGCCTGTGGGCGATCGCCGACTGCATCTGCCCCGGGAGATCGGCCATCCGGGCGCCGGTCCGCGCGTAATTCCAGCTGCTGGTCTGCGGTGATGTCAGCAGTTTCCGGGCGACGCTGTCGACCTGCGTGCCCGTGGCCCAGGAGACCTCCGGGCAGTCCGCGAGCACCGCGCAGGCGTCGAATCCGCGCGTAATGGAGTCGCCCAGCGAGGCGATGGAGCCGGGGCGGGTATTCCACGCGGGGGCGGCGGGAGAGGCGCTCGGCTTTCCCGCGGACGTGTCCCCTTCACCACTGTCACAGCCCGTGACGAGCAGGGCTGCCGAGAAGGCGGAGACCGCTGCGACGGCCGCCCTGGCGGCTCCGCGCACCTTCCGCACCGTGCTGCGGCGCATCGCTTTTTCCCCTCCGGCCGGGTGATATCTGTTCGGGTCCGACGGTACGTCACCGCGGGGGTCCGTTTGCACGGTAGCTTTTCCCCGGGGTGGTTGTGCCGGGCCCCGGGGCGGCTTTGCACTTCCGGCACAACTGAAATACGACACGTCACATCCTGTCCCTTTCAGGAGAAATGCTCCCGATGGTGTTTACTGTTGGTAACCTCGCGAGCTGGTGCGGGAGTGGCCATTGGGGCAGAATGTCTCACGCTGTCCCAGGCGGGACCGGTACGGGTGCGAGGCCGCTGGGGAAGGCGAACCTCGAACCGCACTGGAGGTCCCGGTGACGACACGTGGAGTTCTGTATGTGCACTCCGCGCCGCGCGCGCTGTGCCCGCACGTCGAATGGGCGGTCGCGGGCGTGCTCGGTGTGCGGGTCACCCTCGACTGGATCCGGCAACCCGCCTCGCCCGGCACCTGGCGTGCCGAATTCTCCTGGCAGGGTCAGGTCGGCACCGCCTCCAAGCTCGCCTCCGCGCTGCGCGGCTGGCACCTCCTGCGCTTCGAGGTGACCGCCGAGCCGTGCGCCACGGCGGAGGGCGAGCGCTACAGCTCCACCCCCGACCTCGGCATCTTCCACGCCGTCACCGGCATCCACGGCGACATCCTCGTCCCCGAGGACCGGCTGCGCGCGGCCCTCGCCCGCGCCGCCCGCGGCGAGACGGAGCTGGAGGCCGAGGTCGCCAAGCTCCTCGGCAAGCCCTGGGACGACGAACTGGAGCCCTTCCGGTACGCGGGAGAGGGCGCACCGGTGCGCTGGCTGCACCAGGTGGTCTGAAGCGCCGCCGACCGGCAGAACGACAGCGGCCCGCCCCGGGGGTTCCGGGGCGGGCCGTCGTGCCGGGCGGGGTGCGGTCAGACCGAGCGGAGGGCCAGGACCACGTTGTGGCCGCCGAAGCCGAACGAGTTGTTGATCGCGGCGATCGGGCCCTCGGCGGGGAGGGCGCGCGGCTCGTTGCGGACGATGTCCGCGTCGATGTCCTCGTCCAGGTCGTCGACGTTGATGGTCGGCGGGGCCGTGCGGTGGTGCAGGGCGAGGACGGTCATGACCGTCTCGATGCCGCCCGCGCCGCCCAGCAGGTGGCCGGTCATCGACTTGGTCGCGGAGACCGCGACGTGGTCGAGGTCGTCGCCGAGGACCTTGCGCAGCGCCTTGATCTCGGCCGCGTCACCCTGCGGGGTGGACGTGGCGTGCGCGTTGAGGTGCACGACCTCGGACGGCTTGAGGTCGGTGCTGTCGAGCAGGCTCTGCAGCGCGGCGGCGATGCCGCGGCCGGTCGGCTCGGGCTGGGCGATGTGGTGGCTGTCCGCGGACAGGCCCTGGCCCAGCACCTCGCAGTAGACCCGCGCGCCGCGGCGGGCGGCGTGCTCGGCCGACTCGAGGATCACGACGCCGGCGCCCTCGCCGAGGACGAAGCCGTCACGGGCCTTGTCGTACGGGCGGGAGGCCTTCTCGGGCTCCTCGTTGTTCTTGGACATCGCCATCATGTTGGCGAAGGCCGTGATGGGCAGCGGGTGGATCGCCGCCTCGGTGCCGCCGGCGACGACCACGTCGGCGCGGCCGCTGCGGATCATCTCGACGGCGTAGCCGATGGCCTCGGCGCCGGAGGCGCAGGCGCTGACCGGGGTGTGCACGCCCGCCTGGGCGTTCACCTCCAGGCCGACGTTGGCCGAGGGGCTGTTCGGCATGAGCATGGGCACGGTGTGCGGGGAGACGCGGCGGACGCCCTTCTCCTTGAGCACGTCGTACTGGTCGAGCAGGGTGGTCACGCCGCCGATGCCGGAGGCGATGACGGTGCCGAGGCGCTCGGGGGCGATGGACGAGTCCTCGCCGGCCATGGCGGTGTAGCCCGCGTCGGCCCAGGCCTCACGGGCCGCGATCAGCGCGAACTGCGCCGAGCGGTCCAGCTTGCGGGCGAGCGGGCGGGGCAGGACATCACCGGGGTCCACCGCCGCGGAAGCGGCGATGCGGACCGGGAGGTCCGCGAAGCGCTCACCCTCGAGGGGCTTGACGCCGGACCGGCCGGCGAGCAGAGCCTCCCAGGTCGTCGCGCTGTCGCCACCCAGCGGTGTGGTTGCGCCGATACCGGTGACGACCACGGTGCGATTGGTCGAGCTCACAGGAATTCTGTCTCCACGTGTAGAGGTGCTGGTGAAACCGCCACCGCTGGGGTGGCGACGAACGCTCGGGTCAGTCCTGGTGCTTCAGGATGTAGTCCGCGGCGTCGCCGACGGTCTTGAGGTTCTTGACGTCCTCGTCGGGGATCTTCACGTCGAAGCGCTCCTCGGCGGCGACGACGACCTCGACCATGGACAGCGAGTCGACGTCCAGGTCGTCGGTGAAGGACTTGTCCAGCTGGACGTCCTCGACCGGGATGCCGGCGATCTCGTTGACGATCTCGGCGAGGCCCTTGAGGATCTCTTCCTGGGTGGCGGCCATGTGCGGCGCTCCTTCTATCTGTGCGGTGGAACTGCGTGGTAAGGAACTGCTGGTGCGGTGAGCTCTGCGCAGCGAGGCGGGGCCGGGCTGCGCGGATCTCGCCTAGGGGAGGGTAACGACCGTGGCGGCGTAGACGAGACCCGCCCCGAAACCGATGACGAGCGCGGTGTCCCCGCTCTTCGCCGCGCCGGTGGCCAGGAGCCGCTCCATGGCCAGCGGAATGGAGGCCGCGGACGTGTTGCCCGTGGTCTCCACGTCACGGGCGACCGTGACGCTCTCCGGCAGCTTGAGGGTCTTGACCATCGAGTCGATGATCCGCATGTTGGCCTGGTGCGGGATGAAGACGTCCAGGTCCTCCGCACTGACCCCGGCGTCGTCCAGCGCCTGCTGGGCGACCTTGGCCATCTCGAAGACGGCCCAGCGGAAGACCGCCTGGCCCTCCTGCGTGATGGCCGGGAAACGGAGCTCGTCGAGGGCCTTGCGGGCCTCGGGGCCGTCACCGCCGGGCACCGGGGTGGTGCGGTAGGCGTCCCACCCCAGGGTCTGCTTGATGGTGTGCGACTTGTCGCCCTCGGAGCCCCAGACGGTGGGGCCGATGGCCGGCTCGTCGGAGGGGCCGACGACCACGGCGCCCGCGCCGTCGCCGAAGAGGAAGGCCGTCGCGCGGTCCTCCAGGTCGGTCAGGTCCGACAGCCGCTCGACGCCGATGACGACGACGTACTCCGCCGAGCCCTCGACGACCAGGCCCTTGGCCAGCGTCAGCCCGTAGCCGAAGCCCGCGCAGCCCGCGGAGATGTCGAAGGCGGCAGGCTTGTCCGCGCCGATCCTGTGCGCGATCTCGGTCGCGATGGCCGGGGTCTGGTGGAAGTGCGAGACCGTCGAGACGACCACGGCGCCGACCTGCTCCGGGGTGATGCCCGCGTCGGCGATGGCCTTGCCGGCCGCCTCGACCGACATCGCGGACACCGTCTCCTCCGGGCCGGCCCAGTGGCGGGTCGCGATGCCGGAGCGGGAGCGGATCCACTCGTCCGAGGAGTCGATGTACTTCAGGATCTCCTCGTTCGGCACCACCCGGGTGGGGCGGTAGCCGCCCACGCCGAGAATGCGCGCGTACGGCGCGCCCTTGCTCGGCTTGATCTTCGAGGTCATGCTCCGAGACTCCTTATTCGGCCGGGGACCCGGCGGGTGCGGCGTGCTCGGCGATCAGCTCACGGGCTGCGTCGAGGTCGGCCGGCGACTTCAGGGCCAGGGTCTTCACGCCGGGCAGGGCACGCTTGGCCAGACCGGTCAGGGTACCCCCGGGGGCCACCTCGACCAGGGCCGTGACGCCGAGCTCCTTGAAGGTCTCCATGCACAGGTCCCAGCGGACCGGGTTGGCCACCTGGCCGACCAGCCGCCGCACGATCTCCGCGCCCGAGGCGACGACGCCGCCGTCCTTGTTCGAGACGTAGCGGGTGTGCGGCTCGGCGGGGGAGAGCTCCTGCACGGCGGCCTCCAGGGCCGACACGGCCGGGGCCATGTGGTGCGTGTGGAACGCGCCCGCCACCTTCAGCGCGACGACCTTGCGGGTGCCCTCGGGCTTGTCCTCCGCGAGCGCGGCCAGCTGCGCGGCGGTGCCGGCGGCCACGATCTGGCCCGCGCCGTTGACGTTGGCGGGGGTCAGGCCGAGCTTCTCCAGGTGCGGCAGGACGACCTCGGGGTCGCCGCCGAGCAGCGCGGACATGCCGGTCTCGGTGACCGCCGCGGCCTCGGCCATGGCCAGGCCGCGCTTGCGGACCAGCTCCATGGCGGAGCGCTCCGGCAGCACGCCGGTCAGCGCCGCGGCGGCGAGCTCGCCCACGCTGTGGCCCGCGGCCGCACCCACCAGGCGGGCGAAGTCCTCCGCCGCCGGGAACAGCTGCCGGGCCGAGACCAGCGCCGACGCGACCAGCAGCGGCTGGGCGACGGCGGTGTCGCGGATCTCGTCCGCGTCGGCCTTCGTGCCGTAGTGGACCAGGTCCAGGTCGATGGCGGCGGACCACTCACGGAGCCGGTCTTCGACACCGGGGAGGTCGAGCCAGGGGGTCAGGAAGCCGGGCGTCTGAGCGCCCTGGCCGGGAGCGACGAGTACGAGCACCCTCACACTCTCTCTCGTGGACGGCTCCGGCCACCCGTGGGGATGGGGACCAAGAACCGTCAGGGGAATTGTTGACGTTCGACAAAAGGCTAGAGGGCCGTCTCCGTGTCGGCCAGACGCCCCAGGATGAGCGCGATCCGCAGCGTGAACGCGGAGCGGACATCGGAGGGTGACCACCCGGTGACGTCCGTCACACGTCGGAGGCGGTATCTCACGGTGTTGGGATGGACGAACAGCATCCGTGCCGCACCTTCCAAGCTACTCGCCTGCTCCAGGTAGACGCTCAGCGTCTCCAGCAGAGCCGAGCCCGCTTCCTGGAGCGGTCTGTAGATCTCCTCCACCAGCTGATCGCGGGCCGTGGTGTCCCCGGCCATCGCCCGCTCCGGCAGCAGATCGTCCGCCGGCACCGGTCTGGGGGCGTCCGGCCAGGCCGCGCACGCCTTCAGGCCGGCCGCCGCGGCCTGCGCCGAGCGCGTCGCCGACAGCAGGTCCGGCACCACCGGGCCGGCCACCACCGGGCCCGCCGCGAACGGCCCGATCAGGGCCTTGGCCGTCTGCAGCGGATTGTCGGAGCCGCCCGCGATCACCACCAGGCGGTCGCCGAGCACCCCCGTCAGCACCTGCACCTTGGCATGGCGCGCCGCGCGCCGGATCGCCTCGACCGTCAGCTCGCTGTCCCCGTTCGGGGCGGTGCCGAGCACCACGCAGACGTGCGCCGGGGCGCTCCAGCCGAGGGCCGCGGCCCGCGACAGGGCGCCCTCGTCCGCCTCGCCCGACAGCACCGCGTTGACCACCAGCGACTCCAGGCGGGCGTCCCACGCGCCCCGCGCCTCGGCGGCCTGCGCGTAGACCTGCGCGGTGGCGAAGGCGATCTCGCGGGCGTAGACGAGCAGCGCCTCCCGCAGCACGCCCTCGTCGCCGGGGGCCGCCACGTCGTCGATCGCCGACTCCATGACCTCGATGGTCGTCCGGACCATCTCCACCGTCTGGCGCAAAGTGATCGCCCGCGTCAGCTCGCGCGGGGCCGTGCCGAACACGTCCGTGCTGATGGCCTGCGGGGTCTCCGGATGCCGGAACCACTCCGTGAAGGCCGCGATGCCGGCCTGGGCGACCAGGCCGATCCACGACCGGTTCTCCGGGGGCATCGCCCGGTACCACGGCAGCTGGGCATCCATGCGGGCGATGGCGGCGGCGGCCAGCGTGCCGGATGACTTCTCCAGGCGGCGGAGGGTGGCGCTGTGCGGATGCGGGGTGTTAGCGGCGGGTTCAGGCACGGGGACAAGCCTGCCTTATTCGGGTCCGGTGCGGGGTCGCCGGGCTACCGTAGCCCGATGACGCACGTACAGCGGTCCGTCCAGCGCGCCGGTGAACGCTTCGGCGGCGGCGACCCGGACGCCGGGATCGACACCCGGCACGCCTTCTCCTTCTCCGGCTTCTACGACCCCGACAACGTGCGGTTCGGACCGCTCGCCGCCTGCAACGAGGAGCGGCTCGCCCCCGGCGCCGGTTTCCCGGAGCACCCGCACCGCGACGTCGAGATCGTCACGTGGGTGGTCGAGGGGGAGCTCACCCACGAGGACTCCACGGGGCACGTCGAAACCGTACGCCCCGGGGACGTGCAGCGGCTCAGCGCCGGTGCCGGCGTCCACCACTCGGAGCGGAACGAGGGCGGGGAGCCCCTGCGCTTCGTGCAGATGTGGCTGACCCCGTCGGAATACGGCGGCGAGCCCTCGTACGAGGTGGTGCGGGGCGTCGCCGACGACGCGTCGTACGTGCTGCCGGGGGCGGAGGCGGTGCTTCATGTGCGGCGGCTCCGGGCCGGCGAGCGAGGGTCCCTGCCGGGGGCACCGTGGGTGTACGTGCATGTCGTACGCGGTGATGTCCGGGTGGACGGCGATGTCCTGCGCCCGGGGGACGCTGCGCGACTGCTGGACGCCTCCGCCGTCGAGGTCGAGCCGCTCGGCGCCGACGCGGAGCTGCTGGCGTGGGAGATGCACGCCGAGCCTCACTTCGGGTGACCCGGCGCTTCGCGCCGGGCCTGCGCCCACCCGCCCGCCCGTCACTCAGAGGGTCGTGACGTACGTCCTACGAGCGCAGCTCGGTCAGGACCGCGTCCGTCAGGGCCGGCCAGACCTCGATCGCCCACGGCCCGAACGCGCGGTCCGTCAGCGCGACGCACGCCGCGCCCGCGGCGGGGTCCACCCACAGGAACGTCCCCGACTGCCCGAAGTGACCGAACGTGCGGGGCGAGGACGACGCGCCCGTCCAGTGCGGGGACTTGCCGTCGCGGATCTCGAAGCCGAGGCCCCAGTCGTTCGGCCGCTGGTGCCCGAAGCCGGGCAGGATCCCGGTGAGGCCGGGGAAGGCCACCGACGTCGCCCCGGCCACGGTCTCCGGCGAGAGCAGCCGCGGCGCCTGCAGCTCCGCGGCGAAGCGCACCAGGTCGGCGACGGTGGAGACGCCGTCCTTGGCGGGCGAGCCCGGGAGGTCCGTCGCCGTCATCCCGAGCGGCTCCAGCACCGCCTCCCGCAGGTAGTCCGCGAAGGGGATGTCCGTGGCCTTGGCGATGTGGTCGCCGAGCACCTCGAAGCCGGCGTTGGAGTAGAGCCGCCGCGTGCCCGGCTCCGCCATGGCCCGGTGCTCGTCGAAGGCCAGCCCGGAGGTGTGGGCGAGGAGGTGGCGGACCGTCGAGCCCGCGGGACCGGCCGGCTCGTCCAGCTCGACCGCGCCCTCCTCGACGGCGACGAGCGCGGCGTAGGCGGCGAGCGGTTTGGTGACGGAGGCCAGCGGGAAGCGGTGCTCCACCGGGCCGTGTGCGCCCACCGTCGTGCCGTCGGCCCGTACGACCGCCGCCGCAGCGGTGTCCACCGGCCAGTTCTCGATCATCCGCAGGCTCTGCATGGCTCCGAGCCTATCCCGGCCCCGCCGCCCGGCCGCTCCGGCCAAGATTCCCCCAAGTCTTCGCTTGCCTGGAGTGCACTCGAACTCTCTAGCGTTGTGGCCATCGCAAGGGCAACGACTGCGAACGCCCGCGAAACAGGGGGAAGCTCGATGACCGTCTTGGACACCGCACCGACCGTCGTGGACACCGCACCGCCGGCCGCCGTGTGCACCGTGCTGGAACGGCAGCGCCACAGCCGCCCGGCGGGGCGCGACCGCTACACGATCAGCGAAGTGGCGGACTGCACGGGGCTGTCGGTCCACACGCTGCGCTGGTACGAGCGGATCGGGCTGATGCCGCACGTGGACCGCTCGCACACCGGCCAGCGCCGCTACACGAACCGGGACCTGGACTGGCTGGACCTGGTGGGGCGGCTCCGCCTGACCGGCATGCCGGTGGCCGACATGGTCCGCTACGCACGGCTCGTCCGCGAGGGCGACCACACGCTGGCCGAGCGCGAACGGCTGCTGACCGCGCACCGCGAGGACGTCCGCACCCGCATCGCGGAGCTGCGCAGCACCCTCGAGGTACTGGACTACAAGATCGACATATACGCTGACGCCCGGCGACGGGCCGAGGCCACCGAAGGGGCCTGACGCACCGATGACCGACAGCAACGACAAGATCCCGACCGCGGCCCTCGGCACCGGCGGCCCCGAAGTGGGCGTCCAGGGCCTCGGCTGCATGGGCATGAGCTTCGCCTACGGCCCGACGACCGACGAGGGCGAGGCCCGGGCGACCCTGGAGCGGGCGCTCGAACTGGGCGTCACGCTCTTCGACACCGCCGACGTCTACGGCCTCGGCGAGAACGAGAAGTTCATCGCGCCGTTCGTCCGGGCCCACCGCGAGGACGTCGTCCTGGCCACCAAGTTCGCCCTCGGGGTGGACCCCGAGGACCCGCAGGTCCGGACGATCCGCAACGACCGCCCCTACATACGGCAGGCCGCCGAGGCCAGCCTGCGGCGGCTCGGCGTCGACGAGATCGACCTCTACTACATGCACCGGCGCGACGTGAACGTCCCCATCGAGGAGACGGTCGGCGCCATGGCCGAGCTGGTCGCCGAGGGCAAGGTCAAGCACCTGGGCCTCAGCGAGGTCACCGCCGGCGAACTGCGCGCCGCCCAGGCCGTGCACCCGATCGCCGCCGTGCAGTCGGAGTGGTCGCTCTTCAGCCGCGACATCGAGGCGCACGTGGTGCCGGCGGCGCGGGAGCTGGGCGTGGCGCTCGTGCCCTACTCCCCCCTCGGGCGGGGCTTCCTGACCGGCTCGTTCGTGCGGGCCGAGAGCGAGCTGTCGGGCGACGACTTCCGCCGCACCATGCCGCGCTTCACCGGCGGCAACGCGGAGGCGAACGCGGCGCTGCTGGAGCCCGTCCGGCGGATCGCGGAACAGCGCGGCACCTCCCCGGGCCGGGTGGCCCTGGCCTGGGTCCAGCAGCAGGCGCAGGTGCACGGCCTGACGGTCGTTCCGATCCCGGGCACGCGCCGCCGCTCCCGCCTGGAGGAGAACGCGGGCGCGACCCGCATCACCCTGACGGCGGACGAGCTCGCGGCCCTGGAGCCGATCGCGGGCAAGGTCGCGGGTACCCGGTACGCCGACATGGCGTTCACCTCCGCCGGCCGGGAGTAGGCCCGGCCGCGGGCGGTGCGGTGCGGGTGACGGCCCGTCACTGCCCGCCCGGGGCCACCAGCCCCGACTCGTAGGCGAAGATCACCGCCTGGGCGCGGTCGCGCAGGTCCAGCTTGGCCAGGACCCGGCCGATGTGCGTCTTGACGGTCTGCTCGGCGAGCACCAGGGACGCCGCGATCTCCTGGTTGGACAGTCCTCGCGCGATGAGTTCGAGGACTTCGGTCTCGCGCGGCGTGAGCCCCTTCAGCCGCAGGGACGGGCCCTTGCGGCGGGCGGGGCGCTGCTTGGCGAAGTCGGCGATCAGACGGCGCGTCACGGACGGGGCCAGCAGGGCCTCTCCGGCGGCCACGACCCGGACGGCCGAGATCAGGTCCGCGGGCGGGGCGTCCTTCAGCAGGAAGCCGGAGGCGCCCGCGCGCAGCGCCTCGTAGACGTAGTCGTCCACGTCGAACGTCGTCAGCATCAGCACCTTCGGGCGGTGGTGCACGCCGGGCGGGGGGTCGAGGAGCTGCCGTGCGGCCTCCAGCCCGTCCATCTCGGGCATCCGGACGTCCATCAGCACGACGTCCGGGTGGGCGCTGCGGCCCAGCTCCACGCCCCGCCGCCCGTCCGCGGCGTCGCCGACGACGTCGATGTCGGGCTGCGCGGCCAGCAGCGCGGCGAAGCCCGCCCGCACCATGGCCTGGTCGTCGACGATGATCACCTTGATGGTCATGCGGTGCGGGAGTCCTCTTCTTTTCCTGTGGGGTCCGTGAGCGCTTCCGTGGCGAATTCCGTGCCCGGTTCCGCCGTGAGCGGGAGCCGGGCGGCGACGCGGAAGCCGCCGCCGTCCAGCGGGCCGGTGTCGAGCGTGCCGCCGACCAGCCGCACCCGCTCCCGCATGCCGACCAGCCCGTGGCCCGTGCCGCCGGTCTCCACCGGCGGCGCGTCCCGGTCCGCCGCGGCGGTGTTGACGACCAGCACCAGCAGATCCGTGCCGGCCTCGCCGACGGACACCGACACCCGCGTGTCCGCCCCCGGCGCGTGCCGGACGACGTTGGCCAGGGCCTCCTGGACGATGCGGTACGCGGAGAGGTCCACGGTCTGCGGCACGGCGTCCGGCAGGGGGTCCGGCATGGCCAGCTCCACCGGCAGCCCGGACCGCACGGTCGCCTCGACCAGCTGCGGGATCCGTGCGACGCCCGGCTGCGGCGCCCGCTCGGCCCCGCCTTCGCCGGAGGCGTCCTCGCTGCGCAGCACCCCCAGCAGCCGGCGCATCTCGGTCAGCGACTCCCGCG
Organism: Streptomyces aureoversilis; assembly: GCF_042657885.1. Lineage (NCBI taxonomy): Bacteria > Bacillati > Actinomycetota > Actinomycetes > Kitasatosporales > Streptomycetaceae > Streptomyces > Streptomyces aureoversilis. Next base: position 332,821 of record NZ_JBHSKJ010000002.1, read on the forward strand.
CCGTGGCGGCGATCGTGCCGAACTCCTCGCGCGCCTGCTCGGGCAGGCCCTCGATGCGGTACGGGGCGCTGTCCGCCTGCACGGTGATCACCGACATGTGGTGGGCGACGACGTCGTGCAGCTCGCGGGCGATGCGGGTGCGCTCCTCCAGCAGGGTGCGCCGGGCCCGTTCGGCCTCGCTGATGGTCTCCTGCTCCGCCAGGGCCCGCCGCGCGTCGCCGCGCTCGCGCAGGGCCCCGGCGAGCAGCATCAGGATGCCGCCGACCGCGAACGCGGTGATCCAGACGTTGGAGGAGCTGCGCTCCGGGACCAGGCCCCGCAGGACCGCGCCCGAGACGCCCGTGGCCAGCCAGACGGCGAGGAGCATCGGGCGCCGCTCCCGCATGCCGACCGCGAGCATCAGCAGCAGCATGCTGATGACGGTCATCGGCGGCCACGGCCACGGCCAGTCGCCCTGCACGGGCTCGGCCAGCGCGGCCACCGCCGCCGCGACGTCCGCCGCGAAGGCGATGGCCCAGGCGAGCAGGGGCCTGCGGACGGCGACGAGCAGGGGCACGGTCTGGGCGATGCCGAGGGACAGCGCGAGGCCGAAGCCCAGGCCGTACTCCTCCGCCAGGTTGTGACCCGTCAGCGGCAGCAGCAGGGCGGTGAACAGCCAGGCGACCACGTAGGGCAGCTTCCGCACCCAGCGCCGGCGCGACCGGCCGCACAGCGGCACGGGCGGCCCGGCGGGGGTGCAGACGTCGATCACGAAGGCGCGCGCCCGCGCGAGGGGGGCAGGGGGTGACTGGATCATGACCCCTTCAGCCTAGGCCGCGGCCCAGGCAGGAGCGTCACCCCAGGGTGGGGGCTTGCGGGTCATACCGGGGTAGCACCGGTAGCAGGCGCACGCCGTCACGGAGGGTCACAATTCGGCGAGCAACTGGGCCTTCTTCGCGCTGAACTCGTCGTCCGTGAGCAGCCCCGCGTCGTGCAGCGCGCCCAAGTGGCGGATGCGGTCGGCGATGCCGCCCGGGTCGGGCCGGGCGCCCGGGACGCGCGCTCCGGGCGAGGCCGGGGAGGCGGCCCGGACGGCCTGCAGGACGGCCGCGGCGAACGGCAGCGACTCGTGGAGGAGCCCGTAGCCCATGCCGAAGACGACGGCCGCCGGATCCTGGTCGGCCTGGCCCGGCGGCCCGCCCTCGGCGCCGCGCGGCACGAGCCGCAGGTAGCCGCCGGCGATCTCGGGGGAGCGCCACTGGACGCCCGAGAGCTCCTCGACGGCGAACCGCTGGTCGCCGGCCTTCCACTTGGCGGAGGACGCGCCGGTCCAGAACCACCGGAAGGCGACGGAGGCGCCGTCGAAGGAGGCCTTGCCGTCGTAGGCCTTGAAGGATGCCGGGGGAGTGGGGGCGGCGACCAGGGGGCGCTGGGCGGGCACGGCCGCGTCCGGGCCCAGCGCGGCCCGTATCTCGTCGGCGTAGTACTCGGCGAGGGCGTCGCGCTCGGCGGGCAGCACCAGCCGGTAGGGGTCGCTGCCCTCCTTGAGCTGGCCGTCGGCGACGTCCATCAACGGATCGGCGCCCGGTCTCGGCACCGCACGCAGTACCACCGTCCCGCGCTTCCCCGGGGCCTGCTCGACGGCCGCGAGCGCCTCGTAGGGGATGCGTCGTTCACCGAGCGCCTGGAGCAGCTTCGGTGTGCGGATCCCCCGTTCGAAGCGGATGAGCACGGAGTCGGTGTCGAACTCCCAGACGGTGTGGAAACCCGTCAGCACATCACCCATGCCGTCATCGTATGCGTCGCCCGCTCGCGCGTCCCCCCTGCGGGGAGCGGGGAGCTACGCGCGTCGTCCGTCCCTGCGCTCCCGCCCGGCGTGCGGTCCGGCCCGGCTCGTACCGCTATGCGCCTTCGGTGCAGGAGGCGTCCGCGTCCGCGCAGGCGACCGTCGCGGGGGCGCCGACGCCGATGCCGGCGAAGTTGGCGAGGCTCGTCGTGCCGGGCTCGAAGTAGCCGGCGTGGCCCTCCGCGCCGCGGGCGGACAGCACCCGCGCCCCGAAGCCCTGCGAGACGGGGTCGGCGCCGTGGCCGAGGCCGCCGACCTCCAGGTGGGGGACGCCCTGGATCCAGTCGTCCGGGTCGCGCATGGCCCATATCCGGGCGCTGGTCCGCAGCTCGGAGACGTGCTCGGCGCGCATCCCGGGGCTGCCGGCCACCGCCACGTCGGTGACCCGGGACGGCATCTCGCGCGCGGCGATGCCGCACACCACCGAGCCGTAGCTGTGGCAGAAGAGGGAGACCCGCGAGGCGCCGGGCAGCGCCCGCACGGCGGCGCGCAGCCGCAGGGCGCCCTCGGTGGCGAGCTTGCCGGTGGCGGCGTCCATGCCCACCCCGGCGGGCGAGGTGTAGTCGGCCCAGGCGATGACGGCCGTACGGATGCGGGGGTCCGTCTTGCGCTCGGCGGCGTAGAGGGAGCGGGCCATGCCCACGGGGGCGCTGTAGGCCCGCTGGGACTTCTCGAACGTCAGCAGGTTGGTGTCGACGCCGGGGACGACGACGGAGACCCGCTCGGCCCGGTCGAGGTCGCCGATGACCTCCGCGACCCGGCCGGCGCCGGTGGGGTCGAAGGCGAGGATCTGCCGCCCGCCCTCGCGCAGCGACTCGAAGCGGTGCATGCGGCGCACGGCCTCCTGGCGGCCCACCGGGCTGAGGCCGCTCGCGTGGCTGCGGCGCTTCTCGACGGCGCGCGCCCGGTCGAGGGCGACGCGGTTGGCGCGGTAGCGCAGGACGGCCGGGGCGCCGTTGAGGTTGCCGACGACGAAGGGGTGGTCGTCGGCGAGCCGGGCCTGCTGGGCGCCGGTGAGGGAGGCGAAGAAGCGGGCCACGGCGTCGGGGGCCGTCCCCGGGGCCGGCAGCGGTCTGCCGGCTATGGAGCCGTGCAGCCAGGCGCTGAGCGAGACCGTACGGGCGTCCCCGGCCGCCTTGTGGCTTCTGACGGCCGTCCAGCCGGTCGTCCCGAGCATCACGAACACCACGGCCAGGGCGAGCAGCGCGCGCCACACGGTGGCCGTGGTCGTCCACGGTACGGAGGAGGGGGAGCCGAGCTCCGGGAAGGAAGTCACCGCGAAACACAGTAGGAGAAACGCGGCGGCGACTGCGAAGTCCGTGAGCTATCTCACGTTTGAGTGGGGGTAATTGGGCACATGCGTGGGTTTCTCGATCAGGCGCGCCAGTTTCCGGCCAAAGCCGGACCCAGCTGGTCCAGATAGGCCACGGTGAGCAGCCGGAGGTCCTCCAGGCCGCCCTCCCCGCGCTCGCCCCAGATCCTCGCCGTGACGCGCATCACCCCGCCGAACGCCGCCACGAGCACGTGCGGCCGCGGGTCGGTGCCCAGGTCCAGGCCCTCGCGCCGGGCGATCTCGCGCGTCAGCTGCTCCTCCACCTCGGAGAGCTTCCGCAGCCGCGCCGCCAGCAGCTGGGGCGTCGACTCGACCATCCGGTAGGTGCGCATGTGCAGTTCGAGCGGCACCACCGACTCGATGACCTCGCTCGCACCCTCCCAGGTGGCGAGCACGGCGCCGCGCAGGGCGGGCAGCGGCGCCTCGGCCGCCGGGCGGGAGCGCAGCGTGGCCAGGAAGAGGGCGTCCACGGAGGTCTGCATGGCCAGCGCGACCTCTTCCTTGTTCGCGAAGTAGCGGAAGAAGGTGCGCTGGGAGACCTCGGCGGCCTCGGCGATCTCGTCGACGGTGGTGCGCTCGTAACCCTTGAGGGCGAACAGCTCCAGGGCGGACCGGATGAGGGTGTCCCGCGTGCGCCGCTTCTTGCGCTCGCGCAGACCGGACGGCGGCGCCGTACGCGCCGCCGAGTCCTCGATCGCCGGCATCGTTCGTCTCTCCTCCGCCACGTTTGTGCTGCTCAGAATAGCCGCGCAGAAAAGTGACAGGCATCAGCGGATGCGGTCGACGGCCAATTGGCAGGCACTGACATAATTCTCCCATGACGTCTCAGACCGCTGTCGCCGAGGCGCAGCCGGACCTCGGGCCCCGCAAGGGGCTCCGCGGCCACCCCTGGCTGACCCTCTTCTCCGTGGCGATAGGCGTGATGATGGTCGCGCTCGACGGCACGATCGTCGCCGTCGCGAATCCCGTCATCCGGGATGACCTCCACGCCTCGCTCGCCGATGTCCAGTGGATAACCAACAGCTACCTCCTCGCCCTCGCGGTCGCGCTGATCACCGCGGGCAAGCTGGGTGACCGCTTCGGTCACCGGCTGACCTTCCTCATAGGTACCACCGGCTTCGCCGTCGCCTCCGGAGCCATCGCGCTCTCCGGCAGCGTGTCGGCCGTCGTCGCCTTCCGGGTCCTCCAGGGCCTGTGCGGGGCGCTGCTGATGCCGGCCGCGCTCGGCCTGCTGCGCGCCACCTTCCCGGCCGAGAAGCTCAACATGGCCGTCGGCATCTGGGGCATGGTGATCGGCGTCTCGACCGCCGGCGGCCCGATCCTCGGCGGCGTCCTCGTCGAGCACGTCAACTGGCAGTCCGTCTTCTTCATCAACGTGCCGGTCGGCGCCCTCGCGCTCGCCCTGGGCCTGGTGATCCTCAAGGACCACAGGTCCGACCACGCCCCGCGCTCCTTCGACCTCCCCGGCATCGGCCTGCTGTCGGCCGGGATGTTCTGCCTCGTCTGGGCGCTGATCAAGGCCCGGGACTGGAGCTGGGGGGACGGCAAGACCCTGCTGTTCCTGGGCGGGGCGGCCCTGGCCCTCGTCCTGTTCGTCCTGTGGGAGACCAGGGCCCGCGAGCCGCTGCTGCCGCTGGGCCTCTTCCGCTCCGTACCGCTGAGCGCGGGCACCGCCCTGATGCTGCTGATGGCCTTCGCCTTCATCGGCGGGCTGTTCTTCGTCACCTTCTACCTGCAGAACGTGCACGGCATGAGCCCGGTCGACTCGGGTCTGCACCTCCTGCCGCTGACCGGCATGATGATCGTCGCCTCGCCGCTCGCCGGGGCGGTCATCACCCGGCTCGGGCCCCGGATCCCGCTGGTCGTCGGCATGCTGCTGACCACCGTGGCGTGCTTCGGCATGTCCCGGCTGGAGGCCGGCTCCGGCACGGGCGTGATGTCGGTGTGGTTCGCCCTCTTCGGCCTCGGCCTGGCCCCGGTCATCGTCGGCGCGACCGAGGTCATCGTCGGCAACGCCCCGCTGGAGCACGCGGGCGTCGCGGGCGGCCTGCAGCAGGCCGCCATGCAGGTGGGCGGTTCGCTCGGGACGGCCGTGCTGGGCGCCGTCATGGCCGCCCGGGTCGACAACGCCCTGCCCGGCAAGTGGGCCGGCGCGGGGCTGCCCCCGGGCAGGCCGGAGGAGATGGCGCAGGCCGCCGACGCCGTGGCCGTCGGTGTGCCGCCGGTGCCCCCGGGGACCCCGCCGGACGTGGCGGGGAAGATCGCGGGCGTCGCGCATGACACTTTCGTGTCAGGGATGAGCCTGTCCTTCACCGTCGCCGGCGTCGTCGCGGCCGTCGCCGCCGTGGTCGCCCTGTTCACCAAGCGCGGATCCAACCCCGAGGCCGCGGCCGGAGCGGGCCACATCTGAGCCCGTCCGGACCGCTTCCCCTATCAGGGCCCCGCACCGCGGGGCCCTCTTGGCATCCGGAATCACTCCCGTCAGGATGCGGAATGCAACACCATCGACACAGGGAGTGATGCTCATGCGTACGATCCGCACCGCCGCCGCCGTCACCGCCGCGGCTGCCGCGCTGGCCCTGTTCTCCGCGCCCACCGCGGGCGCCGCGGGCACGGCCGGCCAGGGGCGGCTCGGCACCTGCGCCGCCGGGCAGCTGTGCCTGTGGACGAAGGCCGGCTTCCACGGGACGCGCAGCACGAGCGAGCTCGCGGACATCGGCGTCGAGGACTGCGTGGCCTTACCGGCGGGCGTCAGCGCGGTCTCGCTGGCCAACCGCACGGGGCGGCCCGTCACCACGTATCAGAGCGCCACCTGCGCGGAGACGGGTGAGTTCAACACGTACCCGTCGGGGACGTGGGTCCCGGAGAGCCCGTACGTCGTCCGGGCGTACAAGGTCTGGGAGCACTGACCGCCCCCGGAACCGCCGGTGCCCCCGGGCCAGCATCGCTGGCCCGGGGGCACCGGCAGTGAAACGGGGTGACTGCTTACGCGTCGCCGCCCGCGGCGCCCGGGTCGGCCGCCGTGACGTCCAGCAGCTGGTAGCGGTCCACGGCCTGCTTCAGCAGGGAGCGGTCCACCTTCCCCTGCTTGGCGAGCTCGGTGAGCACGGCCAGGACGATCGACTGGGCGTCGATGTGGAAGAAGCGGCGGGCCGCACCACGGGTGTCGGCGAAGCCGAAGCCGTCGGCACCCAGCGACTGGTACGCACCCGGCACCCAGCGCGAGATCTGGTCCGGAACGGCCCGCATCCAGTCGGACACGGCCACGAACGGGCCCTCGGCGCCCTGGAGCTTCTGCGTGACGTACGGCACGCGCAGCTCCTCCTCCGGGTGCAGGAGGTTGTGCTCCTCCACCTCGATGGCCTCACGGCGCAGCTCGTTCCAGGAGGTCGCCGACCAGACGTCCGCCTTGACGTCCCACTCCTCGGCGAGGATCTTCTGGGCCTCGATCGCCCACGGCACCGCGACGCCGGAGGCGAGGATCTGGGCCGGGATCGCGCCCTTCTCGCCCTGCGCGAAGCGGTACAGACCCTTGAGGATGCCCTCGGCGTCCACGTCCGCCGGCTCGGCCGGGTGCTGGATCGGCTCGTTGTAGACGGTCAGGTAGTAGAAGACGTCCTCGGCGTTCTCGCCGTACATCCGGCGCAGACCGTCCTTGACGATGTGCGCCATCTCGAAGCCGAACGCGGGGTCGTAGGAGACGACGCCCGGGTTGGTGGACGCCAGCAGCTGCGAGTGGCCGTCGGCGTGCTGCAGGCCCTCACCGGTCAGGGTGGTGCGACCCGCCGTGGCGCCGAGCACGAAGCCGCGCGACAGCTGGTCGGCCATCTGCCAGAACTGGTCGCCCGTGCGCTGGAAGCCGAACATCGAGTAGAAGACGTAGACCGGGATCAGCGGCTCGCCGTGCGTCGCGTAGGCGGAGCCCGCCGCGATCAGGGAGGCCGTGCAGCCCGCCTCGGAGATGCCGTCGTGCAGCATCTGGCCGGTCGGCGACTCCTTGTACGCGAGCAGCAGCTCGCGGTCCACGGACTCGTACTGCTGGCCGAGCGGGTTGTAGATCTTGGCCGACGGGAAGAACGCGTCCATGCCGAAGGTGCGGTATTCGTCGGGGGCGATCAGCACGAAGCGCTTGCCGATCTCCTTGTCCCGCATGAGGTCCTTCAGGATGCGGACGAACGCCATGGTGGTGGCGATCGACTGCTGGCCGGAGCCCTTCTTGGCGCTCGCGTAGACCTTGTCCTCCGGGAGGGCCAGCGGCTTCGACCGGTCGACACGGGTCGGCACGTAGCCGCCGAGCGAGTTGCGGCGGTCGTGCATGTACTGGATCTCCTCCGAGTCGCGACCCGGGTGGTAGTACGGCGGCAGGCCGGACTCCAGCTCCTTGTCGGCGATCGGGATGTGGAGGCGGTCGCGGAAGCGCTTGAGGTCCTCGACCGTGAGCTTCTTCATCTGGTGGGTCGCGTTGCGGCCCTCGAAGTTCGGACCGAGGGTCCAGCCCTTGACCGTCTGCGCGAGGATCACGGTCGGCTGGCCCTTGTGGGCCTTGGCCGCCGCGTACGCCGCGTAGATCTTCTTGTGGTCGTGACCGCCGCGGCCCAGGTGCAGGATCTGGTCGTCGGTCATGTTCTCGACCATCTTGCGGAGACGGTGGTCGTCGCCGAAGAAGTGGTCGCGGATGTACGCACCGGTCTCGGTGGCGTACGTCTGGAACTGGCCGTCCGGGGTGCTGTTGAGCTTGTTGACCAGGATGCCGTCGCGGTCCTGGGCCAGCAGCGGGTCCCAGGAGCGGTCCCAGACGAGCTTGATCACGTTCCAGCCGGCGCCGCGGAACTGCGACTCCAGCTCCTGCATGACCTTGCCGTTGCCGCGGACCGGGCCGTCGAGGCGCTGCAGGTTGCAGTTGACGACGAAGGTCAGGTTGTCCAGGCCCTCACGGGCGGCGATGGACAGCTGGCCGAGCGACTCCGGCTCGTCCATCTCGCCGTCGCCGAGGAACGCCCAGACGTGGGACTTGGAGGTGTCGGCGATGCCGCGCGCCTGCATGTAGCGGTTCATGCGGGCCTGGTAGATCGCGCCGAGCGGGCCGAGGCCCATCGAGACGGTCGGGAACTCCCAGAAGTCCGGCATGAGGCGCGGGTGCGGGTAGCTGGAGAGGCCGTAGGGGGCCTTGGACTTCTCCTGGCGGAAGGAGTCCAGGTTCCGCTCGGAGAGCCGGTCCAGGAGGAACGCGCGGGCGTAGATGCCCGGGGAGGCGTGGCCCTGGAAGAAGATCTGGTCGCCGCCGTCGCCCTCGTCCTTGCCGCGGAAGAAGTGGTTGAAGCCCACGTCGTACAGCGAGGCGGAGGAGGCGAAGGTGGCGATGTGGCCGCCGACGCCGATGCCGGGGCGCTGGGCACGGGAGACCATCACGGCCGCGTTCCAGCGGGTCGCGTTGAGGATCTTGCGCTCGATCTCCTCGTTACCGGGGAAGAACGGCTCGTCCTTGGTCGCGATCGTGTTGACGTAGTCCGTGCTGCGCATCTCGGGCACCGCGACGCGCTTCTCGCGTGCGCGCTCGATCAGGCGAAGCATGAGGTAGCGGGCACGTTCCCGGCCTCGCTCATCGACGGCTGCGTCGAGCGAGTCGAGCCACTCCTGGGTCTCTTCGGGATCGAAGTCCGGGACCTGGCTGGGAAGGCCGCCAATGATGATCGGGTTGCGATCGGATCCGGAAGCCACGCTGTTCCTTCGCTGTTCGGTGGTCGTGCTCTGCACGCGATGTTGCTGCGCACGCGGTCAAATATGGCTCTGCTTATGTCGCGCCGGTCCCATCGTGGACCGCGGCGGCGGAAACGTCATCTCTACTGGGCGGTAACCACCACTGGTGAGACGAAGCAGCGTTTGTCGGTCGCCCGGGGCGGCCAAATCGCAACCTTACGCCCCCAAAGAGGGTTCCCTGTGTACGGCTGTTCGGGGTCGGCCCGGGTCATCACATGGAGTAACTTCGCAAAACCGGCAAAGTTCTGTGTTGTGAATCACTCGCCCCTCCTGCCTCATGGTTGGAGTTGCCATAGGACGTCCCCGTCCGTCAACGTTTCGGCGGTCTCGATGGCCGGGTACTTGCGCGATCCGTCCGTCACGTGTGGACTACGCCCATCGTTTCGCGTACGCGCGAGGCGAATGCAACGTCTCGAAGGATGACAGGAGGAAATCCGTGAGCGCGACCGCGGACCACGCGGAGGAGCGGACCAATCCGGCTGCAAGGCTGGGTTTCGAGCCCGGGCAGGTGGTCCAGGAGATCGGTTACGACGACGACGTCGATCATGATCTCCGTGAAGGTATCGAGTCCATCATCGGCCAGGACCTCGTTGACGAGGACTATGACGACGTGGCCGACGTCGTCCTGCTGTGGTTCCGGGATGAGGACGGAGACCTCACGGACGCGCTGGTGGACGCCATCGGTCTGCTCGAGGACGGCGGCAACATCTGGCTGCTGACGCCCAAGACCGGCCGCGACGGCTACATCGAGCCGAGTGACATCCAGGACGCCGCGCAGACCGCCGGGCTCTCGCAGACCAAGAGCATCAGCGTGGCCAAGGACTGGACCGGCACCCGTCTGGCCGCCCCCAAGCGCTAGGAACGCCGCCGGCCCCCGGGCCCGCCGCCGGAAGAGCCGCCGCCGCGCCCCCCGACAGCACAGCTGCCGGGGGGCGCGGTGCATCGCGGGGAGCGCACAGTGACACACTGGGCGCCCTACCCGCCGGTGGCCGGGTCCGGACGCGGACCCCGGGCCGGCCCCTGCCGAGATGAGGGATGGAACATGGCGATCGAGGTCGGCACCAAGGCCCCGGACTTCGCGCTGAGGAACCAGCACGGCGAGACCGTCCGGCTCTCCGACTACCGCGGTGAGAAGAACGTCGTCCTGCTCTTCTACCCCTTCGCCTTCACCGGCGTGTGCACCGGCGAGCTGTGCGCCCTGCGCGACGAGCTGCCCAAGTTCGTCAACGACGACGTCCAGCTGCTCGCCGTCTCCAACGACGCCCCGTTCTCGCTGCGCGTCTTCGCCGAGCAGGAGGGTCTCACCTACCCGCTGCTCTCCGACTTCTGGCCGCACGGCGACGTCAGCCGCGCCTACGGTGTCTTCGACGAGGAGAAGGGCTGCGCGGTGCGCGGCACCTTCATCATCGACAAGGAGGGCGTGGTGCGCTGGACCGTCGTCAACGGCCTGCCCGACGCGCGTGACCTGGACGAGTACACCAAGGCGCTCGCGGCTCTCTGAGCTCTCTGAAGCTCTCTGAGCAAGAAGTATGTAATCGGTGGGAACCGGTCACTAGGATCCACACGTTGACCGGATGCCATCGCACACCGGGGGCGCAGGTGGAGACCTACCCCCTCGAACTCGAACCAATGGAGGACTCGTGGGAGTCAGTCTCAGCAAGGGCGGCAACGTCTCGCTGACCAAGGCGGCCCCGAACCTGACCGCGGTCATCGTCGGTCTCGGCTGGGACGCCCGTACCACCACCGGTACGGACTTCGACCTGGACGCCAGCGCACTGCTGACGAACGACCAGGGGAAGGTCGCCAACGACCAGAACTTCGTCTTCTTCAACAACCTCAAGAGCCCCGAGGGCTCCGTCGAGCACCAGGGTGACAACCTCACCGGTGAGGGCGAGGGCGACGACGAGGTCATCAAGGTCAACCTGGCCGGCGTGCCCGCCGATGTCGCCAAGATCGTCTTCCCGGTCTCGATCTACGAGGCCGAGTCGCGCCAGCAGAGCTTCGGCCAGGTCCGCAACGCCTACATCCGCGTCGTGAACCAGGCCGACAACGCCGAGCTGGCCCGCTACGACCTCAGCGAGGACGCCTCGACCGAGACCGCCATGGTCTTCGGCGAGCTCTACCGCCACGGCGCCGAGTGGAAGTTCCGCGCCATCGGCCAGGGTTACGCCTCGGGCCTGCGCGGTATCGCCCAGGACTTCGGCGTCAACGTCTGACCGACAGGCCATCCGCGTCCGGCGCCGCACCCCCGTTCCCGGGAGTGCGGCGCCGGACGCGCACGGTGCCCCCGCTGCCCGAGGGCGCCGCATCTCGACCGGGGAGGAAACAAGATCATGGGCGTCACGCTCGCCAAGGGAGGCAACGTCTCCCTCTCCAAGGCCGCACCCAACCTCACCAATGTGACCGTCGGTCTCGGCTGGGACGCGCGATCCACCACCGGAGCCCCCTTCGACCTGGACGCCAGCGCCCTGCTGTGCGCCACGGGCCGGGTGCTCGGCGACGAGTACTTCGTCTTCTACAACAACCTCAAGAGCCCCGAGGGCTCCGTCGAACACACCGGCGACAATCTCACCGGTGAGGGTGACGGGGACGACGAGACGATCCTGGTCGACCTCACCAAGGTCCCGGCCGCCTGCGACAAGATCGTCTTTCCGGTCAGCATTCACGACGCCGATGCCCGTGGCCAGAGCTTCGGCCAGGTCAGCAATGCCTACATCCGCGTGGTCAACCAGGCCGACGGCACCGAACTCGCCCGCTACGACCTCAGCGAGGACGCCTCCAGCGAGACCGCGATGATCTTCGGCGAGGTCTACCGCTACGGCGGCGAATGGAAGTTCCGGGCGGTGGGTCAGGGGTACGCGTCGGGCCTGCGCGGCATCGCCCTAGACTTCGGGGTCAACGTTTCGTAAAGCCGCGCACGGCGCGGGGGAAACCCCATAACGAAGGATTGGGTAGCCAGTGCTCCTGAAAACCTTTGGTTGGTCGTTCGCCATCACGGCGGCCGGACTGGCCCTGGCCGGTGTCCTCTGGGGGTGGCAGGGACTCGCGATCGTCGCGATGCTGTGCGTCCTCGAGATCTCGCTCTCGTTCGACAACGCGGTCATCAATGCCGGAATCCTCCGGAAGATGAACCCGTTCTGGCAGAAGATGTTCCTGACCCTGGGCATCCTCATCGCCGTCTTCGGCATGAGGCTGGTGTTCCCGGTCGTCATCGTCGCCATCACCGCGAAGCTGGGGCCGATCGAAGCGGTCAAGGTCGCCATTCAGGATCACGACCGGTACGAGGCGCTGGTCACCAGCGCCCACCCGGCCATTGCCGCCTTCGGCGGCATGTTCCTGCTGATGATCTTCCTGGACTTCATCTTCGAGGACCGGGACATCAAGTGGCTCGGCTGGCTGGAGAAGCCGCTCGCCAAGCTCGGCAAGCTGGAGACCCTCTCCATCGTCGTCTCCCTCGTCGTTCTCCTGATCGCCGCCACGACCTTCGCCACCTCCGTCCCGGTGCACGACGGTGAGGGCACGATCGACAAGGCCACCACCGTCCTGCTCGCCGGAATCGGCGGCCTGGTGACATATCTGATCGTCGGTGGAATCTCCGACTTCTTCGAGAACCGCCTGGAAGAGGACGAGGAGGACGAGGACGACGAGGAGAGCGAGGGCGCGGCCGCGAAGGACGCGGCGCCCGCCGCCGCGAAGCAGGGCAACGGCTCGGTCGTCGGCCTCGCCGGCAAGGCCGCCTTCTTCCTGTTCCTCTACCTCGAGGTCATCGACGCGTCGTTCTCCTTCGACGGTGTCATCGGCGCCTTCGCCATCACCAACGACATCTTCGTGATGGCCCTCGGCCTCGGCGTCGGCGCCATGTACATCCGGTCGCTGACGGTCTTCCTCGTCCGCAAGGGGACCCTGGACGACTACGTCTATCTCGAGCACGGCGCGCACTACGCCATCGGTGCCCTCGCCGTCATCCTGCTGATCAGCATCAAGCACGAGATCCCCGAGGTCGTCACCGGCCTCATCGGCGTGGCCCTCATCGGGCTGTCCTTCATGTCCTCCGTGATGCGCAACCGCAAGGAGGCGGCGGAGGGCAATGGCTCCGGCACCAAGTCGGAAGTCACTTCCGGGGTGTGACCCACGCTTCCGGGGAGTGACCCACCCTTTCCGGGGTGTGACGCCTTCCGGGGTGTGACCCTGGCACATTTGAGGAACGCTCTCAGCGGGGCGGTCGTGAGGCTCACCTCACGGCCGCCCCGCGGCAGTTGAGCGGGAATGTGCAAAAAAAGGGGTGGGGTTCCTATGACGTTCCGGGACAGGTTCTTCAGCAACTGGGGGCGCGCGGCCGCCCAGCAGCTCGACTTCGGCGGTGCGCACGGCGCCGTCGAGCTGACCAAGCGTCATCCCTCGTTCTCGCTCAGCAAGCAGGGGGCGGTCACCGGCAATCTCCGGGTCAACCTCTCCTGGCGGATGCGCACCTCGGACTTCGGTGACCGGCGCGGCCGCATCCAGGGTCTGCGGCACCCCATGCGGAAGTTCCGGCCCGAGATGGTGCAGGCGCAGGGCCCCGCCATGGTGAACGTCGACCTCGACCTCGCCTGCATGTACGAGCTCCAGGACGGCGCCAAAGGCGTGGTGCAGCCCCTCGGGAACATACTGGGCAGCATCAACAGCCCGCCGTACGTCCAGCTGAGCGGCGACGACCGGTTCGGCTCCGGGTCCGGCGAGACGATCTACATCAACATGGACCACCGCGCCGAGATCAAGCGACTGCTGATCTTCGTCTACATCTACGACGGCACCCCGGCGTTCGACCGTACGCACGCCACGGTGACGCTCTACCCGGGCAACGGCCCCCGGATCGAGATCGCCCTGGAGGAGCGTGCGCCGGAGGCGCGGTCGTGCGCCGTGGTGATGCTGGAGAACGTCAAGGGCGAGATCATCCTGCGGCGCGAGATGAAGTACGTGTACGGCTTCCAGGCGGAGCTGGACCGGTTGTACGGGTGGGGGCTGCAGTGGGGGAGGGGGTACAAGACGAAGGTGTGACCGCCCACGCCTGACGGAGGCGGTCACTGCGAATCTTCAGCCGTCCGGCGCTCGGGGACCGGGGTCCGGGGCAGAGCCCCGGGGCGGTGCTGCGGTCGGCGGCTCCCCGCGATCAGCGGTTCGGCAGGAACTGCGGCCCCTGCGGAGGCAGCCGGAAGGACGGGTCCGGCACCGGCCGGTACGGCGGCGGATACCCGTAGGACGGCGCACCCACCGCGGGCGCGGGCTGCTGCGGGTAGCCGTACGCCGGCTGCGGCGGCGCCACGGGTGCCGCCGGGGCCACCGGCGGCATCGCGGGCGGCGGCGGATACCCGTACCCCGGCTGCGGCTGCGGCTGCGGCTGCGGCTGTGCCGGCGGCGCAGGCTCAGGCGTGCGCTCCGGCTCGGGCGCGGGGACGGGCGTGGGGGCGGGCGCGGGCGCCGGTGTGGGCGTCGGTCCGCCCGTCGGTGCGGGGAGCGGCGCCCCCTCGGGCGCCCCCGTGGGCACGCCCCCGTCGTCGCTTCCCGTCTCCTCGGACTCGTCGACCGAGATCCCGAACTCCGTGGCCAGTCCGACCAGCCCCGACGCGTAGCCCTGCCCCAGCGCCCGGAACTTCCAGCCCTCCCCGCGCCGGTAGATCTCCCCGCAGATCATCGCGGTCTCGGAGCCCGTCTCCGGCTGGACCTCGAACAGCGCGAGCGGCTCCCCGGTCTGCCCCGGGGGGACCGCCGCCGCGTCGTAGACCAGGACGCACAGGTCCCGGACCCGGCCGAAGTCGCCGCCGTCCGCCGAGGCGGCCAGCACGACCCGCTGCACCGACGGCTCCAGCGCGGTCAGGTCGGTCTCGATCGCGTCCGTCAAGCCTTCGACCAGCCGTTTCTTGGCCAGGTGGCGGACGGCGCCGGAGGGGTGGCGGGGCTGGTTGTAGAAGACGAAGTCCTCGTCCGAGCGAACGCGGCCCTCCTCGCCCACGAGCAGGGCGGAGGCATCCACGTCCGGGACGCCCGGGCCGGGGGTCCAGCGCAGTACGGCCCGCACGGCGCGGGCGTCCAGCGGGATGTTCGACCCCTTCAGCATGGCGTGCGTCATGTCCGCAATCCTGCCCTCCCACGGCTGCGGGGGACAACGCAGGGGGCGGCGGCGGTGGCGACGATCACGAAACCGGCACACGGCGCCCCCGCCGGCTCCCCGTGCCGACACTTCGGGGACCCATACGGGGCCCCAGATTTTCATGCATTTGGGGAACTCTTGACCCGTCGCCGGACGTACGATAATCGGCCACACTTCTGCCCGGACGAGCCGGTGGGAGGTCGTGGCTACGGGGAGAGTAATGAGGCATTTCGAACACCTTGCGCCCTCAGTGCGGAATGGACTGTTCCACCGGGAGCCGGTCGCCTTCGACGCCGGCTCTCCGGCCCGTACGCTCTCCGTCGCCCTCGGCGCCACGCTCTACAGCCCCGCCACGCGGCCCGCCCTCGCGGCGGACATCGCCAAGCAGGCCGGGCGCGGCGTCGTGTCCATGGTGCTCTGCCTGGAGGACTCCATAGGCGACCACGACGTCGTCCCCGCCGAGGAGAACCTCGTCCGGCAGTTCACCGCGATGGACGCGGCCGGCGGCCAGGTGCCCCTGCTCTTCATCCGCGTGCGCGAGCCCGCCCAGATCACCGATCTCGTGCGGCGGCTCGGGCCCGCCGTCCGGCTGCTCTCCGGCTTCGTCCTGCCGAAGTTCACCGAGGAGCGGGGCGTGCCCTTCCTGGAGGCGCTCACCGCGGCCGAAGCGGAGTGCGGGCACCGGCTCTTCGCCATGCCCGTACTGGAGTCGCCCGAGCTGCTCCACCTGGAGACGCGGCGCGAGGCCCTCGCCGGGATCGCCCGCACCGTCGAGAAGTACCGCGACCGGGTGCTCGCCCTGCGGCTCGGCGTCACCGACTTCTGCTCCGCGTACGGGCTGCGCCGGGCGCCCGACATGACCGCCTACGACGTCCAGCTCGTCGCCTCGGTGATCGCCGACGTCGTGAACGTCCTCGGGCGGGCCGACGGCACCGGGTTCACCGTCACCGGCCCGGTGTGGGAGTACTTCAGACAGCACGAGCGGATGTTCAAGCCGCAGCTGCGGCGCACGCCCTTCGCCGGGCCCGCGGAGGAGCTGCGCACCGCCCTCATCCAGCACGACATGGACGGGCTCCTGCGCGAGATCCAGCTCGACCGGGCGAACGGGCTCCAGGGCAAGACCTGCATCCATCCCTCGCACGTCGCGCCCGTTCACGCCCTGTCCGTCGTCAGCCACGAAGAATTCAGCGACGCGCAGGACATCCTGCGGCCGGAGCGGGACGGCGGCGGCGTGCTGCGGTCCGCCTACACGAACAAGATGAACGAAGTGAAGCCGCACCGGGCCTGGGCCGAGCGGATCATGCTGCGCGCCGAGGTGTTCGGCGTCGCGCGGGAGGACGTGAGCTTTGTGGAGCTGCTGGCGGCGAGTGTGGGGGCGGGCGCGTGAGCGCGGGCATGAGTGGCGGCGTGGGCGAGGTGTGGTCGGGGCAGTGGGTCGCCGAGCGGCTCGGCGTCTCCCTGGACGGTGACGCGCAGCTGCGGGGGCTTCTGGGGCTGGCGCTGAGGAGGAACCCGAAGCGGGCTCATCTGCTGGTGTCGAACGTGCTGGGCAAGCACGTGCCGGCGTCGCCGGCGGCGGTGTACGAGTCCGGGGCCGGGCTCGGGCGGCGGGTGCGGGCGCTGCTGGGCGACGGGGAGGCGGCGCGGGCCGTCGTTCTCGGGTACGCCGAGACGGCCACGGGGCTGGGGCATGCCGTCGCGGATGGGCTGGGCCTCGCTCCGTATCTGCACTCGACGCGGCGGGCTGTGGCGGGGGTCGCGCCGGTCGGTGGCTTCGAGGAGGAGCACAGTCACGCCACGTCGCACCTGCTGCTGCCGGAGGATTCGGGGCTGCTGGGGGGCGACGGTCCGCTCGTGCTTGTCGACGACGAGTTCTCCACGGGGCGGACGGTTCTGAACACGATCTCGGCGTTGCACGCGCGGTTCCCGCGGGCGCGGTATGTGGTGGTTGCGCTGGTCGACATGCGGTCGGCGGCGGACCGGGCCGGCCTGGAGGCCTTTGCCGAGGGGCTGGGGGCCCGCGTGGACCTGATCGCCCTGGCGTCGGGGACCGTGGGGTTGCCGGAAGGGGTGCTGGAGCGCGGGCAGGAGCTGGTGGCGGAGCGGGAGGCTGCTGCGTCTGCGTCTGCGTCTGCGTCTGCGTCTGCGTCTGCGGGTGCGGGTGCGTCTCGGGTCCGGCGGCGGGGGCTCCGGGGTGGGGGTCCGGGGCCGTATATTTACGGGCCCGTGCCCGGCGACGCAGCGGAGCCCCCTTCCTCATCGGGCCCGCAAATACACGTCAGCGCCCCGGACCCCCACCCCTGCGCCCCCACCACCTCCCGCGTAGACCTCCCCTGGCCGGCCGGCGTCCCGGACGGCGGCCGCCACGGCTTCACCCCCGAGCACAGGGCATCTCTGGAAGCTGCGCTGCCGGCGATGGCAGCCCGGCTGGCACACAGTGTTGTGGGCAATCGTGCCGCTGGGGCGGCACGGGTGGGCACAACACGGCCCGCAGGCGACGACGGTGCTCACACCCCGCGGCGCATCCTCGTCCTCGGCAACGAGGAGTTGATGTACGCACCGCTGCGCCTTGCCGGCGCGCTGGAAGACGCCCTCGACAGCGCCGACGTCTTCTTCTCCACGACCACCAGGTCACCCGTGCTGCCGGTGGACGACCCGGGCTACGCGATCCGTTCGCGGATCACCTTCCCGGCGCACGACGCCCCCGACGACGGCCCGGGCGACCGCTACGCGTACAACGTGGCGGGCGGCGGCTTCGACGCGGTCGTGGTCGTGGTCGACTCCCGCGGTGACACCGCCGAGCTGCACGCCCCGGGCGGCCTGCTCGACGCGGTCGCCCCGCACACCGGTCAGGTGCTGCTGGCCGTCGTTCCCTCCTACGTTCCCGAGGTCGCTTCCTCCATGCCAGAACCGCTCAGAGGCCCCGCCTTCTCCTCCTACGAGCCGGAGGACGTCGGCTGGCTCCTCCAGGACCTTTCCGGTGTCGAGCTGGAGGCGCCCACCGAGGAGCGCGAGGAGGCGATTCAGAGCGGCGGTGCGCACTACGCCGAGTCGCTGCCCGTCGAGTACCAGCCGAGCGAGCAGTACCAGGCGCTCTTCCACGCCGCCCTGGAGTCGTCGGCGGGGCGCATGGCCCGTGCCGTGGGGGCCGTCACCGAGACCGTGCTCGCCGAGCGTTCGCCGCGGCCGGTGCTCGTTTCGCTGGCCCGGGCGGGGACGCCCGTGGGGGTGCTGATGCGCCGCTGGGCGCGGCACGCGCACGGTCTGGACCTGCCGCACTACGCCGTCTCCATCGTGCGGGGCCGCGGCATCGACCGTGTCGCCCTGCGCTGGCTGGCCGAGCACCACGACCCCGCCGATGTCGTCTTCGTGGACGGCTGGACGGGCAAGGGCGCCATCACCCGCGAACTGGCGGCAGCGCTGGAGGAGTTCCCCGGCTTCGACCCGCGGATCGCCGTGCTGGCCGACCCGGGACAGTGCGTGGACACCTACGGCACGCGGGATGACTTCCTCATTCCGTCCGCCTGCCTCAACTCGACTGTTTCCGGGCTGATTTCCCGCACCGTCCTGCGCCCTGACCTGGTCGGGCCGGAGGACTTCCACGGCGCGAAGTTCTACAGCGAGCTCGCCGGGGCCGACGTGTCCCGGGCCTTCGTCGACGCCGTCACCGCCCGCTTCGGCGAGGTGGAGGAGGACGTGGCGCGGGACGCCAAGGAGCTGGCCGCCGCCGACCGGACGCCCACCTGGGCCGGCTGGGCCGCCGTGGAGCGGATCAGCGAGGAGTACGGCATCCACGACGTCAACCTCGTCAAGCCGGGGGTGGGGGAGACCACCCGCGTGCTGCTGCGCCGCGTCCCGTGGAAGATCCTCGCCCAGCGCGGGACCGGGGAGGACCTGGCCCACGTGCGGCTGCTCGCCGAGCAGCGGGGCGTGCCCGTGGAGGAGGTGGACGGGCTGCCGTACAGCTGCGTCGGCCTCATCCACCCCCGCTACACCCGCGGCGCGACCGGCGCCGACGGCAAGGCGGTGACCAAGTGACCGTCGTCGTCGCCAGTGATCTCGACCGCACCCTCATCTATTCGGCCGCGGCGCTCGACCTCGCCGGGCCCGACGCCTCGGCGCCCCGGCTGCTGTGCGTCGAGGTCTACGACCGCAAGCCGCTGTCGTACATGACCGAGACCGCGGCCGGCGTGCTGGCGGAGCTGACCGCCTCCGCCGTGTTCGTGCCCACGACCACCCGGACGCGCGAGCAGTACGGGCGGATCAGCCTGCCCGGCCGGCCCCCCGCGTACGCGATCTGCGCCAACGGCGGGGAGCTGCTCGTCGACGGCGAGTCCGACCGCGCCTGGCGGGCCGGCGTGGAGCGGCGGATCGGCGCCGAGTGCGCCGCGCTCGCCGAGGTGCGCGCGCACCTGGTGCGGACCGCCGACCCGGCGTGGCTGCTCAAGGAGCGCACCGCGGAGGACCTGTTCGCCTACCTCGTCGTGGACCGTTCCCTGCTGCCCGGCGAGTGGGTCGCGGAGCTCGCCGAGTGGGCCGGTTCCCGCGGCTGGAGCGTGTCCCTGCAGGGCCGCAAGCTCTACGCCGTGCCCCGGCCGCTCACCAAGAGCGCCGCGGTCGCCGAGGTCGCGCGGCGCACGGGAGCGACCGAGGTGCTGGCCGCGGGGGACTCCCTGCTCGACGCCGACCTGCTGCTCGCGGCCGGCCGCGGCTGGCGGCCCGGTCACGGCGAACTCGCCGACTCCGGCTGGTCCGCACCGCACGTCACGGCCCTGGAGACGCGCGGCGTGGCCGCGGGGGAGGAGATCCTGCGGGCTTTCACGGGCGCGGCGGCGTAGGCTCGTTCGCGTTTGCGACAAGTCGCCGGCGAGTCGAGGAGACCCCCGTGGGAGAGTTCAAAGGCACTCCGATCACGCCCGAGCTGCACGCCTACGTGCTCGCTCACAACCCCCCGCTCGACCCCGTGCAACGCGGGCTGGTGGAGACCACCCAGCGGGCCCTGCCCGACCACGCGATCAAGCAGATCGCCGAGGAGCAGGGGGCGGTGCTGGCCTTCCTCGTCCGGCTGACCGGCGCCCGGCACGTCGTGGAGGTCGGCACCTTCACCGGCCTGTCCGCGCTCTTCATGGCCCAGGCGCTGCCCGAGGGCGGCAGACTCGTCGCCCTGGACATCTCCGAGGAGTGGACGGCCTACGCGCGCCAGGCGTGGGAGCAGGCGGGCGTCGACGGCCGCGTCGACCTGCGCATCGCGCCCGCGCTGGACTCCCTGCGAGCCATGCCCGAAGAGCCCCACGTCGACCTCGCGTTCATCGACGCCGACAAGGACAACTACATCAACTACTGGGAGGAGCTCGTCCCGCGGATGCGGCCGGGCGGCCTGATCGTGGTCGACAACGTGCTGATGATGGGGACCGTCCTCGACCCGGGGAACCACCCCATGGGGGCCGCCGTGCGGCAGTTCAACACGCACGTGGCGGCCGACAAGCGCATGGAGTCCGTGATGATCACGGTGGCCGACGGGCTGACCCTCGCACGGCGCGTGGGCTCCTAGCCGCCGGGCGCGCTAGGAGCAGCAGCCGCCTCCGCAGCAGCCTCCGCCGCCACCACCCTGCGGGGCCGGCGCGGAGGACGAGCCGCCGCCTGTGACGGCCACGGCGGACAGCAGCTTCACCGTGTCCTCGTGCCCCACGGGACACGTGGCGGGCGCGCCCGACTCGGCCATGGGACGGGTCAGCTCGAAGGTGTCACCGCAAGCACGGCAGCGATATTCGTAACGAGGCATGCGGGCAGCATAACCAGGCCCGAGTACCGGTGAGGCCCCACAGTTGTGCCCACCCTCCCCCAGCTACCGCTGGGGGTGCCCCCAGCCCCAGCGGCACGGTTGCCCACAACCGTGGGGGCGCCGTGGTGTGCACCGGCGGGAGGTGGCGGGGGCGCAGGGGTGGGGGTCCGGGGCGCTGACGTGTATTTGCGGGCCCAATCTCCGGGCGCGCATGACGTCAGGGGCACCGGGCCCGTAAATGTACGGCCCCGGACCCCCACCCCGGAGCCCCCGCCACCGGACCCGAGACGCACCCGCACCCGGTGACCACGGCACCCGGTGACGACCGCACCCGGCGACTACCGCCCCCGCTCCCCCCGTATCCCCTGGACGACCCCCGCCACAACCCCCCGCACAGCCTCCGTCTCGGTCAGGAAGTGCCACCAGTCCGGGTGGCGGCCCTCCAGCCCCGCCACCGCCCGCTCCAGCCGCTCCACGGCCTCGTCCAGCGGCCGCGCGTGCCGCGGGTCGGGCGTGCTGCGCCCCTCCATCGCGAGCCGCTGGGCGTCGCGGATCGCGAAGCGGGTGCGCTCGACCTCGCCCTGGTGGTCGAAGGAGACCTCGTCCAGCCGCCGCAGCCGGTCCCCGGCGGCGGAGACGGACTCGTCCGTCGTGCTCAGCACGGCCCGCACGGTCGACAGCAGGGCCAGCGCGTCCGGCCACCGCTGCTCGTCCCGCGCCCGGCGCGCCTCGGCGAGCTTCTCCTCGGCCTGGGCGACGGCCCGCTGCGCCTCCTCGGGCACCTGCTGGAGGTCCTGCCAGCAGGCGGCGCTGTACCGGCGGCGCAGTTCGCTGAGGACGGGTTCGACGCCCGCGGCACGGGTCGTCAGGGCTTGGGCGCGCGTCCGCAGGGAGACCAGCCGCTTGTCGATCTCGGCGACCTTCGCGGGCAGCGCTTCGGCCTCGCCGCGCACGGCCTCGGCCTCGTGCAGGACCCTTTCCGCACGCCGGAGGGTCTCCTGGACGCCGTGCTGCCCGGCGCCCTGGTTGAGCCGGGTGAGCTCGGGGGAGAGGGCGGCGAGGCGCGCGGCGAGGCCGTCGGCCTTGAGGCCGGTGTCCCGGACGGCGTCGAGGGCCTGGGTGGCGGCGAGGAGGCCCTGGCGGGCCCGCTCGACGGCGGGCGCGAGCCGGGCGAGCTGCGTCTCGGCGGCGGCCAGCAGCGGGCCGAGGCCCTGCCCGAAGCGGTCCAGCTCGGCCTTGGCACGCAGCAGCTCGTCCTTGGCGGCGGTGAGGTCGGTGCGGGCCCGGGCGGCGGCGCCGGAGTCGAGGTCCTCGCGGTCGATGTCGTGGGAGTCGACGGCGGAGATGTAGGCGTGGGAGACCTCGTCGATGCGCTGCCCGAGGGCGGTGAAGTCGGCCCGGGCCTTGCGGGCGGCGGGGGAGGGGTCCACCGCCGTGATCGTCTCGATGGAGATCCGCAGCTCGCGCTGGGCGGTGTCGAGCTCGTAGAAGGCGGCTGCGGCGGCGTCCTTCGCGGCCTGGGCGTCGGCCCGCTGGCCTTCGCCGCGGCCCCAGCCCCAGCGGCGCGTGCCGCCGCCGGTGAAGGCCGCGGGCGCGGCGGTGACGGCGGCCGCGGCGAGCAGGGGGACGGGCAGCAACGCGAGGGCGAGGACGTCCCGGGCGGTGGCCGTGAGGGCTCTGACGGCCCGGAGGCGGCGGTGTGCCGGTCGTACGGACTGCGCGAAGGTCGCCGTCACTTGCCCTCTCCCGATGGATCGCCCCTGGCCCGGATGCCATTCTCCCACCCGGTAAGGACGAACACACAGGACGGATGGTTCGCGCTACTCCGCCGTACGGATCTTCAGCTCGCCGTTGCCGGTGCGGGCCGAGACGACGTGCTTGCTGTTGTCGTCGCGGGGCACGTCCACGCGCTCCCCGCCGTTGCGGCTGTGCGCGTCGACCCGGTAGGAGGCGCGGGGCAGGTCGAGGGTGAGGGCGCCGTTGTTGCTCTCGGCCTCCACCCGGTCCGGGACCCGGCTGAGCGAGAGGCGCACCGCGCCGTTGTCCGTGCGGGCCTTCACCCGGGTCGAGGTGGTGCCGGTGGTGAGCACGGTGCCGTTGGAGCTGTAGAGGTCGAGGGCTCCGCTGCTGTCGGCGACCTTCACCGCGCCGTTGTCAGAGGTGACCTTGAGGTCGGTGTCGAAGCCGCGGGTCCTGACCGAGCCGTTGTCGCTCTTGACGGTCACCTTCACCCCGCGCGGCACCTCGATCTTGTGCCGGGACTCGCAGTCCACGCTCAGCCCGCTGCACTGCTGCTTCAGCTTCAGCACGGAGCCGTCCAGCTCCCAGGTGACCTTGGTGCTCCCGCCCAGGGTCCACCCCGAGAACCAGCGCGTGACCTCCACGCCCTTGACGTCGGCGGGCGCGATCTCCAGGGCCGAGTCGTCGGACTCGACGGTCAGCTCCTTGCCGGCCAGGGCGAACGTCTTCGTCTCGGGCTTCGCCTCGCTCGCGTCGGCGCTCCCGCAGCCGGCCAGGGCCGCCCCGGCGGCCAGCACGCCGGCCGTGACGAGACAGATGCGGGCGGCGGAACGGGCGCGGGAGCGCGGCTTCATCGGAACTCCGGAGTCGGGGCGACGGGTGCTGTGTACCCGGCAAGCGTAGGAGTGGATCACGCCCGGGCGCGATGAAGCCTCCTACCGGACGGAGGTGAAGCCTGCTACCGGACCGGGGGTGGGGATAACCCCCGCACGCGCCCCGCCGCCCTCACATTTGCGGGGACCCGGGCGGTGCCATGTAGGCTGTCACCTCGTGCCGGGGCGCATAGCTCAGCGGTAGAGCGCTGCTCTTACAAAGCAGATGTCGGCGGTTCAAATCCGTCTGTGCCCACTCTTCATTCCTGCGGTTTCCGCTGCTGCGGATCCTGCGGATTCCGCTCCGGCGGTTCTCCGTGCAGCCGCGCCGCCTGCGCGTCGTAGCTGCGCAGGATCTCCTTCAGCCGGCCCAGCGCCTCCTCGCCGATTTCCGGGGGAGCGGACTCGGTCACGTAGCGGGCCGCGGCGATCAGTGCCGCGAACTCGTACACGTGCGAGGTCACGCGCAGAACGCCCGGCCGGGCCCACTCGAGCTGCATCGGTCGGTCCTTCTCCGTCTCCGTCGTTTCTTCTCCGCCCGTCAGCCTTGCGAGCTGAGGTATCCCTTGATCTGGCCGAGTTCCTGGGCGAAGTCGTCGTAGTCCTCGCGGATGCCGTTGAGGTAGGCGCTCCAGCCGAGGCTGTGCTTCGCGTAGTGCACCGCTTCCTGGATCTCCTCCTCCGAGGCGCCGAAGATCCTGGCCGCTTCGGTGTGGAAGAGCGTGCAGTAGCGGCACTTGGTCTCGGAGTGCAGGGCGATTCCCATGAGCTCCTTGTACTTGTTCGGAATGAGGGTTTCGTCGAGTTCGAACCTCTTGAAGAGTTCCCATTCGTATGCGAGCAGGTCGTCGGGGATGCCGCAGAAGAAGTGCGGGACGAGTCCCAGCGCTTCCTTGATCTCCGACTCGATTTCGCCGCGGCTGCGGTCTCCCATGGCAGCCACCCCTTTCGTCGGGATGAGCAGCTGTCCTCTTTCTTACGATAGGTCCGCCATGCCCGGGTGTCGCGGGCGCGGGTGCGGGCGCGGGCCGGGGTGCGGGCCGCCGACCACGTGCTGTGCCCGCCGCGGGGCCGCCCCTGCGCCGCTTACGCCGCCGGCAGCATGCCGCCGTTGCGGTGCAGCCACGACCGGTAGGCGGGGTGGGCGTAGGCCAGGGACCGGTAGGCGTCCTCCAAGTCGCCGAAGACGGCGTCGGCTTCCGGGAGGGAGAGGGCGCCGGGGCGGGTGGCCAGGGAGAGTTCGGCGGTGAGGGGGTCGCCGTGGAGGGGGCGGAGGACCGTGCCGGGCGTGGCCTCCGCGGTGGGCTGGCAGGCGCGTACGGCCTCGCCCGAGGCGACGAGGTCCGCGGCCGTGGCGGCGTCGCGCACGTGCACCAGGCGCGGGTCGGTGCCGGCCGCGGTGAAGGCCCGCTGCAGGGCCGACCACTCGTGGTCGGCGGCGGGGTCCACGATCCAGGCGTCGTCGGCGAGTTCGGCGAGCCCCACCACCGGGCGGCCGGCCGCCGGATGCGCGGCGGACAGGGCGACGAACCTCGGTTCCCGTGTCATCAGGACCCGTTGCTCGACGCCCGGTGGTATGTGCAAAGGGAAACCCTCGGCCTCGTGGACGAAGGCGACGTCGAGCTGGTTGGTCGCGAGCAGCTGCAGCAACGTGCCCGCGGAGACCTCTATGTGAATGGTGACGTCCGTGTCGGGCAGCCGGGCGTGCAGCCGCCGCAGCCAGCCCGCGACCACGCGGCCGCCGATGCTGCCGACCCGCAGCCGGGCCCCGCCCGCGCCCGCCGCCGCGTCGCGCGCCGCCGCCATCAGGGCGGTCATCTCGGCGATGATGGGCCGCGCCCGGGAGAGCACCGAGTGGCCCAGCGGCGTGGGGCGGCTGCCCGTCTGGCCGCGGGTGAACAGCAGGCCCCCGACGGCCCCTTCGATGCGGCGGAGCTGGGTGGTGAGCGAGGGCTGCGTCATGCCCAGCTGCAGCGCGGCCTTCCGCACGCTTCCCGCATCCGCAATGGCGCAAAGCGCGCGGAGGTGCCTGACCTCGAGCTCCACGGGGGGAGCATAACTGCGCCTCGCACGTCACACCAGGCACATGCCGGGGCAGGGTAGGTGATTGCACGGTGCTATGGCCAGTTGGCATCATCCGCACCGCTGATAACTCGTCACAGACTCTGCGGGACCAGCAGTTCACCCGACGGACATCCGGCCGGCGTTCCCACCACGCCCCCGGAGGTCCTCGGCACGAATGGAGTCCCCCACATGAAACGCTCCACGATGGTGCTGTCTGCGGCGATCGGCCTCGGGCTCTCGGCGGCCATGACGGCGGTCCCCGCGTCCGCCTCCGCCCCGTCGGCCACGGGATCGCAGACGGCGCAGACCGTGTCGTCGTACGCCGGCTCGTCGGCCGAAGAGGCCAACAACAAGGCGTTCTTCGACGCGGTGATGAAGTCGGCGCAGGCCAAGGCCGCGAAGTCGCCGGGCCTGCGGGCCGTCACGGTCACCTACGACGCCAGCAGAGCGCCCAGCTTCGCCTCCCAGATAGCCGCCAGCGCCCAGATCTGGAACAGCTCCGTGCGCAACGTCCAGCTGCGTGCGGGCAGCAACGCCGACTTCAGCTACTACGAGGGCAACGACTCCCGCGGCTCGTACGCGAGCACCGACGGCCACGGGCGCGGCTACATCTTCCTCGACTACCGGCAGAACCAGCAGTACAACTCCACGCGCGTCACCGCGCACGAGACCGGCCACGTGCTCGGCCTGCCGGACCACTACTCCGGTCCGTGCAGCGAGCTGATGTCGGGCGGCGGCCCCGGCCCGTCCTGTCAGAACACCCGCCCGAACAGCGCCGAGAGCAACCGGGTCAACCAGCTGTGGGCCAACGGCCTGTCGGCCTTCAAGAAGGACGACAAGGGCGTGTTCACCACGGCTCGATGACCTCTCGGCCCGATGAGCCCCCCCGGCCCGGTGAGTTCTGCGGCCGCCCGGTGAGCTCCAACGGCCCGATGAGCCCTGCGTCCCGGTGAGCTCCCCGCTCACCGGGCGGGGGCCTGCCCGTCCGGCGGCCCGGTTCCCTCGCGGAGCCGGGCCGCCGCCCGTCTCCCGGCCCGTGCGGCCCATACTGGAACCGATGACACACGTGCCCCCCGGCCTCACCTACGCGGAGGCCGGCGCCACCGCCCGCCTGCCGCTTCCCGCCGGCTACCACCACCTCCGTGAGGTCGGTTACCTCGGCCGCGGCCGCCCGGTCTTCGAGGCCGCGGCCGACGCGCTGCTCTCCTGGCGCATGCACCGCGCCGCCGGCGTCCGCATCCCCGCCGGTACCCTCCCGGCCGCCCCCGGCGTCACCGTGGACCTCTCCCTCGGCCTCGGCCCGCTGCGCGCCTCCGGGACCTGCGCGGTCGTCTGGGCCGTGCGGGAGGAGCGCCGCGCGGGCTTCGCCTACGGCACGCTGCCGGGCCATCCCGAGTGCGGAGAGGAGTCCTTCGTCGTCACGCTCGACGGCGCGGAGGACGTGCGCCTGGCCGTGACCGCGTTCAGCCGTCCGGCGCGCTGGTTCACCCGGGCCGCCGGGCCGCTGGTGCCGGCGTTCCAGCGCGGATACGCGCGCCACTGCGCGCGGGTGCTGCGCGCGGAGACCGTCCGCGCGGCGAAGTGACGGAGACCACCCGCCGGGCGACGTAGAAGGGCGGACGGCCGGGCGTACGCACGCTCGTGCGACCGCGGAATCCTGTCGTCCATCCGTCACCGACCGGACGTACGGTCGCTGCCGTAACGGGTGCTACCGAAGGTGCGGGCGAGGCCGGGCCCGGGGCCGCGTGACGCCTCGCGCCGCCTGTTACGCCTCGCGCGTCCTGGGGCGCTTGACGACGTACGCGGCGCCCGCGCCGGCCGCGAAGAGGGCGAAGAAGGAGACGGCCGTGCCGATCCAGCCGGCGCCCAGCCACTGGCCGCCGAAGTAGCCGAGGCTCACGC
Source organism: Streptomyces aureoversilis (assembly GCF_042657885.1). Lineage (NCBI taxonomy): Bacteria > Bacillati > Actinomycetota > Actinomycetes > Kitasatosporales > Streptomycetaceae > Streptomyces > Streptomyces aureoversilis. The sequence goes on from NZ_JBHSKJ010000002.1 coordinate 360,223, forward strand.
TGTACGCGGCCCAGGTCAGACCGGCCAGGGCGGACCAGGGGAGGAACTCGGCGGCCCGGCGGTGCATCACGCCGGCGCCGAGGCTGACGACGGAGCGGCCGGCCGGTGCGAAGCGGGCGACGACCACCAGGGGGCCGCCGCCGCGCAGCAGCGCCGTGCCGAGCTTGGCCTGCGCGGCTGTCAGCCGGCGCGAGCGGGCGATGGCCCGGTCGAAGCGGTCGCCGCCGCGCCAGGCGAGCCGGTAGGCGACCATGTCGCCCATGACGGACGCGGTCGCGGCGCACATGACCAGCGGCAGCATCTCGGAGAATCCGGCGTGGCCGTGGGCCGCGCCGCCGACGGCGTTGGCCGCGGTGCCCGCGGCGGCGGTCGCCGCCGTGATCACCAGGACGCCGCTGGGGAGGACCGGGAGGAAGACGTCGAGCAGTACGGAGATGCTGACGATCACATAGATCCATGGGGTGTCGGCCAACGCCCCCAGTTTTTCCAGCACGTCCTGATCTCCCGGTACGGTCCCCCGCCGCGACGTCGCAGGGGAGCGGCAGGGGCGGCCTTCACAACCGGACAGCGTACGCCTGGGGCGTGTGTGACGTGTGAGTGGGGGTGGTGATGTTGTGCGCATCACGGTACGGATCGCGACATTAAGGACGCTGAGTCACACACCGGGCGGGTCCGGGCGGGGGCCCGGCGGGTCCGGGAGCGGTACCGGACCCGCTCCGCGGCTCAGCCGCGGCGGGAGAAGAGCCGGTCCAGGGACAGCGCGCCCGGGCCGGTGAAGACCAGGAGCAGGAAGGCCCAGCAGAACATCGCGGAGGCCTCGCCACCGTTCTGGATCGGCCACAGGGCCATGCTCTGGTGCACGTCGAAGTACGCGTAGGCCATGGAGCCGGAGGCGATCAGGGCGCCGGTGCGGGTGCCCACGCCGAGCAGGACGAGCGCGCCGGCGACGAGCTGGATGACGGCCGCGTACCAGCCCGGCCAGGTGCCGGCCTCGACGGTGCCGCCGTTGGTGCCGGCCGCCCCGCCGAGGATGCCGAAGAGGGAAGCGGCGCCGTGGCAGGCGAAGAGCAGGCCGACCACGATCCGGAAGGCGGACAGGACGTACGGGCGGGCCGCGTCGAGCCGCTGCGCCAGGGCCGGGGCCGCGTCCGCGGAGGTTCTCGCGGGGGCGGCGGTCGCCGGGGCGGAGGGGGAGGCGGCGGTGGGCGTGGGGGGCATGACAGGGGGCTCCTCGTATCGGGGACAGGAACGATGAGGGAACCAGGTTAGGTACCCCTAATCGATACTTGCAAGTTCAAGTTCTTGATTCATTGTGCCGGACTCCGCTCCGAAACGCGTGGGGACCGATTGCCGCCTGCATGACAGTGGGGCGGTCCGGATGGATATCCATCCGGACCGCCCCACTGTGCGAAGGCCGCGACCGCGGCCGCGGGAAGGCCGCCTCAGCAGCCGTTGAGGACCGCCGCCAGCTTCTCCTTCTCGGCGGAGTCGACGGTCAGCTTGTAGTGGTGCTTCACCGTGACCCACATCCGCGCGTACGTGCAGGCGTAGGAGTTCAGCGGCGGCATCCACTGCGCCGGGTCCTTGTCGCCCTTCGCCTGGTTGACGCGGTCGGTCACGGCGATCAGCTGCGGCCGGGTCAGGTCGTTGGCGAACGCCTGGCGCTGCGCCGTGGTCCAGGCGTTGGCGCCCGAGCGCCAGGCCTGGGCGAGCGGCACGATGTGGTCGATGTCGATGTCCTGGGCGTCGTGCCAGGTGGCGCCGTCGTAGGGGGAGGCCCAGGTGCCGGAGACGGCGGCGCACTTGCCGTCCTGCTGCACGTTCTCGCCGTCGCGCTTGAGGACGACCTCGCGGGTGTTGCACTGCCCGGACTGGGTGCTCCAGTGGGGGAACTTCGTCCGGCTGTAGCCGTCCATGGAACCCTCGGGGCTCACCTTCAGCTCGCCGAGGTAGCCCCGGACGGTCGCGGCGTCCGGCGGGGTGGGCGGCGCGGCGTGGGCCGTGCCCCCGCCGAGGGCGAGCGAGCCGGTCAGTGCGGCGAGGCCGCACGCCACGGCGGCGCGACGCGCGTAGAGGCCGCGCGCGGCGGAGGGGGTGCGTATTGCGGACATGGGAACTCCCTGTGAAGTGGGGGGTCTTCGGCCGTCGGGAGCGGCCAGGATCGCGGCGTCCGGTGTCCGGGGGGTGGGCGCCAGGTAACAGGGTGACGACGCGATCATGACAAGGCAAGAGCCCGTTCACGTGACCTTGACCGCGCTCGGCGCCGCCGCGCGCCGCTTTCCTGACACGCCGCCATGCGACCGCCGGTAACCGGCCGTTCGGGCCGCCTAGGGTGGGCCGCGTGCTCGCCGCCGCAGCGTTGCTGCCCGTCAACGCCACGCTCGCCGTGGTGCTCGCCGTCCTGCTCGTGGCCGCTGTGGGCGTCGCGGCCGCCGCCCGGCTCGCCGACGGGCGGGGGCGCGGGCACGCCCGCTCGATCGCCGTCGCCGGGGTGCGGGCGGCCGCCCAGCTGGCCGCGGTCTCCGCCGTCATCGGCTGGGTGGTCCGCGCGGTTCCGCTCCTCCTCTGCTTCGTCGGGCTGATGTTCGCCGTCGCGGTACGGACCGCCGGGCGGCGCATCACGGACAACCGCACCTGGTGGTGGGCCGCGGTGCCGATCGGCGCGGCGGTGCTGCCGGTCGTGGCCCTGCTGCTGCTCACCGGGCTCGTGCCGCTCAAGGGCATCGCCCTGATCCCCGTCACCGGGATCCTCATCGGCGGCGGGCTCACGGCGACCGTCCTCGGCGGCCGGCGCGCCCTCGACGAGCTGCACACGCGGTACGGCGAGGTGGAGGCCGGCCTGGCGCTCGGCATGGCCGACCGCGACGCCCGCCTGGAGATCGCCCGCCCGGCCGCGTCCGACGCCCTGCTGCCGGGCCTCGACCAGACCCGCACCGTGGGTCTCGTCACACTGCCCGGCGCGTTCGTGGGCATGCTGCTCGGCGGGGAGTCCCCGCTGCTCGCGGGCGCGGTGCAGCTGTTCGTCCTGGTCGCGCTGCTGGCCGTGCAGGCGGTGGCCGTGGCGCTCGTCCTGGAGCTGGTGGCGCGGGGGTTGCTCCACCGCGACGAGGCCGGCGGCGGCCGGGGAGGGGCCGGCGGCGGCCGGGGAGGAGTCGGCGGCGGCCGGGGAGGGGCCGGTGGCGGCCGGGGAGGGGCTGCGGCCGCCTCGGCGGGGCGGTTCGCCCGCCGGTCGCGTACCCTGAACGGAGCAGAAGGGGAGTAGCTCTTCGCCGGACCGTCGACATACTGCCGAGCTCGCCTCGGCCGGCGCCCGGAGGCAGGCGTCCGCGCCCGCCAGCGAGACCTTCGGCCGCAGTGTCCATGACGCTGCCGTGCCGAAGCGACCCCTCGACAGGTTCAGGTCCCCTCGGTGCGGCAGCACCCCACCGACTGAGGGAATGCCTCCGTGATCAGCTTCACCGTCGCCGCCCTGGCCTTCGGCGTCGTCTTCCTCGCCGAACTGCCCGACAAGACCGCCCTGGCCGGCCTCATGCTCGGCACCCGCTACCGCGCGAGCTACGTCTTCGCCGGGGTCGCCGCGGCCTTCGCCGTGCACGTCGCGCTCGCCATCGCCGCCGGGAGCGTCCTGACGCTGCTGCCGCACCGTCTCGTCCAGTGCGTGGTCGGCCTGCTCTTCCTCGCGGGTGCGGTCATGCTGCTGTTCAAGAAGGACGAGGGTGACGAGGAGTTGCGCAAGCCCGCCGACCAGTCCTTCTGGAAGGTCTCGGGGGCCGGCTTCATGCTGATTCTCGTCGCCGAGTTCGGCGACCTCACGCAGATCATGACGGCCAACCTCGCCGCCCGCTACGACGATCCGCTGTCGGTGGGCCTGGGCGCCGTGCTGGCCCTGTGGGCCGTCGCGGGCCTGGGCATCGTCGGCGGCCGCACCCTGATGAAGTACGTGCCGCTGGCGCTGATCACCAAGGTGGCCGCCGTGGTGATGCTGGGACTCGCGGGTTTCAGCCTGTACGAGGCGGTCGCGGGCTGATCCGCGCGAACGCCGTCCGCCGGCCCGGGGCTGTCAGCGCGCCGGGCCGGCGGACGGGTGGGTGTCATCGGGCCGGGCCGGGTGGGCCGGGCCGGGTGGGTCAGGCCGGGTGGGTCAGGCCGAGACGTGGAGCGTGACGGCGCCGTTCTCGCCCGCCTCCACGCGTATCCGGGTCAGGTCCGCGACGTGGACGTCCGGGTTGTGGGCCGCCGCGCGCGGGCCGACGCCCACCACGCGCATGCCCGCCGCCTTGCCGGCCGCGATGCCCGCCTCGGAGTCCTCGAAGACGATGCAGTCCGCGGGGGCGAAGCCCAGGGCCGCGGCGCCCTTGAGGAAGCCCTCCGGGTCCGGCTTGCTCGCGCCGACGGACTCCGCGGTCACGCGGACCTCCGGCATGGGCAGGCCCGCCGCGCCCATGCGGGCCTCGGCCAGGGCGCGGTCGGCGGAGGTGACCAGGGCGTGCGGGAGGGAGGCGAGGGCGGCCATGAAGGCCGGGGCGCCGGCGACCGGGACGACGCCGCCGACGTCGGCGGTCTCCGCGGCGAGCATCCGGCGGTTGTCGGCGTGGTTCTGCTCCATCGGGCGCTCCGGGAGCAGCACGGCCATCGTGGCGTAGCCCTGGCGGCCGTGGACGACCTTCATCACGGCGTCGCCGTCGAGCCCGTGCTCGGCGGCCCACTCGCGCCAGCAGCGCTCCACGACGGCGTCGGAGTTGACGATCGTCCCGTCCATGTCCAGGAGCAGGGCGCGGGCGGTCAGCGTGGTCGTGGTGGGGGCGAAGGCCTGCATCGACGGCTCCAGGGCGCGGGAGTAAGGCAAGGCGGTCCCGCCCGCCGGTCAGGGAATACGGGCGGGACCACTTTGTTTCCTAACGATACAAAAAGTCCCGCCCGGAAAGCCAATGGCCTACCCCGGCGGGCCGGACGGGGCGATCCGGACCACGATGGAAGAGCGTTTCGCGCGTGAAGCGAGGCGGTGCGGGGTGCGGAAGCGCCGCGCAGTCCCGTTGTCCCGCAGTCCCGTATTCCGTAGTTCCAGGAGATCCCAGGAGACCCCAGGAGCGCCCATGGCGGACGACACCCCGGGCCCCTCCGTGGCCGCGGAGCCCGAGCCCCTGCCCGCGCCCGGCGAGGGGCAGCCCCGGCGCACCGTCCTCGTCGCGATCGGGGCCCTGCTGCTCGGCATGCTGCTGGCCGCCCTGGACCAGACGATCGTCTCCACCGCCCTGCCCACGATCGTCAGCGACCTCGGCGGCCTCGAACACCTCTCGTGGGTCGTCACCGCCTACATGCTCGCCTCCACCGCCGCGACCCCCCTGTGGGGCAAGCTCGGCGACCAGTACGGGCGCAAGAAGCTCTTCCAGACGGCCATCGTCATCTTCCTGCTCGGCTCCGTGCTGTGCGGCATCGCCCAGAACATGGGCGAGCTCATCGCCTTCCGCGCCGTGCAGGGCCTCGGCGGCGGCGGGCTGATGGTGCTGTCGATGGCTATCGTCGGCGACCTCGTGCCGCCCCGGGACCGCGGCCGCTACCAGGGCCTGTTCGGCGCGGTCTTCGGCGGTACGAGCGTGCTCGGCCCGCTCCTCGGCGGCCTGTTCGTCGACCACCTCAGCTGGCGCTGGGTCTTCTACATCAACGTCCCCATCGGCATCGTCGCCCTCTTCACCATCGCCGCCGTCCTGCACATCCCGGCCCGCCGCACCCCGCACCGCATCGACTACCTCGGCACGTTCCTCATCGCGGCCGTCGCCACGTGCCTGGTCCTGATGACCTCCCTCGGCGGCACGACGTACCCCTGGTCGTCCTGGCAGATCATCGGCCTCGGCGTGCTCGGCGTGGCGCTGCTCGTCCCCTTCGTGCTGGTGGAGCGGCGCGCCGCGGAGCCCGTCCTGCCGCTGAAGCTCTTCCGGATCCGCACCTTCACCCTCTGCTCGGTGATCGGCTTCGTCGTCGGCTTCGCGATGTTCGGCTCGATGACGTACCTGCCGACGTTCCTGCAGGTCGTGCAGGGCGTCTCGCCGACCATGTCCGGGGTGCACATGCTGCCGATGGTGGCCGGGCTGCTCATCGCCTCGACCGGCTCCGGCCAGATCGTCAGCCGCACCGGCCACTACAAGGTCTTCCCGATCGCCGGCACGGCCGTGATGACCGTCGGCCTGCTCCTGCTGCACCAGCTCGACCCCGGGAGCAGCACGGGGGAGATGAGCGCGTACTTCTTCGTCTTCGGGTTCGGGCTCGGCCTCGTCATGCAGGTCCTCGTCCTGGTCGTGCAGAACGCCGTCGCCTACCGCGACCTCGGCGTCGCCACCTCCGGCGCCACCTTCTTCCGCTCCATCGGCGCGTCCTTCGGCGTCTCCATCTTCGGCACGATCTTCGCCAACAAGCTCGGGCCGCGGATCGCCGACGCCCTCGCCGGCGCGAGCCTCCCCGCCGGCGTCAGCGCCGACAAGCTCCAGGCCGACCCGCGCGCGGTCTCCGCCCTCCCGCCGGGCGAGCGGGCGGGCGTCCTCGACGCCTACTCCACGTCCATCACCGACGTCTTCCTCTACGCGGTGCCCGCCGGGCTCGTCGCCTTCGCCCTCGCCTGGCTGCTGCGGGAGGAACCGCTGCGGGGCAGCGTCACCGCGCCCGACAACAGCGAGGTCATGTCCAGCAACCCCGTCGAACGCTCCTCGCACGACGAGGTCGCCCGCGCCCTGTCCCTGCTCGGCAGCCGCGAGGGCCGCAAGAAGGTCTACGAGGTGATCACCGAACGGGCCGGGCTCGACCTGCGCCCCGCCGCGAGCTGGATGCTCCTGCGCATGAACCGCTACGGCTCCGTGGAACCCTCCCTGCTCGCCGAGCGCGTCGACGTCCCCCTGCGCGCCGTCACCGAGGCCGCCATCCAGCTGGAGGTCCGCGGCCTCGCCCGCCGCGAAGGCCTGCCCCTCGTCATGACGGACGAGGGCCGGCGCGTCGCGGGCCTCCTCTTCCGGGCCCGCGAGGAATCCCTCGCCGACCTCCTCGGCAACTGGTGGACCGCGGACCGCCCCACCGACCTCGACGCCCTCGTCCGGGAACTCACCACCGAACTGTGCGGCTCGGACGCGGAACAGCCCCACGACGGGGACGCGGGGCCGCGGCGGGATCACGACGCGCGGCGGGATCCGGGGAGGCGGCAGCCGTGAAAGGGTGACCCGAGGCTGGGTGACCATCTGGGCGGCCGAGGTCGAAGTCGAACGCCGCCCCGACCTCCCGGCCCGGCGCCGCGCCGCCGAGCACGCCGTCCAGACCCTTGACCGCGACGACCCGGCGTGGCGCGCCGCCATGAACGAACTCCAGGCCGTCCTCACCGAGGCCCGTGAGGCGACTGCCTGATAGCCGCTCCACCGGGATCACTGCCCGGCGGGTCCGGGTACGGCGTGGTCCAAACGCCAGTGGTTACGGAACCTGCTCAGGGCGTCGACGGCCTGGTTCGTGCGTTCTCCGGCCGCGGACGCCGCGCGCCACGCCGCGTCCAGCTCGGCGCACCGGGCACAACCCGACCAGTGTGTGCCATCGCTGTTGGCCAAGGCCCGGAACGTCTCCCGCTCCTGCCCCATGGCCAGCCGCAGCGCGACCGCGGGCACCTCCCATTCGAGCCCGCCGCCGGGCGTACACACCTGCACGCGGAAACCCCGGTGCCCGATCACTTGGGCCACGCGGTCCTCCCGTGTGTCCACTACGTACGCGCCCACTCGATACGTCACGGCGCTCATTCCTCCTGCAAGGTGCTGCCTGACCTGCTCGTACGTCTACGTAACCGCACGACTGCGCGGGGCGGTACCGTTGGCGGGAGACCGGCACTTGAATCCCTTTAAAGTCCGCAAGAGCATGTGGAGTTGATGGGTGTGACAGAGCGGAAGAACGAGGGTCTGGCCCGGCTTCTGACCGAGAGCCGCTGGACCTACCGCCAGTTCGCCATGGCGGTCAACCGGCTGGGGACCGAGACCGGCACTCCCATGAAGTACGACGAGTCGTCCGTGCATCACTGGCTGGGCGGCACACTGCCGAGGAAGGCCGTCCGACCACTCGTATTGGAAGCTCTGGCCCGCAAACTGGGCCGTCCGGTGACACGGGCCGAAGCAGGCTTCCCGGCGACCGGAGAGAAAGCCGCCGAGCTCGCGGACCCCGTTGAGGGACTGGTCGATCTCGGACGGCTGGACATGGATCCGTCACGCCGGGGTGTCCTCGGAGCAGGGCTGTTCTCGGTGGCCCTGACCATTCCGGGGTGGCAGGACGTTGTCGGGCGCGCCGAGGCCGTGCACAGCGGTCGCGCCGCGCGTATCGGCTGGCCGGAAGTCGACATGGTCGCCGCCATGACTGAGCGCGTGTCATCGCTGGACGATCAGTTCGGGGGTCGGCACGCCCGTCCCATGGCAGCTGCCTTCGCCGTCAACACCGTGGCCGCGTACCTCCGTGCAGGCGCTCCCGACGATGTGCGAAAGGGGATGTTGTCGGCCGCTTCCGACCTTTGCTACCTGACGGGGTACATGGCCGTTGACGAGGGATACCATGGCCTTGCGCAGCAGTACTACCTCAAGGCGCTTGAGCTGGCCGGCCAGGCGGGCGATCACCTGACCTACTGCACCACCCTGCGGGGCATGAGCGTCCAGGCCGTGGACCTCGGCTACGGGCCCCGGGCGAGCCGGCTGGCCGACGCGGCTGCTGCAGCCTCCCCTCAGGCCGGCCCCCGGATGCGGGCGTTCCTCGCCGGGCAGCAGGCACATTCGGCAGCTCAGTCCGGGAACCGCAGCGAGGCTCTGCGGTACATCAAAGAGGCAGAGGTCGCGATGGACAAGGCCGAGTCCCAGGAAGCGGCATTCGGTTCCTACGACCCCTCTTCGCTGCAGTACCACGTGAGCCAGGTGCAATACGGGCTCGGCGACGTGCGCGGTTCGATCAAGTCCATGCAGGAGGCGGAAACGCTGCGGTACAGCGTGTACCGCCGGGCCAGGGTCCGCCAGCAGTCGTACCTGGCCGAGCGGCAACTGGAAATCGGGCATCTGGAAGCGGCTTGCGCTACATGGAACCGCGCCCTCGACGACTATCCGCTCGTGCAGTCCCAGCGCTGTGATCAGCGGATCGAGATCATGCGCACGCTGATTCGCCCCCACTTGAAGAACGCCAAGGCCCGCGAACTCTACGAGCGCGCTGCGACCATAAAGCGCCCGATCACCGTATAAGCCCTTCTCCGAGCCGGCGCCGGGCGGTCGTGGACGGCTCCAGCGCGAACACCAGCTCCGGACGGTCCCACGTGACCGCCCCCGTCGCCCGCACCGTACCTGTGCGGGTCGCGCCCACGCTCTGGTAGAAGCCTTCGGACGGCGGGTGGGAGACGACGCGTACGCCGGACAGCCCCGCCGCCCGGGCCTGGTCCTTCATGTGGGACGCCAAGCGGCGTCCCACACCCAGCCCCTGGGCCGCGTCCGCGACGAACATCAGGTCCAGTTCGGCGGGCGGGCCGAGGAGGAGGGCGTAGAAGCCGAGGAGGGCGCCGTCGTCCGCCTCCGCCACGAAGACCTCGTGGGCCGCTATGTAGTCCGCGGTGACCTCGTAGTCCTCGACCATCGCCGCGTAGCCGCCCCGGTACGCGCCCGAGCGCCTCACCAGGGCCGTGAGGTGGGCGGCGTCCGCCGCCGTGGCGCGTCTGAGCACGTCGATTCCCCTCGAACGAATGTAAGAGATCCAATACGCCTGAGGGTATTACCAATCAGCCGCCCGCGGCATGGCGCCCGTCACAGCCGCTGGATGATCGTCCCCGTCGCCAGCGCCCCGCCCGCGCACATCGTGATCAGGGCGAACTCCTTGTCCGCCCGCTCCAGCTCGTGCAGGGCGGTCGTGATCAGCCGGGCACCCGTCGCGCCGACCGGGTGGCCGAGGGCTATCGCGCCGCCGTTGACGTTGATCTTCTGCAGGTCCTGTTCGAAGACCTGGGCCCAGGAGAGCACGACCGAGGCGAAGGCCTCGTTGATCTCCACGAGGTCGATGTCCCGGAGCGACATGCCCGCCTTGCCAAGGACCGCGCGCGTGGCGTCGATCGTGCCGTCGAGGTGGAAGTGCGGGTCGGCCCCGACGAGGGCCTGGGCGACGATGCGGGCCCGGGGGCGCAGCTTGAGCGCGCGGGCCATCCGCTTGGACGACCACATGAGCGCGCACGCGCCGTCGGATATCTGCGAGGAGTTGCCGGCGGTGTGGACGGCGGTGGGCATGACGGGCTTGAGCCCGCCGAGCGCTTCGGTGCTGGTGTCGCGCAGCCCCTCGTCGCGGTCGACGAGCCGCCACATGCCCTGGCCCGCGTACTGCTCCTCCTCCGTCGTCGGCACCTGGACGGCGAACGTCTCCCGCTTGAAGCGCTCCTCGGCCCAGGCGCGGGCGGCCCGCTGCTGGGAGAGCAGACCGAGCCCGTCGACGTGCTCCCGGGTCAGGCCGCGCTTGCGGGCGATGCGTTCGGCGGCCTCGAACTGGTTGGGCAGGTCGACGCTCCACTCGTCGGGGAACGGCTTGCCCGGCCCGTGCTTGGAGCCGCTTCCGAGCGGGACGCGGGACATGGCCTCCACGCCGCACGCGATGCCGATGTCGACGACGCCGCCCGCGATCATGTTGGCGATCAGGTGGTTGGCCTGCTGCGAGGAGCCGCACTGGCAGTCGACGGTGGTGGCCGCGGTCTCGTAGGGCAGGCCCATGGCCAGCCAGGCGGTGCGCGCGGGGTTCATGGACTGCTCACCGGCGTGGGTGACCGTGCCGCTGACGATCTGCTCGACGCAGTCGGGCTGGATCCCGGTGCGGGCGAGCACCTCCCGGTAGGTCTCGCCCAGCAGGTAGGCGGGGTGGAGATTGGCGAGCGTGCCTCCGCGCCGGCCGATGGGGGTGCGTACGGCTTCGACGATGACGGGTTCCGCGGCCATGGTTCGTCCTCTCGTGGCATCCGCTGGGCGTCCCGGCGCCCCCGGCAAACAAGAACACGTTCTTATTCCGCTCGTTCGCTCGCAGTCTTATGAGCGCTACCCCCGGTACGCAAGGGTCGCGCACGTGCCGCGCCCGCGACAGATGGCGTCGCGCCCTCCCTTGCCGCCCGCGGGGCGGCGTCACTACCTTCGGGACACAGCGGATAACTGATGGACCGTCAGACAATGGAGGGGCCGATGCCCTGTCCCGCGCTCCCCGACGGCTTCGACTTCACCGACCCCGACGTCTACCACCGCCGCGTCCCCCTCCCGGAGTTCGCCGCGCTGCGCCGCACGGCGCCGGTGTGGTGGAACGCCCAGCCCCACGGCGTCGCCGGCTTCGACGACGACGGCTACTGGGTGGTCACCCGGCACGCGGACGTGAAGGAGGTGTCCACCCGGCCCGACCTCTACTCCGCCGCCCTCAACACCTCGATCATCCGCTTCAACGAGCACATATCCCGCGACCAGATCGACGTCCAGCGGCTCATCATGCTCAACATGGACCCGCCCGAGCACACCCGCGTCCGCCAGATCGTGCAACGCGGCTTCACGCCGCGCGCGGTCCGCTCCCTGGAGGCGGCCCTGCGCGGGCGCGCGGGCGCGATCGTGGCCGCGGCGCGGGAGCGCGGCAGCGGCGACTTCGTCACCGACGTCGCCTGCGAGCTGCCTCTGCAGGCGATCGCCGAGCTCATCGGCGTCCCGCAGGAGGACCGGGCCCGGATCTTCGACTGGTCCAACAAGATGATCGGCTACGACGACCCCGAGCTGGCGATCACCGAGGAGGTCGGCGCGAACTCCGCGATGGAGCTCATCTCGTACGCGATGAACCTGGCCGGCGCGCGCAAGGAGTGCCCGGCGAAGGACATCGTCAGCCGCCTGGTCGCCGCCGAGGACGAGGGCAACCTCACCTCCGACGAGTTCGGCTTCTTCGTGCTGCTGCTGGCCGTCGCCGGCAACGAGACCACGCGCAACGCCATCAGCCACGGCATGCACGCCTTCCTCACCCACCCCCGCCAGTGGGAGCTCTACAAGCGTGAGCGCCCCGCCACCGCCGCGGAGGAGATCGTCCGCTGGGCGACGCCCGTGGTCTCCTTCCAGCGCACGGCCACCCGGGACACCGAGCTCGGCGGCGCCCGCATCCGAGCGGGCCAGCGCGTGGGCATCTTCTACGCCTCGGCCAACCACGACCCCGAGGTCTTCACGGACCCCGAGGTCTTCGACATCACCCGCGACCCCAACCCGCACCTGGGCTTCGGCGGCGGCGGACCGCACTTCTGCCTCGGCCGGTCGCTGGCCGCGCTGGAGATCGACCTCATCTTCAACGCGGTCGCCGACACCCTCCCGGACATCCGGCTGGAGGGCGAGCCGCGGCGGTTGCGGTCGTCCTGGCTGAACGGGATCAAGGAGCTGAAGGTCCGTTACCGGTGACCGGACTCCGATAACTGATGGAGCGTCAATTTCCTTTTCCCGCAGGGGAATAGTCCGTACCGGGACCTTGTACGGCGACGGCCGCGGACTTACTCTCGGGTACACCTTCCGGGCAGGCCCGTTCGTCACGCCCCACGCCCGTCACAGCACCGACCCGCGCGATGCGGCGCGACACGGCGGCCACCCGTCCGGCAGCTCTCATCCGAGGCTCTCCGAGGGGACGATCAGCATGAACGACGCGCAAGGCAGACCGGTCACGGGACGGGTCAGGTGGCGCAAGTTCGCCGTCCTGGCCGTGCCCGGCTTCGCGGCCACGGCTGCGCTGGCGGTCGCGCTCGCCGAGGGGGCCCTCGCGGCCTCGTTCGCCGTGTCGGGCCAGGAGTTCAAGGTCTCGGCCGACAGCCTGGAGGGCAAGGGCTTCGCGCAGTACGGCGGCGTGGACACCAACGCCCGCGGCGACCTGCTGCCCGTGGCGGTCACCGCGATCAAGGAGGCCGAGCTGCAGAAGCTCTGCCAGTCCGTGGTCACCCACCTGCCCGTCATCGGGGACATCTCCCTCAACCTGACGGCGGGCGGGAGCGGCACCCCGGTCAAGGCCACCAACCTCTTCATCGACGCCACCCAGCTGGGCGGCGACGCCGAGTTCACGAACATCGAGATCGGCCGCGACGCCTCCACGCTCGACAAGGGCCCGGCCGACGCCCAGGGCATGCAGGACCTCTTCGCCCAGCAGGCCGACCGCGTCAGCATGAAGAAGGTCCGGCAGGTCGCCTGGGCGACCAATGCAGGAACGTTCAAGCTCGCCGGCCTGCGGATGAACGTCTTCAAGGGCAAGCAGGAGTGCTTCTGACGTGGCGGCGAGCACCGGGACCGCCGCCGCCCGACCCCGCCCCCGCCGGCGGCCGTGGGCCGCGTGGCGGCGGTGGCGCAAGGCCCGGCCCTTCTGGGGAGGCCTCGCCACCGTGCTCGCCGGAGCGGAGATCTCCGCCATCCCGCTGGCACCGCTGAAGATCATGCTCCATCAGGGGATCGCGGGCATCCCGTCGGTCCTGATGGGACTGGTCATGGTGCTGATGGGCCTGAGCGCGTGGTTCGCGCCGCAGTACCGCACCCTCGCCGGGGTGGTGACCGTCATGATCGCGGCCGCCGCGCTGGTGATGTCGAACCTCGGCGGGTTCCTCATCGGCACCATCCTCGGCGTCATCGGCGGGGGCATGGTCTTCGCCTGGCAGCCGGTGACGCCGCCGCCGGCACCGGAGGCAGGGGGCGCGCCCGGCACGCCCGGCGGACCCGAGGCCCACGCCCCCGGCGAGGCCGGCGGGCCCGGTGCCTCCGGCCCGCCCGGCGGCGAGCCGTCCCACCCACCGCACGACGGGGCGCACCCCGGACCGCACCACGATCCCCCCGCGCACCTCCCACACAAGGAGACCCGATGACCTCCGTGACCTCTCGCAGACTCCGTCCCCGCGCCCTCCTCGCCTGCGGCGCGGGGCTGGCCGCCACCGCCGCCCTCACCCTCACCGGCGCAGCGGGCGCCCAGACCGGCCCGGCGGCCGGCCCGCTCGCGGCCGCGGAACCCACCACCGTCACCCCGGCCGGCCACTCCTTCGCGGCCACGCTCAACGGGAAGGCCACGTTCAAGGCCGGTTCGGTGACCGCCACGTGTACGGTCTCCAGCTCGCAGCCGTCGTCCGGCTCCGCCAACAACCGGATACCCGACGCCCCCGGCAACCAGAACCCGTCGGGGCCGGTCTCCAGCAGCATCAACCCGCCCACGTACTCCGGCTGCACCGCGAGCATCGCCGGGGTGACCACGACCGTCACCACGTCCGGCACGTGGACCGTGTCCATGCAGCACGGGTCGCCGATCACGGCCACCCTCGGCATCCCGGTCGGCGGCTTCGTCCTGGAGTCCAAGGGCCTGGCCAACTGCACGATCACGGCCGCGCCGACGGCGCCCGCGGACATCCTCACGACCTACACCAACGGCACCCCGTCCACGCTCACGGTCACCAACGCCACCGTGCCGGTCAAGGTCACGGGCGGCTTCGGGTGCCCGACCAGCGCGACGTCGTCGGTGTTCAACGCCGTCTACGACATCACGGACACCACCGACCCGGGCTCCCAGATCACCGTCAGCGGCTGAGCCGGACCCCCGCGGGCAGCGGATCGCTCTCGCTGCGCGCGGCCGGCACCTTGCCGAACGCCTGCCGCCCCGGGCCGCTGAGCACGTACTGGATGGCGAAACCGGACAGTACGACGAGCGCACCGCCGACCGCGTCGAGCACGTAGTGGTTGGCGGTGCCGACGATCACGGACAGGGTCAGCAGCGGGTAGAGCATGCCGAGGCACTTCAGCCACGGCTTCGGCGCGACGGCGGCGATCACGACGCCGCACCACAGCGACCAGCCGATGTGCAGCGACGGCATGGCCGCGTACTGGTTGGACAGCTCCGTCAGCGCCCCGAAGTCGGGGTGGTCGAGGTCCTGCGGGCCGTTGGCCGTGTCGACGAAGCCGAGGCCGGGCATCAGCCGCGGCGGCGCCAGCGGGTAGGCCCAGAAGCCGGCCAGCGCGATCAGCGTGGCCAGAGACAGGGCTGTCCTGGCCCAGCGGTAGGTGCCGGGGCGGCGCACGTAGAGGTAGACCAGCAGGGACACCGGCACCAGGAAGTGGAAGGTGCCGTAGTAGTAGTTCATGCCGTCGGTGAGCCAGCCGACGCCCGCCACGAAGTGGTTGAAGCCGTGCTCGACGTCGATGTGCAGGAACTCCTCGATGCCGAGGATCTGCCGGCCGTGGGCCTCCGCGAGGGAGCGCTCGCCGGGGGCCTGCCCGCGGATGTACGAGTAGACCCAGTAGCCGACCCGTAAAAGCATCAGTTCCAGCAGGACGTTCGACCGGGACAGCGGGCGCTTCCAGAAGCGGAAGAGCGGCACCCAGGCGAAGCGGCCCTGCTGCGGCTCGGTCACCGGCGTCGGCAGCGGCCGCTCCCAGCCCTCCGCCGTGCGCAGCAGGAAGGGCACCACGCAGGCCGCGAGGAGCGCGGCGAGCAGCGGGGCGTTGTCCCCGAGGGGGCGCAGGAACGGGTTGTCCGGCATCAGCGCGGTGCTCGTGAGCGTCATCACCAGGACGACGAGCACGGGCCACGCGAGCCGGTCGGCGCGGCGCTTGCCGACCCGGCCGACGACCGCGAGCAGGAGCCACAGCTGCTGGTGCTGCCAGGCCGCCGGCGAGACCGCGACCGCGGTGCAGCCGGCGACGGCCGTCGCGAGCAGGACCTGCCCGTCGAGGGCGTAGCGCGCGGCGCGGCGCAGGCCGAGCACGGCGACGGCCGCGGCCAGCAGCCCGTACAGCGCCAGTTCGGCCGGGCCGTGCAGGCCCAGGCGGAGCAGCAGGCCGTGCAGGGACTGGTTGGCGAGCCCGCCGGGAGCGTGACCGAGGCCCGCGCCGGCGATGTGGTGGATCCAGTACGTCCACGAGTCGTCCGGCATGACCACCCACGTGAGTGCCGAGCAGGCCACGAAGGTGACGCCGCCGGCGGCGGCCGCGCGGCGGCGGCCCGTCAGCCACAGCAGGACGGCGAAGAGCAGCACGGTGGGCTGCAGCGCCGCGGCGACCCCGATGAGCAGGCCGCTCGTCCGGCCGGAGCCCTGCGCGAGGCGGGGCGGGCAGCAGGCGAGGAGCACCAGCAGGACGGGGATGATGCTCGTCTGCCCGAGCGTGAAGGTGTTCCGCACGGGCAGCGAGGCCACGGTCAGGATCACGGCCACGGGGGCGGCCAGCAGCGCCGTACGGCGCGGGACGGGCCCCGGCAGGGAGCGGGCGGCGACGAGCGCGAGGGCCACGACCAGCAGGAGCGTGCCGAACGTCCAGAAGATGCCGAGGCTCTCCTCGGCGGCCTTCGTCAATGGTTTGAGCGCGAGTCCCGCGAAGGGGGTACCGGTGAACCGGTCGGTGTCGTAGAGCGAGCCGCGCACGTGCAGGACGCCGTTGTCGCCGATCCACCGGCCGAGGTCGGTCAGGCGCCGCTCGGGAGGCAGTCTGAGCACCGCCGCGGTCTGACGCACGGCCAGCAGCCCGGCGAGGAGCCACAGCACGCCCAAGGCGAGGCCGGTCCCCGCCCCCGCTCCCGCTCCCGGCGGGCTTCCCAGCCGCCCGCCCCTCTGTGCATTCGCCACGCCCCGACGCTCCTCCAGTCGCCCAGCTCGGTCACTCTCGTAGCGCTCTTCGAGACCTTACTGAGTCCTGGAGAACAGACCAGGGCACCTCCGGGTCACCGCGCATAATTCGGGCGCGCTTCCGGAACGCCCGTGCGACCATGCCCGCATGACCCGTAAGGCCCCCCTTCCCGCCTCCTCCTGGAGCATCGCCCCGCAGTCCGTCGGCTCCGCCGGGTCCGCCGCGTTGCTTCGCGAGTACCTGACGGACGTCGCCGACCGCTGGTACGTCCTCAACCTCGGGCGGCGGTGCACCCCCGAGGAGATCGAGGGGCACCTCGCCGAGGATCCCAGCGACGATCTCGATCCGCCGAAGGGGCTGCTGATGGTCGCGCGGCGGGACGGGGAGCCGGTGGGGTGCGTGGGGCTGCGGTGGTTCGACCGGGCGCGGGGTGCGGCCGAGTTGAAGCGGATGTACGTGCGGCCGGCCGCGCGCGGGCAGGGGCTCGCGCCCGCGCTGCTGGCCGAGGCCGAGGCCGTCGCACGGCAGTGGGGCGCGGAGCGGATCCTGCTGGACACGCGGAAGGACCTGGTGGAGGCGGTGGCGCTCTACACCCGGCACGGCTTCGCCCACGTCCCGCGGTACAACAGCCCCGAGGAGAATCCTTACGCCGAGGTGTGGATGGCGAAGGAGCTCCGGGCCTGACATGAGCCCCCGCGGGTTGCTTCGAGCCCCGCGGGGTTGTTTCGAGCCCCCGCGCGGTCACTTCAGGTGATGGATGACGTGCAGTAAGTTACAGCGCTGTGGAGCCTCTCGTCTCACCCGTCCATTCGCACAACGAGTGGGACCCGCTGGAAGAGGTCATCGTCGGGCGCCTCGACGGCGCGGCGATCCCTTCCGACCACCCCGTCGTGGCCTGCAACCTCCCGCCGTGGGCGGCGCGGCTGCAGGGGCGCGCCGCCGGCTGGAGATATCCGCGCGTGCTGGTCGAGCGGGCGCAGGAGGAGCTCGACCGCTTCATCGCCCTCCTGGGGTCCCTCGGCGTCACGGTCAGGCGCCCGGACGCGGCGGACCACAGGCGGCGCTTCGGCACCCCCGACTGGTCGTCCCGCGGCTTCTGCAGCGCCTGTCCGCGCGACGGCTTGCTCGTGGTCGGCGACGAGATCATCGAGACCCCGATGGCGTGGCCGTGCCGCTACTTCGACACCCACCCCTACCGCACGCTCCTCAAGGACTACTTCCGGCGCGGCGCGCGGTGGACGGCGGCGCCGAAGCCGCAGCTCACCGACGCGCTGTTCGAGGCGGATTTCCGTCCCGCCGCGCCGGGCGAGCCCGTGCGCCGCATCCTCACCGAGTTCGAGCCGGTGTTCGACGCCGCGGATTTCGTACGCGCCGGACGCGACCTGTTCGTGACGCCGAGCAACGTCACCAACCGCATGGGCATCGACTGGCTGCGCCGCCACCTCGGGCCCGGCTACCGCATCCACGAGATCGAGAGCCGCTCCCGCACGCCCATGCACATCGACACGACGTTCCTCCCGCTCGCGCCCGGCAAGGTGCTGGTGAACCCCGAGTACATCGACGTCGGCCGGCTGCCCGACGTCCTGCGCTCCTGGGACGTCCTGGTCGCCCCCGAACCCGACCCGATCGAGGAGCGCCTGCTCAGGATCACCTCGATGTGCGGCAAGTGGCTCAGCCTGAACGTCCTGGTGGTCGACGGCACCAGGGTGGTGGCGGAGCGGCACCACACCGGCATGCTGCGCGCACTGGAGCGGTGGGGGTTCGAGCCGGTCCCGTGCGACCTGCTGCACTACGCGCCGTTCGGCGGCTCGTTCCACTGCGCGACGCTCGACGTCCGGCGCCGCGGCACGCTCGAATCGTATTTCCCGTGACCTGCGGCCGGTGATCCGCGGCCGGTGATCCGCGGGCGGCGGGCCGCGCTACGCGCCGCCGCGGCGGGCGAGCCGGTGCTCCGCACCCGCGCGGACGATCCCGTCACTCGCGCCGAGCAGACCCGTCAGCGCCTCGCGGGCCCTCCGGGGCTCCAGGAACTCCTGGCCTCATCGCGGTTCCCCGAACGTCATCGCGGCTCCCCGAACGTCACCGGTGCGTCGAACGCGGCCCTCCGGGTCGCCCTCCGCAGCGCCTTCAGGACCGTCGGGCCGAGCGTGAGCGTCGCCGTGACCGTCACGACCGCGCGCGGCACGTCCCAGCCCAGGGACGTCGCCAGGCAGTACGCGACGAAGCGGGCGAAATTCTCCTGGACCGGGTCGCCCGGGACGAAGGACACGCCCGTGGCGAGCGAGCCGATGTACGGCCAGCCCTGGAGGTTCATCACCGTGCCGTAGAAGAGGGAGGCCGCCGCGCCGTAGCCCGCGAGCATGAGCACCTCGCGGGGGCCGCGCAGGCGGTCGGGTCCGGGCAGCAGGCCCGCGCCCATGGCCACCCACCCCATCGACAGCATCTGGAACGGCATCCAGGGCCCGACGCCGCCCGTCAGCAGCGCCGACGCGAACATCGACACCGCACCGAGCACGAAGCCGAAGCCGGGGCCGAGGACCCGGCCCGACAGCACCATCAGGAAGAACATCGGCTCGATGCCCGCCGTCCCCGCGCCCAGCGGCCGCAGGGCCGCGCCCGCCGCCGCCAGGACGCCGAGCATCGCGATCGCCTTCGCGTCCAGGCCCGAGTCGGCGATGGCCGCCACCACGACGGCCAGCAGCAGCGGGAGCAGCGCCGCGAACAGCCACGGCGCGTCCTGGGAGTGCGCGAGGCCCGACGCGGAGTCGGCGAGCAGGGGCCAGCCGAAGGCCGCCACCCCGGTCGCGGAGACGAGGAGCAGGGCCGCGATCGAGCGCCTGCCGAGGCGGATCGCCCGCGCCTGGCGGTCGGGGGCGGTGTCCCTGCGGCCGGGTGCGACGTTCTTCCCGTCGGGTGCGGAGTCCTCGCGGTCCTGTGCGGTGTCCTTCACGAGCCCGCCTCCAGCGCGTCCCGCACCTGTCCGACCGTCAGCCACGGCTGCGGCGCGAGGACCTTGGCCACCTGCGGCGCGAAGGCCGGCGAGGAGACCACGACCTCGGCCGTCGGGCCGTCCGCGACGATCTCGCCGTCGGCGATGACGACGACCCGGTGGGCCAGCTCCGCGGCCAGCTCCACGTCGTGCGTGGCCAGGACGATCGCGTGCCCCTCGGCGGCCAGGCCGCGCAGGATCTCCACCAGGCGGTGCTTGGCCGCGTAGTCGAGGCCGCGGGTCGGCTCGTCGAGGAGGATCAGCGGCGGGCGCGCCGTCAGCACGACCGCGAGGGCGAGCGCGAGGCGCTGGCCCTCCGACAGGTCGCGCGGGTGCGTCGTGCCGGGGACGTCCGGCAGGAGCCGGGAGACGAGCGCGCGGCAGGTGCCCGGTTCCGCGCCCGCGTCGCCGTCGGCCGCCGTGCACTCGGCCGCGACCGTGTCCGCGTACAGCAGGTCGCGCGGCTCCTGCGGTACGAGGCCCACGTGGCGCAGCAGTTCCGCCGGGGTCGTGCTCTGCGGGGCGACGCCGCCCACGCGCACGGAGCCCGCGGCGGGCTTGTGCATGCCGACGAGCGTGCGCAGCAGCGTGGACTTGCCCGCGCCGTTGCGGCCCATCAGCGCGACCGTCTCCCCGGCCCGTACGGACAGGTTCACGTCGCGCAGCGCCACCAGCCGGCCGTGCCGGACGGCGAGCCCGGCGGCGGCCGCGGCGGGGGCGGGGCCGGTGTCCGCCGTGCGGCGGGCCTTGCGCAGGAAACCGGTGCGGCGGGGGCGGGCCGCGACGCCCTCCGCGCCCTGCGGGGCGGCCGTGGCCGGCGGTGCCAGCGGGGCCAGCCGCTCCCGCAGCGGCGGCGCCATGCGGCGCGCGTCCCGTACGGACAGGGGCAGCGGTGACCAGCCGGCGAGCCGGCCCAGGTCGACGACGGGCGGGTGGACCGGCGACACCGCCATGACCTCGGCCGGCCCGCCCGCGACGGGGGCCCGCCCGGGGCCGGGCAGCAGGATGACGCGGTCCGCGTACTGCACGACCCGCTCCAGCCGGTGCTCGGCCATCAGGACCGTGGTGCCCAGGTCGTGGACCAGGCGCTGCAGGACGGCGAGCACCTCCTCGGCAGCGCCCGGGTCCAGGGCGGACGTCGGCTCGTCGAGGACCAGCACCTTCGGGTGCGTGGTCAGCACCGAGCCGATCGCCACGCGCTGCTGCTGGCCGCCGGAGAGCGTGGCGATGGGGCGGTCGCGGAGGGTCGCGAGGCCCAGCAGGTCGAGGGTCTCCTCGACGCGGCGCCGCATGGTGTGCGGGGGGATGCCGAGGGACTCCATGCCGTACGCGAGCTCGTCCTCGACGGTGTCGGTGACGAAGTGCGCGAGCGGGTCCTGGCCCACGGTGCCGACGACGTCGGCGAGTTCGCGCGGCTTGTGGGTACGGGTGTCGCGGCCGGCGACGGTGACGCGGCCGTGCAGGGTGCCGCCGGTGAAGTGCGGGACGAGGCCGCTGACGGTGCCGAGGAGGGTGGACTTGCCGACGCCGGACGGGCCGACGAGCAGGCAGAGTTCGCCCTCGGGGACGCTGAGGTCGACCTCCTGGAGCGAGGGTGCCTCGGCGTCGTCGTAGGTGACCGACACCTGCTCGAAGCGGATCACTTGGGCTCCTTGGGGGTGGGGGTCTCGGTGGCCTCGGCACCGCCGCGCTCCCCGGCGGGTGCCGAGCGCCGCCGCGGCGGAGAAGGATGCCCCGGCCCCACCCTTTCACCGTTTCCCGGGGCTGTGCCCCGGACCCCGGGGGGTGGGGTGGTGGGGGCTGCGCCCCGGGCGCCGGGCCGTGGGGTGGAGGCTGCGTCCCGGGCCCCGGGCGGTGCGGTGGCGGACGCATTGCCCCGGCTCCCGGGGGGCCGGGGGCCTGCCCCCGGATTCGGGAAGGGGCGGGACTGGGGAAGATCTCCCGCCGCAGCGGTGCCCGGCCCCCGGCGGCCTGCCCGGCGGTGCCCGGCAGCCCACGGATCGGCCGCCCCCGGCCCGGCCGGTTCCCGCCCGGCAGAGCCCGGCTCAGCGCCTCGCGGCGAGCGCCCCGCGCCCCGCGACCCCCCGCCGGCGGGCGCCGGCGCCACGAACGCCGGGAGCAAGCCGATCAGGATCGCCGCCGCGGGCCACACCGGCAGCTGCGGCGTCGTCAGCGGTACCGCCGGCGGGTGCAGCGCGGCCGCCGCGTAGGTGTTCGCCTGGATCATCAGGGCCGCGACGGCCACGCCCGAGCCGGACACCAGCCAGGCCCGTACGCCCCACCGGTCCGGCCGGTAGCGCGTGCGCACGGAGCGGCGGCCGCCCAGCCACAGGCCTGCCAGCGCGGCGGCGAGACCGGACAGCAGGACGGGCATGCCGTAGCCCGCGCCCTGGTCGGCGAGCAGCCCGTACGTGCCGGCGCAGACGCCCATCAGGCCGCCCAGCGTGAGCGCGCTCGTGGTGCGGCGGACCGCGCGCGGCACCCGGGCCGTGCGGCCGTAGCCCCGCGCGTCCATCGACGCCGCCAGCGCCACGGAACGCTCCAGCGCGCCCTCCAGCACCGGCAGTCCCACCTGGAGCAGGGCGGCGAGGCCGCGGTCGGGGCGTCCGCGCAGGCGGCGGGCGGCGCGCAGCCGCTGGACGTCGGCGACGAGGTTCGGCGCGAACGTCATCGCGACGACGACCGCGACGCCCGCCTCGTACAGCGCCCCGGGCAGGGACTTCAGCAGCCGCGCCGGGCTGGCGAGCGCGTTGGCCGCGCCCACGCACACCAGCAGCGTGGCCAGCTTCATGCCGTCGTAGAACGCGAAGAGCAGCCCCTCGGCCGTCACCCGGCCGCCGAGCCGCACCCCCCGCGCCCAGTCCGGAAGCGGCACCTCCGGCAGGACGAAGAGCGTGTGCGTGCCCGGGATCGGGGAGCCCAGCACGATCGCGAAGACGAGCCGGATGCCGATGACGACGAGGCCGAGCTTGAGGAACGCCCCGTACGAGCGCGCCCAGGGCGCGTCCGTGCGCCGCGCGGCCACGACGTAGCCGGCGACGGCGATGAGCAGGCCGAGCAGCAGGACGTTGGTGGTGCGGGAGGCCGCCGCGGCCAGGCCGAGCGCCCACACCCACCAGGCGCCCGCGTGCAGCGCGGAGGCGCGCGAGGTGAGGGGCGCGCCCCCGGCGTCACCGCCGGCACCGCCCCCGGCGCCGACCCCCGTACTCACTCCTGACCCGCCCCGCGGCGGCTTCTTCCCCTCGCTCATCCGCGGCGTCGGCGGGCCTGCCAGACGGCCGCGGCGCCCAGGACGACCACGGCGGCGATGCCGCCGATCAGGCCGGCCGAGGGGCCGCCGCCGTCGCCGGAGCCCGCGCCGTCGGAGCCTTCGCTCGCGGCCGGGCCCGGCTGTGCGCTCCCGTCCGGGGAATCCTTCCTCGCGCCGCCGACCTGCTCGCCGCAGCCCGTCCGCGGGTAGCCGGCGATGGCGCACAGCAGGGCGGAGGAGTCGTAGCGCAGCGGCTTGGCGACGGCGGCCAGCGCCTCGCCCGCGGTCGCGTCCTCGCCCACCTGGGCGCAGGCCGAGCGGGCGGCGGGCGGCGTCTCGCCCTTGGGGGCGTCCGCGGCCGTGCCGAAGTCGAGGACGACGGCGACGCGCTTCGTACCGTCCTTGGCGGGCGTGCCGTCGCAGACCGCCGCGAAGCCGGCGGCGGCGCGCGGCTTCGCGGCGTCGGAGGAGTCCGCGCTGACGGCGAACCGGAACCCGACGGCCTCGCCGTCACCGGGCCGGGCCGTGGCGGGCCCCTGCGTGGCGTACGCCCACTGCCCGCCGGAGCCCTGCCAGAACGACCAGTACCGGTAGCCGGAGGCCTGCGCGGGGGCGGTGCCGAGGAGGGTGAGGAGCACGGCGGCGAGCGCGGCGACCGCGCCGCCGCGCGTCACGACGCCGCGCGCCGCAGCGGCTCGGGTCACAGCTGCTGCTTCTTCTTGCGGCCGCTGATCAGGAAGCCGATGCCGGCGCCGAAGGCCAGGCCGACGCCCACGATCCACCACACGTTGACGGTGACGGAGTCGTCGTCCTTCTTCTCCTCCGTGCCCATGCCGCCGGTGGCCTTCTTCTCCGGGGCCGGGCCGGTGGCGTTCAGCTGCTCCACCAGGTCGGTGCCCGCGAAGTCGTGCGGGTTGCCGCCCGCGGCGCGGGTGGCCAGGATCAGCTTGGCGAGGCGGCCGGGCTGGCCCTTGGCCCACTCGGCGGTGCCGCTCTCCTTGGACTGCAGCCACTTCAGGGGCTTCTCGGCGGCCGAGCGGTGGCCGCCGGCGGCGAGGGCGAGGGCGGCGTCGGCGGTGTTGCCCTGGTCGGGCTTGGCGGGGGCGCCGGGCATGGACGGCAGCAGGTAGCCGCCGTTCTTGTCCATGGTGGCCACGAGGTAGCCGTCGACGGCCTCGGCGGCAGCGGCGGCGTCCTTGGGCTTCGCCTTGTCGTCGCCGGAGCACTCCAGCGGCTTGACCGGCTGGTCGGCGTCCTTCTTCGGGGGCTCGACGAGGTAGCCCTTGCCGCGCGTGGCGAGCGCGGCGGCGGCGCTGGCGAGGTTGTCGGCGCGCAGCCCCTTGTCGTCCTTGAGGTACGCGAACGCGCCGCGTTCGCCCTCCTCCTTCGCGTCGCAGCCGAGCTGGAAGGTCAGCAGCGTCTCGACGGGGTTCCTGCCGCCCTTGGCGGCCTCCTTGGCCGGGTCCTGCCCGGCCGCGGCGAACGCGCCGAGCGCGATGGAGGTGGAGTTGGCGTCGCTGGGGCTGCCGGCCTGGTAGCCCCAGCCGCCGTCCTCGTTCTGGTGGGCCTTGAGCCAGTCGAGGCCCTTCTTGACGGCCTCCGAGCGGCCTCCGGCGGCGGCGAGGCCCTGCACGGCCGCGGCGGTGGCGTCCGTGAACTCGTCCTTCTTGGGGTCGCACGCCTTGCCCGTGTCGGCGCGGTAGCCGGGGAAGCCGCCGTCCGCGCACTGCTGGCCGGCGAGCCAGTCGACGGCCTGCCGGGCCGGCGTGACGCCCGTCGCGCTCTGCGCCATGAAGGCCAGGGACTGCCGGAAGACGCCGTCGAACTTGGGGTCCGCCGTGCCGTAGAGCCCGGGGGCGGCCGGGGACGGGGAGCCGTCGGCGAGGGCGGCGGGGACCACGGCCGTGCTCAGGGCGGCGGCGGTGGCCAGGACCGCGGCGCCGCGGCGCGCGTGGACGACGAGGGAGGGGGCCATGGGGTCGTGCCTCTCGGGTGGGTGTCACTGCGGTGGCCGGCGTGCCGGGGTGCGCGGTGGCGCAGCCGTGCGCGGCTGCCGCCCCGCGAGCTTCGCGCGGTGGCACCGGGCTCGGCTCCGCATACCTCGACGGTGCCGGTGGACCGGGCGGCACCGCCAGGCGGTACGACCGGCTCCGGAAGCCTGCCGCCTGGCCCGGGTGGTCCGGCTCGTACGGCCGTGCCGGGGCGGCGGGCCGTAGTCACGGTTGCGGGTCAGCGCCGGATTTGCACCGGCTTCCCCCGTTCCGAGGCGGGATGAAGTTGTCACGGACACTTTAACCGGCCGGGTCGGGGCCCGGTCGTCCGCCGAGCCCGCCGATCCCGTTGCCCCGGCGCCGGAGGAGCTGCTAACTGTCTGATGCAGCGTCAGATCCGACGCTCAGGGCTCCGCAGACGCGCGGGAGGCATCGGACATGAACCGGGACCTGAACCGGGACGGGAACGGACTGATCGAGCACGGGCAGCTCTTCATCGGCGGCACCATGACCGACCCGGCCGGCCGCGCCGTCATCGACGTCGTGTCGCCGCACACCGAGGAGGTCATCGGCCGCGTCCCGCACGCCTCGCGCGAGGACGTCGACCGCGCCGTGGCCGCGGCCCGCACCTCCTTCGACTCCGGGATCTGGGCGGACCGGCCGGCGGCCGAGCGCATCGAGGTCGTCACCCGGATCAAGGACGGCATCGCCGCCCGGCACGAGGAGCTGGCCCGCACCGTCTCCGCCCAGAACGGCTCCCCCTACTCCTGGAGCGTCCTGGCCCAGGCCCTCGGCGCGATGATGGTGTGGGACTGCGCCATCGCCGTCGCCCGCGACCTGTCCTACGAGGAGCGGCGGGCGGGCGCCCTCGGGCCGCTGCTGGTGCGGCGCGAGCCCGTCGGCGTCGTCGCGGCCGTCGTGCCGTGGAACATGCCCCAGCTGGTGGCCGCGGCCAAGCTCGCGCCCGCGCTGCTGACCGGCTGCTCGGTGGTGCTCAAGCCCTCGCCCGAGACGCCCCTGGACTCCTACCTGCTGGCGGAGATCGTCACCGAGGCGGGCCTGCCGGAGGGCGTGCTGTCCGTCCTCCCCGCGGAGCGCGAGGTCAGCGAGTACCTCGTCGGCCACCCGGGCGTCGACAAGGTGGCCTTCACCGGCTCGGTCGCGGCGGGCAGGCGCGTCATGGAGGTCGCCGCGCGCAACCTCACCCGCGTCACCCTGGAGCTCGGCGGGAAGTCCGCGGCGATCATCCTGCCGGACGCCGACCTGGACGCGGCCGTCACCGGCATCGTCCCCACCGCCTGGATGAACAACGGCCAGGCGTGCGTCGCCCAGACGCGCATCCTCGCCCCCCGCGCCCACTACGCCGAGCTGGCCGAGCGCTTCGCCGCGGCCGCCTCCGCCCTCGTCGTCGGCGACCCCCTCGACCCCGCCACCCAGGTCGGCCCGCTCGTCGCCGAGCGGCAGCGGCGGCGCTCGCTGGAGTACATCGCGCTCGGGCAGCGCGAGGGCGCCAAGGTGCTCGCCGGCGGCGGCCGGCCGGCGGACCGCGACACCGGCTGGTACGTCGAGCCCACCCTGTTCGGCGACGTCTCCAACGCCATGCGGATCGCCCGCGAGGAGATCTTCGGGCCCGTGATCTGCCTGCTGCCCTACGACACGGAGGAGGAGGCCGTGCACATCGCCGACGACTCCGACTACGGGCTCTCCGGCAGCGTCTGGACCCGCGACGCCGAGCGCGGCATCGAGGTCGCCCGCCGGGTGCGCACCGGCACGTACTCGGTCAACACCTTCGGCCTCGACATGTTCGGCCCCTTCGGCGGCTACAAGAACTCCGGCCTGGGGCGGGAGTTCGGGCCCGAGGGCTTCGCCGAGTACCTGGAGCACAAGACGATCCACCTGCCGGCGGGGCACGGGGAGCCCGCCGGGGGAGAGGCGTGACCGGGGAGGGCGGGCGCTGGCGCGTGCGCGTCGACCGGGGGCTGTGCGTGGGCTCGGGGATGTGCGCGGGGAACGCACCGGAGGCCTTCGCGCTCGACGAGGGACGGCGCTCGCGCCCGGTCGCGGAGGAGACGGACGCGTCCGCTCCGCTGTTCACGGCCGCCGAGAGCTGCCCGGTGGAGGCGATCACGATCAGCGTCCTGGACACGGGTGAGCCCGTCTTTCCCCCGGACTTCCCCCCGGAGGAGTGACGCGGGGACGTGTGCAGCAACGCCGTTCGTACGCACGCGCGTTGTTACTCATGCGTTCCGCACACTTCCTTGATGACACATGTGACTGGCCGGTCCCCTCACGGCGTGGAAATCTCTAGGCAACGCAGCCGAGGGGGGCGACGATGGACGCGCGGTACGAGGTCTACTGCCTGGCCGACAGGCACTTCTACGAGACCCCGGACCGGCTGTCCGTCCCGGGGGCGGGCGGCGAGGGATCCCAAGAGGCGGGCTGGTACGAGACCGCCCGCCGCCCCGCCCCCGCCGGCTGGAGCACCTCCCGCCACGGCGACTGGCTCCACGTCTTCCCCGCCGGGGAGGACGGCGGCCCGCGGCCCGGGCAGCCCCACCAGGGCTGGAAGATCCACGTCTCCGCCACCGCCGACACCGCGGACAAGACCGCCGCCGACGTCTGGGACTACTGCGTCGCCCGGGACATCCCGTTCAAGTTCGTCCCCGGCCCCCACCTGCTCCACCTGCGCAACAACAAGTACGCGGAGCGCGGCCACAGCGGGAAGTTCGTCACCGTCTACCCCTCCGGCGAGGAGCAGCTGCACACCACCCTCGCCGGGCTGCACGAGATCGTCGGCGGCCGCCCCGGCCCGTACATCCTCACCGACCTGCGCTGGCACGAAGGCCCCCTCTACGTCCGCTACGGCGCCTTCACCCGCCGCTTCTGCATCGACGGGCGCGGCGCCCTCGTGCCCGCCGTCGAGGACGGGGACGGCAAGCTCGTCCCCGACTCCCGCAACCCCGCCTTCCAGGTCCCCGCGTGGGTGACGCTCCCCGGCTTCCTCGCCCCGCACCTCGCCGCGCGCAACGCCACCACCGTCGGCGACCTGCCCTACCGCATCGAGAAGGCCCTGCACTTCTCCAACGGCGGCGGCGTCTACGCCGGCACCGACACGCGCGACGGCCGCAAGGTCGTCCTCAAGGAAGGCCGCCCCCACGCCGGGCTCGCCGCCGACGGGGCCGACGCCGTCGCCCGCCTGGAGCGCGAGAAGGACGCCCTGGAGCGGCTCGCCGGCCTCGGCGTCGCCCCCGAGCCGCGGGACTGGCTCACCATCGGCGACCACCGCTTCCTCGTCATGGACTTCGTCGAGGGCAAGCCCCTCAACTCCTTCTTCGCCCACCGCCACCCGCTGCTCGCCGCGGACCCGGAGCCCACCGCCACCGCCGACTACACCGCGTGGGCGCTGCGCATCCACCGCGCCGTCGAGGAGGCCGTCGAGAAGGTCCACGCGCGGGGCGTCGTCTTCAACGACCTCCACATGTTCAACATCATGGTCGCGCCGGACGAAGAATCCGTCGTCCTCATCGACTTCGAGGCCGCCGCGCCCGCCTCCGAGCACGGCCGCCAGGTCGTCGCCCACCCCGGGTTCTTCGCCCCGCCGGACCGCCGCGGCACCGATGTCGACCGCTACGCCCTGGCCTGCCTGCGGCTCGCCCTCTTCCTGCCCATCACCACGCTCTTCGTCATCGACCGGGCCAAGGCGGCCCACCTGGCCGACGTGATCGCCGGACAGTTCCCGGTGCCGCGGGAGTTCCTCGACGAGGCGGTGGCGGAGATCACGCGGGGGGTGGGGGAGACCGCCGGTCGTACGGTGACGGAGCCCGCCGGCATGGCGGCGGAAGCCGTCGCGGTGGCGGATCCGCCGGGCTCCGTGGCGCCGCCGAGCACCGGCCCGGCCGGGGCCGCCCCGGGGGAGGCGGCCGGGCCGGCCCCCTCCGCGGCCTCCGGCCCGCCCGGGCGCCGCACCCACACCCTCGCCCCCGGCGCCGGTCGCGCCCTCGCCCCGCACGACCTGCCCGACCCCGCCGAGGACTGGCCCCGCGCCCGCGCGTCCATGGTCCGCGCCCTCCTCGCCTCCGCCACGCCGGAGCGCGACGACCGCCTCTTCCCCGGGGACATCGCCCAGTTCGCCGAGGGCGGCGGCCTCGGCCTCGCGCACGGCGCCGCGGGCGTCCTGCACGCCCTCGCCGAAGCCGGCGCCGAGCGCTACGAAGAGGGCGAGGAGTGGCTGCTGCGGCAGACGGCCCCCGTCCCGTCCGGCACCCCGCTCGGCCTCTACGACGGCCTCGCCGGCGTCGCCTGCACCCTCGACCGGCTCGGCCACACCCGGCGCGCCCTGGACCTGTCCGGGCTCATGCTCGGCGAGCAGTGGCAGCGCCTCACCTCCGACCTGCGCAGCGGCCTGGCCGGCGTCGGCCTCGCCCTCGACCACCTCGCCCGCACCACCGGCGAACGCCAGCTCCACGACCAGGCCGTCGAGGCCGCCCAGCTCCTCGCCGACCGGCTCGCCGCCGACTCCTCCGGCCGGGAGGACGACAGCGGCGCACCCCGCCGGCGCGCCGGCCTCCTGCGCGGCGCGAGCGGGCCCGCCCTGCTCTTCCTGCGGCTGTACGAGCGCACCGGCGCCCCCGCCCTCCTCGACCTCGCCGAGCAGGCCCTGCGCGCCGACCTCGCCCGCTGCACCCGCACGGACAACGGCACCCTCGAAGTCGACGAGGGCTGGCGCACCATGCCCTACCTCGGTGACGGCAGCGCCGGCATCGGCATGGTCCTGGACGACTTCCTCGCCCACGCCCCGGACCCCGACCCGTACTTGACCGAGGCGCGTGACGGCATCCTCACCGCCGCCCGCTCCCGCTTCTACGCCCAGCCCGGGCTGTTCCAGGGCCGGGCCGGGATGATCCTGCACCTCGCCCGCACCACCGCGCCCGGCGCGACCGCGGAGCACCTCGCCGCGCAGGTCCGCGGGCTCTCCTGGTACGCCATGTCCTACCAGGGCGAACTCGCCTACCCCGGCAGCCAGATGATGCGGCTGTCCATGGACCTCGCCACCGGAACGGCCGGCTGCCTGCTCGCCCTCGCCGCCGCCCTCGGCGACGACGGCGCCCGGCCGCCCGCAGGGCCCGCGCAGCTGCCGTTTCTAGCGCCCCCACGGGGGCCCCGAAGCCGGCTCCATGCCGTTGTGGAGCCGTAGCAAGAAAACGCAAGTAGCAAGTAGCAACAGAACGAAAGAAACCGGACCCCGTCCCCACGGGAACCCCACGAAAGGAACACGACCATGGCGCTCCTCGACCTGCAGAACATGGAGTCCGACGAGAACACCGGCGGTCACGGCGGCGGCGGCCAGAGCACGGTCAGCCTGCTCTCGTGCGTCAGCACCGCCAGCGTGCTGATCTGTCTGTGATCCGGTGCCGGATCCGACGCTGATCCGGCACCGGGCGGGCCCCTCCTGCGACGAGGGGCCCGCCCGGGTCCGCTTTTCCCCTACGGATGGTACGGACACGAGGGCCACCGATCCATGGCACACACCCGCACCGCCACGGCCTCCGCCGGAGACCGGCTGCTGCTCGGCACCGCCCGGCACAACGCCGGCCGCGCCGCCGCGCTCGCCCTCCTCGCGGTCGCCTCCACCGGAGCCGCGCTGCTGCTGCCCGTCACCCTCGGCCACACCCTCGACCTGCTCCTCGCCCGCCGCGGCGCCGACGCCGGCCGCTGGGTCGCCCTGTGCGCGCTCCTCGTCGCCGGGCCCGCCGCCCTCGACGCCCTCACCGAACTCCTCACCGGCACCACCGCCGCCCGCGCCACCGCCCGGCTGCGCCACCGGCTCCTCGGCCACGTCCTCGCCGCGGGCCCGCAGGCCACCGGCCGCTTCCCGCCCGGCGACCTCGTCACCCGCCTCGTCGGCAACGCCGCCGACACCGGCACCGCGCCCGCCACGCTCGCCCACGCCGCCGCCTCCGTGGCCGGCCCCGTCGGCGGGATCGTCGCCCTCGGCCTCATCGACCCCTGGCTCGCGCTCGCCTTCCTCGCCGGCGCCCCCCTGCTCGCCGCCCTCCTGCACGCCTTCACCCGCGCCTCCACGGACTGCGTCGCCCGCTACCAGCAGCTCCAGGGGGACATCGCCGGGCGCCTCGTCGAAGCGCTCGACGGCGCCCGCACCATCGCCGCCGCCGGCACCGCCGCCCGCGAAGAGGCCCGCATCCTCCGGCCGCTGCCCGGGCTCTCCCGCCAGGGGCACCGCATGTGGCGCGTCCAGGGCCGCTCCACGGCCCAGGCCGGCACGCTCGTGCCGCTGCTCCAGATCACCGTCCTCGCCGTCGCCGGCCTCCGGCTCTCCCAGGGCCTCCTCACCGTCGGAGACCTCCTCGCCGCCTCCCGCTACGCCGTCCTCGCCACCGGCGTCGGCATGCTCGTCGGCCACCTCAACGCCGCGGCCCGCGCCCGCGCCGCGGCCGCCCGCACCGCGGAGGTCCTCGCCGTGCCCGAAGTCCCTTACGGGGAGCGGCGGCTGCCGCCCGGGCCCGGCACGCTGGAGCTGCGCGGCGTGAGCGTCGTGCGGGGCGGGCGCCGGGTCCTGCACGAGGTGAGCGTGACGGTCCCCGGAGGGACGTCGCTGGCCGTCGTCGGACGCTCCGGCAGCGGCAAGTCCGTCCTCGCGCAGGCCGCCGGCCGGCTCACGGACCCCGACGCCGGCACCGTCCTCCTCGACGGCGTCCCCCTCCCCGCCCTCCGCCGCGACGACCTGCGCCGCGCCGTCGGCCACGCCTTCGCCCGGCCCGCGCTTCTGGGCGGCACGGTCGGCGGCACGATCGGCTTCGGGGCGGTCACACCGGGGCGCAAGGCGCGGGAGGCCGCGGCGCGGGCGGCGTGCGCGCACGACTTCGTACGGCGCCTCCCGCGCGGCTACGACACGCCCTGCGCGGACGCCCCCCTCTCGGGCGGCGAAGCCCAGCGCCTGGGCCTCGCCCGCGCCTTCGCCCACACCGGCCGCCTCCTGATCCTGGACGACGCCACGTCCAGCCTGGACACGGCGACGGAACGCCGCGTAACGGCAGCCCTGCACGCTGCCGCCGCCCCCACGCGCGTACTGATAGCCCACCGCGTGACCACGGCCG
Organism: Streptomyces aureoversilis; assembly: GCF_042657885.1. Lineage (NCBI taxonomy): Bacteria > Bacillati > Actinomycetota > Actinomycetes > Kitasatosporales > Streptomycetaceae > Streptomyces > Streptomyces aureoversilis. The sequence goes on from NZ_JBHSKJ010000002.1 coordinate 392,166, forward strand.
CGAGCACGGACCGCGTCCTGTGGCTCCACGAGGGCGAGGTAAGGGCGCTGGCCCCGCACGCCGAGCTGTGGCGGGACCCGCAGTACAGGGCGGTCTTCGATGCCTGAGGCATCATCACGACCGCCGAGCCGCCCGGTGGGGGTGCCCCGCCGCAGCGACGGAAGAGAACCGCGAGGCCCCGACCTCGGACCGCCCGACCGCGCGAGCGCAGGCCTGCTCCTTCCGCCGCGACGGCGAGTCGTCCTGCGGCGCATTCCGGCGGTGCCGGCCGGCCTCGGCCGTCACGGGCGGAGCCGTCCGGCGGTGGCGACGCGGCTGCTGACGTCGGCCGGGTGTCAGCCACTCCTCTTCCGCCGCGATGGCGAGTCGTCCCACGGCCAGTCCCGGCGGTGCCGGGCCGGGCTTTGGCGTCCCGGGGGAAGTTGTCCGGTGATGCCGGGCCGGCCGTTGGTGTCGGCCGGGTGTCGGCCACCCTTCTTCGGCCGCGACGGCGAGTGGTCCTACGGCGGGTCCCGGCGGTGCCGGGCCGGGCTTTGGCGTCCCGGCGGGAGTTGTCCGGTGATGCCGGGCCGGCCGTCGGTGTCGGCCGGGTGTCGGCCACCCCTCTTCCGCCGCGACGGCGAGTCGTCCTACGGCGCATTCCGGCGGTGCCGGGCCGGGTGCAGCCGTTCCGCCGATTCAGGAGGTCCCCGTGACACCCGTTGAGCCCGGGCTCGCCCGGCGAGGTGTTCGTTACCTCGCCGGACGGCGGCGCGTCGTCGCGGCGCTGCTCGCGTGGTCCGTCGTTGAGGCCGGGTACACGTTCGCGCTGGGGTACGCGCTGGCCGAGGCGCTCGACGGGGGGTTTCTCGCCGGGCGGCCCCGCACGGGGCTGGCGTGGCTGGGGCTGGCCGCGGTGGCCGTGGTCGTCGGGGCGTACGGGACCGGGCGTACGTACGGCGGCGTCGCCGGACTCGTGGAGCCCTTCCGGGACGGGCTCGTGAGGACGGTCGTCTCCCGCGCCCTGCACCGCGGCGACACCGCGGCCGTGTCCCGGCTGACGCACCAGGTGGAGATCGCCCGTGACGCCTTCGCCGGCCTGGTCATGGTCTCGCGCTCGTTCGTCTTCACCGCGGCCGGTGCCCTGACGGGCCTGTTCCTGCTCGCGCCCCCGCTGCTGGCGGTCGTCGCGCCGCCCCTCGCGCTCGGCCTCGTCCTGTTCCTGGCGACGCTGCGCCCGCTGGCCCGCCGCCAGGAGGCGTACCTCGCCGCGGACGAGGCCCTCGCCGCCGTGCTCGGCGACGTCTTCTCCGGCCTGCGCGACGTCACCGCGGCGGGCGCCGAGCCCCGCGTCCGCGCGGAGACGGGCGCGCTCACCGACGCCGCGCTGCACGCCTCCCGTTCGCTCGCCCGCTGGTCCGTCGTCCGGGTCATTGCCCTGGCCCTGGCCGGGCAGCTGCCGGTGGTGCTCCTGCTGGCCGGGGCGCCGTGGCTGCTGGACCGGGGCGTCACCGCGGGCGGCCTGGTGGGCGCGCTGGCCTATCTGACGCAGTCCCTGATGCCCGCGCTGCAGAACCTCGTCCACGGCCTCGGCACGAGCGGCTCGCGCCTCGCCGTGGTGGTGCGCAGGCTGACGGAGCAGGGCCCGCCGACGCCGGCCGCCGGGGTGGCGGGCATCCCGCCGGCCACCCCGCCGTCCACCTCCGCCTCCACCCCCGCCCTCGAACTGCGCCGCCTCACCTTCGCGTACGGCGACCGCGCCGACCCCGTCGTACGGGACCTGGACCTGACGCTGCCCCGGGGCGCGCACCTCGCGGTCGTCGGCCCCAGCGGCGTCGGGAAGTCGACGCTGGCCGGGCTGGTCGCGGGCCTCCTGCGCCCGGGCGGCGGCGAGGTCACCGTGGGCGGCGCCCGGGCGGGCACGGCGGCGGCCGCCGCGCAGCGGGTGCTGATCCCGCAGGAGGCGTACGTGTTCACGGGGACGCTCGCCGACAACCTGGGCTACCTGCGCGCCGCCCCCGTCCCCGAGGACGAGCTGCGGGCGGCCGCCGAGGCGCTCGGCATGGAGGAACTCGTCCGCCGCGTGGGCGGTTTCGCGGCCCCCCTCGCCCCGGCGGAGCTCTCGGCGGGGGAGCGGCAGCAGGTCGCCCTGGCCCGGGCGTACCTGTCGCCCGCCCCCCTGGCCGTGCTGGACGAGGCGACCTGTCACCTCGACCCCGTAGCGGAGGCCCGCGCGGAGCGGGCCTTCGCGCGCCGCCCGGGCGGCACCCTCGTCGTCATCGCGCACCGGGCCTCATCCGCCCGCCGGGCCGGCCGCATCCTGGTGATGGACGGCGCGGACACGGCCTGCGGGGAGCACCACGAGCTGCTGGCGCGGTCCCCGCTCTACCGCGACCTCATGGGCGCCGCGGAACCCGCGCAGCTTGCAGAACCCGCGCAACCTGCGGAACCCGCGCACCCCGTACCCCGCACCCCCGCGCACCCCAACCCCTCACACCCCAACCCCTCACACCCACCCCGCCACCTGCGAGATACGGATCGCGTCGACCCGGTTCCGCGCCCCGGTCTTGCGGGTGATGGCGGCCATGTAGTTGCGCACCGTCCCGTTGGACAGGTGCAGGCTGTGGGCGATCTCCCCGACGGACGCCCCCTCCGCCGCGAGTGACAGCACGCTCAGCTCGCGTCTGGTCAGGGGGATCTCCGCGGCCTCCAGGAAGCCGAAGCCGAGCGTCTCGTCGATGTACCGCTCGCCGTTCGCCACATGCCGTATCCCTTCGACGAGCCGGTCGGGAGAAGCGTTTTTGCTCAGGTACCCCAGAGCCTTCTCCTCGTACGCCCGGCGCAGGGGCCCCGGCCGGCCCGCGCTGGCCAGGGCGAGCAGGGCCACCCTGTCGTCGCGTGCGTCACCGTGCCCGGACAGCTCCCGCAGACCGCCCGGCCCGCCGGCCTCCGGGCTGTCCATGTCCACCACGCACACGTCCGGCCGCAGCGAGTCGGACATGGCCACCGCGCGCTGCCATGACGCCGATGAGACCTCCAGGTCCGGCTCTCTGCCGATGAGAGCCGCCAGCGCCGCTCGCAGCAGATAGGTGTCATGCACCAGAAGAACCCGGATCACGGTCCCCGCCTTCCCGCTCCCCCGCGCAGCGTGTGCTGCACCGGACACCGACGCTCATTCATACCGGCGTGTGCCACCGCTCCGGGCGCGTATACCGGACATGGAGGGGGCGCAAGGGCGCATGAATTCCGCCACGTGCGCCCCAAGTTCACTCGAAAGCGCCCCTCATGAATCGGGTGCCGGGGGTAGCGCGTCAGGCCTGTTGTGGGGTAGTGAGCCGAATGAGCCGGCAGACGGTCTCGATGTCGATCCGCACCTGTGCGATCGAAGCGCGCCCCGAGAGCCAGGTGATGAGCGCCGAGTGCCAGGTGTGCTCGATGACGCGGACGGCGGAGAGCTGCTCGGGGGAGGGCGGCCCGGCCGGCCCCATGGCGTCCAGGATGATCGTCGTGGTGAGCCGGGAGACGGTGTCGACCTCGGAGCTCACCGAGCGGTCGGCGAAGGTGAGGGCGCGCACCATCGCGTCGGCCAGGTGCGGTTCGCGCTGCATCGCGCGGAAGGCCCGCATCAGGGTCTGGGCCACGCGCGCGGCCGGGTCGGCGTCGGTGGGCGGGCGCTTGCGCAGCGTCCCGTGCAGCCGCTGCAGCTGGTCCTGCATGGTGGCGACCAGCAGGTGGACCTTGGAGGGGAAGTAGCGGTAGAGCGTGCCGAGCGCGACGCCCGCCGCCTCGGCGACCTCGCGCATCTGCACGGCGTCGAAGCCGCCGCGGCTCGCGAGCTCCGCGGTGGCCTGCAGGATCCGGCGGCGGCGGGCCTCCTGACGCTCGGTCAGGGGAAGGCTGGGCCCGGCGGGTACGGCCCGCGCGGTCGGCGACTTGGGTTCCGTCGTCATATGTCCCATTCCGTGGCAATCCATCCAGGGTGTCTGTCCGGCCCGGACGGCACAGCATGGCAGGGGCCGGGCCGTGGCGCGAATCACCCGATCCGGTCCTGGCGACCGCCTTTCCGGCCGGTAGATTCGAGGCTTCTGGACGACCCAGTCTGAAACTTGTTCTAGATTAGCGCGACCGGTTACGCTCCGGCCGGAACAGCAGCCAGAAGGAGGCCGGGGGAGTGACCGCTGAGGCCACTGAGGCAGCTCTCGCACATGCGGCGCGCGAGGCGCACGCGGGGCAGGACGCACGGAACGACGGCCTCCGGGACGGGGACGGCGACCGCCCCCTGCGGATCGCGCTGCTCACCTACAAGGGCAACCCGTTCTGCGGCGGCCAGGGCGTCTACGTCCGCCACCTCTCCCGCGAACTCGCCCGCCTCGGGCACAGCGTCGAGGTCATCGGCTCCCAGCCGTACCCCGTCCTCGACGAGGGCGTGACCCTCACCGAGCTCCCGAGCCTCGACCTCTACCGCCAGCCGGACCCCTTCCGCACGCCCGGCCGCGACGAGTACCGCGACTGGATCGACGCGCTGGAGGTCTCCACGATGTGGACGGGCGGCTTCCCCGAGCCGCTCACCTTCAGCCTGCGCGCGCGGCGGCATCTCGCCGCGCAGCGCGGCCGGTTCGACGTCGTCCACGACAACCAGACCCTGGGCTACGGGCTCCTCGGCGGCACCGCCGCGATCGGCGCTCCGCTGGTGACCACCATCCACCACCCCATCACCGTCGACCGGCAGCTCGACCTCGCCGCCGCCGCGGACTGGAAGCGGCGGGCCTCCGTGCGCCGCTGGTACGGCTTCACCCGGATGCAGAAGCGGGTCGCCCGCCGGCTGCCGTCCGTGCTCACCGTCTCCGGCTCCTCGCGCCAGGAGATCGTCGACCACCTCGGCGTCCGGGCCGAGCGGGTGCACGTCGTGCCCATCGGCGCCGACACCGACCTGTTCTCGCCCGACCCGTCCGTGCCCGAGGTCCCGGGCCGCATCGTCACCACCTCCAGCGCGGACGTCCCCCTCAAGGGCCTCATCCACCTGATCGAGGCGCTGGCCGTGGTCCGCCGCCGCCACCCCGGCGCGCACCTCGTGGTCGTCGGCAAGCGCGCCGAGGACGGGCCGATCGCCACCGCGATCCGGCGCTGCGGGCTGGAGGGCGCCGTCGAGTTCGTCAAGGGCATCACCGACGCCGAGCTCGTCGACCTCGTGCGCTCGGCGCAGGTCGCCTGCGTGCCGTCGCTGTACGAGGGCTTCTCGCTGCCGGCCGCCGAGGCCATGGCCACGGGCACACCACTGGCCGCCACCACCGGCGGTGCCATACCGGAGGTCGCGGGCCCCGACGGGGAGACCTGCCTGGCCGTCCCGCCGGGCGACTCCGGAGCCCTCGCCTCCGCCCTGGGCCGGCTCCTGGACGACCCCGGACTCCGCCGCCGCCTCGGCGCCGCGGGCCGCGAACGCGTCCTCTCCCGCTTCACCTGGCGCGAAGCCGCGCTCGGCACGGCCCGCCACTACCGCGAGGCGATCGCCCTCGCGGGCGGCGCCCGAAGTGCCGGACGGCGCGCCTGATGCCGGGCGCGGCACGCTGCACGGTCCGGCGGGAGCCCCGGCCCCGCCGGACGGGCACGACTGCGCTGCCGGCAGCGACCCCTCGCCGCAACGGCGGAGGGCTGCCCGAAGGCGACCGCAGCGCCGCAGGCCACGCCGCGCGACCGGCAGAGATCTCCCGCCGCAGCGGCGCTCGGCCACAGTGGCGCCGTCCGGCGGTGCCGGGCCGGGCTCGTTCGGCACCGCCGGCCTCCGCCGCGGGGGCTGCCCGCCGTTGCGGCGGAGGTCCCGTCGAGCGCGACCGCAGCGCCGCAGGCCATGCCGCGCGACCGGCAGAGATCTCCCGCCGCAGCGGCGCTCGGCCCGCGCGGTGCAGCCCGGCGGTGCCCGACCGAGGTCACCCGGCTGCGCCCTGCTCCGGTGACCCCGGCCGGAGGCCCCCCGTCCCCGCAACCAACCACCCCGTCCCGCCGGCCGAAGGCAAATACCCGTGCTGACCGTCGATTTCTCCCGCTTCCCGCTCGCCGCAGGCGACCGCGTCCTCGACCTGGGCTGCGGCGCGGGCCGGCACGCCTTCGAGTGTTACCGGCGCGGAGCGCGCGTCGTCGCGCTCGACCGCAACGCCGAGGAGATACGCGAGGTCGCCAAGTGGTTCGCCGCCATGAAGGAGGCCGGTGAGGCCCCGGCCGGGGCCACCGCCACCGCCATGGAGGGCGACGCCCTGGCCCTGCCCTTCCCCGACGACAGCTTCGACGTCGTCATCATCTCCGAGGTCATGGAGCACATCCCGGACGACAAGGGCGTGCTCGCCGAGATGGTCCGCGTCCTCAAGCCGGGCGGCCGGATCGCGGTCACCGTCCCGCGCTACGGCCCGGAGAAGATCTGCTGGGCGCTCTCGGACGCCTACCACGAGGTCGAGGGCGGCCACATCCGCATCTACCGCGGCGACGAGCTCCTGGACCGGATGCGCGAGGCCGGCCTGGAGCCGTACGGCACCCACCACGCCCACGGCCTGCACAGCCCCTACTGGTGGCTCAAGTGCGCCTTCGGCGTCGACAACGACAAGGCGCTGCCCGTCCGCGCCTACCACAAGCTGCTGGTCTGGGACATCATGAAGAAGCCCCTGGCCACCCGGGTCGCCGAGCAGGCCCTCAACCCGCTCATCGGCAAGAGCTTCGTGGCGTACGCGACCAAGCCGCACCTGCCCGCCGGGGCGGAGGCGTGACCCTCTTCAGCCGCGGCTCCGGCCGCACCGAGCGCCTCGTGCTGCCCGGCGTCCTGACCGCCGAGCAGGTCACCGCCACCGTCGCGGGCATCGCCGCCGTCCAGCGCGAGGACGGCGCCATCCCCTGGTTCCGCGGCCACCACCTCGACCCGTGGGACCACGTCGAGGCCGCCATGGCCCTCGACGCCGCCGGCGAGCACGGGCGCGCCGAGGCCGCCTACCGCTGGCTGGCCCGCCACCAGAACGGCGACGGCTCCTGGTTCGCCGCCTACGCCGACGGCGCCGCCGACGAGCCCACCGACCGCTCCCGCGAGTCCAACTTCGTCGCCTACGTGGCCGTGGGCGTCTGGCACCACTACCTCGCCACCGGCGACGACGCCTTCCTCGACAGCATGTGGCCGACCGTCTACGCCGCCGTCGAGTTCGTCCTGGCGCTGCAGCAGGCCGGCGGGCAGATCGGCTGGAAGCGCGAGGACGACGGCACCCCCGTCACGGACGCGCTGCTGACCGGTTCCTCGTCCATCCACCAGGCGCTGCGCTGCGCCCTGGCCATCGCCGAGCACCGGGAGGAGCCGCAGCCGGACTGGGAGCTGGCCACGGGCCTGCTCGCGCACGCGATACGCCGCCACCCGGAGCGGTTCCTCGACAAGGACCGCTACTCGATGGACTGGTACTACCCCGTCCTCGGCGGCGCGGTCACCGGCGTCGCCGCCAAGGAGCGCATAGAGGAGGGCTGGGACCGCTTCGTGGTGCCGGGCCTGGGCGTGCGCTGCGTGCTGCCCAACCCGTGGGTGACGGGCGGCGAGAGCTGCGAGCTCGCCCTCGCGCTGTGGGTGATGGGGGAGTCCGACCGCGCCGTGCAGATCCTGCAGTGGATCCAGCACCTGCGGGCCGAGGACGGCATGTACTGGACGGGCTACGTCTACGACGACGACGCCGTCTGGCCGGAGGAGCGCACCACGTGGACGGCGGGTTCGCTGCTCCTCGCGGCGGCCGCGCTCGGGGGCGACGAGGCGACGACCGCCGTGTTCGGCGGGGAGCGGCTGCCCTCCGGGCTGGAGCCGGACTGCTGCGCCTAGCGGCGCACGCGTGAACCGGAATCCGAACGTCCGGGCTCGTCCGGGGAGTTGTCAGTGGGCGGTCCTACAGTGAGGTCATGACGATGACGCTCAGCCACGACCGCTACTGTTCCGAGATCCTGCACCAGACCGACCTCCTGCGGGGCGCCCTGGGCGAGGGCGCCGACGTGTCGGTCACCGTGCCCACCTGCCCGGAGTGGACGCTCGGCCGGCTCCTGCTGCACGTGGGCCAGGCCCACCGGATGGCCACCACGCTCGTGCGCGATCAGGTCAAGGAGTTCGTGCCGCCGTCCACCACCGCCCGGGGCGGCCCCGAGCCCGCCCCGGGCGAGCCCTCCGTGGACGATCTGCCCGCTCTCGCCGCATGGCTCGGCGAAGGCGCCGAGGCGCTGGTGGCCGTCCTGCGCGAGGCGGGGCCCGACAGCCCGGTGTGGACCTTCTCCGAGGACCAGCGGTCCGTCTTCTGGGCCCGCCGGATGACGCACGAGACCCTGATGCACCGCGCCGACGCCCTGGGCGCCCTGGGCGTCCCCTTCACGGCGGAGCCCGAGGTGGCGGCCGACTGCCTCGACGAGTGGCTGGACATCCTCACCTTCCCGGCGGCCGTCGCGTTCAAGCCGCGCCTGGCGGAGCTGCCCGGCCCCGGCCGCACCCTCCATCTGCACGCCACCGACACCCCGGCCGAGCTCGACGCGGAGTGGTTCATCGACCTCACCGGCGAGGGCGTCTCCTGGCGCCGGGCCCACGAGAAGGCCGCCGTGGCCGTCCGCGGTCCGGTGACCGACCTGCTGAGCGTCCTCTTCCGGCGCCTTCCCGCCGACAGCGACCGCGTCGAGGTCCTGGGCGACCGCGAGCTGCTCGACTTCTGGCTGGAGCGGGCCGTCTTCTGAGGCCCCTTCGGCTCCAGCGAGGCATGTCCCGCCCGGTCGCCCGGCAGTCGGATGAGAGCATGACCGTATGACCGTTGTGCCCAGATCCTTCGTGCCCCGGTGGCTGCGGCGGGCCGTGCTGCCCGCCGCCCTCGTGCTCGTCGCGGCCTGCGGCGGTTCCGGTGACGCCGCGTCCCGCGAGGCCGGCGCCCCCGGCGCGGGGGACCCGCTCTTCCCCCGCCTGGGCAACGGCGGTTACGACGTCCGCCACTACGGCCTGACCCTCGACTACGACCCCGAGGACAACCACCTGGAGGCCACGGCCGTCATCACCGCGCGGGCCACGCAGGACCTCAGCGCGTTCAACCTCGACCTCGACGGGCTGAAGGTCCGCAGCGCCCGCGTCGACGGGAAGCCCGCGCGCACCGCCAGGAAGGGCAGCGAGCTGACGGTGACGCCCCGGGCGTCCATCGGCAAAGGCCACGAATTCGAGACGGTCGTCGTCTACGACGGCACGCCGAAGGAGATCAAGGACGAGGACGGCGACGTCGCCGAGGGCTGGGTCGAGACCGACGACGGAGCGGCCGGCCTCGGCCAGCCCACCGGCTCGATGGCCTGGTTCCCCGGCAACCACCACCCCTCCGACAAGGCCTCCTACGACTTCACGGTGACCGTCCCCGAGGGCTACACCGCCGTGGCCAACGGCGAGCTGCAGCGCCGGCGGGCCAAGGGCGGCCAGGTGACCTTCACCTGGCACAACGCCGAGCCGATGGCGAGCTACCTGGCCAGCGTGGCCGTCTCCCCCTTCAAGGTCACCACCACCCGCGCCGGCGACCTGCCGGTCTACATCGCCACCCACCCCAAGGAGGCCGCGGCCACGCCCCGCCTGGAGAAGCTGCTGCCCGAGGCCATCGCCTGGGCGAGCGAACTCTTCGGGCCATACCCCTTCTCCTCCGCCGGCGCCGTCGTCGACCACAACCCCTACGTCGACTACGCCCTGGAGACCCAGACCAAGCCCTACTTCAACGCCGCCCCGGACGACGTGACCGTCGTGCACGAAGTCGTCCACCAGTGGTTCGGCAACTCCGTCAGCCCCCGCACCTGGCGCGACATGTGGCTCAACGAGAGCTTCGCCGCGTACGCGGAGTGGATGTGGGAGGAGAAGCAGGGCGGGCGCTCCGCCCAGCAGATCTTCGAGGACCACTACACCGGGAAGGACCCGCTCAGCGACGGCATCTGGGCCTTCCCGCCCGCCGACCCCGCCCCGGCCACCGTCTCCGACCCGCCCGTCTACGGCCGCGGCGCGATGGTGCTGCACAAGCTGCGCCAGGCCGTCGGCGACAAGGCCTTCTTCGCGAACGTCCGGGCCTGGGCGAGAGAGTACCGGCACGGCAACGCCGGCACCGCCGATTTCGAGCGGTTCTGGCAGGAGCGCACCGGGAAGAACCTCGGCGGCGTGTTCGGCCCCTGGCTCCACGGGCAGGGGAAGCCGGACCGGCCGTGACCGCCGGGCGGGCGGTGCCCCGCCGCCCCGGTCACACCAGTTCGGCCAGTACCCGCAGCGTCTGCGGGTCCGGCGCGGTCACCAGCAGGTCCGTCACCGGCCCGGCCCGCCACAGCTCCAGCCGCTCCGCGATGCGCCCGCGCGGCCCGACGAGGGAGATCTCGTCGGCGAAGGCGTCCGGCACCGCCGCGACGGCCTCCTCCCGCCGGCCCGCCAGGAACAGCTCCCGCACCCGCTGCGCGGCCTCCTCGTACCCCATGCGGGCCATGAGGTCGGCGTGGAAGTTGCGGCGCGCGTGCCCCATGCCGCCGATGTAGAAGCCGAGCATCGCCTTCACCGGGCGCAGCCCCTCGGCGACGTCGGCGCAGACCCGGGCCCGGGCCAGCGGCGCCACCAGGAAGCCTTCGGGCGCGGAGGCGAGGGCTGCCGCGTGCAGGCCGGTCCGCAGCGGGGACCAGTACAGCGGCAGCCAGCCGTCGGCGATGCGCGCGGTCTGCGCGACGTTGCGGGGCCCCTCGGCGCCGAGCAGGACCGGCAGGTCCGGGCGCAGGGGGTGGGTGATGGGCCGCAGCGGCCTGCCGAGGCCGGACGCGCCGGGGCCGCGGTAGGGGAGCGCGTGGTGGCGGCCGTCCAGCGTCACCGGGGCCCGGCGGCGCAGCACTTGGCGGACCACGTCCACGTACTCGCGCGTCGCGGTGAGCGGGCTGTCCGGGAACGGCCGCCCGTACCAGCCCTCCACGACCTGCGGGCCGGACAGCCCCAGGCCGAGCAGCAGCCGGCCGCCGGAGAGGTGGTCGAGGGTGAGGGCGTGCATCGCCGTGGCGGTCGGGCTGCGGGCGGCCATCTGCGCGACCGCGGTGCCCAGCCGGATGCGGCTGGTGTGCGCGGCGATCCAGGTGAGCGGGGTGAAGGCGTCGGATCCCCAGGACTCGGCCGTCCACACGGAGTGGTAGCCGAGGCGCTCCGCCTCCCGCGCGAGGTCGAGGTGGCGGGGGTCGGGGCCGCGTCCCCAGTAGCCGAGCGCGAGGCCGAGCCGCACGGATGCCCTCCCGGCGGGTCCAGTCAACTGACGGGTGGTCAGATCCAGGTCTCCGACGGTAGGCCCGTGCCGGTGCCCCGGCAAGAGGACCCGGCAAAAGGACCCGGCAAGAGGGCCCGGCACGGGTCCCGGACCGGGCGCCGGCAAAGGCGACGGCCCGCCGGGAAACCCCGGCGGGCCGTCGTCTTTCGGCTGGGCGCGGACCTCAGCCGCGCTGGATGCCCGTCGTGTCCTGCAGGACGCCGCGGCGGCCGTCCTGCGTCTGGGCGACGAGGGCCTGGCCGCGCTGCTCCACCGCGAGGTACCAGGTGCCGGGCGCGAGCTCGGCGATCTGCGACGGCGAACCGTCCTCGCCGTACAGCGGGCGGGGCACCGGCACCGCGAACCAGAACGGGGCGAAGTCCCCGGCCGGGGCGGCCGCGGCCTGACCGGCGGCCGGCTGCGGAGCGGCGGCGGCACCGCCCAGGCTCGCGTCCGGCTGGCCCGGCTGCGCGCCGTAGGGCTGCTGGGCCTGGGCGCCGTACGGGGCGGCGGCACCGGGCTGGGCACCGCCCGGGCCCGGGTAGCCGTAGCCCGGGTTCGGGCCGGCGCCGAACGGGGACGGGGCCTGCGGGCCCGGGGCGCTCACCAGCGGGGCCTTCAGGGCCGGGGTGCGCGGGGTGAGCAGCGCCGCCGCGGCCAGGGCCGCGTTGGCGAGGAGGGCCAGGATCTGGCCGACGCCCGGGGACACGCCCTGGGCGCCACCGATGATCGTCCACAGCGAGGACCACGCGGCGAACACGGCGAACGCGGTGCCCCACTGGACGAGCTCCAGGCCCATGAGCTTGCGCCCCTCGGGCTGGAAGCGCGCGGCGACGATGAGCCCGGCGGCGATGATCCCGGCGAGGAAGATCGACGGCAGAACGGGGAAGAGGCCGGCCTTCCAACCGTTCGGCTCCGTGGGGCAGATCGAGGCAGCGCAGTCGTACGAGTAGAAGCTCAGGAACGAGGCGATGAACAGCAACACCGCTGCTCCGATCACCACGCCGTCGCCTCGAGTGAGGGAGCGGATGTTCACCTAAAGTCCTTTGTCAGTGTGATCATTAACGTCGCTTTCGCCGGCACGCGAGAATGCGGGGGCGCGGGGGTGGCCCCCCATCGTACGGGTGAACCTATCGCCTGCACGGTCGGGGCGTCCTCTTCGTATCTGCCTCGTGACAAGCGCGCGGTCCGCGGGCACCGCTACGGCCCGTTACCGCCCGGGGAGCCCTACCCGTCCAGGAAGTCCGTGATGCCGTCGGCGATCCCTTGCGCCGCCTTCTGCCGCCATGCACCGTCCGTCAGCAGCGCGGCGTCCTTCGGGTCGCGCATGTTGCCGCACTCGACGAACACCTTGGGGACGGTGGAGAGGTTGAGCCCGCCGAGGTCGCCGCGGGTGTCCAGACCGGTACCGCCGCCGATGTAGTTGGACGCGGCGCTGCCCGTGCTCCGCACGAAGTGGCCCGCGATGCGCACCCCGAGGTCCTTCGACGGCCCCGCGATGGCCGAGGTGTCCGCCCGCCCGCCCTTGACGGAAGCGGGCAGGATCACATGGAAGCCGCGGTTGCCGACGGCCGAGCCGTCGGCGTGCACCGAGACGGCGGCGTCGGCGTGCGCGCGGTTGCCGATCGCGGCCCGCTCGTCCACGCACGGGCCGTACGGGCGCTCGCCGTCGTGCGTGAACACCACCTTGGCGCCCTGCGCCCGCAGCAGCGTCCGGATCCGGTGGGCGACGTCGAGGCTGAAGGCGGCCTCCGCGTAGCCCGCGTCCGTGGACGTTCCCGTGGTGTCGCACTCCTTGCGGCCGGTGCCGATGTCGACGGAGCGGTTGATCTCGGCGGTGTGCTCGCTGTTGCGGATGTTGTGACCGGGGTCGACCAGGACCACCTTGCCCTTGAGCGGGCCGTCCGGCAGCGGCCCCTCGTCGGCCGCGGCGGGCGACGCGCTCGGCGACGTGCCCGGCGGCGCGGACGACCCGGCCGCCGAAGGCGACCCGGCGGACGGCGACGGCTGCCGGGACGGGGCCTGCGAGGCGGGGGAGCGGCCGGGCGAGGCCGACGACGCGGCGGCCACCGGGGCCTTCTCCCCGCCGTCCGCACCCGCGTCCCACAGCAGCCAGCCCGCGAAGCCGGCCGGCACCAGGGCCGCCACCGCGACGACGACGGGCCTACGGATGCCGCCCGGGCGGCGGGTCACACGGGGAAAGCTGCCTTTGGACACCCGGCGATGCTACGCCGCCGCTCCGCCGCGCAGGGGGCCTACGCCGCAACCGGCACGCGCCGCAGCACCCGCAGCGAACGCGTCACCGACACTTCGGTGAACTCCCCGGATTCCAGTGCCCTGCGGTACACGCGGTACGGCGCCTGCCCGCCGTCCGCCGGGTCGGGGAAGACGTCGTGGATGACCAGCAGGCCGCCCGGGGCGAGGTGCGGCGCCCAGCCCTCGTAGTCCGCCGTGGCGTGCTCGTCGGTGTGCCCGCCGTCGATGAACACCAGACCCAGCGGCGCCGCCCAGAGCGAGGCCGCCAGCGGCGACCGCCCCACGATCGCCACCACGTGCTCCTCCAGGCCCGCCTGATGCAGCGTGCGCCGGAACGCCGGCAGCGTGTCCATCCGCCCCACGGCCTCGTCGACGAGCGACGCGTCGTGGTACTCCCAGCCCGGCTGCTGCTCCTCGCTGCCCCGGTGGTGGTCCACCGTCACGGCCGTGACCCCCGCCTCGCGTGCGGCGGCGGCCAGCAGGATCGTCGACCGGCCGCAGTACGTGCCGACTTCGAGCAGCGGCAGCGCGAGCCGCGCGGCCTCCTCGGCGGCGGCGTGGAGCGCGAGCCCCTCGTCGAGCGGCATGAACCCCTTGGCCGCCTCGAAGGCGGCGAGGATCTCGGGCTTGGGGGGCATGGTGTCGTCCTCCTGGGGTACGCGGTGGTCGGCTCATTGTCCTCACGGGCCGCCGTGCGCGGTGCGCGAGGGGTCGATACCGTGGGGAAGCACGTCCGCGGGACGCAGGGGGAAGCCACCGCTGAAGCTCCTGAAAGGGGCGGAAGATGTCCTTCGCCGTATCGCTGCTCGCCGCTTCCATGGCCGTCGTGTCCCCCATGGGCGGGGCCCACTGCCAAGGGGCGAGCGTGAGCGCAGTCTTCGCGGAGCCCACGGCGGACGTGCTGCGCGCCGTGACGTTCGACGACGCCGCGGTCCCGCCGGGCGCCCGCGTCTCCGTCGTCGAGCGGACCGGCCACCGCGGCACGGCCGTCCAGCTGCGCCTGCGCGGCGTCCAGCCGGGCCGTACGTTCGGCGCCCACGTCCACACGAAGCCGTGCGGCACCCTGCCCGACCACTCCGGCCCGCACTACCAGCACGTCAAGGACCCGAAGCAGCCCTCGACCGACCCCCGGTACGCCAATCCGCGCAACGAGGTCTGGCTCGACCTCACCACCGACCGGCGGGGCGGCGGCACGTCCTCCGCCTCGGTCGCCTGGCGCTTCCGCGCGGGCGAGGCCCGCTCCGTCGTCATCCACGAACACGCCACCGAGACGGGCCCGGGCAGGGCGGGCATGGCGGGCGCGCGGCTGGCGTGCGTCAACGTGTCCTTCAAGTGAGCGTCGAACAATAGGACGAGGCACTCGCAAGGGTGATCGTGCGCGCTGCGGGGCCCGGGCACGGCCCCCGGCGCCATAGCCTGCTGCCGCCATGAACGATTTCGTTGACGAAGCACGCTCACGCGTCGCACACCTGCTCCGGATGGCCAACACCACGGACGACCGGGTCAGGGCACGGATCATCGAGTACGCGGACACCACCCCGGAGCCGCCTGTCATGAGCCGGGCCGGGATCGTCACGACCGGATGCGCGCAGTGCCTGCGGACCGCGTGGAGGCAGCAGGACGCGGAAGGCCCCGTGTGGGTCTGCGCGTCGTGCGGCCATGTCGAAGGAGTGACCGTGAACTGCCCCCACTGCAAGGTGGCCATGACCCCGCCGCCGCTCGGCGCCCCCGACCGGTGGCAGTGCCCGCGGTGCCCGCGGGTCGCGGCCACGGGTGAGAGTGCCCAGGACATCGAGGAGCGTGAGCGGCAACGGCTTGCGGCGGTTGCCGCGCTGGATGCGGCGATGGCCCTGCGGGCCGGCGAGTGAGCGGTTCGCCGGGTGCGGGTTGCACCGCAGGTCGCGCGGTTCTTCGGCTGCGGGCCGTCCGTGGCCGGTCGCGCAGTTCCCCGCGCCCCTTTAAGGGGCGCAGTGCCGTCGGCGACCGGGCAGTCCCGGCAATTCCTTCCGCCGCAGCGGTGAGCAACCACTACGCGCCTTCTCGGCGGTGCCGAGCCGAGCCTGAGCCCGGTGCGGCACCGTCGCAGGCCTACCGCAGGTGCGCCGTGTCGTTCAGCAGTCGCAGCGAGGCGTTGCCGTCCGCGTAGTACGCCACTGCCGACAGCGACGCCGCCGACAGCTCCATGCGGAACAGGGACTCCGGCGGGGCGCCGAGGGCCAGCCGGACGAGGGTCTTGACCGGCGTCACGTGGGTGACCAGCAGCACCGTACGGCCGGCGTACCGGGCGAGGAGCTTGTCGCGCGTGACCGCCATGCGGCGGGCGACCGCCGCGAAGCTCTCGCCGCCGCCGGTCGGGGCCGCCTTGGAGGAGGCGAGCCAGGCGTCGAGGTCGGCGGGGTGGCGCTCGCGGACCTCCGCGAACGTCAGGCCCTCCCAGGCCCCGAAGTCGGCCTCGCGCAGGCCCTCCTCGACGCGCACCTCCAGGCCCAGGCGCGCGGCCGCGGCGGCCGCGGTCTCGCGGCAGCGCCGCATGGGCGAGGAGACGATCGCCTGGATCGTGCCGCGCGCGGCGAGCGCGGCGGCGGTGTGCTCGGCCTGGCGGAGGCCTACGGGCGAGAGCTCGGGGTCGCTGCCGCCACTGCCGGAGAATCGCTTCTGCGGAGTGAGGGCCGTCTCGCCGTGCCGCAGCAGCACGAAGGTGGTCGGCGCCCCGAGGTCGGCGGGGGCGGCCCAGCCGACGGGAGCGGCCTTGGGCTCCTCCAGCGGCTCCGCCACGGGCTCGGCCGCCCGCGGGGCCGTGCGCGCGGCCGTACGCTCCGCGAGCGCCGCCGCGGAGGCGCCCGCGTCCCACTGCCGGCCCGCCTTGCCCGCGTCCATGGCCTCGTTGGCGAGCCGGTCCGCGTGCTTGTTCCGCTCGCGCGGGATCCACTCGTACGCGACCTGCCCCGCGGGGAAGAGCGCGCGCGCCCGGGCGGCGAGCGGCCGCATGTCCGGGTGCTTGATCTTCCAGCGGCCCGACATCTGCTCCACGACGAGCTTGGAGTCCATCCGGACCAGGACCCCGGCACCGGGGTCGAGGGCCTTCGCGGCCTCCAGGCCGGCGATGAGCCCGCGGTACTCGGCGACGTTGTTCGTGGCCGTGCCGATGTACTCGGCGGCCTCGGCGAGCGCCTCGCCGGTCGCCGCGTCCAGCACGACGGCGCCGTAGCCGGCGGGGCCCGGGTTGCCCCGGGAACCGCCGTCCGCCTCGACGATGAAGCGAGGGGCCACGGGGCTTACAGGCCGGACTCGGAGGTGCGGACCAGGATGCGGCTGCAGTTCTCGCAGCGGACGACCTGGTCCGGCGCGGCGGCGCGGACCTCGTTGAGCTCGGTGATGTCCAGCTCCAGGCGGCAGCCCTCGCAACGGCGCTGGTTCAGGCGCGCCGCACCGATGCCGCCCTGCTTCTCCCGCAGGCGGTCGTAGAGCTTGAGCAGGTCGGCCGGGACGGAGGCGGAGACGATCTCGCGCTCCTTGGTGACCGAGGCGGCCTCGGCGTCGATCTCGGCGACGGCGGCGTCGCGGCGCGCGACGGCGTCGTTGACCTTGGCCTGGACGGACTCGACGCGGCCGGTCAGCTCGGTGACCCGCTCCTGCGCGGACTCGCGGCGCTCCATGACCTCGAGGACGACGTCCTCCAGGTCGCCCTGGCGCTTGGCGAGCGAGGCCACCTCGCGCTGCAGGTTCTCCAGGTCCTTGGCGGACATGCCGACGCCGGTGTCCAGGCGCTGCTGGTCACGGGCGGCGCGCTGGCGGACCTGGTCGACGTCCTGCTCGGCCTTGGTCTGCTCGCGGGCGGTGTCGCTCTCCTCGGTCTGCGCGGCGACGAGGAGGTCGCGGTGCTGGGTGAGGTCGGCCTCGAGGGAGGCGATCTCGGCGTGCTCGGGCAGGGTCGTGCGCTTGTGGGCGAGCTGACCGAGGCGGGTGTCCAGCGCCTGGAGGTCGAGGAGGCGGATCTGGTCGGCGGGCGCGGCGTTCAGTTGGGGGCTCCTGTTGAGTGGTAGTCGGTGGAGGACGCCGCGTGGGCGGTCCAGGGGTCGGTGACGATCTTCGAGACGTGGGTGCGCAGGCCCCAGCCGTGCCGGTCGGAGATCTCGTCCAGCTGGGCGGCGGCCTGCTCGGCCCAGGGCCACTCGGTGGCCCAGTGCGCCGCGTCGACCAGCGCCAGCGGGCTGTGCTGCTGGGCTTCGGACGCGGGGTGGTGGCGCAGGTCGGCGGTGACGTAGGCGTCCACGTCGGCGGCCCGCACCGCGTCGAAGAGGGAGTCGCCGGAGCCGCCGCAGACCGCGACGGTGCGGATGGTGCGCGCGGGGTCGCCGGCGACCCGGATGCCCTGGGCCGTGGCGGGCAGCCGCTTGGCGGCGTGCTCGGCGAACGCGGCCAGGTCCATGGGCGGGTCGAGCTCGCAGACGCGGCCGAGGCCGCGGCGGCCCGCGGGGTCGTCCGGGTCGGGCACGAGCGGGCCGGTGACGCGCAGGTCGAGCGCGCCGGCGAGGGCGTCGGAGACGCCGGGGTCGGCGCGGTCGGCGTTGGTGTGCGCGACGTGCAGCGCGATGTCGTTCTTGATCAGCGTGTGCACGGCCCGGCCCTTGAAGGTCGAGGCCGCGACGGTGGTGGTGCCGCGCAGGTAGAGCGGGTGGTGCGTGACCAGCAGGCCGGCGCCGAGCTCCACGGCCTCCTCGACGACCTCCTGGACGGGGTCGACCGCGAAGAGGACCCGGTTGACCGGGGCGGCGGGGTCGCCGCAGACCGTGCCGACGGCATCCCACTGCTCGGCCCGCTCGGGGGGCCAGAGGGCGTCGAGGGCGGCGATGACTTCAGACAGTGCGGGCACGGAGGAAAGGCTACCTGTCCGCCGTGCCCGCGCGGCCATCGCTCAGCGCATGGCCATGCCGGGGGTTCCGGGTCGGGGTCCCGGGGGCGGGCTCCCGGCCGGGGGGACGGCCGGGAGTGCCCGCTGCGTCGGCCGGCTACTTCACGAGGAAGCCGCGGAGGTCGTCGAGGACGCTGTTGGCGGCCGTGACGCCCAGGCCCAGGTACCAGGTCTCGTCCTTGACGTCCTTGGCCCGGTCCTCCTTGACCGCCTTCAGGCTCTTCCACAGCGGGTTGCCCTCGGCGGCCTCGCGCTTGGTCTTGTCCGGGGCGCCGTAGACACCGGTGAAGATCCAGTCGCCGTCGGCCTGGTCGATCTGCTCCGGCGAGATCTCCACGGCGAGCTTGTCGGCCTGCTGGTTCTTCGGGCGCGGCAGGCCGGCGTCCTTGAGGATCGTGCCGATGAAGGACTGCCCGGCGTACAGGCGCGTGAACTGCGGCAGGTAGCGGACCATCGAGATGGTGGGCTTGTTCTCGCCGAGGTCCTCGCCCAGCTTCTTCGCCTTGGCGGCGTACGCGTCGAGGTTCTTCTTGGCCTCGGCGGTCTTGTCGAGCGCGGCCGCGTTGAGGAGGTAGTTCTCCTTCCACGTGAAGCCCGGGCGGAGGGAGAAGACGGTCGGGGCGATCTTGGCGAGGTCCTTGTAGTTCTTCTCCGCGCGCAGCTTGCTGCCGAGGATCAGGTCCGGCTTGAGCTCGTTGATGGCCTCGAGGTTGAGGTTGTTGATCGTGCCGACGTTCTTCGGGTCGCCGGCGTCCTTCTTCAGGTACTCCGGGAGCTCCTGGCTGCCCTCGCTGGGGGCCCAGCCGACCGGCTGGAGGCCGAGCGAGACCACGTTGTCGAGCTCGCCCACGTCGAGGACGACGACGCGCTTCGGGCGCTCCTTCAGCTCGGTCTTGCCCAGCGCGTGCGTGATGGTGCGGGGGAACTGGCCGGGCGCGGCGTCCGTGCCCATCTTCGCGGTCTCCTCGGCGGCCTTGCCGAAGTCCTTGCCGCCCTGCGCCACGGACTTGGAGCCGCTGCCGCCGTCCTTGCCCGCGCCGTCCTTGCCGTTGCCGTCATCCGACGACCCGCAGGCCGCGAGGGAGAGTGCGGCGGCTACGGAGAGGGCGACTGCGGCGGTGCCGCGGCGACGAAGGGACATCACGTACTCCATGTCGGTCCGGCCGGCCGTCGGGGCCGGCGGGTGGTCAAGGGGGCCTTTCCAGCCACCCCCCGCGACTACTTAGGCACGCCTTACCTTACGTGACGGCGCGGACGCGCGAAGCACAGCCTCCTCGCGCTCCTCAGGCGAATCGGACAAGAGCCACCCTTACGCGTGAAGCGGGCCGACTCTCATTGTTCGGCTGGAAGTGCGATAACTACGTTCAGTGCCGGAGGTGACGTTTCTCATGACGGTCTGTGCCCCCCAGAGCACTCCACAGAGCACCCCGCGGAGTGGCTCGATGGACATGAGACGCGCGGCGTTCACGGTCACGGCGAACGGCTCGTACGCCGCCCGGCTGGCCCTCGACGGCGGCACGGGCGGCTGGTTCCCCGAGCGCTGGACGCTCGACGGCCCCGAGCCCTACGCCGTGCCGCTGCCCGGCAGCCAGCCCGAGGAACCCGACAGCGAAGTGCAGCCGCTCGCCGACGGGCGGGTCCTCATCCGCCGCCGCGTCGCCGAGCGGCACACCCTCTCGCTGCTCTACCCCACCGGCCCCGGCACGGGGGAGCTGGCCGTCGGCGCCGTCGAGTGCGCCCGGCTGACGCTGCTGCCCCCCGCGCCGGGCGGCGCCGCCGTCTACGGGCTCGTGCACGACGAGCGGACCACCGCCCTGTGGCGGCTGCACGGCGGCTCCTTCGGACCCGAACGGGTCGTGGAGGTGCAGGGCCGCTGCGCCGGCGGCGCCTGGCTCGACCGCACGGGCCGGCTGCTGGCCCTCGACCGCGAGCTGGACGGCCGCACCAAGACCGTCGTCGTGGACCTGGAGCGCGGCGGCGAGACCAGCCCCCTGCTGCAGATCACCGAGGAGAGCAACGACCGGCTGCTGCTCGCCGACCCGTACAGCGGCCTGCTGCTCGTACGGTCCGACGCGCCCGGCCAGGACCGGCTCGGGTGGGGTGTGCTCGGCTCCGCCCGCCCCGTGCGCTTTCCGGAGTGCCTGCGGCCCACGGGTGCCGCGCTCACCCCCTTCGCCGCCCAGCCCGGGCAGGAGCTCACCCCCGAAGGGTGCGCGGTGGCCTTCCGGGTCGAGGGCGCCACCGGCAGCTGGGTCGGCGTGTGGCGCCCCGCCGGGAAGCAGCTCCAGCAATTCCCGGCGCCCGCCGGGTGGCTGGTCGGCGCCGGCCTGTGGACCAGCGGCGGCGAACTGCGGCTGCCGTTCGTCACGCCGTACGTGCGCTGCGGCCTGGCGCGGCTGCGGCTGCCGGAAGGGGAGCGGGGCGAGACACGGGATACCGGCGGGCGCGGTGCGGCGCGGGACGCGGCCCCCGGCGGGCCGCGCACCGCGCCGGGTCAGGCACCGAGGCCGCCCCTGGAGCAGGTGCAGCAGCCCCTGCCGCCGCACATGCCCCCGTCCGGCCCCCAGCTCCGGAACGGCCCCGCGGCCGCCCCGCCTGCGGCACCCGTGCCGCAGCGGACACAGCAGCCACCGCTGCGGGAAGCCTCCCGTCCGGCGGAGCCGGCTCCCGTTGCGCCGTCCCGCCAGCCGCAGCCGCAGCCGCCACTGCAGGAGGCCCGGCCGGCGCCGGAGTCCGGGTTCGCGGGCGGGCCGCAGGTGCAGGCGCCGTCACCGCACGAGGTGCCCCGCGCGTCGGGGCCTCAGGCCCCCGCGGCGCCGCAGCCGGTCCGGCCGGTGCCGGAGTCCGGGGCTGAGGCTGGGCCGCAGCTGCAGGTGCCGCTGCTGCACGAAGTGCCCCGCCCGGCGGAGCCGTCGGCACCGTTGCTGCAGGAGGTACGGCCCACTGGGCCGGAGCCGGCCGGGTCGGCTGCGGAGTCCGGGTACGCGGCCGGGCCGCAGAGGCAGGCGCCGTTGCTGCACGAAGTGCCCCGCGCGGTGGCGCCGCAGACGCCGTTGCTGCAGGACGCACCCCGTCCGGCGGGGCAGTCGGCCTCCGCCGCATCGCAGCAGCCGCAGCCGGTCCGGCCGGCGCCGGAGTCCGGGTTCGCGGCCGGGCCGCAGGTGCCGTTGCTGCACGAAGTGCCCCGCGCGGCGGCGCCGCAGACGCCGTTGCTGCAGGACGCACCCCGCCCGGCGCAGCAGCCGCAGCCGCTGCTGCAGGAAGTGCGGCCCGCCGGGCCGGAGCCGGTCCGGTCGGTGGCGGCGTCCGGGTTCGTGGGTGGGCCGCAGAGGCAGGCGCCGTTGTTGCACGAGGTGCCGCGTCCGGCGGAGTCGGCGGTCTCCGCGTCGCCGTCGGCGCCGCGGGGGTTGCTGCAGGAAGTGCGGTCCCCCGGGCCGGAGCCGGCCGGGTCGGCTGCGGAGTCCGGGTTTGCGGCTGGGCCGCAGGTGCAGGCGCCGTTGCTGCAGGACGCACCCCGCCCGGCGCAGCAGCCGCAGCCGCTGCTGCAGGAAGTACGGTCCCCCGGGCCGGAGCCGGTCCGGGCGGTGCCGGAGTCCGGGATTGCGGCCGGGGCGCAGAGGCAGGTGCCGTTGCTGCAGGAAGTCCCGCCCCCCGGGCCGCAACCGGCCCGCCCGGCCCCGGAGGAGCAGGCCCCCGCCGGGCGGCAGCCGCAGCCGTTGCTGCAGCAGGTGCCTTGCCCGCCGCAGGCGTCCCCGCCACTCGTGGAGCGTCCCCACGAAGGGCCCCCGTCCTGCCCGCCGCAGGCGTCCCCGCAGGGGGAGCGAGCCGAGTCGCCCGCGTCCGTGTGGACCGCCGTGCCTCCCACCGGACTTCCGGGGGCCGGCATGCCGGGTGCCTGGTCCGTCGCGGCTTCCGGGGGCGCGCCGTCCAGGCCCGTGCCCCTGCAGCAGGCACCGCTGGGGCGGGAGCCCAGGCCTTGAGCGGCCGCCGACTCGCGGCCCGGCCGGGTGGCCCGGGCGATCAAGGTCCCGTTAGAATCCGGGCGGGGGTTGCGCAGCTGTGCCGGACGGTGACGGTCACCGTCGTGAGCCGGACGGCCGTGCGCGGAGGGCGTGTCGGCGTCCGCCGACACCGCGCGCCACTGCCGTGGCAACCCCCTACGCGCACAGCACGCATCCCCATCCGACGGAGTGACTTTCCCCATGCCCGACGCCCGAACCGACACGACCGAGGCGCGCCCCCTTGAGGCGTCCCAGGCCGCAGCCGCCGGCTCCGGCAGGCACCGTGGTCCGGCTTCCCCCGACGACAACAGCTCCCCTGCCCACGGCAAGCACCGCCGTACGCCGGAAGGCCACTGACCGGCGTCGCCGACGTTTCCGGTCAGCCCTCGGGCGCCGGGTGGTCCCGCTCAGCGGAGACTCCCGGCGCCCGAGGCGTTTCCCGGCCGGTGCTCAACCGGGCCCGAGCTGCCACACCTCCGGCGCGGCGAACGTCTCCCCGGGCGGGCGCCCGGCGAAGTGCGGGGTGAGGAGCCCGTCCAGCTCCTCGGCGGTGAACACGTCCCCGGCCGTGCCGAACTGTGCCGCGACCTTCGGCCGCTCCATGACCGCGACGATGCCGCCGTGCACGATGAGCACCTGCCCGGTCACTCCGGCCGCGGCGGGCGCGGCGAGGTAGCCGACGAGGGGCGCGACGTGCTCGGGGGCCAGCGGGTCGGGCCCGCCGTCCGCGGGCGTGCCGACCCCGGCGAAGATCTGCTCGGTCATCCGGGTGCGGGCCCGCGGGCAGATGGCGTTCACCGTGACCCCGTACTTGCGCAGGGCCTCCGCCGTGGAGGTGGTGAGGCCGACGACGCCGCCCTTGGCCGCCGCGTAGTTGGGCTGGCCGGGTGAGCCGATGAGGAACGCCTCGGAGGAGGTGTTGACGATTCGTCCGTACACCGGCCGCCCGGAGGTCTTCGCCCGTTCCCGCCAGTGCGCGGCGGCGAAGCGCACGGTGTTGAAGTGGCCCTTGAGGTGGACGCGGACGACCGCGTCCCACTCGTCCTCGGTCATGGAGAAGACCATCCGGTCGCGCAGGATGCCCGCGTTGTTGACGAGGACGTCGAGCGAGCCGCCGCCGGTCTCGACGGCGAGCCGGACGAGGTCGCGGGCCGTCCCGAAGTCGGCCACGTCGCCGACGTGGGCGGTGGCGCTGCCGCCGGCCGCCCGGATCTCGGCGGCGACGGCCTCGGCGGGGGCGGCCGACGCCTCGCCGGAGCCGTCCGCGCCGGGCTGCCCGTAGTCGTTGACGACGACGTGCGCGCCGAGCCGGGCCAGTTCGAGGGCTTCCGCCCGGCCGAGGCCGCGCCCCGCGCCGGTGACGATCGCGGTCCTGCCGCGCAGGGACACCATGCCCGTCACACCCCTCAGATCTCGATGCACGTGCGCAGCGCCTCGCCCGTCCGCATCTGTTCCAGGGCGTCGTTGACGCCGGACAGCGGGACCCGGTGGGTGATCAGGCCCGCGAGGTCGATGCGGCCGGCCCGCCACAGGGCGATGGCCCGTTCGTACGAGCGCAGGACGTCCCCGCCGCCGTACAGGGACGGCAGGATCTTCTTCTCGTCGAAGAACAGCTCGAACATGTTGATCTGGAAGAGGTCGTCCACGGCCCCGGCCCCGACGATGCAGAGCGTGCCGCCGCGCCGCGCCGCGTCGTAGGCGGCCCGGGCGGTGGCGGAGGTGCCGACGACCTCGAAGGCGTAGTCGAAGCCCTCGCCGCCGGTGACGCGCGCCTTGGCGTCGGCGAGCGCGTCGGGCGCCACGGCCTCGGTCGCGCCGAAGCGCAGCGCGGCCTCGCGCCGGGAGGCGACCGGGTCGACGGCGACGATCTGCGCCGCGCCCGCGGCCCGCGCACCCTGGATCGCGCAGATCCCGACGCCTCCGCAGCCGATGACGGCGACCGAGGAACCGGCGGTGACGTCGGCGGTGTTGAGGGCGGCGCCGAGGCCGGTGGTGACGCCGCAGCCGATGAGGGCGGCGATGTCGTAGGGCAGGTCGTCGGGGATGGGCACGGCGCAGCCGGCGCCGACGACGGCCTCCTCGGCGAAGGTTCCGGTGCCGGCGAAGCCGAAGAGGTCGGAGCCGTCCAGGCGGAAGTTGGGCGTGCCGGCCTCCATGAGGCTCGCCAGGCACAGCCGGCTCTGCCCGCGCTTGCAGGCGGGACAGCCGCCGCAGGGCGGCAGCCAGCAGACCAGGACGCGGTCGCCGGGCTGCAGCCCGGTCACGCCCTCGCCGACCTCGACGACTTCGCCCGCGCCCTCGTGCCCGGGGACGAAGGGCACCATCTGGGGGAGCACCCCGCTCATGGCGGACAGGTCGGAGTGGCACAGCCCGGTGGCCCGCATGCGCAGCCGGACCTTGCCGGGGCCGAAGCCCACCGCCTCGACGTCGTCGCGGACTTCGAGGCGGGGCCGTCCCGTCTCGTGCTGTACGGCTGCGCGCATGACGGACTCCTCTGACGTGGGAACGACGCAGGAAGGGGTCTCTGCGGTGACGTAGAACGACGTCCTTGTGGGCAGTGCGCCCGGCTGCTCACCCGTGCGTGACGACCGTGTCCGCGAGGACGGGCGCGTCGTCGCGCTCCACGGCGCTGACGGCGACCTGGATCCGGCCGGGCGCCGGGGTCTCCCGCCACATCCGCACGCGCAGCGTCTCGCCGGGGAAGACGACGCCGGCGAAGCGGGTGCGGTACGCGCGGACGCGGGTGACGTCCCCGCCGAGGGCGGTGTCGACGACGGCCTTGAGGGCGATGCCGTACGAGCACAGGCCGTGCAGGATCGGCCGGTCGTAGCCCGCGAGCTTGGCGAACTCCGGGTCGGCGTGCAGCGGGTTCCAGTCGCCGGAGAGGCGGTAGAGGAGCGCCTGGTCCTCGCGGACGGGCCGCTCCACGGTGGCGTCGGGGGCGCGGACGGGCGCCTCCAGGCGGGTGGAGGCGCCGCGTTCGCCGCCGAAGCCGCCCTCGCCCTTGACGAAGATCTCGCTCTCGCCCGTCCACAGCGGCCCGTCGGCGTCCGCGGCCTCCGAGCGCAGCACGATGACGGCCGCCTTGCCCTTGTCGTGGACGGCGGCGACGCGGGAGGTGAGGGTGGCGGCGCCACGGACCGGGAGCGGGCGGTGCACGCCGAGGGACTGGCCGCCGTGCAGCACCGTGGCGAGGTCGATGTCGATGCCGGGGGCGGAGAGGGCGCCGGCCTGCGCGGCGCCGCCGCCGGCGACGGTGGCGAAGCTCGGGAGGACGTGGAGCCGGCTCTCCAGGGTGTACCGGAGCTCGTCCGGGTCCGTGGCGGGGGTGCCCGCGCCGATGCCGAGGTGGTAGAGCAGGACGTCCTTGTGGTCCCAGGTCAGGGAGGTGCTGCGAGGGGCGGCGGCGACGGCCCTGCGTACGTCGATGGGCATCGGGAACCTTCCTAGAACGCGTTCTAGCCGATCCGATGGAACCCCTTGTATAGCCGGGTCCGGGACAAATGTCACGGGTGGCCGCCCACACTTGCATCTGCCCAGCTCAGCGGCGGGTTCCTTAGGGTCGGAACCATGACCGACAGCAAGGCCGGGCTCGAACGGCACAAACCACCGGGGAAATTCGCCTTCCTCCCCTGGCTCTTCATGCTCACCGGGGACGTCCAGGACCTGTTCCGGGGCGAGGTGCCGCTGCCCTGGCTCGGCGGGCCGGGCGTGCTGGCCTTCGCCGCGATGTACGTCCTCACCGTCTTCACCGGTCTCGACGGGCGGTACAGGACGACCCGCGTCCCGCGCCTCTCACTGGCCGGACTGGCCGTCGTCACGTACGCGCTGACCATCGGGTACGGGGGCGACTGGCTGCTGTGCTTCCCGCTGCTGTCGCTGGCCTCCGGCATCGTGCTGCGGCGCGGGCTGACCGAGAGCGGGCGCGAGCTGGGCGTCCTGGTCTTCACCCTGGCCGGCTCGGCGGGGGTGATCGCGAGTCTGCGCGGCAGCCCGTCGGAGTCGCTGACCGTCGCCTACGGGACGCTGCTCTCCGGCTTCGTCACCGCCGCCATCCTCACCCTCTTCGAGACGGTGGCCCAACTGCGCGCCACGCGCGAGGAACTGGCCCGCAGCGCCGTCGAGCGGGAACGGCTGCGGTTCTCGCGCGACCTGCACGACCTCCTCGGGCACACCATGTCCGTCATCGTCGTCAAGGCCGAGGCCGTGCGCCGGCTCGCCCCGCGCGACCTGGACGCCGCCGTCGGGCAGGCGGCCGACATCGAGGCGGTGGGCCGGCAGGCCCTCACCGAGATCCGCGAAGCCGTCACCGGCTACCGCGAGGGCAGCCTCACCACCGAACTCGACCGCGCCCGCTCCCTCCTGGAGGCCTCCGGCATCACCGCCGACCTGCGCCAGTCCGGCCCCCCGCTGCCGCCGCAGACCGCGGCCCTGCTGGGCTGGGTCGTCCGCGAGGGCGTCACCAACGTCGTCCGGCACAGCGGCGCGGGCCGCTGCACGGTCGAAGTGCGCGGCGAGACCGACCGGGTACGCCTGGAGATCACCGACAACGGGCGCGGCGTAGGCTCGGGGCAGGCCGGGCCGGGCACGGGCCTGAAGGGCCTGACGGAGCGCATCGCCGCCGCGGGCGGCCACCTGACCGCCGGCCCGGACGGGCGCAGGGGCTTCCGGCTCGTGGCCGAACTGCCCGTGGACCCGGAGTCCGAGGAGGACCACCGCTCATGATCAAACTGCTCCTCGCCGAGGACCAGGGGATGATGCGGGGCGCGCTCGCGCTGCTGCTCGGGCTGGAGGAGGACATGGAGATCGTCGCCCAGGTCGGCGACGGCGACGAGATCCTCCCCAAGGCCCTGGAGACGGAGCCCGACGTCGCGCTCCTCGACATCGAACTGCCCGGCCGCAGCGGCCTGGACGCCGCCGCCGACCTGCGCGCCCGGATGCCCGGCTGCCGGGTGCTGATCCTCACCACCTTCGGCCGGCCCGGCTACCTGCGCCGCGCGATGGAGGCCGGCGCGTCCGGCTTCCTCGTCAAGGACGGCCCGGTGGAGGACCTGGCCGCGGCGATCCGGCGCGTCCTGGCCGGCGAGCGCGTCATCGACCCGGCCCTGGCCGCCGCCGCCCTCGGCGCCGGCCCCAACCCCCTGACCCGGCGCGAGCGCGACGTCCTCGCGGCCGCGGTCGACGGGGCGACGGTGGCGGACATCGCGGCCAAGGTGCACCTGTCCCCGGCGACGGTCCGCAACTACCTCTCCGCGGCCATCGGCAAGACCCACACCCGCAACCGCATGGAGGCCGTCCGCGCGGCCCGGCAGAACGGGTGGCTGTGACCGGGTGAGCACGAGAGCCCCCGCGGCCCGCGCACCGGCGGGCCGCGGGGGCTCGTGCAAGACAGGCGGCGGACGAGTCGGCCTGTAAGCCGGGTTCTGTCTCCCGGGGGCCTTGCGGCCCTCGGGGAGGCGGCCATCCATCTAGGCCTGCCGTTGCCGGCAGGCTCAAGCGGTCTACCCGCGGACTCGGGCGGGCAGCCCTCGATCGTCCGCGCAGGGCCGCCGCGAAGGCGACCCCTCTTGACCTTGCTCCGGGTGGGGTTTACCTAGCCGCCTGAGTCACCTCAGGCGCTGGTGGTCTCTTACACCACCGTTTCACCCTTACCGGAAGCCTTGCGGCCTCCGGCGGTCTGTTTTCTGTGGCACTGTCCCGCGGGTCACCCCGGGTGGGCGTTACCCACCACCCTGCCGTATGGAGCCCGGACGTTCCTCGGGGGATCCGAAGATCCCACGCGGCCGCCCGGCCGGCTCGTCCGCCGTGCCGACCATGCTACCTGGCGGGGGCTGTCACGATCGCCCCGGGAGAACCGGAGCCCGTCACCGCCGCTCCCGGCTAGGCCGGGGCGAACCACACCTTGTCGCGGCCCGGGTCCGCCTCGATCACCCGGACGCGCATGCGGTGCCCCAGGGGCAGGGGCGGGCCGTCGCCGTCGCCCTCGATGTGGCCGATCACCGCCGGCTCGTAGAGGTGGACCGTGCCCGCGGTGGGGCGGTCCCTCCGGACGTCCACCACGTAGGCGTCGAAGACCTGGCCGATCCGGTCGCGCAGCAGCGCCGCCTCGACCAGGTCCACGCACTCCCGCTCCACCTGGCCCGCGCGCCGTGCCCCGGCCTCCATCTCGCCGGGCAGGGCGTCGAGGGCGGCACGCACCCACTCGGGCGGGTCGGTGCCGGCGGCCGCGGCGAGGCACAGCTCGCCGGTGTAGCGGTCGACCAGGCGGCGCAGGGGGGCGGTGCAGTGCGCGTACGGGGCGGCGAGGGCGGCATGGCCGGGGTCCGCCGGCAGCGGGCGTTCCGTGGGGCGTTCGCGGTCGAAGACGGTGTAGCCCGCGCCGCGCAGCAGCGCCGTGCACTCCTGGAGGAAGGCCGCGTGCTGGGTGTGGGAGGGGTCGAGCGCGCGGATGACGACCGCGTACGGCATGTTCTCCGGCCAGGTCACGCCGAGGGCGCGCGCCACGCGCCGCAGCCGGTCGACCGCCCCCTCGGGCGCGGCGGGCAGGGTGCGCAGGATGCCGGTGCCCGCGCGCAGCATCAGGTCGGCCGCGGCCATGCCGGTCATCAGGGATATCTGGGCGTTCCAGCCGTCCGCCGGCAGGGGCGTGCGGTAGGCGAGCGCGTAGTGGCCGCCGCGGCGCACGATCTCCTGCTCGGGGACGTTGAGGGAGACGCCGCCCCGGGCGCGCTCCAGCGCCTCGCGCCGCATGCCGATCTCGCGCAGCAGGGCCAGGGGCTCCTCGGCCCTGCCGGAGTCCACGGCGGCCTGGACGGCCGCGAAGTCGAGCCGGGCCCGGCTGCGGACGAGCGCGCGCCGCAGGTCCGTCCCCTCGACGCGGCCGTCCGCGTCGAGGTCGAAGCGCCACAGCAGGGCGGGCCGGCTGTGGTCGGGGAGCAGGCTGGCCGCGCCCTCGCCGAGGACGTCGGGGTGGAGGGGGACGCGCCCGTCGGGGTAGTAGAGGGTCACGACGCGGCGGTGCGCCTCGGCGTCCAGGGCCTGGCCGGGGCGGACGAAGGCGGCGACGTCGGCGATCGCGTAGTGCACGCGGAAGCCCCCGCCGTCGCGCCGCTCCAGGAACATGGCCTGGTCGAGGTCCATCGAGCCGGGCGGGTCGATGGTGAACAGCGGCAGCTCGGTGGCGTCGTACGCCGGGAGGCGCGGCCGGCGCGCGGCCTGCTCGGCCTCGGCGAGGGCGTCGGCGGGGAACTGCTCGGTCACCCCGGTGTCCTCGCGCAGCCGGCGCAGCGCCGCCCGCAGGGGGCTGCCGTCCGCGTCGGTCACGTGCATCTTGCGGCGGGGCATGGGACGAGCGTATTTCCGGTGCGGGCGCGGGGCACGGCGAGCGTGGCGAGCGGCGTCGGGGCCGGCGCCGGAGCCGTGCGCCGGGGCCGGGGCGGGGTCGGCGTTAGGCTCGTCGGGGCGTGCGAGGAGGCCGGGCGTGCCGCGCGTTCCGGCGCCGCTCGACCCGCGGTCCCTCCTCGCGCCGGCCCGCATCCGTACCGATGGGAGAAGACACCGTGCTCGTGCTGTTGCCGCCGTCCGAGGGGAAGGCCGCCGCCGTCGGTTCCGGCGCCGGGGCCGCGCTGGAGGCCGGTGCGCTGTCGCTGCCGGGGCTGGCCGGGGCGCGGGAGACCGTGCTGACGGAGCTGGTGGAGCTCTGCGCGGGCGACGAGGACAAGGCCGCGGAGGTGCTCGGCCTGTCCCCGGGGCTGCGGGGCGAGATCGCGAAGAACGCGGCGCTGCGGACGGCGGGCACCCGCCCGGCGGGCGAGGTCTACACGGGCGTCCTCTACGACGCGCTCGGCCTGGCCTCGCTGGACGCGGCGGCGCGGGAGCGGGCGGAGCGCTCGCTGCTGGTCTTCTCGGGGCTGTGGGGCGCGGTCCGGGTCGGCGACGCGATCCCGTCGTACCGCTGCTCGATGGGCGTGAAGCTGCCGGGCCTGGGCGCGCTGGGCACGTACTGGCGCGGCGTCATGGACGACCACCTGCCGCAGGAGGCGGGCGACGGGCTGGTGCTCGACCTCAGGTCGGCCGCGTACGCCGCCGCGTGGAAGCCCAAGGGCGCGCTCGCGGAGCGGACGGCGACCGTCCGGGTGCTGCAGTCGAAGATCGTGGACGGGGTCGAGAAGCGGTCCGTCGTGAGCCACTTCAACAAGGCCACCAAGGGCCGGCTGGTCCGGGACCTGCTGACGGCGGGCGCGGAGCCGGCCGGGCCGGCGGAGCTCGCGGAGGCGCTGCGCGGCCTCGGGTACGCGGTGGAGGGCGGGGCGCCCGCGAAGGGCGGCAAGCCGTGGGCGCTCGACGTGGTGGTGACCGAGCTCTGAGGACCCCTCGTTGCACATAGTGCAACGACCGTTGCGTTAAGTGGCGGCGGCGCGCAGGATGGCCCCGTGACCGCCGCCGCGCCCGCCCCAGCGCCCGCCTCCGTCCTCGGCCTCGCCCCCGTCCTCCCCGTCGCCGTCCTCCCCGACGCGTCCGACGCCGTGCCCCTCGCCCGCGCGCTCGTCGCGGGCGGGCTGCCGGCGATCGAGGTGACGCTGCGGACGGACGCCGCGCTCGATGCGATACGGGCCGTCGCCGCGGAGGTCCCGGAGGCGGTCGTGGGCGCGGGGACCGTCCTCTCCCCGGCCCGGGCGGAAGCGGCGGCCCGCGCCGGGGCCCGCTTCCTGGTCAGCCCGGGCTGGACGGACCCGCTGCTGGAGGCCCTGCGGGGGACGGGGCTGCCGTTCCTGCCGGGCGTCTCGACGGTCTCGGAGGTCATGGCCCTGCTGGAGCGCGGGGTGAGCGACATGAAGTTCTTCCCCGCGCAGGCGGCGGGCGGCACGGCGTACCTGAAGTCCCTGGCCTCCCCGCTCCCCGGAGCCCGCTTCTGCC
Source organism: Streptomyces aureoversilis (assembly GCF_042657885.1). NCBI lineage: Bacteria > Bacillati > Actinomycetota > Actinomycetes > Kitasatosporales > Streptomycetaceae > Streptomyces > Streptomyces aureoversilis. Next base: position 423,494 of record NZ_JBHSKJ010000002.1, read on the forward strand.
CCACCGGCGGCATCGGCCCCGGCACGGCCCCGGCCTACCTGGCCCTGCCGAACGTCGCCTGCGTCGGAGGCTCCTGGATGCTGCCCCCGGACGCCCTGGCCCGCCGCGACTGGCCCCGGGTGACGCAACTGGCCCGCCGGGCGGCGCAACTGGTGCCTGGCGCGGCCCCCGCCTGACGAATGGCCCGCCGTCCGGCACGGTCCGTCCGGCACGGCCTGTCCGGCGCGGCCCGTCCGTCAGCGCCCCGGACGTCGTCCGCCCGCTATCCGCCCGCGATCGCCCGCAATGCGGCACAGTGCGCGGTGAACGCGGCCCGGCCCTCCTCGGTCAGGGCGAGCCACGTGCGCGGCCGCTTGCCCACGTACCCCTTGGTGACCTTGACGTAGCCCGCCTTCTCCAGCGTGGCGACCTGCTTCGACAGCACCGAGTCGCTCACCTCGACGGTGTCGCGCACGAACGCGAACTCGGCCTTGTCGGCCGCGGCCAGGGTCGCCGTGACGGAGAACCTCACGGGCGCGTGGATCACCTCGTCCAGGCCGTGGCGCGGGTGGCTCGCCGTCACCGCCGGCCCTCCCGCCAGGCGCCGACCAGCCCGGGCAGGGCGACGACGACGGCGCCGGGCACCCACCACGCGGGGTTGCCCCGGAACCAGGTGGTGCCCGGCGCGATCACGGCGGCGTGGAGCAGGGCCCAGGTGGCGATCAGGTAGTGATGCCGGCGGCCGAGCCCGCGCGGCCTGACGGGCTGCAGGTTCGCCCAGACGGCCAGGGCCGTCACCGTCCCCGCCCAGAACAGGGCGAAGGCGATCGCGCTCGCCGGTCCGTCGATCAGGCTGCAGGCGAGCACGGCCACCGCGGCCGCGCAGCCGAACACCAGCTGGTAGCGGGCGAACCACCGGGATCCGTCCCGCACCGTGGAGTCCAGGGCCTGCGCCCGGGCCAGTGCCGTCGCCGCGGTGGTCGCTTCGAGATCGGACATGTGAGTCTCCGTCAGTCGCCTCGCGTGTCTGTGCGTACGGGAACACGATGGCAACTACTTTCCAATCCGGCAAGTACTTTCCGGTGGGGCGACCGGCTGGCTGACCGGCTGGCGGACCGGCTGGCGGACCGGCCGGCCGACTCCCGGTCGCCGCTACGACCTGAACGTGAAGTTGGAGTGGTTCGTGGCCAGTTGCCTGCCGTCCGGGCCGTATGCCGTGACCTGCAGCTGCCAGCGCACCGACGGCGTCGGGACGAGGAACGTCGGGTGCCAGTCCGTGCTGTCCCAGGCCAGGACCGGGGAGCCGATCACGCTGTCGCCGCTCATGCTCTGCTTGGTGACGTCGTTGTAGGTGTGCCACCTGATGGAGCCCGTCCTGCCCTTGAGGCCGGTGAAGGTCACGTTCACCTGGACCTTGGTGACCGTCGGGGTGACCGCGCCCTGGGTGAGGACGCTGACGACCCGTGCGGACACCGCGGGCGAGGACGGCGGGGTGCGGGAGGGCGTGCCCGGCAAGGACGGCGTTCCCGGGCCGGAGGAGCCGGCCGAACTCCCCGAGCCTCCTGTGCTCCCTGTGCTCCCTGTGCTCCCCGAGCCTCCCGTGCTCCCCGAACCCCCTGAGCCCCCCGAACTCCCCGGCCCCGCAGGGCTCGACGGGCTCGCCGCGGCCGGTGGGCTCGTCGCCGGCGGGGGAGCGGTCGTCGGGTCGCGCCCGCCCGCCTCGTCCGTCTCGAAGGGACCCGCCTTGAACAGCACCGGGAGGATCGCCGCCAGCACCACGGCCAGGCCGGCGGTCACCCAGTACTTCCACACGTGGGACCAGAAGCGGTTCTCGGGTGGCTGCGGTTGTGGTTGCGGTTGTGGCTGTGGTTGCGGAGGTTCTCCGCCGTGGCTCACCGCGCCACCTCCCCCGTGGTGTCCGGCCTCGCCTCCTGGGACGGTACACCTGGAACGGGTCGTTCGGGCGGGTACGGAGCAGGCGGGGCGGAACCGCCGGCGAAGGCCGTGACGCGACTCTTCACAGGCGCCCCAGCGGCGCGCAATCTGAACGGCATGACCCCCCTCTCCGAAAACCCCTTCACCCTCGGAGTGGCCTCCGGCGACCCGCTGCCGGACTCCGTCGTGCTGTGGACCCGGCTCGCCCCCCGGCCCCACGAGCCGGGCAACGGCCTGCCCGCCGAGGGCGGCATCGCCGTCCAGTGGGAGCTCTCCGAGGACGACGCCTTCCGCCGCGTCGTGCGGAGCGGCACGGCCGCCGCCCCGGCCGCCGACGGCCACACCGTCCACCTGGACCTGTGCGGCCTCGAACCCGGCCGCGTCTACTGGTACCGCTTCCGCGCCGAGCGCTGGATCAGCCCGGTGGGCCGCACCCGCACCGCGCCCCGGGCCGACGCCTCAGTCTCCGCCGCCCGCTTCGGCCTGATCTCGTGCCAGCAGTACGACGAGGGCTACTACACCCCCCTCGGCCACCTCGCGCGCGAGGACCTCGACGCGGTGTTCTTCGTCGGCGACTACATCTACGAGAACGCCATCGACGCCCGCGCGGGCGCCCGCAACTACACCGAGCCGCTGCCCGAGTTCTACAACCACTGGACGCACACCCTGGAGGACTACCGGCAGCGGTACGCCCTCTACAAGACCGACGCCGAGCTCCAGGCCGCGCACGCCGCCCACCCCTGGTACGTCACCTGGGACGACCACGAGGTCGAGAACAACTACGCGGGCGACGTCTCCCAGGACAACGACCCCGTCGACCGCTTCCGCGCCCGCCGCGCCGCCGCCTACCGCGCCTACTGGGAGAACATGCCGCTGCGCAGCCCCCAGCGGCCCGCCGGGCCGGACCTGCGCCTCTACCGGCGCTTCGCGTACGGCCGCCTCGCGCAGTTCGACCTCCTCGACACCCGCCAGTACCGCTCCGACCAGGCCTACGGGGACGGCTGGCACACCCCCGGCCCCGAGTCGCAGGACCCGGCCCGCACGATCACCGGCGACGCGCAGGAGCGCTGGCTCCTCGACGGCTTCCGCGCCTCCGCCGCCACCTGGAACGTCGTCGCCCAGCAGGTGTGCTTCTCCCAGCGCAAGGAGACGCCCGGCGCGTCCTCCCGGGTCAGCATGGACACCTGGGACGGCTATCCGGCCTCGCGCGCCCGCGTCCTGGCCGGCGCCGAGCGGGCGGGCGTCCGGAACCTCCTGGTCCTCACCGGCGACGACCACACCCACTGCGCGTACGAGGTGAAGAAGGACTTCGACGACCCGGACTCCGCCACGCTCGGCGTGGAGTTCCTCGGCACCTCCGTCTCCAGCGGCTTCGACGGGCAGGAGCGCCCCGAGGACTGGGAGACGGCGCGCGCGGCGAACCCGCACCTGAAGTACTACGACGCCCGGCGCGGGTACGTCGTCGTCTCGCTCGACCCGGAGCGCGTGCGGGGCGACTTCCGGACGGTGTCCGGGGTCACCACGCCGGGGGCGCCCATCTCGACCGCCGCGTCGTTCGTCTCGGAGGCGGGTGCTCCGGGGCTCAGGGAGGCGTGACGGCCCGGCGGCGCCGGTCAGTGCATCCCGTCACACCCGCCCCCCGAATAACGTGTAAGACCCAAGTATGGGTCGCGGTCATGACACCATGGTTGAACAGACGACAACCACGGAGCACGGAGCGCGACGCATGACGGACCCCGGCCAGGACACGGCCGAGCAGGAGCAGCAGCCCGCCCCGCCCGCCGAACGCCACTCCACGGGCCCCGGCATAGCCGGGGCCCGTGCCGCGCGCGCCACGGGCCTCATCGTCACCCTCGTCCTCGGCGGCCTGACCGCGCTGCCGCCGCTCTCCATGGACATGTACCTCCCGGCCCTGCCGGAGGTCACCGGCGCGCTCCACAGCCCCGCCGCGACCGTCCAGCTCACCCTCACCGCGTGCCTCCTCGGCATGGCGCTCGGCCAGCTCGTCGTCGGCCCCATGAGCGACAAGTGGGGGCGCCGCCGCCCCCTCCTCGCCGGCATGGCCGTCTACGTCGTGGCCACCGCCGCCTGCGCCCTCGCCCCGAACGCCGGCCTGCTGATCGGCTTCCGCCTGGTGCAGGGCCTCGCCGGCGCCGCCGGCATCGTCATCGCCCGGGCGGTCGTGCGCGACCTCTACGACGGCGTGGCCATGGCCCGCTTCTTCTCCACGCTCATGCTGATCTCCGGCGTGGCCCCCGTCGTCGCACCGCTCATCGGCGGCCAGATCCTGCGCCTGACCGACTGGCGGGGCGTCTTCGTCGTCCTCACCGTCGTCGGCCTGCTGCTCACCCTCGCCGTGTGGCGCTTCCTGTACGAGACCCTGCCGCCGGAGCGGCGCCAGGCCGGCGGCCTCGGCGCGACCCTGCGCGCGATGGGCGCCCTCCTCTCCGACCGGGTCTTCACCGGCTACATGCTCGCGGGCGGCTTCGCCTTCGCCGCGCTCTTCGCCTACATCTCGGCGTCCCCCTTCGTCGTCCAGGACATCTACGGGGCCTCCCCGCAGACCTTCAGCCTGCTCTTCGGCCTCAACTCGATCGGCCTCGTGCTGGTCGGCCAGATCAACGGCAAGCTGCTGGTCGGCCGCGTGAGCCTCGACAAGGCCCTCGCCGTCGGCCTCGTCGTGATCGCCCTGGCCGCCGCGGCCCTGCTGCTGATGGCCTCCGGCGTCTTCGGGAAGGCGGGCCTCGTGCCGATCGCGGGCGGGCTGTTCGTCCTGATGTCCGCGATGGGCCTGGCCATGCCCAACACCAACGCCCAGGCCCTGATGCGCTCCCGCGACGCCGCGGGCTCCGCCTCGGCCCTGCTGGGCACGTCCACGTTCCTGCTGGGCGCGCTGGCCTCGCCGCTCGTGGGCATCGCGGGGGAGGGCACGGCGGTGCCGATGGCGGTGGTGCAGCTGGTGTGCGCGCTCGCGTCGGCGGCGTGCTTCCTGGGCCTGTGCCGGCCCTGGCAGAAGCGCGACTGAGCCTGCCGGCGGGGTGTGCCGGGCGGGACCGCGCCGACCGCGGCCCGACCGCGGCCGTGGCCCCGCCGGGCCCCCGTCGTCCGCCGCTCCGGCACCGCCGGTCACGTACGTCGTGGTTCTCGCCGTCGCGGCGGAGGAACCTTGCGGCCGAGCGCTGGGGCTGCTGCCCGGCGGTTCCTCCGCCGCCACGCCGCCACGCCGCCGCGGCCCGGCGGATGGCGCCGGACCTGCCGCCCGCCGCGGCCGCTTAGACTTTTCCGAATGCACGCCCCCCATTCCCCCCGGTCCGGCGACGAACTGCGCACCGCGCTCGCCGGGCTCCTCGACGGTCTGCCGCCGCGCCGGGCCGCGCAGGCCGTCGACCGGCTGATCGCCAACTACCGGGGTGCGACGCCCACCGACGCCCCCGTGCTGCGCGACCGCTCCGACGTGGCCGCGTACGCGGCCTACCGCATGCCGGCCACGTTCGAGGCCGTGCGGTCCGCGCTGGAGGCGTTCCGGGACCGGCTGCCGTCCTTCGTGCCCGCCTCGCACGTGGACGTGGGCGGCGGGACGGGCGCGGCGACGTGGGCCGTGGCCTCCGCCTGGGAGGGCGAGAGCCGGGAGACGACGGTCCTGGACTGGGCCGCACCCGCCCTCGCGCTCGGTGCCGAGCTCGCCGGGGAGGCCTCCGAGCCGGCCCTGCGCGCTGCCCGCTGGGAGCGGGGGATCATCGGCGACGGCCTGAAGGTGCCGGAGGGCACGGACCTCGTCACCGTCTCGTACGTGCTGAAGGAGCTGACCGACGCCGCCCGCGCCGCGGTCGTGGCCGAGGCAGCCCGCACGGCGCGGGCGGTCGTGATCGTCGAGCCGGGCACGCCCGACGGCTACCTGCGGATCATCGAGGCCCGCGACCGGCTGGTCGGGGCCGGCTTCCGCGTGGTCGCGCCCTGCCCGCACAGCGCGGCGTGCCCGATCGAGCCGGGCACGGACTGGTGCCACTTCTCGGCCCGGGTGAGCCGCTCCTCGCTGCACCGGCAGGTCAAGGGCGGCTCACTGGCGTACGAGGACGAGAAGTTCTCGTACGTGGCGGCGGTACGGGGCGACGTGCCGGAGGATGCCGCACCCGCGCGCATCGTCCGCAAGCCCCAGATCCGCAAGGGCCAGGTCCTCCTCGAACTCTGCACGGCCGAGGACGGCCTGACCCGCGAGACGGTGACCAAGCGCCACGGCGACGCGTACAAGGTGGCTCGCGACGCCGCTTGGGGTGACGAGTGGCCTCCGGCCGGGGCGTGAGCCGGGTGCTCTGCCGGCCGCGGACCGTGCGTGGCTGATCGCCCGGTTCCCCGCGCCCCTCACGGGGCGCGGACCCTGCCGCAGGGGGAGGGCGTCAACCCCGTAGCTCCTGCGTGCAGCACTTCACGCTGCCGCCCCCCTTCAGCAGCTCGCCGAGGTCCATCCCGATCGGCTCGTACCCCCGTGCGCGCAGCGGTTCGAAGAGCCCCACCGCCGCCTGCGGCAGCAGCACGTGCCGCCCGTCGGACACGGCGTTGAGGCCGAGGGCCGACGCGTCCTCCTCGCTCGCGATCAGGGCGTCGGGGAACAGCCGTCTCAGCACCTCACGGCTGCCTGCCGAGAACGCGCCCGGGTAGTACATGATCTCGCCGTCGGTGGTGTCGTCGAGGACGCACAGCGCCGTGTCCAGGTGGTAGTAGCGGGGGTCGACCAGGTCGAGGCCGATCACCGGCCGGCCGAAGAACTCCTGCGCCTCGGGGTGGGAGAGCGGGCTGCTGCGGAAGCCGCGCCCGGCGAGCAGCCAGGAGGCGGTGACGGCGAAGTCGCCCTCGCCCTCGTTGATGTGCTCGGGTTCGAGCACGTCGGCGTAGCCCTGCTCCCGGAACCAGGCCGCGTGGATGGCGGCCTCGGCGGTCCGCTCGGGATGGGCGAAGCGCGCGCCGAGCACCCGGCCGTCCACGACGGTCGCGCCGTTGGCGGCGAAGACCATGTCGGGCAGTCCGGGCCGGGGCTCGAGCTCCTCGACGGTGTGCCCGAGGGCCAGATAGCGGTCCCTGAGGTCCTCCCACTGCGCGAGCGCGAGAGGGATGTCGACCGGTTTGGCCGGATCCATCCAGGGGTTGATGGAGTAGGTGACCTTGAAGTGGGCCGGGGGGCACATCAGATAGCGCCGCGGAGTGGCTGCGCGTGGAGCTGTACTACGCAAGGAGTGCTCCTCACGGTGGTGTTGGGCACGTACGGGATCGTCGTGCGTGCCCAAATCGTCCACGCTCCACGGGCTTTGGCGCATGAACCGTACGGGTGGTTTACCGCTGGCTCACTCACGCGCCGGTGGTTCCGCTTCGTCCTTCCCGCAACTTCCGCAGCAGTTCCCGCTTCTGGGCCGCCGCGTCGCCGCCGCCTCCGGCCCGCCCGCCCCGGCCGCCGCCGCGCAGGGCATTGCGGGAGAGGTTGCTGCGGGTGCCGCCCACTCCGAGCATGCCGCCCGATCCGCTCCTGCTCATGGGGTTCTCCCTTCGCTTGAGCGAGACACTCCGTCTCGCTTCGCCGCAAGCATCCAACGAGACGTCTCGTCTTGTCAAGACGATACGTCTCGATTCGCGTGTCGTTAGGATGCCGCCATGACCGACGCCCCGGCCCCGTCCGCACCGCCTTCACCGTCCGCACCGTCCTCGCCGCCCTCCAAGGCCCCCAAGGCCCCCGACGCCTCCCGCCGCAGCGAGCGCTCCCGCCGCGCGATCCTCGACGCCGCCCTGGAACTCGTCGGCGAGTCCGGCTTCGCGAAGCTCACCATCGAGGCCATCGCCGCCCGCGCCGGAGTCGGCAAGCAGACCATCTACCGCTGGTGGCCCTCCAAGGCGGCGGTCCTCTTCGAGGCCTGCGTCCTCAAGGGCACGGGCCCGGCCGCCGCCGAGCTCCCGGACACCGGCGACCTCGCGGCCGACCTCAGGACCGTCCTGCGGGCCACCGTCGACGAGCTCAGCGACCCGCGTCTCGACGCCCCCACCCGCGCCCTGGTCTCCGAGACCGCCAACGACCCCGAACTCGGCCGCGCCCTCACCGAGAAGCTCCTCGAACCCCAGCTCCAGGCGTACGCCCGCCGGTTGCGCGCCGCCCAGGAAGCGGGCCAGGCCGACCCCGGCACCGACGTCCGCGTCGCCCTCGAACTGCTGGTCGCCCCGCTCTTCCACCGCTGGCTGAACCGCACCCTGCCGCTCACCCACGCCTACGCGGACACCGTCCTCGACCTCGCCCTGCGCGGTCTCGCGCCGCGTCCGTGACCCGTCCGGCGCAGGCTCCGGACCGGCCGGGACGGCGGAACGGATAGATGGCCCCGCCCGCGCGAGCGGCCGGTCTCACACCCCCTGGATACGTCCGACGGTCACACCAGGCGCAGGATGGTGGCAGCATTGACCGGAGACCGCGGTCGAAGTGAGGGGATAGATGGAACGCAAGAGCAGGTTCTCCCAGTGGCTGCGCCGCCCCAGGAGCGGAGCGGGCGGCGGTACGGGCACGGGCGCGGCATCCGAGGCCGCCCGCGAGGAACTGCTCCTGGCCGCGGCAGCCGCGGGCTTCCCGCTGGCCCCGGCCGCGCACCCGTCCGGGTACGGCTGTTCCTGCGAGCGCATCGGCTGTCCCACCCCCGGCCGCCACCCCGTCTCCTTCGCCTGGCAGACCCTCGCCACCACCGACGCCGAGAAGGTCACGGCCTGGCTGCGCAGCCAGCCGGAGGCCAATTTCGTCACCGCCACCGGCATCGCGCACGACGTGCTCGACGTCCCCCTCGAGGCCGGCCGGCAGGCCCTGGAGCGGCTGCAGAAGGCCGGCGTCGAGACCGGGCCCGTGGCCACCGTCGCCCCCGACCGCATGCTCTTCTTCACCGCCACCCGCGGCACCCCGGACGACGAGGACGAGTGGTGGCCCTGCGAGCTCGACTGCCATCCCGAGACGATGGACGAGCATCCGGGCCTGCGCTGGCACTGCCGGGGGAGCTATGTGCTGCTGCCCCCCTCGCGGCTGCCGGAGGAGTCCGGCGTGGCCTGGCTCCAGGGTCCCGAGCGGCCGCTGCCGGATCCGCTGACGCTCCTGGAGACCCTCACGGACGCCTGCGCCCAGTACGCGGGCGACCGTCCCGATCACGAGGCGGCCTGGCCGATCGGCCGCTGAACCGGTCCGACCCGGCCGCTCCGGCGCCGGCCCGGCCCGCCCCACCGCCCGGATCCGTACGCCCGGCGGTGCTATTCGCTCGGTGCGCTATTCGCCCTGCGCGGCCGTCATCGTGTCGATCCGGTTGAGGAAGTTGATCATCCCGCCGTCCGCGTCCCGCGGGGGCACCTCGACCGCCGCCTCCGAGACCCGCGTGTACGTCACCGAGCGCTTGAGCTCGCCCTTCAGCAGCGCCTTCGTCCGCGGATCGGTGACCGCGGGCCGCAGCCCCTCGGCCATCGTGCGCTTCTCCCGGTGGTGCGCGGTGAAGAACACCAGCGCACCGCCGCCCTTGGTCCGCAGCGCCGGAGCGGGGAAGGCGGGGGCCTTCTCGGGGGTGTCGATGAACTCCGTCCAGAAGGTGGCCGTACGGCGCACCTTGTCGCGCTCCTCCCGCAGCCCCGTGGTCCGCGGGCCCGGCACGAAGTCCCGGCCCTTGCCGGTGCGCAGGAAGTCGGTGTAGAGGGCGCTCACCTTGCCGGGCTCGGCCATCAGGCCGTGGTCCTTGCCCTTGGCCGCCGGGACGGCCTGCGCGTAGCCGTCCTTGCCGGTCGTGAACTCCGGCACCTTTCCCGGGTTGACGATCGACAGGTAGGCCGCCTTCCACGGCTCCTTCACCCCGTGCCGCGTGAAGACCACGAGCCAGCGGTTGGCGTCGCGGTTGCTGCGGGTGTCGGCGAGGAAGAACTTCGGCCAGCCGGCCTGCGCGGGTATCGCGAAGCGGGCGTCGTCGAGGACCAGGGAGGGGTACTTCGGGTTGCCGCCGGGCGTCTGGACGCTCTGCGCCGCCAGGTCGGCCTTGCCTATTTCGGCCAGCGCACCGGTCTCGACCCGGGCGATGACGCCCGGGTCGAGCTTGCGGTAACCCTCGTTGTAGCCGTCGGTGAAGGCCTTGAGGACCTTGGCGGCCTCAGCCCTGCCCACCGACGGGACGATCTCCCGTTCCCCGTGCACCGTCATGCACCCGGTCGCCGTCAGCAGCAGCGCCGCCGCCGTCACCGCCGTCCGCGTCCTGCGGGGTCCGCCGGCCCCCCGTCGTCTCATCGGGCTTCGACTCCTTGGTGGCTGCTCGGTTCGGCGCCACCCTACCCGGGGCGCCCGCGGCGACCGCGACCAGTATGGCGCCGGAGGCGGTCACGCAACATCTCGTGCCTCGCGCCTCGGGATCACCAGTGGCTCACCCGTACGCGGATGATCAATGACCTCGACCGGCTGTGCATACACACGACCGAGCAGCTCCGCTTCGAAGACGTGCGCCGGCGGCCCCTCCGCCGCGATCCGCCCCGCGTGCAGGACCGCCACCCGGTCCGCGTACGCGCCCGCGAGGCCGAGGTCGTGCAGGACGACCACCACCGCGGCCCCGGCCGCGGCCCGCTCCCGGCAGATCCGCAGCACCAGTTCCTGGTGGCGCAGGTCCAGCGCGGCGGTCGGCTCGTCGAGCAGCAGGATCGGGGTGCGCTGCGCGAGCACGCGCGCCAGGGCGACCCTCGCCCGCTCGCCGCCGGAGAGCGCCGCGAACGGGCGGGAGGCGAATCCGGCCACCTCGGCGGCGGCCATGGCGGCCCGGACGGCCTCGTCGTCCTCGCCCTCGGCGGGGGTCCCGGCCCACGGCGCGCGCCCCATCCGGACGACCTCCTCCACCGGGAACGGGAACGACAGCTCCGCCGACTGCGGCAGCACGGCCCGGCGCACGGCGAGTTCGGCGGCCGTCCAGCCGGCGGCGGGCTCGCCGTCGATGCGGACCTCGCCGGAGCCGGCCGGCAGGTCGTGGGCGAGCGCGGCCAGGAGCGTGGACTTGCCCGCGCCGTTGGGGCCGACGAGCGCGAGGACTTCGCCGGCCGCGACCTGGAGGTCCACGCCGTCGAGGACGGTGCGGCCGGCGAGGCGCACGTGCAGGCCACGGGCCTCGGCGCGGACGGTCCCGAAGGGGGAGGGGAGCGGGAGGCGGCGCTTCCGCCCGCGGCTGCGGAGAAGTTCCCTGATCATGCCCAGCCCCCCTGCTTCCGGCGGGTCCTGCGCAACAACCAGAAGAAGAACGGGCTGCCGAAGAGGGCCGTCAGGACGCCCAGGGGCAGCTCCGCCGGCTGGGCCGCCGTACGGGCCGCGAGGTCCGCCGCCACCAGGACCAGCGCCCCGCCCAGCGCACTGCCCGGCACCAGGAACCGGTGACCGGGGCCCGCGGCCATCCGCAGCAGGTGCGGCACCAGCAGGCCCACGAACGTGATGACCCCCGCCACGGCCACCGCCGCGGCCGTCAGCAGCGCGACCACCAGCACCAGCACCAGGCGCAGCCGCTCGACGTCCACGCCCAGATGGCGCGCGGGCCGTTCGCCGAGCGCCAGGAGGTCCAGCTTCCGCCCGTACAGCGGCGCTACGGCCAGGCCGGCCAGGGCGCACGGCAGGACGGCGAGCACTCTCGGCCAGGTGGCCTGCGCGAGCGAGCCGAGCTGCCAGAAGGTGATCTGGCTGACCTGGGCGTTGTCGGCGACGAAGATGCCGAGGCCGACGAGCGCCCCGCCGAAGGCGTTCACCGCGATGCCGGTGAGGATGAGCGTGACCACCTCCGTACGGCCGCCCGAGCGCGAGAGGGCGTAGACGAGCAGGACGGTCACGAGCCCGGCCACGAACGCGCAGGCGGTCACCGTCCAGTTGCCGAGGAAGGTCAGCCCCAGGGAGATCGCGGCGACCGCGCCGACCGCCGAGCCCATCGAGATGCCGATGACGCCGGGTTCGGCGAGCGGATTGCCGAACACCCCCTGCATCAGGGCCCCCGCGCACCCCAGCGACGCCCCGACGAGCAGGGCCAGGGCCACGCGCGGCAGCCGTACGTTCCACAGCACGCTCTCGGGGACCCGGTCCAGCTCCGCCCCGCCGAGCCCGGCCCGGTGCAGCAGGGAGCCCACGACGTCGCCGAGCGGGATGTCGTACGCGCCGATCCCGGCGGAGAGCAGGCACGCGAGGAGCAGGGCCGCGGCCATGCCGGCGGCGAGGAGGGCGGTGGTGCGGCGGCGGCGCGGCTGCTGCCCGCCGCCGGGCTCACCGGCGGCGCCGGCGGCGGCCACGGGGGAGGGGGCCGTGGTTCTGAGGAGGCTCACGTCGCGTCACTTCCCGGCGTGGATCTGCTCGATGAGGGAGGCCAGGACGGTGTCGGTGCGGGGGCCGAAATTCAGCAGCACGCCGTCGTCCACGGAGGCGACGCGGCGGTCCAGCCCGGCCGGGGTCTGCCCGACGCCCGGGATCTTCACCAGCCCGTCCACGCCGCCGACGGACGCGAGCCCCTTGCTCATCACGAGGATGACGTCGGGCGCGGCCTTGGCGAGGGCCTCGCTCGTGATGGGGGTGAAGTCCTTCTTCAGGCCGGACTCCTTGCCCGCGTCCACGCCGCCCGCGGCCTCGATGAGCGAGTCCGCGCCGGACCCGGCCCCGCCGAGGAGGTAGACGGAGGCCGAGCCGCGCAGGTAGAGGAAGGCGACGCGCGGCTTCTTGCCGCTGCCGCCGCCCTGGGGGATGGCTGCGGCGGCCTTCTTCAGCCGCTGCTGCGTACGGCGGTCGAGCTCGTCCCCGGCGGCGGGGACGCCGAGGGCGGCGGCCACCTTGCCGATGCGCGGGCCGACGTCTTCGAGCTTCTTGGCCGGGTCGAGGACGACGAGGGGGACTCCGGCGGCGCGGATCTGGCCCACGGCCTCCGCGGGCCCGGTCGTGGTCTCCGCCAGGACGAGCGTGGGCTTGAGCGACAGCACGCTCTCGGCGGAGACGTCGTGGGCGCGGGTGACCACGGGCAGCTTCGCCGCCTGCTCGAAGGTGGCGGTGATGTCGCGGGCGACGACCCGCTCCCCGAGACCGAGACTGAAGACGATCTCGGACAGCGCACCGGTGAGCGGAACGATCCGGTCCGTGCTGCGGACGGTGACGTCATGGCCGTCCGCGGACCGTACGGTCGCGGGCAGTTGGGACTTCGGCGTGCCGGAGAGTGGCTCGATACGGTCGGCTGCCGACGTCTTGCTCGCCGTCGTGGACCCCCCTGAGCTGCTCGAACTGCCCGAGGCACCACAGCCGGTGAGGGCCAGGACGGCCAAAGTGAGCCAAGTGAGCAGTGCGGCGCATATGCCGGTGCGGCGTGGGGTAGATATCGCGGAGCCCGCCGACTGCCGTTGAAGCACGGTTCTTTCTGCCTTTCGCTCCGGCCGGGGGTTTCCGACCTGATGGAATGTAGCTTAGGTTAGCCTTACCTAAGTAGCCATAGCGCGATGTCTCACGATGTCTGCCGTCCCGCGCTGTCCCGTGCTGTCCGCGCCGTCCCGCCCGAAAGGGGCCCCTTCGATGCTGCCGCCGCCCAGACCCGCCCGCGCCCCTGTCGTCGCCCTGCTCGCGGCGGTGCTGGCGGGGTTGGTGCCGGGGCTGGGGCCGGGGGCGGCCGCGTCCGCGGCACCGGCGGCGCCCGCGGACGGGAACGCCGACGGCGCGCGGACGGTCTCCGGCGGGCGGCTCGACTGGGGCGTCAAGTCCTCCTTCCAGAGCTACGTCACCGGTCCCATCGCCCAGGGGCGCTGGGACCTGCAGGGCGGCGCCGCCACCATCGGCGGCAGCCGGTTCCGCTTCCACTCCGCCAAGGGCAGCTACGAGGCGGGGAACGGGGCCTTCGACGCCGGCTTCTCGGGCGGCGTGCACTTCACGGGACACAAGAAGCCCGACGGCTCGTACGAACTCGACCTCACCATCAGCCGCCCCACCGTCCGCATCAAGGACGGGAGCGGCACGCTCTACGCCGACATGAGCAGCAAGGCCAAGGGCACGGGCGAGGTCACGCAGGCGTCGCAAGTGCCGCTCGCTGCGCTCGACCTGAAGGGCGTGAACATGCGCGGCGCGGGGACGGCCGTAACGCTGGCCAACGTCCCCGCGACGCTCACGGCCGACGGCGCGAAGGCCTTCGCGGGCTACTACACGGCCGGCACGGCGCTGGACCCGGTCGCGCTGTCCGCGGACGTCCTGGCCGCGGCGAGCCCGGCGCCCGGCGGAGCGCCGTCCTCCGGTGCGCCCGAGCCGGAGAAGAAGGACGTCCCCAAGGGCGGGTTCACCGGCGCGGCCGTCGACTGGGGCGTACGCCGCACCTTCCGCGAATACGTCACCGGGTCCATCGCCCAGGGCTCCTGGAAGCTGAGCGACGGCGCCCAGGACGGCGGAGCGCTCTTCCGCTTCCCGGACGGCAAGGGCACCTACGATGCGGAGGCGCACACGCTCGACGCCGCCTTCACCGGCACCGTCCGCTTCACCGGCAAGCACCTCGACCTCGCCCTGAGCGCGGTCAAGGTGACGGCGAAGGACGGCAAGGGGACGCTCGCCGCCGACGTGAGCAGCGGCGGCGGAGACCCGCAGAAAAACGTTCCTCTCGTCACCTTCGACGCCGCCGGCCTCAAGGAGAAGGACGGCCTCGCCGCCGTCACCGAGGCCCCCGCGGAGCTCACCGCCGACGGCGCGAAGGCCTTCGGCGGCATGTACCAGGAGGGCGCGGAGATGGACCCCGTCTCCCTCGCCGTCCCCCTCGACGCGAAGGCGAAGCTGCCGCCGCTGCCGGACCTGGGCAAGGCGTCCGTGGCACCGGAACCGAGCACTCAGAAGCCGGATTCCGGTCAAAGGGTGTCCGCAAACAGTGCAACCGATGCCTCTTCCGACTCGTCCTTCCCGGTGCTCCCGGTCGCCGCCGGGGGCGCGGGAGTCCTGGTCGTGGCCGCCGCCGCGCTCGTGGTGATGCGCAGGCGCCGCGCCGCGGCGGCGGGCCGGCCCGCCGCCGGGGACTGACGCCCCACCGACTCCGCGCCGGCCGCGGCGCACCCCTCACGCGGCGCGGCCGGCGCGGGCCCTTATCTCATTGACACCAGCGTTTTCCTACCCATAGGAGACAACCGACCATGACAGTCCCTGCACGCCGCCGCTCCCTCGCCCTCGCGGCCGCCGTCGCCACGGCCGCCGCCCTGGGCGCGACCGCGCTGGCCGTCCCGGCGGCCCATGCGGCGGACGGTCCGCCCGCCAAGTCCGGGCTCAAGGACGGCACGCTGGAATGGGGGTTCAAGGAATCGTTCCGCCAGTACATCGAGACCGGTTTCGGTGGCGGCAAGATCGAGGTGACCGACGGGACGCAGCGCACCGGCGACGGTCCCTTCACCTTCGTCGAAGGCCAGGGCTCGTACGACCCCTCCTCGCAGGCGGTCAACACCACGTTCAAGGGCGGTGTGCACTTCCGCGGGCACGCCAATGACGGCAAGTGGGAACTGGACCTCAAGTTCACAGACCTGAAGCTGGCGTCGTCCGACGGCAAGAGCGGGCACATCACCGCCGATGTCACGGCGGCGGACGGGAAGACCCGGAACGATCTCCCGATCGCGTCACTCGACGTGGAGAAGGCGAAGAAGAGCGAGGAGGGCGGTGTGCTCACCCTCGCCGAGATACCCGCGACGATGACCGCGGAGGGCTCCAAGGTCTTCTCGTACAAGGGTCGCGCCTTCTACAAGCCGGGTACCGTAATCGACTCCGCGAAGATCGTGGCGAAGACGGTAGCCCAGGTGCCGAACCCGCCTGCGGGCGGCGGCACGTCGGGCGGCGCGTCCAACGGGACGACCGGCGGTGCCGCGTCGGCCGGCGGTGCGTCGGGCAGCACGTCCGGCAACGCTTCGGGCGGGAACGCGGGCGGCACGGCGGGCACGACCGGCGGTGCTGCGTCGGCCGGGGCCTCCGGTGGTGCGTCGAGCGGTGCCTCGGGCGAGCAGACAGGCCGGACGTCGGGCGGGGCTTCGGCCGGCTCGACCAGTGGCACGTCCGGTGAGAACTCCGTCAAGGACAAGGTCTATGACGGCAGGCTCGACTGGGGCGTGAAGAAGTCCTTCCGCGACTACATCGCCGACGGGTACGCCAAGGGCAAGATCGAGCTCTCGGGTGACGTCGAGAAGAAGGGTGACGGCTACCGGTTCGCGAAGGGGCGCGGCACTTACAACGAGGCCGCCGCCAAGCTGGACGCCACCTTCAACGGGCAGCTGCACTTCACCGGTGACCAGGGCAAGTTGGATCTCAGGTTCAGCAACCTCAAGGTCAAGGCGTCCGGTACGACGGGCACGCTCACCGCGGATGTCGCCACCAAGGACGGTGAGACGACAAACAAGAAGAACGACGTGCCGCTCGCGGACCTGACGCTTTCCGCGGACGCCCTCAAGGCCAAGGACGGGGTCGTCTCCCTTTCCGCCGTCCCGGCGAAGCTGACCGAGGAGGGCGTGAACGTCTTCTCGTACCAGAACCGTGCCTTCTACAAGAAGGGTGCCGAGCTCGACCCCGTCTCGCTCGCCGTCACCGTCGACGAGAAGGCCAAGCTGCCCGACGACTCGACCGGCACGGGCTCGGGGAGCAGCACGGGAGGCAGCGGCTCCGGTGCGGGCTCCACCGGCGGCTCCAGCACCGGTGGTTCCACCACCGGCGGTGCCGGCACGACAGGCGGCGGTTCCACCACCGGCGGCGGCACCACCGGCGGCAGCCTCAACACCGCCTCCCTCGCCAGCACCGGTGCCAACACCCCCACCGCCCCCCTCCTCGGCGCGGCCGGAGCGCTCGTGCTCGCGGGCAGCGGTGCCGTGTTCGCCGCCCGCCGGCGCGACCGCGGCGCGGCGCGGGTCTGATCCCCGGCGCCCCACGTACCGGCGCCCCCCGCCTCCACAGGCCCCGGCGGGGGGCGCCGTCGCCGATAGCCGACCGTGACCGAACTTCCGTTCTGTAGCGTCCCGTTGCGGTGCTAGCCTCGGATGCCCCGGAAGTCACGTGAGGCGCGAAGGGGCAGTGAGGGCACAGTGAAGGCAACGCTGACGGTCAGCAGCCCGGGCTCCGGCCCCGGCGGCGGCGCAGTGAACGATCTCCGCCGGTGGCTGCAGCGCCACCCGGAGCTGCGGGCGCACATCAAGTCGGAGCCGGCGCCCGATCCCGCGCCCGGCACGATGGGCGCGGCGTCCGAGTTCCTCACCCTCCTGCTCGCCCCCGGCGGGGCGACGGCCGCCCTGGGTGCCGCGGTCGTGGCCTGGCTGCAGAACCGCCGCGGCAATCAGACGGTCACGATCACCCG
The DNA here is from genome assembly GCF_042657885.1 of Streptomyces aureoversilis. Classification (NCBI taxonomy): domain Bacteria; kingdom Bacillati; phylum Actinomycetota; class Actinomycetes; order Kitasatosporales; family Streptomycetaceae; genus Streptomyces; species Streptomyces aureoversilis. The sequence continues at coordinate 440,728 of NZ_JBHSKJ010000002.1, forward strand.
GCCCGACGGCACGCAGATCACCGTCACCGCCGAGCGGGTGCGCGACCTGGGTGCCGCGGAGAGCGGCGAGCTGGCCCGGCGCCTGGCCGAGGCCCTCGAGCAACGCGAACCCGGCACCGGTACGACCGACATGGCGAGGCCGGGCCCGACCGGCAGGGCCTGAACCCCGTGGACGAAGGTCCCGGAAGAGATCTGACCGGCCCGGACTGCCACGCCCTCGTGGTCGGTACGGGCCGGCATCCCGCCGGCGCCCGGCTCGCGGGCCTGCCCAGCGCCGCCCGCTCCGCCGCCGCCCTCGCCGAGGCGCTCCGGTCGGTGTGCGGCATGGCGGACGACCGCGGCGACCGCGTCACCCTGATCACCGACCCGGCCGGGCCCTCGGACGTCCTGGCCGCCATGGAGGCCGTCACGGCCCGCGCGGAGGGCGGCGTCGTCCTCTTCTGCTTCGTCGGCCACGGCCTCCTCGGCCCGGCCGAGCAGCTCTACCTCGCCACATCGGCCGGTACGTCGGCGCACAGCACCGCCCACGCCGTCCCGTACGCCGAGATCAGGAACCTGCTCGGCACGTCCTCCGCCCGCCCCGTGGTGATCCTCGACTGCTGCTTCTCCGGGCTCGCGGAGGCCGTCCAGCAGGGGCCGCGCCGGGACCCGTACGTCTCGGCCCGCCCGGACGGCAGCTTCCTCCTCGCCTCCGCGACGCACTACGCCGCCGCGTTCGCCCCGGAGGGCGAGGAGCACACGCTGTTCAGCGGCGAACTCCTGCGCCTGCTGCGGGAGGGCGACGCGGGCGGCCCGAAGTGGTTCACGCTCTCCGACCTCTACCGCCAGCTCGACCGCCGTCTCCAGGGCGCGCCCGCCCGGCCCCACTCCGGCAGCGCCGGCCGGATCGGCGACCTGGTCGTCGCCCCCAACCCCCGCTACGCGACCGCGGCCGGGACCGGCCCGGAGCCGCCGCAGTCCGGCGGCCCGTGCCCGTACCCCGGGATGCGGCCCTTCCTGCCCGAGCAGCATCACCTGTTCTTCGGCCGCAAGACGCTCACCGACGACCTGTGCAAGAGCGTGACCGCCGCCGGACCCGGCGGCCCCGTCGTCCTCGTGGGCCCCTCCGGCGTCGGGAAGTCCTCGCTCCTGCGGGCCGGCCTCGGGGCGAGCCTGGAGGGCGACGGACGCGGCCCCGTGCTGCTCGTGCCCGCGCCCGGCGCCCGGCCCTTCCGTACGCTCACGGCGACCTGGGCGGACGCCACGGGCCGGTCCTTCGGCGAGGTCGAACGGGCCCTCGGCGCGGGCCGTTTCGGCGAACCGGTGGACGGCAGGAAGCCGCCCCGCGTCCTGATCGTCGACCAGCTGGAAGAAATCTTCACGCACTGCGAGGACGGGGAGGAGCGGGAGCTGTTCATCCGGGCCCTCACCGGCGCGGAGGGGACGCCCGGCCCCCGCATCGTCCTCGGCCTGCGCGCCGACTACTTCGGCCACTGCCTGCGCGACCCCAGGCTCGCCCGGCTCGTACGGGACGGTCACTTCCCCGTCCCCCCGATGACCGGCGACGAACTGCGCGCCGCCATCGAGGAACCCGCCGCACGCGCCGGACTGAGCCTGGAGGACGGCCTGGCCGGTCACCTGCTGCGCGACCTGAAGGACGAGGACGCCGGCGAGCGCGGGACCATCGCCCTGCCGTTCCTCGCCCACGCCCTGCAGGAGACCTGGGCCCGCCGCCACGGCGACCGGCTGACCTTCGCCGGCTACCAGGCCACCGGAGGCATCCGCACCTCCGTCGGCACGGCGGCCGAACGCATCCACGACTCCCTCGACCCCGCCGGCCGACGGGATTTGCGGGAACTCCTGCTGCGCATGGTGCGACTGGTGGACGGCGACGGCAGGGCCGTACGGCGCCGCGTCCGCATCGACGAGATCACCGGGCACAAGGCACTGCTCGACCGCCTCGCCGACGCCCGCCTGGTGGTCGTCGACGACGGCGTCGCCCAGCTGTGCCACGACTCGCTGCTCCACGGCTGGCCCCGGCTACGGGACTGGATCAACGCCGACCTCGACGGGCTGCTGGTCCGCCGCAGGCTGGCCGACGCCGCCGACGCCTGGGCCGAGGACGGCCGGCCCTCCAGCGGCCTGTACGCGGGCAAGCACCTGGCGGCCGCCCGTTCCCTGACGGCCGGCGACGGGCGGGACGGGACCGCCCTCCTCCTGCCGCTGCGCCCGGTGGAGCGGGACTTCCTGGCGGCGAGCGGGCGCGCCCAGCGCCGCCGCAGGACCGTCCAGCGGGCGGGGCTCGCGATCGTCGTCGTCCTCGCGATCCTCGCCTCCACCCTCGCGGTCCTGGCGCGGGGCGCGCAGCACCGGGCCGAGGACCGGGAGTCGGTGCTGCTGGCCCGGCAACTGGCGGCCAAGGCCGACTCCCTGCGCGTGCGCGACCCCCTGGCGGCCTCCCGGCTGAGCCTCGCCGCCTACCGCCTGGCGAGCACCCCGGAGAGCCGGTCGAGCCTGTACGCCACGCAGATGTCCCGGGTGCCCGTGGACCTCAAGGGGACGGGCGGGCCGGTGCTCCACGTGGCGTACAGCGGGGACGGCCGGGTGCTGGTGACGAGCCGGCGCGGTGGCCGCGTACAGCTGTGGGACCTGAGCCGCCCGACCGCCCCGCGGGAGGCCGCCGCCCTGGACCTCGGTTCGGCTGCGGCCGTCGCCTTCCACCCCCGCTCGCGCCTGCTGGCCGCCCAGACGGCGGGCGGCTTCGCGGTCTGGGACACCACCGACCCGCACCGTCCGCGCCGCCTCGCCGCACGCGGGGCCCCGGGCGGGGCGGCGTCCTCGCTGGTGTTCAGCCCGGACGGCAGGACGGTGGCGGCGGGCCTGGAGAAGGGCCGGCTCCTGCTCTGGCGGCTCGCCGACCCCGCCCGTCCGGAACCGGCCGCCGACCGGGTGGTCGCCGAGGAGGACCTGGTGTCCGTCGCGTTCAACCACGACGGCCGGCTCCTGGCGGCGAGCAGCGGCGTCCTGGGCGCGGAGGACGGGTCCGGCGGGTCCGGGGAGATCGGGCTGTGGGACGTACGGGATCCGGCCCGGCCCGCCCTCAAGGACACGGCGGCGACCGGCACCGCGACGAAGGTCGCGTTCCACCCGCGGCGTGACCTGCTCGCCGGGGCGAACCGGAAGTCCGACCTGTCCGGGTGGACGGTCGAGGGCGGCGCGCGCCTGAAGCCCTTCGCCCCGGCCGAGGGGACCTTCACGTTCTGGAAGTACGACGACCCGCCCGCCCTCGGCTTCAGCAAGGACGGCGGCACTCTGGCGTGGGCGGGCAAGCGAGGCACCGATCCGGCACCGAGCACCCTGCTCCTGCGGCGCGTCGGGGACAAGGACTCCGCGCTCTCCGACACCCTCGCGGAGGACGGCGAGCTGCCCGTGACCGCGCCCGCCCAGGCCCTCGCCTGGGATCCCGGAGGCGCGTACCTCGCCGCGGGAGGGGAGGACGGCAGCGTGCGGCTGTGGCCGCAGCGGCCGCCCGCCCCGGCCGCCGCCGGCTCCCTGCCGGACCCCGACACCGGGACGCTTCCCATCAGCCACGACGGCACCCTCATGATCACGAAGGAGCGGTGGAGGGGCTCGCAGGAGGAGACGCACCGGGTGTGGGACATCAGCCGGCGGACGGCGCCGCGGCTGAAGTTCACCGTCCCCCGGCCCTGGGAGGCCCGCAACTTCCTGCCCGGCACGTCCGTCCTCGTGGTCCACAAGTGGACGGCGGGCACCAAGGACCATGTCTTCCGCCTGTGGGACATGAGCGGACCCGGCGCCCCGGACCCGGGCGGCGGCGCCATCACCATCAACGCCCCGGACGTGAACGCCGGCTTCAGCCCCGACGGCCGGCTGCTGGCCCTGGGGCGGGCCCACGACCGCCGCATCGAGCTGTGGGACGTGAGCAGGCCGCGCGCGCCGGTGCGGCGGTCGGTGTTCGAAGGCAGCACGAGCGACTGGACGTCGAGCATCTGGTTCCTGACCGACCGGGTCGTCGAGACCCGGGAGGGGAAGGAGAAGGTGCAGCTCTGGGACGTCTCCGACCCGGGCCTCCCCCGGCGGGCAGGGGTCGTCACGGGCCTCAAGCCCGACGGGAGCCTCGGCTTCGGCCCCTCCGGCTCCCGGTACCTCATGCTGGCGGAGGAGCCCGGCAGGAAGGTGGCGCTGTGGGACCTGTCCGACCCCCACCGGCCGCGCCGGGGCGGTCTGCTGCCGCTCGGTGTGAGCGGCTATCAGACCATCGGCGGCGACGTACTGGCGGCCGTCGACCGGAACAACAGCCTCGAATTCTGGGACGTGAAGGACTTCCGGCGCCCGCGGAAGACGCGCACCATGCCCGTGGACCTCGGCAACCCGAAGAGAGCCGAGATCCACAAGGGCCCCGACCGCAGCCGGATCCTCACGGGCAGGAATCCCTACCGCATCTGGGACGTCGGGCCCGGCGGGGACTGGCGCACGCCGTACTTCGCCACGCTGCCGGAGGCGAGCCGCGTCCTCCTCTTCCCGGAGCGGCAGCCCCTCATCGCGGTCTCGTCCGGGAAGAGCACCGGCGAGGGCGCGCTGACGTTCCTCCTGCACCCCGACACCGACCGGCTCTACGCTGATCTGTGCCGGTCCTCCCCGGAGAGCGTCCCCAAGGAGGACTGGAAGAACCTCTTCTCCGACGTGGCCTACCAGCGTTCCTGCGACTGACGCGTGACGCGCTCACGCGCTCAGCGGGAACTCCCGGCCCAGTGCCTGGAAGACCGCCGTGTTCAGCGCGAACGCGCGCTTGCACTCGTCGATGACGCGCTGCTTCTCCAGATCGTCCACGGGCAGGGCGTCCAGCAGCTCGCGGTACTCGCGCTTGAAGGCGGCCGGGTTGGCTATGGCCTCGAAGACGTAGAAGCGGACGCCGTCCCCCTTGCGGGCGAAGCCCCAGGTCTTCTCGGCGGTGCCGCGGATGATCTGGCCGCCGGAGAGGTCGCCCAGGTAGCGCGTGTAGTGGTGGGCGACGTAGCCCGCGGGCCAGTCGCGGGCGCACTCCTCGACGCGGGCCGCGTACCGCGCGGTCGCGGGGAGGGGCCGCAGGCCGCTGCGCCAGTCCGGGCCGCCCAGGTGGGCCAGGTCGCGCTCCAGCTCGGCGGTGCGGGCCAGCTCGGGGCGGATGAAGGGGCCGGCGACGGGGTCGTCCGCGAGGCCCGGGGAGGCCGCTTCCAGGGCGCGGTAGACGAACCAGAGCTGCTCGGTGTAGCGGCGGTAGGCGTCGACGCCGAGGCGGCCGCCGAGCATGTCGCTCATGAACGACGAGTTCTCCGCTTCCGTGTGCTGCTCGTGCGAGGCCGTGCGGATGAGCGTGGAGAACGGCGTGGTGGCGGGCGCGTCCAAAGCGGACCTCCGGGTGACCGAGGGGACGGGCGTGGCGTCAGGAAGCCATTCTCGCTACTTAGGCTTACCTAAGTCAATGACTTCCCGACGTCCCGTCGGTAAAACGTTAGCGCCCGGACGGCCGCCCCGCAGGCTTACGGGAGGGTGAGGATCTCCGCACCCGTGTCCGTCACCACCAGCGTGTGCTCGAACTGCGCCGTCCGCTTCCGGTCCTTGGTGACGACCGTCCAGCCGTCCTCCCACATGTCGTACTCGTACGTCCCGAGCGTCAGCATCGGCTCGATCGTGAACGTCATGCCGGGCTGGATCAGGGTGTCGTGGTGCGGGCTGTCGTAGTGGGGGACGATCAGGCCGGAGTGGAACGAGGAATTGATGCCGTGGCCCGTGAAGTCGCGGACGACGCCGTAGCCGAAGCGCTTGGCGTACGACTCGATCACCCGGCCGATGACGTTGATCCGGCGCCCGGGCTTGACCGCCTTGATCGCGCGGTTGAGCGCCTCGCGCGTCCGCTCGACCAGCAGGCGCGACTCCTCGTCCACGTCGCCGCACAGGTAGGTGGCGTTGTTGTCGCCGTGCACGCCGCCGATGAACGCCGTCACGTCCAGGTTCACGATGTCGCCGTCGCGCAGGACGGTCGAGTCGGGGATGCCGTGGCAGATGACCTCGTTGACGGAGGCGCACAGCGACTTCGGGAAGCCGCGGTAGCCGAGCGTCGAGGGGTACGCGCCGTGGTCGCACATGTACTCGTGCGCCACGCGGTCCAGCTCGTCCGTGGTCACGCCCGGGGCGATCAGCTTGGCCGCCTCCTCCATCGCCTGCGCGGCGATGCGGCCCGCGACGCGCATCCGCTCGATCGTCCCCTCGTCCTGGATCTCCGGGCCGGAGTACGGGGTCGGGGCGTCCTTCCCGACGTACTCGGGGCGCGGGATGGAAGCGGGGACGGGGCGGGTGGGGGACAGGGTCCCCGGGGCGAGAAGCGACTGGCCAGACATGTCAGCGAGTGTAGCCAGGGCTCATCGGGGACCATGTGGGCGAGACGACGGATGTGAGGGAGGTCCCGATGCCACTGTTCAAGAAGCGCCCGGACGGCAAGCCGGGCGAGTGGTACTACTGCCTGAAGCACGGGACGGTCGAGGAGGGCCCGGAGTGCCGGGCCGCCGACCGGCTGGGCCCGTACGGGACCCGCGAGGAGGCGTCGCACGCGATGGAGACCGCGCGCGAGCGGAACGAGGAATGGCGGCAGGACCCGCGCTGGAACGACGACGTCGACGGTGCCCCGGGCGGCGGCGCGAAGGGGGAGTGAGCGAGCCGGTCCCGGGGCGCCGGGCGCCCCGGGAACCGCACCGCGGCCGCTAGGCCGCCTCGGCCACCGCCTCCGCCGCCTTCTGCTTCCGCATCCGCACCGCGTGCTCGTCCGTCCGCTGGTCGTAGGCCATGAGCTTCGGCAGCGACAGCGCCAGCAGGCCCACGGACGCCACGCACGCCAGACCGCCCGCCCACACGGACGCGCGGACGCCCGTCAGGGACGCCATGCCGCCCGCGCGCACCTGGCCCAGCTGCGGGCCCACCGAGTACGAGAGCATCTCGATGCCGGCCAGGCGGCCCCGCAGCGCGTCCGGGATCGTCTGGTCCCAGATCGCCGAACGGAACAGGCCGCTCACCATGTCGCAGCCACCCGCCACGGCCAGGAACAGCAGCACCAGCCACACGTTCCCCAGCCAGCCCGCGACGGCCATCGCCGCGCCCCAGCCCAGGGCCGCGTAGACCACCATCCGGCCGTGCCGGTGCACCCGCGACACCCAGCCGCTGGTCAGGCTCACCACCAGGGAGCCCACCGCGCCCGCCGCGTACATCAGGCCCAGCGCCCACGGCGCGTCCAGGTCGTCGGCCAGGAACGGGAAGATCGCCGTCGGGAAGGCGAACAGCATCGCCGCCATGTCGATCGCGTACGTGCCGAGCAGGTCCTTGCGGCTCCACGCGTAGCGCGCGCCCTCCAGGATCCCGCGCAGCGACGGCTTGTCCGCCTCGTGCGAGGCGGGGGAGGGGGCCAGCCCGAGCAGCAGCAGCGCGGAGACCGCGTACGAGACGACGTCCAGCGCGTACGCCCACTGCAGGCCCGCGTAGGCGATGATCACGCCGGCCAGCGACGGGCCGACGATGGCGCCGATCTGCCAGCGGATCGAGTTCAGCGCGACGGCCGCCGGCAGCTGCTCGTGCGCGACGATGCGCGGCACGATCGCCTGCAGCGCCGGCCGCTGCAGCCCGCTCAGCGCGCTGACCAGGCCCGCCACCACGTACAGCGGCCAGATCATCGGGTGCGGCAGGAGGGTGTTGAGCAGCAGCAGCGCGGAGAGGACGCCGAGCCCGGCCTCCGTCCACAGGATCAGCTTCCGCCGGTCGAGCGCGTCGGCGAGCGCCCCGCCGTACAGACCGAAGACCACGAGCGGAACCAGCTCCACCGCCCCGACCGCGCCGACCGCCAGCGCGGAGCCGGTCAGCTCCTTGAGCTGCAGGGGCACCGCGATGAAGGTGAGGGCCGTGCCGAAGACCGTGACCAGACCCGCCACCCACATGCGGCGGAAGTCGCGGGAGGCGCGCCACGGCGTCAGATCGGGCAGCAGGGCGCGGAGCCGTCCGGAGGCGGGCGCGGGGGAAGAGGGAGGGGGGTCTTGCGCAGTCACGGGAGACCATGGTCCATAAGCGGAAGATCAGGAGCAAACGCTTTTCCGAATGCCGACTTCCGCCTTCCCCCTCTGTCCGGGGCTACCAGCGCGGCGGCGGAGGCGCCGTCAGCTGGTCCGCCAGCCGCGCCAGCCGGTCGCGGAACCGCCGCCGGCCGCCGCGCGGCGCGGGCAGCCCGTTCTCCCCGGCCGCCGCGCTCACCAGATGCTGCACCGTGTCCAGATCGAGCTCCGTCGTCGTCGAGACGCACGACGTGGGCGGCGGTGCGGGCACGGCCAGCCGGTCGTGCGCGAGTGCCGGCATCTCGGAGCCCGCGTCCTCCGGAGCCCCGTCCAGGGACAGCACGGTCGCCCCGCCGCGGCGGGCGTCGTGCACCCGCTCCAGCAACCCCTCACCCGGCTCGTCCGCCGTCACCACCAGCAGCGTCTCGCCCCGGCGCGCCGCCTCCAGCCGCCCCAGCCCGACCGAGAGATGGGCCGGGACGCCCGCCGGAACCCGGTGCCGCACGAGCGTCGGCGACAGCTCAGGCAGCCCCGACCAGGCCGCCTCGTCATCCAGATGCGCCGCCAAGTGCCACGGCTCGTACGCCTCGGTCCCCACCAGCAGCAACCCGCCGTGCCGCCGCGCCACCGACGCGCGCAGCGCCCCGGCGAACCGGCGCGTGTCCTGCAACCACTCGGTCCCGGCCAGCACTTCCCGCAACAGCGCGACCCGTACGGCGTCCATGCTTCCGCATGGTTCCGCAAGTCGGTGCGCGGGTGGGGAAGTTACGGGGGTTCTCACCCATATGGGCGGGGGTGCCGCGGTCGGCCGGTCAAGGCAACCCGCCTCGCCCGCCGTTGGCGCACCCGTCGTGGCGCAGTTTCGCGGGGGGCGGAACGCTCACCCCGTCCCGGGCCGCCCCGGCCCTTCTACGCTGGAGAGGTGAGCAGCCACGCCTCGAAGCCCGCGCCTGCGCCCGCGGCCCCGGTCATCCCCCTGCGCCCTGCCCCCGCCCGCCCCAGCGAGCCCCTCTGGCGGAACGTCGTGGGGGACGTTCTGCGTCGTGAGCGGCTCGCTCAGAAGCGGACGCTGAAGGACGTGGCCGATGCGGGACGGATTTCCATGCCGTATCTGTCCGAGGTGGAGCGCGGGCGCAAGGAGGCCTCCTCCGAGGTGCTCGCGGCCGCCGCCAAGGCGCTCGGGCTCAGTCTGGCCGAGCTGCTCGCCCTCGTGCAGGCGGAGCTCATCCGGCTCGCGAGTCGTACGCATGTCCGGTCCGTCCGGTCCGTCGGGCCGGTCGGGCAGGCGGCGGCGCCGCAGCCGGCCCCGCGGCGCCAGAGCGAAGTGCGCCTCGCGGCCTGACCACCGGTCCCACTGCCGGGGCGGCCCGGCTGCCGCCCCGGCCGCCGGCCGGCCGCCCACCCCCGTAGCGCGGCCGCCCGCCGTCGGCGCAACCCCTCAGGCGGCAGCGGTCAAGGCCCTGCGGCTGAGGACCGCGTCGGCGAGGCCGTACGCCACGGCCTCCTGCGCGGTGAAGACCTTGTCGCGGTCCATGTCGGCGCGGAGCGCCGCGACGTCGTGGCCCGTGTGCCGGGACAGGACCTCTTCGACCTCGCTGCGGATGCGGAGCACCTCCTTGGCCTGGAGGGTGAGGTCGGAGACGGTGCCCTGCCGGCCGCGGCTCGCCGGCTGTCCCAGCAGGATCCGGGCGTGTTCGAGGACGAAGCGCCGTCCCGGGTCGCCGCCGGCCAGCAGGACGGCCGCGGTCGAGGCGGCCTGGCCGACGCAGAACGTCGAGATCGGGGCGCGGACGAAGGTCATCGTGTCGTAGATGGCCATGAGGGAAGTGAACGATCCGCCCGGGGAGTTGATGTAGAGGGCGATCTCGGTGTCCGGGCCGGCCGATTCGAGGTGCAGCAGCTGGGCGATGACGACGTTGGCGACGCCGTCGTCGATCTCCGTGCCGAGGAAGATGATGCGCTCGGAGAGCAGCCGGCTGAAGACGTCGTAGGCCCGCTCCCCGTTGGGGGTGCGCTCGACCACGGTCGGAATGGTGTACTGGCTCATGTCGTCAGAGTCCGATCCGTCGCTTGGCGCCGGCCGGGCGGACGTCCTCCAGGGACTCCACGACGCGGTCGACCATGCCGTAGTCCTTCGCCTGCTGCGCCGTGAACCACCGGTCGCGGTCGCCGTCGCGGGAGATGGTCTCCTCGGACTGGCCGGTGTGCTCGGCGGTGATGCGCTCGATGGCCTTCTTGGTGAATTCGAGGTTCTCGGCCTGGATGGCGATGTCGGCGGCGGTGCCGCCGATTCCGGCCGACGGCTGGTGCATCATGATCCGCGCGTTCGGGAGGGCGTAGCGCTTGCCCGGCGTCCCGACGGTGAGGAGGAACTGCCCCATGCTGGCGGCGAATCCCATGGCGAGGGTGGAGACGTCGTTGGGGATCAGCCGCATCGTGTCGTAGATCGCCAGCCCGGCCGTCACGGAGCCGCCGGGGCTGTTGATGCAGAGGGCGATGTCCGTGCGGGGGTCCTCGGCGGACAGGAGGAGCAGCTGGGCGCAGACGCGGTTGGCCGAGGCCTCGTTGACCTCGGTGCCGAGGAAGACGATGCGCTGCGTGAGGAGCAGCGAGGCGAGGTGGTCGTCGAAGCGGGTCGGGGACGCTTCCCCGTCGCCGGCGCGCGGTGCGAGGGCGTGCGGGGCGAGGGCGGGTGATGACATGGAGCCTCCTTGGACCGGAGCGTGATGGCGTGGTCCCACCACTGTCCGGCCGCCCGCGTCTCCACGTCAGCTTTCTCTGCCTGCGGCAGATTCGCCGACGGCAGAGCGACGGGCCGAGCGCCTCGGCCCGTACTCGCCGGTCCGCCCGCTACGCCGTCCGGTCCGCCACCCGGTCCGCCGCCGGCGTCCGCTCCGCGTCGCCGGACGCGACCACTCGCGACGGCTCCGCGCCGTCGCGGTCCAGTGCGCCGGACACCACCGCGCACAGCAGGCCCGCCGCCGCCAGGGCCGCGCCCACCAGCGTGGGGGACGTCCAGCCCCAGCCCGCCGCGATGGCGACGCCGCCGAGCCACGCGCCGCCCGCGTTCGCGAGGTTGAACGCCGAGTGGTTGGAGGCGGCGGCGAGCGTCGGGGCGGCCTTGGCCTTGTTCATGATCAGCATCTGGAGGGGGGTGCTGGTCATGGAGCCGGCGGCGCCGAGCAGGACGACCGTCACCAGCGCCGCCCACTTCACGTGCACGGTGAAGTCGAAGACGACGAGGACCGCCGCGAGGCCGGCCAGGGCTCCGTAGAGCGTGGGGCGCAGGGCGCGGTCGGTGAGGGGGCCGGCGGCCAGGACGCCCAGGGTCATGCCGATGCCGAAGAGCGCCAGCACGAACGTGACCGAGGTTTCGGAGAAGCCGGTGACCTCCACGGCCATCGCGGACAGGTAGCTGTAGACGGCGAAGACGCCCGCGAAGCCGAAGACCGTGGTCAGCAGGCCCAGCAGCACCTGCCGGCCGCCCAGGGCCCGCAGCTCCTTGCCCAGGCCGGCGCCCTGCTCGCGCGGCAGTTCGGGGATCAGCCGGGCGAGCGCGGCCATCGCCGCGAGGCCGATCGCGGCCACGACGAGGAACGTCGCGCGCCACCCCAGGTGCTGGCCCAGGAGGGTGGCCGCGGGGACGCCGATGATGTTGGCGACCGTCAGGCCGAGGAACATCATGGCGACGGCCCGGGCCTGCCGTCCCTCGCCCGCGAGGCGGGCGGCGACCACGGAGCCCACGCCGAAGAACGCGCCGTGCGGCAGCCCGGCCAGGACCCGGCCCGCGACGAGCGTCCCGAAGGAGGGCGCGATCGCGGAGGCCAGGTTCCCGGCCGTGAAGACCGCCATGAGCAGGATCAGCATCCGCCTGCGGGGGATGCGCGAGCCGAGGGCGGTGAGCAGGGGGGCGCCGACGACGACGCCGAGGGCGTAGGCGGAGACCAGGTAGCCGGCGGTGGGGACGGAGGTCCCCAGGTCGTCGGCGACGTTGGGCAGGAGGCCCATCATCACGAACTCGGTCGTCCCTATGCCGAAGGCGGAGACGGCAAGCGCCAGCAGAGCCAGAGGCATGAGGAGGGGGCCTTTCGGACGGGCGTGCGGGGCAAGCCGTCCAGCCTACGGGATGGCCCGGCGTGGCCGGCTGCCCCGTGGGCCTGCCTCGTGCAAGCCGCCCCCGTCAGGCCGCCGCCCCCGTCAGACCGCGCCGCTCCCGGCGGTGCTCCCGGCGGACCTCGCGTCGGCCGTCGCCTCCCACTCGCGTCCGATCTGCCGGAGCAGCGCCGGGTACACCCCCACGTACCGGAAGAGTTTGATGCCCGCCATGTAGACGGCGCCGAAGAGCCCGTTCGGCTTCACCAGGACGGCCATCTGCGCGTGGTGGCCCCCGCTCCCGTCCGGCACCCAGCCGAGGTGCAGCACTCCCCGTACGGTCCGGTTGGACATCTCGGCCGCCCACTCGTCGTGCGTTTGGTAGACGGAGGTGAACTTGCGGAAGTCGGGTCCCCGGGGGCCTTCGCGGAGGTCTGCGGGCAGCCGGTCCCGCAGCCCCGGCTGCCGGTCGCCCACGCCGGTGCCGGACTCGTCCCAGCCGAGCAGGGCCCCGAGCTTCCAGCGGATCGCGAAGAGCGCGCGCCCGACGGGGGAGTCGACGTAGTCCCCGTCGCCGGTCGAGAACTGCTTGACCAGGTGCGCGAGGTCGTCCGGGCCGCCCGGTGTCGGGAGTGCCCAGACGTCTTCCAGGCGGAAGTCGGCGGCGATCTCGTGGATGCGCCAGGGACGGGAAGTGTGTGCCGTGATCGGCAGCCTCATGATCGGTCCCCCATCTATACGATGCCGTATGGATCGAGGCTAGACCCGTCTATACGGCTCCGTATAGACGGGGGGAACGTGAGGGGAGACACAGTCATGGGCGCCATCCGCACGCCCCGCGAGAAGTGGATCGAGGAGGGGCTGCGCGCGCTCTGCACCGGCGGCCCGGAGGCCGTCCGGATCGAGTCCCTGGCGCAGGCCCTCGGCGTCAGCAAGGGCGGCTTCTACGGCTATTTCCGCAACCGGGACGCGCTGCTCGCGGAGATGCTCGACACGTGGGAGCGCGAGGTCACCGAGGCGGTGGTGGAGCGGGCCGAGAGCGGCGGGGGAGACGCCAGGGCCAAGCTGGAGCGGCTGTTCACGATCGTGTCGGCCGCCGCCGGCCGGCCGGTGACGAGCGTGGAGGCCGAGCTCGCGATCCGCGAGTGGGCCCGGCGCGACGAGGCGGTCGCCGAGCGGCTGCGGCGCGTCGACAACCGGCGCATGGACTACCTGCGCCAGCTGTTCGGCCCGATCTGCGCCGACGAGGACGAGGCCGAGGTCCGCAGCCTGCTCACGTTCTCCTCGCGGATCGGCACCCGCTTCATGGCCGCCGACCACGAGGGGCGCAGCCACGAGGAAGTGATGCGGCTGACCAGGAAGTGGCTCCTGAGGTAGCCGCTTCCCGGTCGCGCGGGTGCTGGTGCGGGCGCAGGCGTCGGCGGGTCAGATCCTGACCCGCGCCGCCACCGGCAGGTGGTCGCTCTTCGTCGCGGGCAGCGTCCACGCCGAGACCGGGTCCATGCCGCGCACCATGATCTGGTCGATCCGGGCCATCGGGAAGCTCGCCGGCCAGCTGAAGCCGAAGCCGTCGCCCGCGGCGCCCTGGGCGGAGCGCAGCTGGGAGGTGATGGGGGCCAGGGAACGGTCGTTCATGGTGCCGTTGAGGTCGCCGAGGAGGATGACGCGCTTCTCGGGCTCCTGAGCGATGGCCTGGCCGAGCGCCTCGGCGCTGCGGTCGCGCTGCCCGGCCGTGAAGCCGGCGTTGAACTTGACGCGCACCGACGGCATGTGGGCGACGTAGACGGCGACGGGGCCCTGGGGGGTGCGGACGGTGGCGCGCAGGGCGCGCACCCAGCCGAGCCGGATGTCGACGGGCTGGACCAGCTCCAGGGGGTACTTGCTCCATATGCCGACCGTGCCCTGCACGGAGTGGTGCTTGTACGTGCCCGCCAGCGCCTTCTCGTAGCGCGAGGCGTTGGTGAGCTCCTCCAGGGCCACGACGTCGGCCCCGGAGGCGGCCACGGCCCGGGCCGTGGCGGCGGGGTCGGGGTTCTCGGCGTTGACGTTGTGGGTGGCCACCGTGAAGTTGCCGCCCTTGCCGGTCTTGTCGCTGAGCAGGCCGCCGAAGAGGTTCACCCAGGTGACCACGGGGAGCAGCAGCGCGATCAGCGCGGTCGCCGAGCGGCGCACGATCGCCAGGACGAACAGGACGGGGATGCCCAGGCCGAGCCAGGGCAGGAAGGTCTCGGTCAGGCTGCCGAGGTTGCCGACCCGGTTGGGCAGCTGGGTGTGCAGGAGCATCAGCAGGCCGAGCAGGACCGCGAGGGCGGCGAGGACGAGGCCGCGCCGCCAGATGTCGCGGTCCCGCCACCGGTCCATGAGGCGCCGGGCCCCGGATCCGGTCCCCTCCGGACCGGCTCCGTCTCGGCCCGTCTCCTGCATGTACGCCTGCGCCATCCGTCGTCCTCAACTCTTCATCCGCTGCGGCCCCGCCCACCAGACGATAGGTGATCACCCGGCGAGTGCGGCATGCGCCGCTTCCGCTTCCGACGTGCCACCCCTGGAGGGGGTGTCGGTGGAAAGGACGACGTCACGGCGGACCGGGGTTCCGGGCCGGGGGCCTGCCGGGGCGTGCTGTGACACAACGGGCATATTCGCCGGGGTCCGGGGCCGTACGGGCGGCTGCCCGGTCCCGTACGGCGGGCGCGACCGGTCGTCAGCGGGGGCGCACGCCCTCCAGGACCGCGTCGACGATCTTCCCGGGGAGGTCCTCCGGCAGCTCCGCCCGCTCGTGGAACATGGCCCGCGAGAGCATCGGGCTGACGATGAGGTCGCCCATCAGCTCGACGTCCAGGTCGGAGCGGATCTCACCGGTGGCCACGCCGCGCCGCAGGACGGCGTGGACCGCTTCCCGGCGGGCCGTGACGACCTTCTCGTGGTACTCCTGCCAGAGCCCGGGGTGGGCCTTGATCTGGGCGAGGACCGTGCGCAGGACGGCCGAGGAGCGCTTGGCCAGCCCGCGCCGGCGCAGCGTCTCCAGCAGCGTCACGAGGTCGTCCCGTACGGACTCCCCGGCGAGCTCGGGGGCGGCGTGCTCCAGGGAGCGCATGACGTCGAGCATCAGCGCCTCCTTGCCGGGCCAGCGGCGGTAGACCGTGGCCTTGCCGACGCCGGCCTCGCGCGCGATGCGCTCCATCGACAGCTCGCCGAGCGTCACGCCCTCTTCGAGCAGGCGCAGGACGGTCTCGACGACGGCCGTGTCGAGGGCGGCGTTGCGGGGGCGGCCACGGCGCTCGGGGGCTGCGGCCCGGGGGTGGGTCATGCGCCTGCTCCCGCCTGTTCCTTCTGGCCGTCCGGGCGGGCGGCGCCGGGCGCCGTGCGGACCGCCCCGCGCTTGGGCAGGAAGAGTGCGACGACGGCCGCGCCGACCAGGGCCGTGGCGCTGGCGCCGACGAGCGTGACGTGCATGGCGTGGACGAAGGCGTCGTGGGCGGGGCCGACGAGCGCCCTGCCCTCCGGGCCGAGCGTCGCGGCGACGCTCAGGGTGGCCTCGACGGACTCCGCCGCCGCGTGCCGCGCCTCGTCCGTCAGGCCGGGGAGGGCGGCGATCCGGCCGGAGATGTCGTCGCGGTAGGTGGTGGACAGGACGGAGCCGAGCACGGCGATGCCGAGCGAGGCGCCGACCTGGCGGAAGGTGTTGTTCACGGCGGAGCCCGAGCCGGCCCTCTCGCGCGGCAGCGACTGCATGATCGAGACGGTGGCGGGCGGCATGATGTGCGCCATCGAGGCGCCCTGGAAGAACAGCAGCACCTCCAGCACCCAGACCGGGGTGTCGCGGTCCAGCAGCAGGAAGCCGGCCATCGTCGCGGAGACCATCACCATGCCGCCGGTGCACACGACGCGCACGCCGAACTTCTCCACGACGCGGCGCACGCGCACGGCGAAGAACATGTGGGCGGCCGCGAGCGGCAGCATCAGCAGCCCGCTCTGCAGCGGTGTGAAGCCGCGCACGCTCTGGGTGTAGAAGACGGTCATGAACGTGACGCCCATCAGCGCGAAGAAGACCAGCGCGATGGCGGAGACGGCGGCGGCGAAGGCGGGGTTGCGGAACCAGCGCACGTCGAGCGAGGGGTGGTCCGAGCGCCGCTCGTGCAGGACGAAGAGGACCAGGACGAGCAGGCCGGAGCCGGCCGTGCCGAAGACCTCGGGGTCGGTGAAGTCCGCCAGCTGGCCGCCCTTGATGATCCCGTAGACCAGCAGGACCAGGCCCACGACCGAGAGCCCCGCGCCGACCGGGTCGAGGCGGCCCGGCCGCGGGTCCCTGGAGTCGGGGACGAGCACGGACATCGCGATCAGGGCCGTGATCACGATGGGGACGTTGACCAGGAAGACCGAGCCCCACCAGAAGTGCTCCAGGAGGATGCCGCCGGTGATCGGCCCTATGGCCACGGCGAGGCCCACGGCGCCCGCCCAGATGCCGATGGCCTTGGGCTGCTCCTCGCGCTCGAAGACGTTCATGATGATCGCGAGGGTCGCGGGCATCACGAACGCGCCGCCGAAGCCCATGAGCGCGCGGAAGGTGATGAGCTCGGTGGGCGAGCCGGAGAAGGCGGAGAGCACGGAGCCGGCGCCGAAGACGACCATGCCCGCGAGCAGGACCTTCTTGCGGCCGAGCCGGTCGCCCAGCAGACCGGCGGTGAACAGTATCCCCGCGAAGACCAGCGTGTAGGAGTTGACGGCCCACTCCAGCTGGCTCTGGGTGGCGCCGAGGCCGATGGGCGCGGGGGTGGCGATCGTCTTCATCGCCACGTTCAGGATCGAGTTGTCCAGCACGACGATGAGCAGGCTGAACAGCAGGACGGCCAGGATCGCCCAGCGCCTGCGGTGCACCGCCTCCGGGACCTTCCGGGGCGGTGCGGCGCCCGGGGCGCCGGAGGGAGCGGGTGTCATGCCCGCCAGCCTAGATCCTTTCCGATACGAACCCGTCTCGTATTGGAAAACCTTTACCCCGGTCCGGCGAACGGGTGTGCGCGGGGGTCCCTTCCCCGCCCGGGGCGCGCGTGTCAGCATGGAGGGGATCCGGGGACGCCGTCAGGGCGCCTCGAGACGACATCAACACAGGAGCACACCGCCATGACGACGACGCATGCCTCGAACACCCCCGACAGCAGCCGCGACCCCAAGGCGCTGTACGGGGGCAAGGGATCCCGGCGCATCACCGTCCGCGACATCGCCGCCGCCAAGGCGCGCGGCGAGAAGTGGCCCATGCTCACCGCGTACGACGCGATGACCGCCTCCGTCTTTGACGAGGCCGGCATCCCCGTCCTGCTCGTCGGCGACTCCATGGGCAACTGTCACCTCGGCTACGAGTCCACCGTGCCCGTCACCATGGACGAGATAGCCGTCCTCTCCGCCGCCGTCGTCCGCGGCACCAAGCGCGCCCTGATCGTCGCCGACCTGCCCTTCGGCTCCTACCAGGAGGGCCCGGTGCAGGCGCTGCGCAGCGCCACGCGGCTGATCAAGGAGACCGGCGCGAACGCGGTCAAGCTGGAGGGCGGCGAGCGGTCCGCCGAGGCGATCAAGCTGCTGGTCGACGCCGGCATCCCGGTGATGGCCCACATCGGCCTCACCCCCCAGTCCGTCAACGCCTTCGGCGGCTACCCCGTGCAGGGCCGCGGCGAGGAGGCCGCGCAGCAGCTGCTGCGCGACGCCAAGGCCGTGCAGGACGCGGGCGCCTTCTCCGTCGTCCTGGAGCTCGTCCCGGCCGAGCTGGCCGCCGAGGTCACCCGCACCCTGCACATCCCGACCGTCGGCATCGGCGCGGGCTCGCAGTGCGACGCGCAGGTGCTCGTGTGGACGGACATGGCCGGCATGACGTCCGGCCGCGTGCCGCGCTTCGTCAAGCAGTACGCGCAGCTGCGCGAGGTCCTCGGCGGGGCGGCGCGCGCCTTCGCGGAGGACGTGGTGGACGGCGCGTACCCGGCCGAGGAGCACGCCTTCCACTAGGCGCGGGCCCGGCCGGCAGGCCGCTGACAGGTCACCGACAAACCGCTGTCGGTGGCCTGTCGGTGCGTTGTCAGTGGGGGCTGGCACTGTGGTGGGCATGACGCGAAACGACACCTCACGAGGAGCGGGCAGCGGCGGGAACGCCGTCGAAGTCCGCGGCCTCGTCAAGCACTTCGGGGAGACCAAGGCGCTCAACGGCGTCGATCTCGACGTACGCGAGGGCACCGTCCTCGGCGTGCTCGGGCCCAACGGCGCCGGCAAGACCACGCTCGTGCGCTGCCTGTCCACGCTGCTCCGGCCGGACGGCGGCACCGCCCGCGTCTCGGGGTACGACGTGGTGGCCCAGCCGCGCCAGCTGCGCCGCGTGATCGGCCTGACCGGCCAGTACGCCTCGGTGGACGAGAAGCTGTCCGGCTTCGAGAACCTGTACATGATCGGCCGGCTGCTGGACCTCTCCCGCAAGGACGCCCGCCGCCGCGGCGAGGAGATGCTGGAGCGCTTCTCCCTCACCGAGGCCGCCAAGCGCCCGGCCGGGCAGTACTCCGGCGGCATGCGCCGCCGGCTGGACCTCGCCGCTTCCATGATCGGCCGGCCGTCGGTGCTGTATCTGGACGAGCCCACCACCGGCCTCGACCCCCGCACCCGCAACGAGGTGTGGGAGGAGGTCCGGCGGATGGTCTCCGAGGGCGCCACCGTCCTCCTCACCACGCAGTACATGGAGGAGGCCGAGCAGCTCGCCCACGAGCTCACCGTCATCGACCGCGGCCGGGTCATCGCGGGCGGCCGGGTGGACGAGCTGAAGGCGAAGGTCGGCGGCCGCACCCTGCAGATCCGCCCGGCGGACCGCGCCGAGCTGCCCCGCATGGTCGGCGCGCTGGCCCAGGCCCAGCTCGACGGGATCGCCGGCGCCACCGCCGACGAGGCCGAGGGCGTCGTCAACGTCCCGATCATCAGCGACGAGCAGCTGACCGCCGTCGTCGCCCTGCTGGGCTCGCGCGGCTTCGCGATCTCCGGCATCTCCACCCACCTGCCGAGCCTCGACGAGGTCTTCCTCGCCGTCACCGGCCAGAAGGCGTCCGCCCCGCAGCAGGACGCCGCCGACACCGACGCACCCCAGGAGGTCGCCGCATGAGCGCGGCTACGCTCAGCCCGCCCGCGGCGGCGCCCGCCCGCGAGGGCCGCATCGGCCCGCGGGCCAACCTGCGGCACATCGGCGCCCTCGCGCGCCGCAACATGCTGCAGATCAAGGCGGACCCGGAGTCGATGTTCGACGCCGTGATCATGCCGATCATCTTCATCCTGCTCTTCACCTACGTCTTCGGCGGCTCGATGGCCGGCAAGGGCCACGAGCAGGAGTACCTCAACTACCTGGTGCCCGGCCTGATGGCCATGCAGGGCATGAACATCGCCATGGCCGTCGGCACCGGCGTCAACGACGACTTCAAGAAGGGGGTGATGGACCGCTTCCGCACCATGCCGATAGCCCGGTCCTCCGTCCTCGTCGCGAAGATCGTGGTCGAGATCGGCCGGATGCTCATCGCCACCGCCATCCTGCTGGGCATGGGCTTCGCCCTCGGCCTGTCCATCACGACGAGCCCGCTGCACCTGCTGGCCGCGGTGGCCCTGTCCGTGGTGTTCGGCGCCTCGCTGATGTGGGTCTTCATCCTGCTGGGCCTGTCCCTGAAGACCCCGCAGGCCGTCCAGGGCATCGGGATGCTCGTCCTGATGCCCCTGCAGTTCGGCAGCTCGATCTTCGCGCCGACCGCGAAGATGCCCGGCTGGCTGGAGAGCTTCACCGAGTACAACCCGCTGTCCAACCTCGCCGACGCCGCACGGCACCTGATGCGCGGCGGTCCCGTCGCCCATTCGGTGTGGATGACGCTGGCCTGGGCCGTCGCCATCACCCTCGCGACCGCGCCACTGGCCGTCTCGAAGTTCCGCAAGAAGACCTGAGCCGGTCCCGTGTCCGCGTCATACGAGGGCGGCGGCCTCCTCCAGGGTGAGGCCGTCGCCCTCGGCGTACGCGCGCTCGTACGCGCCGTCGCCGAGCACCTCCCGCACCCCGGCCTCCGTGCGCTCGTACACCTCGCGCTCCACCGACGCCACCGGGAAGTCGGCCGGGCGCAGGCCTTCGGCGGCACCGAGCAGCCGGGCCGCCAGCAGCGCGTGCTCCCCGCGGGCCGCGGGCTCCGCGTGCTCCCCGCCGGCCAGCCCGGCGTGGGCGAAGGCGGCGAACAGCAGGTGCGTCATCGGCAGCTGCGGCACCGCAAGCGTCGACAGCGGGTCCCCGGACATCGACAGGGCCTTGCGCAGCCTCGGCAGGGCGTCCTCCGGGTGGCCCTCCAGCGTGTCCAGCCAGGCCATCTGACCGCACATCAGGCTCTCGAACATCACCACCGAGCGGATGCCGAAGTCCGACACCAGCTCCTCGAAGATCTCCCGGGCCTCGGCCGTCCGCCCGGCGCGGGCCACCCGCACGCCGAGCTGCAGCCTGCCGAAGATCGCGGCGTCCGTATTGCCCTGCTCCGCCTCGGCGATGGCGTCGCGCAGCATCTGCTCGCCCTCGTCGTCGCCGACCGTGCCCGCCTCCACCAGCGCCCCGGCGAGCCGGGCGCGCAGCGCCGGCAGCTGCCCGGTCGAGCCGAGCTCGCGGACCTGCTCGACGGCCTCCCGGTAGTCCTCGGCCGCCAGGCCGAACTGCCCGCGCCGCTCGTGCACCTCGCCCAGGCCCGTCAGCCCCTCCGCCACGCCCCAGGAGTCCCCGAGCCGCCGGAAGATCCGTACGCTCTCCTCCGCGTCCGCGGTGGCCTGGTCCAGCCCGCCGGGCTGGTCGTTGAATATCTTCGAGCGCAGCTGCAGGGCGTGGCCGAGCTCCCATGCGTAACCCAGCTCGCGGCAGCGCGCGACCATCGTGTCCAAGGTCCGGTAGAGCGCCTCGAAATCGCCGGTCATGAGGATGGCGAAGAAGACGATGAAGCCCGGCACGCGGCAGGTCTGCGGCTGCCCGTCCGCGTAGGCCGCGGAGATGACGCGCAGCCTGCGCTGCATGTCCGGCGAATGGATCACGGCCATGTCCGTGATGCTGACCAGCCGCGCCAGGTGCACCCCGCGCCGCGCCTCCGCCAGCACCTCGGGCGCCATCGGCGGCGGCTGCTCGGTGCACGCCACGTACAGCGGCGCGACCGGGGCGACCGGCCCGGCGAACGGGTCGGGGCCCATCGCCCCCACGACCTCCGCCCAGTGCGCGGCGTCCGCGCGGTGGTCCCTGAGCTGCCAGAACCAGCCCATGGACAGCGCCAGGCACAGCGCCTCCTGCTCGTCCTGCGCCGCGACGGCACGCCGCAGGGCGGTGCGCAGGTTGTCGTGCTCCAGCTCCAGCCGCTCCAGCCAGACGCCCTGGGCCGGGCCGCGCAGCAGCGGGTCCGCGGTGCGGGCCAGCTCGCGGTAGGCCACCAGGTGGCGGCGCTCGGCGCCCGCCCGCTCGCCCGCCTCGTCCAGCCGCTCGGCGGCGTACTCCCCGACGGTCTCCAGCAGCCGGTAGCGCATCTCGCCGCCGGCCGCGGGCTCGGCGACCACCAGCGACTTGTCGACGAGCGAGCCGAGGAGGGCGGCGACGTCCCGGGCCCCGACGGCGCCGGGGTGCGCAGCGGCCGTGCCCGTGTCGGTACCTGTGTCCGTGCCCGCGTCCGGCCCGTCGGAACACACCTCCTCCGCGGCGGCCAGGTCGCAGCCGCCGGAGAAGACCGACAGGCGGCGCAGCACGGCGCGCTCGGGCCCGTCGAGCAGGTCCCACGACCAGTCGACGACGGCGCGCAGCGTCTGCTGGCGCGGCAGGACGGTGCGGCTGCCGGAGGTCAGCAGCCGGAAGCGGTCGTCCAGGCGGTCGGCCAGGGTGCGCGGGCCGAGCAGCCGCAGCCGGGCCGCGGCGAGCTCGATGGCCAGCGGCAGCCCGTCCAGGCGGCGGCAGATCTCGGCACACGCCTCCGGGTCGTCCTCGATGCGGAAGCCCGGGCGGGCCGCGGCCCCGCGGTCGGCGAGCAGCCGCAGGGCGACCGTGTCGGGCAGCGGCTCCACGGGCCGCACCGCCTCGCCGGGCACGCCCAGCGGCTCGCGGCTGGTGGCCAGCACGGTGACGCCCGGGCAGTGGGCGAGGAGCGTCTCGGCGAGGCGGGCCGCGGCGTCGACGACGTGCTCGCAGTTGTCGAGGACGAGCAGCATGCGGCGCGGCGCGCAGTGCTCGGCGAGGCGCGCCAGCGGGTCCGTCGCGGAGGCGTCCCCCGCGGCCCGCAGCCCGTCGGCGGTCGTCCGCACCACGGTCTCGCGCCCGCCGAGCGCGGTCAGCACCGCCTCGGGCACGGTGGCCGGATCGTCGACGGGCGCGAGCTCGGCGAACCACACGCCGTCGCGCCACCCGCCCCCGTCCCCGGCAACGGCCTCGGCCGCCTCCAGCGACAGCCGCGTCTTGCCGGCACCCCCGGGCCCGAGCAGCGTCACCAGCCGGTGCGCCCGCAGATCACCCCCGATGGCCGCGATGTCGTCCTCCCGCCCGACGAAGGAGGTGAGCCGGGCCCGGAGGTTGCCGGGCGGGGGCAGGGGGGTGCCGCCGGCGGTCGCCCCCGCGCCCGGGGACGGCGTGGTGGCGCCGGGCGCCGGCGCGGCGGGCGGGTACGGGCGGTCGTGCGGCTCCACGGCGTTGCCCGGCGCGGCCCCGCCATGCGGTGCCGTGGCGCCGTACGCCGCAGTGCCGGGCGACGGGTGAGGCGTGCCCTGTGGTGTCGCGGCGGTGCCGTGCGCGGCGGGGTGGTCCGGCGGGCAGGGCGTGCTCCGGGGGCCCGTGGGGCCGTCCGGCGCGGAACCACCCGGCGCGTAGGGCGTCCCCGGGCGCGGTGCGGCGTCGTGCCGCGCACCGTACGCCGCTCCCCGTTCCGGGTTCAGCAGCTCCGCGTGGAGGGTGCGGAGTTCCGGGCCCGGGTCCGTGCCCAGGCGGGTGGAGAGGTCGTCGGCGATGTCCGCGTACGCGGCGAGCGCCTCCGCCGGGCGCCCCGCCGCCCGCAGGGCGCGCAGCCGCACGGCGTGCAGGGGCTCGTCCAGCGGATGCTCCTCGCACAGCGCGGCGAGCTCCGGAAGGACCTGCTCCGCCCGGCCGAGGGCGACCGCGGCGGCCAGCTGCGTGCGGCGGGCGTCCAGGCGGCGCGCCTCGTAGCGGACGGCGAGGGCCGCCCGGCCCGGGAGGTCGGCGAGGACGGGCCCGCGCCACAGGGCGAGGCCGGCGCCGAGCAGGTCCGCGGCCCTGGCGGGGTCGCCGTCGGCCAGGGCCCGGGCGCCTTCCTCCGCGAGCCGCTGGAAGCGGTGAAGGTCGACGTCCTCGGGCGCGGCACGGAGCCGGTAGCCGCCGGCCGCCGAGGCGACGGCGTCGTGCCCGACGGCCCGCCGGAGCCGGCCCACGAGTGCCTGCAGGGCGCCCGCCGCGTCGGCGGGCGGCTCGCCGCCCCAGACCTCGTCGATCAGCGCCTCGGCGGTGCGGACGCGCCCCGGGTGGAGGGCGAGCGCGGCGAGGAGGGCGCGCAGCCGGGCGCCGCCGAGGGCGGTGGGCCGGCCGTCGCCGGAGTGGGCCTGGGTGGTGCCGAGGATGCCGTAACGCACGGCCCCATTCTCTCCCGGGCCCGTACCGGCCGGGTTACGGCCCGGAGGGGTGGAGGAAGTACCGTCACCCGGTACGTCCGCCGCAGCCGCCCGCCCGGGCGGCCGGGCGGTGCCGCCCACCTCACAGGAGCAGAAGTCATGCCGACAGCGACCCGCGGTGAACGGCGCGTGAGTCCCGTCTTCCTCGCCCTCGTCGCCATCATGGGCGTCTCCATATGGGCGGTGTGGACGGACTTCTCGGCGAGCCCCGGCTTCGCCGTCTTCCTCTTCGTCGTCTCCGGCTGGGTCGTCTCGCTGTGCCTGCACGAGTACGCGCACGCGCGCACCGCCCTGCACGGCGGCGACCTCACGGTGGGCGCCAAGGGCTATCTGACGCTCGACCCGCTGAAGTACACGCACGCGCTGCTGAGCATCGTCCTGCCCGTCATCTTCGTGATCATGGGCGGGATCGGCCTGCCCGGCGGCGCGGTCTTCATCGAGCGGCACCGCATCCGCGGCCGCTGGAAGCACAGCATGATCTCGGCCGCGGGCCCGCTGGCGAACGCCGCGTTCGCCGTGGTGGTCACCGCCCCGTTCTGGCTCGGCGCGATGGACGGCGTCCCGGACCACTTCCGCTACGCGCTCGGCTTCATGGCGCAGCTCCAGGTGACCGCCGCGATCCTCAACTTCCTGCCGGTGCCGGGCCTGGACGGCTACGGGGTGGTCGAGCCGTGGCTGTCGTACAAGGTGCGGCGCCAGGTGGAGCCGTTCGCGCCGTTCGGGATACTGGCCGTCTTCGGCTTCCTGTGGATCCCCGAGGTCAACCACGCGTTCTTCGACATGATCGACGCGGTGCTGCGGTTCCTCGACGTGACGGCGTGGGACACGTACTGGGGCCAGGAGTTGTTCCGCTTCTGGCAGGGCACCCCGGACATCCCGCCGCTGTCGGGCATCGTCCTCTGAGCCGCCGGGCCGGCCGGCCGCTGATCCGTCGGTCCGCGGCGCGCGAAGGCCCCAGGCCCCCCCGTGTGGGCCCGGGGCCGGTCTCATGCCGCACTCACGCGGCGTCCCAGGTGACCGGGAGGCTGTGCACCCCGTAGATGTTCGAGTGGGTGCGCAGCGGCACCTCCCCGGCCGGGACGGCCAGGCGCAGCGTCGGGAACCGCTCGAAGAGCGCCGGCAGGGCGACCCGCATCTCGACGCGGGCCAGTTGCTGCCCCAGGCACTGGTGGATGCCGTGGCCGAAGCCCAGGTGCCCGGTGGCCTTGCGGTGCAGGTCGAGGACGTCGGGGCCGGGGAACCGGAGGGGGTCGCGGTTGGCGGCCTCGAAGGAGACGGTGACGGTCTCGCCGGCCTTGATCAGGTGACCGTCCAGCTCGACGTCCTCCAGGGCCGCCTTGATGCCGGTGTGGGCGATGGTCAGGTAGCGCATCAGCTCCTCGACCGCCCGGTCGGCGAGGTCCGGGTCGCTGCGCAGCGCGGCGAGCTGACCCGGGTTCCGCAGGAGGGCGAAGGCCCCGTGGGCGATCATGTTGGCGGTGGTGTCGAGGCCGGCGCCGAGCAGGAAGCCGCCGAGGCCCGCGAGTTCCTCGTCGGTGAGGTCGCTCGTGGTCAGTTCGCTGAGCACGTCGTCGGTGGGCTCGGCGCGCTTGGCCGGCACCAGCGTGTTCAGGTACTCGTGTATCCCGGTGACGGCGGCGTACCTCTCCTCGTCCGAGGAGCGCATGTCGGTCAGCGTCAGCGTGTGCCGGTGGAAGAGCTCCCGGTCGGCGTAGGGCACGCCGAGCAGCTCGCAGATCATCAGCGCGGGGATCGGCTGGGCGTAGGCCTCCACCAGGTCGGCGGACGGGCCCCGGCGCTCCATGGCGTCCAGGTGCTCGGCGGTGATCTGCTCGACGCGCTCGGTCAGGGCCCGCATCCGGCGGACGGTGAACTTCCCGGCGAGCAGCTTCCGGTAACGGGTGTGCTCGGGGGCGTCCATCCCCGTCATGTCTCCTACGGGCGCCGGGGGCAGGCTGCCGCCTTCGGGCAGGCCGGGCAGCTCGACCGGGAAGTGCATGAGCTCGTACCGCGAGCTGAAGCGCGGGTCGGCCATGATCGCGCGGACCGTGGCGTAGCCGGTGGCGAGCCAGCCCACGTGACCGTCCGGGTAGCGCATCCGTATCAGCGGCTGCTGTTCGCGCAGTCCGGCCAGCCCGGCGGGCGGGTCGAAGGGGCAGCCCGCGGGGCGGGCGGTCGGCAGCGCTGCCAGGGGCTCGGCGGCGGGCAGTTCGCGTTCCATGGAAGTCCTCCGGTTGCAGGGGGTGCCTCTCGGGAAACCCGCGCGGTTTCCCGCGCCGTGACGTCATCATGGCACCGCTGTGGCGCCATATGCAAGAGGGGGTGGCGCAACGCAGGGCTTGGTGGCGTCGCGGGGTGGGGGCGCGCCGAAGGGGAGAGCCCCGGGCCGGGGCGGCCTGGGGCTCGGGGGATGGTGCGGGGGCGGGGGCGGGGCGGCAGGGTCAGGAGAGCGCGTCCTCGACCGTGGACACCCAGTACGTGACGCGCAGCGAGTCGTCGATGTGCACGCCCTCGGCCGGGAGGGCGGCCCTGGCCATCCTGTCGCCGCCCTCGAAGCCGACTTCGAGGCTGCGCGCCGTGCGGCCCTCGCCGCCGCTGCCGTCGCCCGCGGAGAGGATCACGGCCGCGTAGCCCTTCCCGCCCGGCGGCAGGGAAGTGACCGCCTGCGGCTTGGTGTTCTCCATGACCGGCGGGACGGACTGGGCGCCCTCGAACTTCACGGCGGGGTACCCCTTCAGGTCGCACATCTTGGATCCCGTGTTGGTGACGGTGATGAGCATGTGGTTGAGGGGGCGGGGGAGCGGTGCGGCGGCGACCTTGGTGTTGGCGGCGGTGCAGGGCACGCGGTTCTCCGGGGCGTACGGGTCGTGCGTCGTCGTTCCGGTCCGCTGCGCGCCGTGCGGCGTGGCGCCGGCCGACCCGCCCTTCTGTGCGCCCGGCTTGGCCTGGGGTGCCTGCCCCGCCTGCGGGGACTTCGCGGACTCCGGGGGCAGGGAGGCCGCGCCCGGCTCGGAAGGCTGCGAAGAGGCGGCACCCTCCTTGCGGACGCCCTCGCCCTCCCCGCTTCCGCTGCACGCCGCCAGCGAGAGCATGGCGAGCGCGGCGGCCGCCAGGCCCGCGGTGGCGAACGGGCGGGGACGGGGGTGGGCTCGGCGGGCGGAGGCGCGCATGGCTGGTCTCTTTCTTCGCGGGTGGGCAGCGGAGTGCCGCTCGAACGGATTGCGGGAGCGGCGTGCTTGGATGGCGAAAGCTTGTGCGGTACCTCGTCCCGGGCGCCAGGGCTGTCGGCGGATCAGGGACGCGGGAACGCTTGCATAGGCTCTGACCTGGGGGAACGTCGGTTCCCTGGAACGGGTACCTGGGATGGGGGAGTGACGTGGAGGCGGGCGATCTCGCGGAGATGCTGCGGTCGCTGAAGGAGCGGTCGGGCGTGAGTTACGGGGTGCTGGCCAAGCGGCTGCACGTCAGTACGTCGACGCTGCACCGGTATTGCAGCGGCTCCGCCGTGCCGACGGAGTTCGCTCCGGTGGAGCGGCTGGCCCGGCTGTGCAAGGCCACGCCGGAAGAACTGATGGAGGTTCACCGGCGGTGGATCGTCGCGGACGCGACGCGCGGACGTAAGGCGCAGGCGGCGGCCGCCGTTCCGGATCCGGCGTCGGCTCCGGCGCCGCCTGCGCCTCCGTCTCCGGGGCAGCCGCAGCCACCGGATTCGGCGGCCCCGGCTCCTGCGGCCGGTTCGGAGCCGGCACCCGCAGCTGCGGCTGCGGTTGCCGCGGAGCCGGTATCCGGGGCCGCCCCGGAACCGGCTGTCGAGTCGTCTCCGGCCGCCGCTTCCGCCCGTTCCGCCTCGCCGGCGCCGGTGGCGCCATCACGGGCTCCATCAGGGGGGAGTGTGGCGCCATGGCGGCGGCGCCCGTCCCGGAAGGCGGTCCTCGCCACGCTGTCGGCCGTCGCCGCGGCCACCGTGCTGGGCTCCACCGCGCTCGCCGTCGGCCTCGGAGGCGAGGACGGGCCCGGGTCCGCCGCGAAGCGCCCCGCGGGAGCGGCCTCCCGGGCGGTGTCCGGGGCGCACGGGAACCCGGGGAGCTCCGGCGGGCCGAGCACGGGCCCGGGCGGCAGCCCGTCCTCGTCGGCGCCCGGAAAGGAGAAGCAGGAAGGGGGCGAGGGGAGCGAAGGGGGGAAGGAGAGCGGCGCCCCCGCGGCGTCCCCGTCGCAGGGCGGCTCCGCCCCCGCCGCCTCCGGGGGCAAGCCGCACGGCGCCCCCGCGGAGAGCGGCGTCCCCCTGACCGCCCACGTCCGCCCGTACGCGTTCGAGGACCCCTGCTCCCAGCGCTATCTGATCGACCGGGCACCGGGCGACGTCACGCCGCCCCCGTCGGAGCAGGACGCGCCCCCGTGGGTGTCCGCGCTGGGCGGCGTCGCGGCCGGCTCGCAGTTCATCGAGATCACCCTGCAGGGCACCGGCAAGGACACCGTCGTCCTCGAAGGGCTGCACGTGCGGGTGCAGGGCACGAAGGCGCCGCTGCCCTGGAACAGCTACATCATGGGCGTCGGCTGCGGCGGGGACGTGTCGACGAAGTCCTTCGGCGTCGACCTCGACGCCGCCCGGCCCGCCGTCACCCCGAAGGCCGGCCAGCGCGACTTCCCGTACAAGGTGAGCGAGAGCGACCCCGAGGTCTTCTACGTCAAGGCGGCCGCCGCGCAGCACGACGTGAAGTGGTACCTGGAGCTGCAGTGGTCCAGCGGCGACCGGCGCGGCGTCCTCCGGCTCGACGACCGGGGCAGGCCCTTCCGCACCAGCGGAGCCGGGGGCAGGCCCGTCTACCAGCAGCCGCCGGGCTCGCCACAGGGATGGGAACCGGCACCCGAGGCATGACGCCCCGCAGGGGCGGAGGGCAGGGGGCGGGACAGGGGCCCGCCCTACGCGTCCCCGCCCTCGGCGGCGGCCTTGTCGTTCTTCGCCTTGCGCACGTAGTACCAGGCGATGTTGGACGAGACGCCGAGCATCAGGATCCAGACGATGCCGAGCCAGCTGCCCTGCGCGAAGGAGACGACGGCCGCCGCGACCGAGAGGACGCAGACGGCGAGGGCGTAGAGGGCGAGGCGGGGCATGGGGGACGGCTCCTGTCCGGGGGCGCATACGGTCACGATCCCGGCCATTGTCGCTCAGGCGGCGCGCCGCCGTGGCGTCCCCCCACCCGCGGCCGGTCAGACGTCGGTGACGCGCAGCCCGGCGTGGGCCTTGTAGCGGCGGTTCACCGAGATCAGGTTGGCGACGAGCGACTCCACCTGGTGGGCGTTGCGCAGCCGGCCCGCGAAGACGCCGCGCATGCCGGGGATGCGGCCCGCCAGGGCCTGCACGATGTCGGTGTCGGCGCGCGCCTCGCCGAGCACCATCACGTCGGTGTCGATCGCCTCGATCTCCGGGTCCTGCAGCAGCACCGCGGAGAGGTGGTGGAAGGCGGCGGTGACGCGCGAGTCCGGCAGCAGCGCGGCGGCCTGCTCGGCGGCGCTGCCCTCCTCCGGCTTGAGGGCGTAGGCGCCCTTCTTGTCGAAGCCCAGCGGGTTGACGCAGTCGACGACGAGCTTGCCCGCGAGCTCCTCGCGCAGCCCTTCGAGGGTCTTGGCGTGGCCGTCCCACGGCACGGCGACGATCACGATGTCGCTGCGGCGGGCGCACTCGGCGTTGCCGGCGCCCTCGATGCCGAGGCCCAGCTCGCCGGCGGCCGCCTGCGCCCGCTCGGCCGCCCGCGAGCCGATGATCACCTGCTGGCCGGCCTTGGCCAGCCGGTACGCGAGGCCGCGGCCCTGGTCACCGGTGCCGCCGAGCACGCCGACCACCAGGCCGGAGACGTCGGGGAGCTCCCAAGGGTCCTTCGCCGGGGCCTTCTTCGCGTCCTGGGCAACATCAGAAGTAGTCATGACAGCGATACTGTCACGCTGCGGCACACTGGACTCATGTGCCGCAGCATTAAGACCCTGCGCCCGCCGATGATGCCCTCCGTCGAGGACGAGGACATCCGCGCCGCCGCCCTGCAGTACGTACGGAAGGTGTCGGGGTTCCACCACCCCGCCGCGCACAACGAGGCCGTGTTCGAGGAGGCGGTGACCGCCGTCGCGGCGGCCACGCAGCGGCTCCTGGACGGGCTCGAGGTGCGCGGCGCCCGGGGCTCGGGCTAGACCGCGCAGGCGCCGTCCGCGCAGGCCTCGCCGGCTCCTGCCCGGGCCTGGGCCTCGGCCTTGGCCCCGGTCGCTTCCGCGACCTGCTGGAGGATCTTCAGGAAGGTGGCCGGGTCCTGCCCGCCCTGGACGGCCCACTGCCCCTCGAACACGAACGTCGGCACCGCGGTGACGCCCCGCTGCCGCGCCTCCTCGATCTCGTCCAGGACCTCGTCGTGCAGGTCGTCGCCGTCGAGGAAGACGGCGACGGGATCCCGGTCCAGGCCCACGGTGACGGCGGCGTCCGTCAGGTGCTCGCGGTCGCCGATGTCGAGACCCTCGCCGAAGTGGGCCTCCAGCAGCCGCCCCTTGAACCGGGCCTGGGCGTCCGCCCCGTACTCCTCCAGGACGAAGCGCAGGAGGCGGTGGGCGAGGAGGGAGTTGTTCTCCACGACGGTGTCGAAGTCGAAGGTGAGCCCCTCGTCCGCCCCCAGCCGCGTGATGTGGTCGTCCATGGCGACGGACTGCGGCCCGTACTTGGCGGCCAGCACCTCGCGGTGGGGCAGCGGCTCCTCGGGGGCGTGCGGGTCGAGCTGGAAGGGCCGGTAGACCACCTCGACGCCGTCGGCCCCGGGGAACGCGGCCAGGGCCTGCTCGAAGCGGCTCTTGCCGACGTGGCACCAGGGGCACGCGATGTCGCTGTAGATCTCGACCTTCACTGCGGACTCACTCCGTTAGCATTGCTTGAACGATCAAGCAATGCTAACGCGAGCGGCCGGAGAACCGCCGTCAGCCGACGAGCTGGATCTCGCCGTGGGTGCCGGCGGCGTCGACCTCCGGGTAGTAGCTCAGGTTGCCGTCGGCCCAGCGAGCGAGGAGATCCTCCTTCTCGCCGCCCCCGAAGGAGCCGGCCACCAGCGGCTGGGCGTACTTCCAGGCGGAGCCGTCGGGGCGGAGGGCGATGCTGTCGCGGAAGCCGGTCGTGCCCAGGCCGGGGAAGAGGTCGGTCTTGCCGTTCTTGGTGCGGACGATCAGGTCGTCCAGGCCCTTGCCGGTGAACTGGCCAGAGGTGATCTGTGCATCGACGCGGGTCTTGTCGCCCCGGGTCAGCTGGGTCTCCTTGGAGACGCCGTAGGCGTCGGTGTCGGAGTACATGGAGGTCGAGCCGTCTGCCCACAGGACGACCAGGTCGTTGCGCCGGTATTTGTCGGTGTGGCGGCCGGCCGCGATGGAGCGGGCGTTCTTCCAGCTGCTGCTGTACGCCAGCGTGGTCTCGTACCCGACGCCGCGCGTGGTGACCTCGCGGTAGGTCGAGAGCTTGCCGGATTTCCAGCGGACGGTGAGCCCGTCGTACCCGGAAGGATCGGCCTGGGTGCTGGTGACGGCCTCGGCGTCCTTCCAGTAGCTGCCCGGGGGAGCGATCTTGTACTCGTTCACGAACGGGTACTTGGGGTCCTGCTTGCCGGAGCTCTCGAAGACGCTGGCCGAGCCGTCGGCCCAGACGACGAAGAGGTCGGAGCGCTCACCGTCGAGCGAGGCGAAGTGGCCCGGGACGACATGGACCGCGTCCTTCCAGTTCACCCGGGACAGGACGTTGCGGGAGGCGACGGCCTGGATCCAGCCGGCGATGTCGTCGACGCGGGTCTCGGACGCGGCACGTCGCTTCTCCGACTCGTCCGTGCCGAAGCAACCGGCCTGGCCGGAGGTGCTGTGAATGCCGTACAGCTGGGCGTAGTCCTGGTGGTACGTGAAGAGGGGGCCGCCCGTGTCGCCCTGGCACACGGTGGCGTCAGGAGACACGCCCTCGATGTTCAGGGTGGTGGCGGTCGTCGAGCTGACCTTGAACTCGGCGGTGTGCAGACGGTCGGGAACCCACTCGTCCTTGGTCCGGCCGTAACCGGTCGCCCGCAGGGCGTTGTGCGGCAGCGGCAGCTCGTACCCGAGGGCGTCCACCGGCTTGACGTTGGCGACGGGCTGCGCCAGCCGCGCCATGACCAAGTCGCGGTCCTCGCGCGGCACGAGTTCGACGACGTCCACGACCGCGCCGTTGCCCTCCCGGCCGAGGTCCGTGCGCCCGATGGTGGCGGTCGTCTTCCACTTCGGGGCGCCCGGGGCGACCTTGAAGCTCCTCGCCGGGTCGTCGGAGAAGCAGCTGGCAGCGCTGATCAGCCACTCCTGCTGGACGAGGGTGGCGGAGCAGCTGCGCGCGCCCTCGTTGATGTCGAGCTTCGCCGTGAAGGCGTACTCGCCGTCGGCGACCGGCTCGCCGGCGACGGCGTGTGCCGGAGCGCCGGTCAGCAGGCCCGCCGCAACGGCGGACGCGAGGACTCCGGTCATCCACGCAGCGCGCGGACGTATGGCAGACATTGATGTTCTCCTCGAGGGCCCGTCGTGCGGCGCCGGGCCCGGGTCATGAGCTGTGGTGCGTGAGCGCGGACGCGGCGGCGTCCGTCGGGCCCGGGGTGCGGTCAGACCTGGAGCGCGAGCAGCGAGCCGGGCTTGCCCGTGGCGGATTCGCCGACGGCCTTGAAGTCGTTCTTGGGCACCTCGACGAAGCCGCTGCCCGTGACGGATGCCCACACGGTGTACTTCTTGGCGCTGATGCCGATCGCGTCGGGAAGTTCGAGGGCGAGGTAGCCCTTCTTGCCGCTCCCGGTGACCCGGAAGCAGTACCTGCCGTGGTTGGGCCCCTCGGTCGTCTTCGTGTAGACGACGATGTCCTCGGAGGCGCTGCAGTCGGCGAACAGGATGTGCCCGTCGCCCCGCTCGAGCTTGATGCCCCGCTCCTTGAAGATCTTCGCGGCGCCGGGGTACTCGAAGGTCTCCACGGCGGAGGGCAAGGTGGTGTCCTCACCCGCCGCGATGCCGGGCGCGGCCGCGCCCAGGACGACGGCTGCCGCGCCGACGCCGCTGATCAGAAGCTTGTGCGTACGAGAAAACACGAAGTATCCCCCCGGATCTAGAAAAGTCAGGTCCGCAAGCTACCACGCAGTACGACCTTGGTTGTCCGAATATCCGGAGGGATGGGCGGGGACGGGCCCCTCACCCCGTCTCGCGCCACCGATTGGTGATGGGCAGCCGCCGGTCCTTCCCGAACCCCTTCGCCGAGATCTTCGTGCCCGGCGGGTACTGGCGGCGCTTGTACTCCGCCGTGTCGACCATCCGCAGAACACGCGTGACGAGCTCCGTGTCGAAGCCCTCGGCGACGATCTCGGCGTGGCCGCGGTCGCGGTCGACGTAGAGCTCCAGGATGCGGTCGAGGACGTCGTAGTCCGGCAGGGAGTCCGTGTCCACCTGGCCCGGGCGGAGTTCGGCGCTCGGGGGCTTGGTGATGGAGTTCTCCGGGATGGGCGGGGTCTCGCCGCGGGACGCGGCGTCCGCGTTGCGCCACTTCGCCAGGCGGAAGATCCAGGTCTTGTAGACGTCCTTGATCGGGCCGTACGCGCCGACCGAGTCGCCGTAGAGCGTGGAGTAGCCGCACGCCAGCTCGGACTTGTTGCCCGGGGCGAGGACGATGTGGCCCTCCTGGTTGCTGATGGCCATCAGCATCGTGCCGCGCAGCCGCGACTGCAGGTTCTCCTCGGCGAGGCCGGTCAGGCCCAGGGCGCCCATGTAGGCGTCGAACATCGGCGCGATCGGGACGGTGCGGAAGTTCAGCCCGGTGCGGCGGGCGAGCTCCTCGGCGTCGGAGAGCGAGTGCTCGGAGGAGTAGCGCGAGGGCATGGCGACGCCGTACACGTTCTCCGGCCCGACGGCGTCGCAGGCGAGGGCCGCGACGAGCGCGGAGTCGATGCCGCCGGACAGGCCGATCAGGACGCTGCGGAAGTTGTTCTTGGCGACGTACGCGCGCAGGCCGGTGACCAGGGCCCGGTAGACCTCGGCGTCGTCACCGAGGTGCGGCACCGCGCCGCCCGGCGTCTCCGGCTCGTAGGGCGGGAGCGGGTCCGCGGAGAGGGTGACGTGGTCGATGCGCAGGCCGTCGTCGACGGTCCCGGCCGGCGGCCCGCCGGCGGCGGCCGGCAGGTCGAGGTCGAGGAGCATGCAGCCCTCCTCGAACTGGGGAGCGCGGGCGACGACCTCGCCGTGGCGGTCGACGACGATCGTGTCGCCGTCGAAGACCAGCTCGTCCTGGCCGCCGGTCATGGCCAGGTACGCGGTCGTGCAGCCGGCCTCCTGGGCGCGCTTGCGCACCAGTTCCAGGCGGGTGTCGTCCTTCTCCCGTTCGTACGGGGAGGCGTTGACGGACAGCAGCAGCCCGGCGCCGGCGGAGCGTGCGGCGGGCACCCGGCCGCCCTCCTGCCACAGGTCCTCGCAGATCGCGAGGGCCACGTCCACGCCGTGCACCCGGATCACCGGCATGGTGTCGCCGGGCACGAAGTACCGGAACTCGTCGAAGACGCCGTAGTTCGGCAGGTGGTGCTTGGCGAAGGACAGGGCGACCGCGCCGCGGTGCAGCACGGCCGCGGCGTTGCGCGGGGCGCCCGCGGGGCGGCCCAGGCGCGGGCGCGCCTCCTCGCTGCGGTCCAGGTACCCGACGATCACGGGCAGTTCGCCGAGGCCCTCGTCGGCGAGGCGCGCGGCGAGCGCGTGCAGCGCGGCGCGCGAGGCCTCCACGAAGGAGCCGCGCAGGGCCAGGTCCTCGACGGGGTAGCCGGTCAGCGCCATCTCGGGGAACGCCACCAGGTGGGCGCCCTGCCCGGCGGAGTGCCGGGTCCAGTGGACGATCGACTCGGCGTTCCCGGCGAGGTCCCCGACGCAGGAGTCGATCTGGTTCAGAGCGAGGCGAAGTTGAGGCACGCCGCCCAGAGTACTCGTCTAACTGACGCGATCTCGGGGCTCCCACGCCGGAGGGCCGGGCGGGTCGCGGTCAGCCCGTCCCGGCCCCCGCCCGCGCCTACTTCCGGTAGCCGAGCAGCGTCATCATCCCCGACTCGGAGTGGTAGACGTTGTGGCAGTGGAGCATCCACAGACCAGGGTTGTCGGCGTCGAAGTCCACGTCCAGCCGCTTGCCGGGCAGCACGATCGCCGTGTCCTTGCGCGGGCCCCCGCCCGGCAGGGCGAAGGTGTGGCCGTGCAGGTGCATGGGGTGCCACATCGTGGTCGCGTTGACGAAGGAGAGCCGCACCCGCTCGCCCGCCGCCACGGGCAGCCGCCGCGAGGGCGCGTACTTCTCCCCGTTGATCGCCCAGTCGTACTTCGCCATCGAGCCGGTCAGCCGGAGCGTGACCGTGCGGTCGGGCGCGCGGTCACGCAGCCGTACGGCCTTGTCCGACTTGAGCCGGTCGGCGGTGAGGAGCTTCCCGTCCAGCTCGCGCGGGCGCGCCGACGCGCCGGGGGCCGCGCCGCCGCCCGTCCGCAGCAGCGCCAGCGCGGCCTCCTTCTTGCCCTCGGCCAGCGCCGTCAGCGGGAAGACGCCGTCCTTCGCCTCGACCAGCACGTCGTAGCGTTCGCCCATGCCCAGCAGCAGCGCGTCCGTTTCCGCGTGCTCGACGGGGAAGCCGTCGGTGTGGGTGACCGTCATCCGGTGGCCGCCGAGGGCGACGCGGAAGGCGGTGTCCCCGCCCGCGTTGACGAGGCGGATGCGGATCCGGTCGCCCGGCTTGGCCGTGAAGGTCTCGGGATCGGCGGGCGCACGCCCGTTGACCAGGTAGTACGGGTAGGCGACGTCGCCCGCGTCCCCGCCGAGGAGGGGGCTGGTGGCGCCCATCAGCATGCGGGACGGCGACTTCTCCGATGCCTTCTCCGATGCCTTCTCCGACGCCGTGGATGTCGCGGACGTCATCGACATGTGGTGCATGCCGCCCCCGCCGTGGCCTCCACCGCTCCCGCCGTGGTCCATGCCCCCCATGTCGTGGTCCATGCCCTTGGCCAGCTCCGCCAGCACCGCGTCCGGCGTGCTGCCGTCCACCCCGTCCACCCAGTCGTCGAGGACGACGACCCACTCCTTGTCGTACTGCAGCGGCTCCTTGGGGTCCTCCACGATCAGCGGCGCGTACAGCCCGCGGTCCTGCTGGACGCCCGAGTGCGGGTGGAACCAGTACGTGCCGGGGTGCGCGACCGCGAAGCGGTAGGTGAACGACGCCCCCGCCTTGACCGGCTGCTGCGTGACGCCCGGCACGCCGTCCATGTCGTTGCGGAGCGCGAGCCCGTGCCAGTGCATCGAGGTGGGCTCGGGCAGGTGGTTGGCGAGGGTGAGGGCGAGCGTGTCGCCCGCGGTGACCCGGACCTCCTTGCCGGGCAGCCGGTCGCCGTAGGCCCAGGTGCCGACCGTACGGCCGCCCAGGTCTATCTGCGCACGGGTGGCGGTGAGCCGGACGTCGCGGACGGGGCCGCTCCCGCGCTTCGCCTCGGCCGCGGCGACCTCCGCGCCGTCCGGCGCGACGAAGGAGGCGGGCGCGGCGGAGGGGGAGGAGGAGCCGCCGGAGCCGTCGGAGCAGGCGGCGAGCAGGCCGCCCCCGGCGGCGGCGAGGCCGGCGCCGAGCACGGCGCGGCGGGTGTGGGTACGGGTGTGGGTATGGCTGTGCGTACGCATGGGTGAGTGCACCTCTGAGGGATCGGTGAAGAAAGGGTGGGGGCGCGTGGACGCGCGCTCCTACACCCGCAGCACCGACAGCCGCGCGAGGGACTTGTGCCGCGGAGGCGGCGGGATCGGCCACAGGGCCCGCAGCAGCCGCGCCCGGACCGCGGCCACGGCAGCGGCGGGACGGCGGAGGGCGGCGGTGACCAGCAGCAGGACCAGCGCCAGGAGGGCGGCGCCGAGGACGGCCAGGCAGACGGACATGGGGTCCATGCCGGGGGCGGAGAGGGGATCGCCGGCGACGGGGCCGGAGGCGGGGGCGTGGGCGGCGGAGTGCGCCTGCGGATGCGCCCCGGCGGTCGCGTCCGCCCCGGCTGCCGCATGTGCCCCGGCTGCCGCATGCGTGCCGGCCGCCGCATGCGTGCCGGCCATGTGGCCCGTACCCGTACCGGTACCCGAACCCGCGTGCCCCGTCGGATGCCCCAGCGTGTGCATCGTGACGATGCCCAGCAGCAGGGCGGAGAGCAGCAGCAGACGCCCGCACCACGCGGCCGCCGTCCCCTGCCGTCCCTCCTGGATCATCCTCGCACCCTACCCCCTCGGGGTATGCCCGTTCCATGGCCGTGGAAATGGGATTATGGGGCGAAAACGATTGACGTACGGCTTGAAGGACGCTCCCCCTCCCATGACCATCACGGAACAGGTGAGGGACGACCGTCCCGTCGCCGCCGTCCCCGCACCGCCGGCGGCCCCGCAGCCGCAGTTCATCTCGTGGGTGACCCTCGCGATGATGACCACCGCCTCCGTCGCCAACCTGCGGCCCTCGCCGTCCATGGCGCTCTACGGGCTCGCCGCCGTCTTCCTCTACCTCCTCCCGGCCGTGGTCTTCCTGCTGCCGACCGCCCTGGTCTCCGCCGAGCTGGCCTCGGGCTGGACCGGCGGCATCCACCGCTGGGTCAGCGAGGGGCTCTCCAAGCCGCTGGGCTTCCTGGCCGTGTGGTGCCAGTTCGCGATGACGATCGCCTACTACCCGAGCCTGCTGGCCTACGTGGCGAGCACCTTCGCGTACGTCGTCGACCCGCGGCTCGCCGACAACGGCGTCTACGTCGCCATCGTGATCGTCGTCGTCTACTGGGCCGGCGTGCTGATCTCCTCCCGCGGCACGAAGGCCGTGGCCGGGCTCTCCAGCATGGGCCTCGTCATCGGCACCCTGATCCCGGGCGTCGTCCTCGTCGTCCTCGGCCTGGTCTTCCTCGGCCAGGGCAACGCCTCCGCCGCGCCCATGGACAGCGGCCACCTCCTGCCGCCGTGGACCGGCCTGGCCAGCCTCGTGCTGATCGTGGGCAACTTCCTGTCGTACGCGGGCATGGAGATGAACGGCGTCCACGTCTCCTCGCTGCGCGAGCCCGGCCGGCAGTTCCCGCGCTCGGTGTTCGCGGCCACCGGCCTCGT
The DNA here is from genome assembly GCF_042657885.1 of Streptomyces aureoversilis. Classification (NCBI taxonomy): domain Bacteria; kingdom Bacillati; phylum Actinomycetota; class Actinomycetes; order Kitasatosporales; family Streptomycetaceae; genus Streptomyces; species Streptomyces aureoversilis. Next base: position 478,687 of record NZ_JBHSKJ010000002.1, read on the forward strand.
CCTGCTGATCTTCATCCTGCCCGCCCTGGCCATCAGCTGGGTGATGCCCGGCGAGGACCTGAGCCTCACCGCCGGAGTGATGCAGGCCTTCCAGGGCTTCTTCGACCACTTCCACGTGGGCTGGCTGACCAAGGTCGTCGGCGTGCTGCTCGTCGCGGCGGCGCTCGGCGGCATGCTCGCGTGGCTGGCCGGGCCGTCCAAGGGGCTGCTGATGGTCGCCCGGCAGGAGGGCTACCTGCCGCCCGTGCTGCAGAAGCTCAACAAGAACGGCGTCCAGCGCAACATCATGGTCGCCCAGGGCGGGCTGACCACCGTCATCGCGCTCCTCTACGCGTTCGTCCCGGACGTCTCCAGCGCGTACTGGATCTTCTCCGTGATCACCACGCAGATCTACCTCGTCGTCTACCTGCTGATGTTCGCCGCCGCCGTGCGCCTGCGGGCCACCCAGCCGGACCGGCCGCGCGGCTTCCGGGTGCCCGCCCTGCACCTCGTCGCGGGCGTCGGCTTCGCGGCCTCCCTCGCCGCCATGTGCATCGGCTTCGTGCCGCCCGAGCAGTTCGGCGGCGGGCCGCTGTGGCGCTACCTGCTCACCGTCGGCGGCGGACTGCTCGTGCTCGGGTTCCTCGCGCCGCTGGCGTTCCTGAAGTTCCGCAAACCCCACTGGGTGGCACCGGAGCACCGGGAGAGCCTCGTCCGTTAGCTTGTCGGAGAGCGACGAGGGGGAGCCCATGAACAGCGCGAACGGCGGCAGCGGCGTGAACGGCACGGTGCGGCCGCGGACGACCGGGCGCGAGGCGGCCCGGCCGCCGGGACGCATGCTGCGGGTCGGCGGGGTGCCGCTGCACGTGGTGCGCGAGGGCACGGGGCCGGTGTGCGTGCTCAGCGCCGGGCTCGGCATGGGCTGGTTCGACTGGGAGCCCGTCGTGCCGCTCCTCACCCCGCACCGCACCGTCGTCCGCTTCGACCGGCCCGGCCTCGGCTTCAGCGCCCCGCCCGTGGAACCGCCCACCGCCGCGGGCGAGGCCGACCGGATAGCCGGCGTCCTCGACGCGCTGGGCCTGCGCGAGCCCGCGACGGTCGTCGGCCACTCCCTGGCCGGCTTCCACGCCGAGGCGTTCGCCCGGCTGCACCCGCAGCGCACGGCCGGCATCGTGCTGGTCGACGGCAGCGTCGAGGAGGACGCCCGCCCCGCCCCTGCCCGCGAGCTGCGCACCACCGCCGCGCACGCCCGGGGCATGGTCGTCGCCGCCGCGGGGCTGCCGCGGGCGCTCGGCCCCTCCCTGCGCCGGCTCACCGTCCGCGTCTCCTCCGTCAACCGCCAGGACCCCGCCCCGGCCGACCTGGTGCGGCGCACGTACGGCACCGGGCGGGTGGTGCGCGCCCTGCTGATGGAGAACGCCCGCTACCGCGACGTGGCCGCCGAGCTGGACGCCCTGCGCGAGAGCCGGCCCATGCCGCCCGTGCCCGTGAGCGTCCTCGCGGCCTCCCCGGGCACCGGCTCCTGGCTGGAACGCCGCTGGCTGGAGCGGCAGCGGGCGCTCGCCGAGCGCCTCGACGGCCGCTTCGAGGCGGTGGCCCCCGCGGGCCACCTGCTGATGTACGACCGCCCGCAGTCGGTGGCGACGGCGATCCTGGCGACCCCGCCGACCCGCTTCCGGCAGCCGGACGGTTCCTGACCCGCCGCTGCCGGGGGGCCGAGCGTACGGAACCGGCCCCTCCATCCCGCGTCCACCCGCCCCACCCCAGGCGTTCAGGAGCCGTCAAACCGGAGAAAGCCGGGGTTTTGGGCCCCATCGCGGTGGAAAACCTCGTGGCGCGTTCGGTGCACCGCCGATTGAGGGACCGCCATGCCCGCCACGTATGTGTCCGGAATCGCCCCCGGGGCCCTGCCGCTCGTCGGCCATGCCTGGCCGCTGATGCGCAGGCCCCTCGACTTCCTCCGTTCCCTGCCCGCGCACGGCGACCTGGTGGAGATCCGCCTGGGCTCCGTCCCGGCCTACGTCCCCTGCCATCCCGACCTCCTGCGGCAGGTGCTCTTCGACGACCGGACGTTCGACAAGGGAGGGGCGTTCTTCACCCGGTTCCGGGACGTCGTCGGCAACGGCCTGGGCAGCTGCGAGCACCGGGACCACCGCCGCCAGCGGCGGCTGGTCCAGCCGTCGTTCCACCGCACCCGCCTGGAGGGCTACGCGGAGGTGATGGCGGAGGAGGCCGCCCGGCTGTCCGCGTCCTGGTCCGGCGGCCGGGTCGTCGACGTCTTCCCCGCCATGTTCGGGCTCGCCCTGCGCACCGTCACCCGCACCCTCTTCTCGGCCCATCTGGCCGAGGAGGACGCGGCCCGCCTCCAGGAATCCTTCCGCGTCGCGCTCGGCGGGCTCTTCCGGCGGATGTTCGTGCCCGGGCCGGTGCAGCGCCTGCCCCTGCCCGCGAACCGGCGCTACGCGCGGGCCCTCGCCGACCTGCACGCCACGGTGGACCGCCTCGTCACCGCGTACCGGCGCGGCGGGCGGGACCACGGCGACCTGCTGTCCACCCTGATCGCCGCCCGGGAGGAGGACGGCGGCGGGGGACTGACCGACGCCGAGATCCACGACCAGGTGACGACGATGGTCTTCGGCGGTTCGGAGACCGTGGCCGCGGCCCTGACCTGGTCGCTGTACGCCCTGGCCCGGCACCCGCAGGCCGCCCGGGAGCTGCACGCCGAACTCGACGCCGTCCTCGGCGGCCGGCCCGTGACGCCCGCCGACCTCCCGCACCTGCCCCGCACCGGGCAGGTCGTCACCGAATCGCTGCGCCTCTACCCGCCCGCCTGGCTGTTCACCCGCGTCACGACGGCCCCGGTGGAGCTGGCCGGCCGGCGGTTGCCGCCCGGGACCACGATGGTCGTCAGCCCGCCGGTCGTCCACCACAGCCCCGCCGTGCACCGGTGCCCGGCGGAGTTCCGCCCCGCCCGCTGGGCCGCGGACCAGCCCGGGCGGCCGCCCCGCGAAGGCTTCGCGATCTTCGGCACCGGCGCCCGCAAGTGCGTCGGCGACGTCTACGCCATGACCGAGGCGACGCTCACCCTGGCCACCCTCTGCCACCGCTGGCGGATGGACTTCGCGCCCGGCACGGACACCCGTCCGCGGCCCCTGGCCACGGTGCAGTACCCCCGGCGGCTGCTGATGCGGCTCTCGGAGCGCGGGCCGGCCGTGGCCTGACGGGCGGCCCGGCCGTGCGGCACCGGCGGGTGAGCAGGCACTATGGGGGGTGGGGGCATCCCGGGCACCCGGACTTCGCGTTCGGACTCACGCATGCAACGCGCCCGACATCATGTGGTGGGATGCTCTATGCCCCCCGACGTGCCCCGCGGCTTGGGAAGGGGCGGCCTGACCAGCGAGGATGGGTAGCTATGGATAAGCAGCAGGAGTTCGTGCTCCGCACTCTGGAAGAGCGCGACATCCGCTTCGTGCGGCTGTGGTTCACCGACGTGCTCGGCTATCTGAAGTCCGTGGCCGTCGCCCCCGCCGAGCTGGAGCAGGCCTTCGACGAGGGCATCGGCTTCGACGGCTCCGCGATCGAGGGCTTCGCCCGCGTCTACGAGTCCGACATGATCGCCAAGCCGGATCCGGGCACCTTCCAGATCCTGCCCTGGCGCGCCGAGGCCCCCGGCACCGCCCGGATGTTCTGCGACATCCTCATGCCCGACGGCTCGCCCTCCTACGCGGACCCGCGCTACGTCCTCAAGCGCATCCTCGCCAAGACCTCCGACCTCGGCTTCACCTTCTACACCCACCCCGAGATCGAGTTCTTCCTGCTCAAGGACAAGCCGGTGGACGGCACCCGCCCGGTGCCCGCCGACTCCTCCGGCTACTTCGACCACACCCCGCAGAACGTGGGCATGGACTTCCGCCGCCAGGCGATCACCATGCTCGAATCGATGGGCATCTCGGTCGAGTTCAGCCACCACGAGGGCGCCCCCGGCCAGCAGGAGATCGACCTGCGCTACGCCGACGCGCTCTCCACCGCCGACAACATCATGACCTTCCGGCTCGTGATGAAGCAGGTCGCGCTGGAGCAGGGCGTGCAGGCCACGTTCATGCCCAAGCCGTTCTCCGAGTACCCCGGCTCGGGCATGCACACCCACCTCTCCCTCTTCGAGGGCGACCGCAACGCCTTCTACGAGTCCGGCGCCGAGTACCAGCTCTCCAAGGTCGGCCGGTCCTTCATCGCCGGCCTGCTCCGGCACGCCGCGGAGACCTCCGCCGTCACCAACCAGTGGGTCAACTCCTACAAGCGCATCTGGGGTGGCTCGAAGCGCACCGCGGGCGCCGGCGGCGAGGCCCCCTCGTACATCTGCTGGGGCCACAACAACCGCTCCGCGCTCATCCGCGTCCCCATGTACAAGCCCGGCAAGACCGGGTCGACGCGCGTGGAGGTCCGCTCCATCGACTCCGGCGCCAACCCCTACCTGACCTACGCGGTCCTGCTGGCCGCGGGCCTGAAGGGCATCGAGGAGGGCTACGAGCTCCCGGCCGGCGCCGACGACGACGTGTGGGCGCTGTCGGACTCCGAGCGCCGCGCCATGGGCATCGAGCCCCTGCCGCAGAACCTCGGCGAGGCCATCGAGCTGATGGAGCGCAGCGAACTGGTGGCCGAGACCCTCGGCGAGCACGTCTTCGACTTCTTCCTGCGCAACAAGAAGCAGGAGTGGGAGGAGTACCGCTCGGAGGTCACCGCGTTCGAGCTGCGCAAGATGCTGCCGGTGCTGTAAGCCCAGGTCAGCAGGCTTTCACAGCCCTGCGACATAGGGGCCTGCAGTCGATCTCTGCGGGCCCCTATGTCTCGCTCAGCCTTCCTGGGCCGTCTGTGGGCCGTGAGGCCTCGAACTGAGGCTCTCGTAGAGGCTGTCCACGGCCTTCCGGGTACGCCCCTCGCTGCTGGGGAGGAGATGCGTGTACACCCGTAGCGTGAAGCCGGGATCCGTGTGGCCCAGGTAGGTGCTGAGCGCCTTGATGTTCTCGCCGGCATCGAGGAGCACGGACGCGTAGAAGTGCCTCAGCGCGTGCATGCCGTGTTCACGAGCAGCGAGGAACCGCTCTCCTGGCTTGGGCTCCGGGATGACCCCGGCTTCCACAAGCGCAGGCTTCCAGATCCGCGTGTTGAAGTCGGTCCGTCGAATCGCGCCTTCACCATCAGGGCGCGTGAACAACAACCGCTTGGTCACCAACGGGCCGTCCGGCCGCTGCCAGGGCAACGTGACTTTCACTGGCGGGTGCGCCTTCCTGTGCTGCTTGAGCACATGCGCTACACGGTCGGGGAGCGGTACGTCTCGCTCCTTATCGCGCTTGGGCGGCGCGAAGACGAGCCTTCCGCCTGCGACTTTTACTTGAATCGCGACATGCAGCCATCCGGTGTCGAGATCACCATCCGGGAGGCCGAAGATCTCACCTTGCCGAAGTCCGCAACCACCCCCGAGATCCACCATTGCTTGGTACGGCTCAGGGAGAGCGGCCCGCACGGCGAACGTCCGGGCGGCCGGCCACGGTACGACCTGGCGTCTGTTCGGCCCCGGCGCTTTCACCGTGCTTGCCTTGCACGGGTTCCTGTGCAGGTAGTCATCCTCCACGGCCGCGGTGAACACCGCGGAAACACTGGCGAAGATGACGCGGCGGTAGGAAGACGCGGGTACAGCACGCTCCAGTTCGCTGAGCCAGTCCCTGATGTGTTCGGGCCTGAACGAGCCGAGCGGGCGTGAGCCCAGGTAGGGAATGGCGTGGCGCCGAAGCTGCACATCCACGGATTCACGCGTCGTCATGTCTGTGGTCTGCGCGGATATCCACTTCTCGGTGTACTGACGGAAGGTGGTCCTGGCTGCCTTCGGATCGACGTACCGGCCGCTGTCCATGTCGTTCTCAATCTTGGTGAGCCACTTCTCTGCGCGGCGCTTCTGTCCGTCGGGGAAGGACTGGCTCTGCTCCGTGCCGTCGGGACCGACGTAGCGGGCGCGGTAGCGCTTGCCAGTGCCGTGGCGGTCGGTCTTCACTCGGGTGGGCTTTCCGTCGGGTCCGGGTTCGGTCTTGTACCAGCGGTCTTGGACGTGGCCTGCCATGGGCGAACTGCCTCGCTTTCGCGTGATCGGGTAGTTCGCTGCGTGGTTCGGGGCGCAGCGGCCGGGGCGTGTCCCGACGGGGTTCGTCGTCACGTCCCGGCTGCCGCAGGGTGTTGCTGGCTACGTTCTGTAGCTGGTGCAGCTAGTGGGTACTGGGTAGTGGGTAGTGGGGTACTGGGGAAAGTTGCCGGTCGGCAGCTGGTGGTGCGGGTTGAGGGGGAGTTACTGGGTAGTGGGGCGCGCCCCACTACCCAGTACTCGGTAGCTCTTAGTGAGGAGGGTGCCTAGCGCCCCGGCACGAGGGCGGAGAGGCCCCCTGGGGCGGTCTGCGGGGGTGCCGGCCGCCAGGCCGCTAGGTGCTAGATCGCAGATCAGCTGTGGTGTGGGGTGCTAGCGGAGGTGCTAGGCCTAGCAGGGGCGGCTGCTAGGCCTAGCGGGTCAGGCTGCCGAGTGGGCGGCCTTGCGTTCGGCGGTCCAGCGCTGGACGTCGGCGGGGTCGTACCGCAGGTGCTTGCCGACGCGGAACCCGGGAGGGCCGATGCGCTTGCGGCGCCACTGGTAGACGGTCTCCAGGGGCACATCGAAGAGGGCGGCGATGTCCTCGGGGGTGAGGTACCGGTCGGGCAGGGCGCTGCTCATCGCGGGATCCCTTCGCCGACCGGGCTGCATAGGGGGTGGGTGGTCTGGCCGGGCTCGATCGCCTCGAACGGCTCACCGCATCCCGCGCACAGAGGCAGTTCGCCGTGTGGGAGCTGCAATGGGCTGGGTCGCGTCTCATCGCGTCTCAGAGAGTTTCCGTAGCCCGTGAGACGCGTTGAGACGCGACTTTCTTCAATGCGGGCGCCACTGGTGAGCGTGATGCCGCTGTAGGTGACCTCCGAGCTGCCCGGACCACCAACCGGGAGTTGATGACCCAGCTGAACAGCGCCCCTCACCGATCCCGCTGAACAGCAGAGCCGGGCAGTCTGTCGGCGGTGTGTCGTCACAGACCTACCGCACAGGCTGACCAGCCCCCTTCCTCTCAAACTCACGACCTGCGGGCGCAACGGGGTGGCTCCGTCGCCACGGCTTCGCCGTGTCACACCTGCACAAAAGAGCTCTGGCCCCGCCTTCGGCGGGGCCAGAGCCACAAGATCATCAGGTAGTCCCTCTACCTGCTCACTCACACTTGAAGACGGACTCGATGTCGTCAACGGCCCAGAACGGAAGCTGATCCCAGTTCTCGTACGGTCCGACAGCCATGACGTTGCCCGTCCGGTTCTGCCCGCTGTACAGGCAGACCCGCATGTTGGTCTGGTTGGAAAGGGACGATGTCACGTTGTTGAAGAGGCCAAGAGAACTCCGGTAGCCGCTGGGACCGACGTTGGCCAGGTTGTGCGACAGGATGTTCAGCTGACCACTCTGGAAGTAGGAGTCCCGGTAGAGACACAGGAGCCCGGGTCTACAGTTCGGCGGCTGCGAGGCGGCAGTCGCCGGAGGCACCGCCATCGTTCCGGTCACCACGATTGCCGACACAACAACTCCTGCACGAAGCCGCGCAAAGCCCATGTTTTCCCTCACACCGTCAACGGAACTGTTCGAGCTATATTGTGACTGACCTGCGCAGGCTCCACAGCGGCGGGGCCATCCAACTTCACGGCAGAAACTGGAAGTTGCGTCACTCTGGATCGGGACGTCGGCATCCGGTCAGCACCTCACTGGCCAGCCGCGGTTCGAGGGCCTCAGTGGGAGGCATAGCGAATCCAGGCGTCCATAAGGCTCTGGAGCTCCGTCTCAGAAGCACCGCGGCTTTCCAGGTGATCGGTGAAAGTCTCCAGCCGGTTCGGGCCCTCGGGCCAGTTCGGATCGGCTGCCGCCCCCCTGGCGACCTCACCGACGACGTCCTGATCCATCACGTGCCGCGCCAGCCACACCGTGAACCCCTCCATCAGCCCTTCTGCCTCTGCGAAGTCGGGGCTCACGCTACCGGCCGCCCGGCAGTCGGCGACCGCCTCGCTCACAGCGCCGGCAGTGAGGCTCGACTCCGCCATCCTCTGACAGCTGGCCTTCTCACACCCGGTGCCCGACATCTGTCGCATACCGATCCACCCGCCCGGAACCGGCTTACCAGCGCAAACGCGATCGTGTGCGAGATGCCTACGCCGTAAGCCCGACAGAAAGAACATGTGCCCTACACGCCCGGTGTCCGTCACTGTGAGTTGCGGCTCTGGGTGATCAGCAGTTGTGCCGCGCGGTGCCATCCTCCAGCCGCGCGGCATCCGCGCGGCATCCGCGCGCTGCCGCGCGCCTTCTGTCTCCTGCCACGCGCTGCCGCGCGTTCGCCGCGCGGTTCGTCAGCGTCCAGGCTCGCCCTGGCGCGCGGCCCCCAGGGCTCCCGCACCCCTCACAGGCCAGATTCTGTCCATCTGCCGCGGGTGCCGCTAACCGCTAACATGCTGATCAGTTGCCCTTTGTGCCGCTAGCGGGGGCGCTAACGTTAGCGGGGCAGCAGGCTAACGCCGAGCACTCTGCCCAGGGTCCGTCCCGGGCCGCCTGTGGGCCGTGCGAAGGTGACCAAGGACGACCAACGACGACGACCAACGACGGCATTCAGGCTGGTCAGAGCGGTGTTCCAGCGAATCGATCGAGGCAGGCAGTCCGGGAGATCAGTTCCTGCGCAACAAGAAGCAGGAGTGGGAGGAGTACCGCTCGGAGGTCACGGCGTTCGAGCTGCGCAAGATGCTGCCGGTGCTGTAGGCGGGAGCCGGGGCCGCGGGGCCGTGAGGTCCCGCGGCTATCATGGCCGCAGCGCGCGAGCGAGAGGTGCCGATGACACTGCCTGAAGGGCGTCGCAGCAGCTCGTACACCCGGCTGCTGAAGTACGGCTTCACCGATCCGGCGGCCGCGGAGCGGCGGCTGGAGGCTCCGGCGCTCGCGGCGAGACGCACCGACCCCGTCCTGCTCGACGCCCTCGGCGCCACCGCCGATCCCGACCTCGCGCTGCACGGCCTCGTGCGGATCGCGGAGGCGCTCGACGCCAGGGAGGGCGGCGACCGGCAGGCCCTGATGGACACGCTCGTCACCGCCAAACCGCTGCGCGACCGGCTGCTCGGGGTCCTCGGCGCCTCCGAGGCCCTCGGCGACCACCTCGCCCGCCACCCCGGCGACTGGCACGCGCTCGTCACCTACGAGGCGGCCGATCTCAACCCGGGCATCCCCGAGTTCGAGAAGGCGCTGGCCGGCGGCGCGCGCGTCGGCCGGGAGACGGGGCTGGACGCCGCGGACGCCCTGCGCGCCGCCTACCGCCGCTGCCTGCTGACCATCGCCGCGCGGGACGTGTGCGGCACCACCGACGTGGCCCAGACCTCCGCCGAGCTCGCCGACCTGGCCACCGCCACCCTGCGCGCCGCGCTCGGCATCGCCGCCGAGGAGCGGCCCGGGGACGCCGCGGCCTGCCGGCTCGCGGTCATCGGCATGGGCAAGTGCGGCGGCGGGGAGCTCAATTACGTCTCGGACGTGGACGTCGTCTTCGTGGCGGAGGCGAAGGAGGGGACGGCCGAGGGCCCCGCCCTGCAGGCCGCCACGCGGCTGGCCTCCCGGATGATGCGCGTCTGCTCCGACGTCACGCCCGAGGGCACCATCTGGCCCGTGGACGCCAACCTGCGGCCCGAGGGCCGCAACGGCCCCCTCGTGCGCACCCTCTCCAGCCACCTCGCCTACTACCAACGCTGGGCCAAGACCTGGGAGTTCCAGGCCCTGCTCAAGGCCCGCCCGGTCGCCGGCGACCTCGCCCTGGGGCAGGCCTACGCGGACGCCGTCGCCCCCCTGGTGTGGCAGGCCGCCGAGCGCGAGAACTTCGTGCCCGACGTGCAGCAGATGCGCCGCCGCGTCATCGCCTCCATCCCCGCCGGCCAGGTCGACCGCGAGCTCAAGCTGGGCCCGGGCGGCCTGCGCGACGTCGAGTTCGCCGTGCAGCTGCTGCAGCTCGTCCACGGCCGCGGCGACGCCACGCTGCGCGCCCCCGGCACCCTCGACGCCCTGACCGCCCTGGCCGCGGGCGGCTACGTGGGCCGCTCCGACGCCGCCGCGTTCGACGCCGCCTACCGCTTCCTGCGCACGATGGAGCACCACATCCAGCTCCACCGCCTGCGCCGCACGCACCTGATGCCGGAGGCCGAGGCCGACCAGCGCCGCCTCGGCCGCTCCCTCGCCCGCGTGCTGCAGTGGCCGCCGGGCACGGAGCCGGTCGACGGCCTCGGCCGCGAGTGGAAGCGGCACGCGCGCGAGGTGCGCCGGCTGCACGAGAAGCTCTTCTACCGGCCGCTGCTGGACGCCGTCGCCCAGCTGGAGCCCGGCGAGATCCGGCTCAGCGCCAAGGAGGCGGGCAACCGCCTGCAGGCCCTCGGCTACGCAGACCCCGCCGCCGCCCTGCGCCACCTGGAGGCGCTCGCCTCGGGCGTGTCCCGCAAGGCCGCCATCCAGCGCACCCTGCTGCCCGTCCTGCTCGGCTGGTTCGCCGACTCCGCCGACCCCGACGCCGGCCTGCTCAACTTCCACAAGGTCTCCGACGCCCTCGGCCGCACCCCCTGGTACCTGCGGCTGCTGCGCGACGAGGGCGCCGCCGCCGAGAACCTCGCCCGCGTGCTCTCCGCCGGCCGCCTCGCCCCCGACCTGCTGCTGCGCGCCCCCGAGGCCGTGGCCCTGCTCGGCGACCCCGAGGGCCTGCGCCCGCGCGGCCGGGAGGCCCTCGAACAGGAGACGCTGGCCGCCGTCAACCGCTCCGGGGACGCCGAGGCCGCGATCGTCGCCGTCCGCGGGGTCCGCCGCCGCGAGCTGTTCCGCACCGCCGCCGCGGACATCATCGGGGCCTACGGGCAGCGCAACGGCTCCCAGGGCGCGGGCACGCCCAACGGCGAGCGCGACCCCCACGTCCGCGTCGACACCGTCGGCGACGCCGTCTCCGACCTCAACGCCGCCGCCGTCGCGGGCGCCCTGCGCGCCGCCGTGCGCGCCGAGTGGGGCGACACCCTGCCCACGCGCTTCGCCGTCATCGGCATGGGCCGCTTCGGCGGCCACGAGCAGGGCTACGGCTCGGACGCCGACGTGCTCTTCGTGCACGAGCCCCGCGAGGGCGTCCCCGACGAGGAGGCGGCCAAGGCGGCCGCCGCCGTCGCGGGGGAGATGCGCCGCCTCCTCCAACTTCCCACGACCGATCCGCCCCTGCACATCGACGCGGACCTGCGGCCCGAGGGCAAGTCGGGCCCCATCGTGCGCAGCCTCGCCTCGTACGCCGCCTACTACCGGCGCTGGTCGCTGGTGTGGGAGAGCCAGGCGCTGCTGCGCGCCAGGCCGGTCGCGGGCGACGCCGGGCTGGGGCAGCGGTTCATCGACCTGATCGACCCGCTGCGCTACCCCGCCGAGGGCCTCGGCGAGGACGCCGTGCGCGAGATCCGGCGGCTCAAGGCCCGCATGGAGCGCGAGCGCCTGCCGCGTGGCGCGGACCCCACGACGCACACCAAGCTCGGGCGCGGCGGCCTGTCGGACGTGGAGTGGACCGTCCAGCTGCTGCAGCTGCGGCACGCCTGGGCCGAGCCCGGGCTGCGCACGACCCGCACCCGCAAGGCGCTCGCCGCGGCCTGCGCCGCCGAGCTGCTGAGCACGGAGGCGGCTGCCATCCTGGATGATGCGTGGGTTCTCGCGACGAGCGTGCGCAACGCGGTCATGCTCGTGCGCGGCCGGTCCGGGGACACCTTCCCCACGGAGCCCCGGGAGCTCGCGGCCGTGGGCCGCTACCTCGGCTACGAGCCGGGCCACGTGGGGGACATGCTCGACGAATACCGGCGGACGACGCGGCGCGCCCGCGCCGTCGTGGACGAGCTGTTCTACGGGGCGTGAACCGCGGCCCGGGGCTTTGCGGCCCGGGCCCCCGGCGAGGCTAGGCCACGCGCCGCTCGAGCCGGCCGGGCGTCGCACCGAACCACGCGAAGGAGACGGCGAAGCCGAACGAGAGGCAGAGCAGGCCCCCCACCGCGTCGAGCCAGAAGTGGTTGGCCGTCGCCACGATGACCACCAGCGTGGCGAGCGGATACAGCAGGCCGAGGACCTTCGCCCACACCGGGCGCGCCACCATCGCGATGATGACGCCGCACCAGGTGGACCAGCCGATGTGCATCGACGGCATCGCCGCGTACTGGTTGGACATGTCGGCCAGGTTGCCGGAGGCCATGGAGCCCCAGGTGTGGTGCACCACGACGGTGTCGACGAAGCTCTCGCCCAGCATCAGCCGGGGCGGGGCCAGGGGGAAGAGGTAATAGCCGAGCAACGCCACGGCCGTGGTGGCGAAGAGGGCCAGCCGGGCGGCCGAATATCGGCCCGGATGCCATCGGTAGAGCCACACCAGCACGCCGATCGTCAGCACGAAGTGCAAGGTGGCGTAGTAGTAGTTCATGCCCACGATCAGCCACGTCACCGAATTCACCGCGTGGTTGATCGAATTCTCCACGGCGATCTGCAGCGTGTGCTCGGCCCGCCATATCCAGTCCGCGTTGCGGAGGGCGGCCGCCCGCTGCTCGGGAACGGCGTTGCGCACCAGGGAGTACGTCCAGTAACTCACCGCGATCAGCAGCACCTCGAACCACAGACGCGGCCTGCGCGGAGCACGAAGCCTCCGCAGGCCGGTCCGCTGCTGAGTGGCACCATCCGCCGGCGGCCGGTCCGCTCGCTCCTCGGTGGGTGGCGGGGCGGCCGTCCGGCCTTCCAGTGTCCTTGCCGTCGCTTCACCCATAGGGAAACAGTCTGCCAGAAACCGGCCTGCGGCAGATCATCCCCAAGTCTGGTCTTCGCCCGCTTTCGGCCGGGTTTCCGGGACCGATGCGGTTGAACCCCGAACCACCAGTTCGGGGAGGAAGACGAACTCGCTGTGCGGCGCCGGGGTGCCGCCGATCTCCTCCAGCAGCGCGCGCACCGCGGCCTGCCCCATCGACTGCACCGGCTGCCGGATCGTCGTCAGCGGCGGGTCCGTGAAGGCGATGAGCGGCGAGTCGTCGAAGCCCACGACCGACACGTCGCGCGGGACCTCCAGACCGTGCTGACGGGCCGCCCGGATCACGCCCAGCGCCATCATGTCGCTCGCGCACACCACGGCCGTGCAGCCGCGCTCGATGAGCGCCGCTGCCGCCGCCTGACCGCCCTCCAGCGTGAACAGCGAGTGCTGCACCAGCTGCTCGGCCTCGGCCTCCGCCATGCCCAGCTCCTCGCGCATGCTGCGCAGGAACCCCTCGATCTTGCGCTGCACCGGCACGTACCGCCGCGGACCCAGCGCCAGGCCGATCCGCCGGTGCCCCAGTGCGGCCAGATGGGTGACGGCCAGCCGCACCGCGGCCCGGTCGTCCGGCGAGACGAACGGCGCCCGCACCTTCGACGAGAAGCCGTTGATCAGCACGAACGGCACGCCCTGGGCCCGCAGCCGCTCGTAGCGCTGCATGTCCGCCGAGGTGTCGGCGTGCAACCCGGAGACGAAGATGATGCCGGAGACCCCGCGGTCGACGAGCATCTCCGTGAGCTCGTCCTCCGTGGAGCCGCCGGGCGTCTGCGTGGCCAGCACCGGGGTGTAGCCCTGGCGCGTCAGGGCCTGGCCTATCACCTGGGCGAAGGCCGGGAATATGGGGTTGTCCAGCTCGGGCGTGATCAGCCCGACCAGGCCCGCGCTGCGCTGCCGCAGCCGCACGGGGCGCTCGTAGCCCAGGACGTCGAGCGCGGCCAGCACGGACTCGCGGGTGGAGGCGGCGACCCCCGGCTTCCCGTTGAGTACCCGGCTGACGGTCGCTTCGCTGACACCCGCTTGGGCCGCGATGTCGGCCAGCCGTGCGGTCACGGGACTGGACCTTACCGGTCGCATTTCAGACTGCCCACCAAACACATGAATCAGAGGGGATACGGACCGTACCACCGGTGAATTCCAGGGCGGCCGTGGCCAGCACCGGGCGGCCGGGCACCGGCATCGCCACTTCCTCCTCGCGCGTGTTCAGCGTGCACACCAGGCCCGGCCGGGCGAAGGCCAGCACGCCCTCGGGCGCCTCCAGCCACGTCATCTCCCCGTCGCCCAGCCCCGGCAGCTCGTGGCGCAGGGCGAGCGCCGAGCGGTAGAGCTCCAGCGTCGAGCGCGGGTCGCCGGACTGCGCCGCCACCGACAGTTCCGCCCACTGCTCCGGCTGCGGCAGCCAGCTGCCGCCCGGCCCGAAGCCGTACGGGGCGTCCCCGCCCGACCACGGGATCGGCACCCGGCAGCCGTCGCGCGTGCCGTCCTGCCCGTCGCCGCGGAAGAACGCCGGGTCCTGGCGCACCTCGTCCGGCAGGTCCACGACCTCCGGCAGGCCCAGCTCCTCGCCCTGGTAGACGTACGCCGAGCCCGGCAGGGCCAGCATCAGCAGCGCCGCCGCCCGCGCCCGCGCGAGTCCCCGCTCGCCGCCGCCGTAGCGCGTGGTGTGCCGCACCACGTCGTGGTTGGAGAGAACCCAGGTCGTGGGCGCGCCCACCGAGCGGGTCGCCGCCAGCGAGTCGTCGATCACCGCGCGCATCGCGCCGGCGCCCCAGTCGCAGGTCAGGAACTGGAAGTTGAACGCCTGGTGCAGCTCGTCCGGGCGCACGTACAGCGCGAGCCGCTCCGAGGTGGGCGCCCACGCCTCCGCCACGCCGATCCGCTCGCCCGGGTAGGAGTCCAGCAGCTTCCGCCAGGCGCGGTGGATCTCGTGCACCCCGTCCTGGTCGAAGAACGGCAGCACCTGGGCCCCGATCAGCTTCGCCTGCTCGCTCAGCCCGATGTCCGGAAGCCCCGGCGCCTTGACCATGCCGTGCGCGACGTCGATGCGGAAGCCGTCCACGCCCAGGTCCAGCCAGAACCGCAGCACGGACTCGAACTCCTCGCGCACCTCCCGGTTCTCCCAGTTGAGGTCGGGCTGCTCCGGAGCGAACAGGTGCAGGTACCACTCGCCGGGCGTGCCGTCCGGGCGCGCCGTGCGCGTCCACGCCGGGCCGCCGAAGACCGACTCCCAGTCGTTCGGCGGAAGTTCCCCGGACGCGCCGCGGCCCGGCCGGAAGTGGTAGCGCTCCCGGGCCGGACCGCCCTCTCTCTCCGCGAGGGCCGCCCGGAACCAGGCGTGCTGGTCGGAGGTGTGGTTGGGCACGATGTCGACGATCACCCGCAGGCCCAGCCGGTGCGCCTCCCGCACCAGGTCGTCCGCGTCGGACAGGTCCCCGAACAGCGGGTCCACGGCCCGGTAGTCCGCGACGTCGTAGCCGCCGTCCGCCTGCGGCGAGGCGTAGAACGGCGTGAGCCACACCGCGTCCACGCCCAGCTCGGCCAGGTACGGCAGGCGGTCGCGGATCCCGCGCAGGTCGCCGATGCCGTCGCCGTCGCTGTCGGCGAACGAGCGCACGTACACCTGGTAGATGACGGCGCTGCGCCACCATCCCTCGGATACGGCCTCGGACGGGGCGGCGGCGGCCGGGCGGACGGAGGGCGCGAGGTCCTGGGTCATGTACGTCCTATCGATTCGGTTGCGGAGGCGGAAGCGGTGGATCTCGTGGATCCCAACGGGTCAACGACGGCGGGCGGACAAGGTCAGCGGGTGCCGGTGGCGGTCAGCCCTTGGTGCCGCCCGCGGTCAGGCCGGCCACCAGGTGCCGCTGGGCGACGAAGAACACCAGGGCCGCCGGGACCGTGATCAGCACGGCCGCGGCCGTCATCAGGCCCCACTCGGCCTTCTGCTGGCCGACGAACGTCTGCAGGCCCACGGCGAGGGTGTAGTGCTCCTCGCTGCTCATGAACTGGGTGGCGAAGGCGACCTCGCCCCAGGCGGTGATGAAGGAGTAGAAGCCGGTCACGGCCAGGCCCGGGCGGGCGAGCGGCACGATGAGCCGCCAGAACGTCCCGAAGGGGGTCAGCCCGTCCACCCGCCCCGCCTCGTCGATCTCGACGGGGACGGTGTCGAAGTACCCCTTGAGCATCCACGCGCAGAACGGCACGGAGATCGAGCAGTACGTCACGATCAGCCCGGTGTAGGAGTCCAGGAGTTCCAGCTCACCGAGAATGTTGTACAGCGGCACGATCAGCACCGCCATCGGGAACATCTGAACGACCAGGAAGGTCCACATCAGCGGCCGGTGACCGGGGAAGCGCATCCGCGAGACGGCGTAGCCGGCGGTCGCCGCGATGAGCACGCCGAGGACGGTCGCCCCCAGCGCCACGATCACCGAATTGCCGAACCACGTCAGGAACTTCGTCTCGCCGAGGATGTGGCTGTAGTTGGAGACGTCGAAGCCCACGAACCGCGCGGGCTCCTGCCAGCCGTCGCGCCCCCGCAGCGAGACGAAGACGATGAAGGCGACCGGGAAGACCGACACCAGGCTCGCGGCGGCCAGCGCCGTGTGCAGCGCGGCCGACGCCGTGCGCGAGCGCTGCTCGCGCGGGCGGTGCCGGAGGGGGCGTACGGGCTGGGCGGTGCTCATCGCACGGCCTCCTGTCGGGTGAGCATCCGGCGGTAGAAGACGGCGAAGACCAGCAGCAGCGAGAGGATGAGGATGCCGTACGTGGCCGAGCCCGCGTAGTCGCGGACGCCCTGGAAGGCGAGCCGGTAGGCGTACGTCACGAGGATCTCGCTCTCGGAGCTCGCGCCCTGCCCGATCAGCAGGTAGATGACCTGGAACATGTTGAACGTCCAGATCACGCCGAGCAGGATCACCGTCCCGCTCACCGACTTCAGCCCCGGCAGCGTCACGTGCCGGAAGCGCTGCCAGGGGGTGGCGCCGTCCATCTCCGCGGCCTCGTGCAGCTCCCGCGGGATGGACTGCAGCCCGCCCAGGATCGCGACCATCATGAACGGCACGCCCAGCCAGACGTTCACCGCCACCGCCGACACCTTCTGCAGCGTCGCGTCGCCCAGCCAGTCCACCGGGTCCATGCCCAGCTTCGTCAGGAAGACGTTGAGCACGCCGTACTTCTCGTTGAACATCAGCCGCCAGGAGAAGGTGGCGACGAAGGCCGGCACCGCCCACGGCAGGATCAGCAGCACCCGGTACAGCGCCCGGAACCGCATCGGCCGGTTGAGCAGGAGGGCGAGCCCGAGGCCGAGCGTGTAGTGCAGGAACACGCACGACGCGGTCCACACCACCGTCCAGCCGAGGCGGGAGTAGAAGTGTCCCTCCTGCCCGGAGAGCACCTTCCAGTAGTTGTCCAGGCCGACCGACCGGTAGGTCGCCTCGATGTGGTTGACCCCGATGGTGCGCGCGACGTTCGCCTCGTTGGCATCGGTGAAGGACAGGTAGACGCCCTTGCCCAGCGGGTAGCCGACGAGGACCGCGAGGACGATTACGACGGGAAGCACCATCGCCCACGCGTACCAGTGGGTGCCGAAGGAGCGCCGGACCCTGGTGACGACAGTGGCCATCAGGCCCTACTCCTCGATGCCGTAGTCCTTGAGGAGCGCGGACTGCCAGGCCTTGGCCGTGGCGTCCAGCCCTTCCTTCGGCTCCTCCTTGAGCGTGAGGATCTTCGTGTAGTGCTGGAGCCAGTCCGTGAACAGGTCGCCGCCCTGCGGAATCGCGGGCCGCGGGTGGGCCTTCGACAGCGCCTGGTGGTACGCGCTGCGCACCGGGTCGGCCAGGACGTCCTTGGTGTAGGCGGACTTGCGCGTCGGCAGCACGCCCACGCCGGTCGAGACCTGCTCCTGCTGCGCGGCGTCGGTCATGAAGCGCGTGAAGAGGTAGGAGGCGTCGAAGTTCTTCGAGCCGGCATAGACCACCAGGTTGTGGCCGCCGACCGGCGCGCCCGCGGTGCCCGTGGAACCGGCCGGGACGGCCGAGATGCCCAGGTTGTCCTTGGACTTGTACGCGTCGCCGCCGAAGATCTCCTTGGTCGCCCAGGGACCGTCGAGCAGCATCGCCAGCTTGCCGTTCTTGAAGTCCGTCTTGAGGGCGTTGTAGCCGTCGGTGCCGGCCGGCTTGGGCGCGGCGCCGGACTTCACCAGGTCGACGGCCGTCTCGATGCCCTTGCGGGACGCGGCCGAGGAGATGGTGATCTTCTTCTTGGCGACGTCGACCATGTCGCTCTTCTCGCCGTAGAGGAAGGGCAGCGAGTAGTAGCTGTCGGGGCTGAGGCCGATGCCCTCGGCGCCCGTCTTCTCCTTGATCTTCAGGGCGGCGTCCTTGACCTCCTGCCAGGTGGCCGGGGGCTTGTCGACGCCCGCCTTCTGGAACAGCTCCTTGTTGTAGAGCAGTCCGAGGGTGTCGGTGACCTGCGGGACGCCGTACGTCTTGCCCTGGTACGCCGCGTTCTTCAGCGGGCCCTCCAGGAAGTCCTCGGGCTTGTCGAGCGCCGGCGTGCCGGTGAGGTCCTTGAGGTAGCCGAGCTGGGCGAAGCCGGGCGTCCAGCCGACGTCGGAGCGCAGCACGTCCGGGGCGCCCTTGCCGGTGGCGGCGGAGGTCTTGAACTTCTGCTGGGCCTGGTCGAACGGCACGTTGACGTACTCGACCTTGATCTTCGGGTACTTCTGCTCGAACGCCGAGACCAGCTTCTTGAACGCGGGTGCCTCGTTGGTGGCGTCCGAGGTGTCCCACCAGGTCACCGTGCCGCTCACACTGCCCGGGTCGCTCGCCGCCTTGGCGCCGTCGTTCCCGCCCCCGCCGTCACCGCCGCACGCGGTCGCGGTGAGAGCCAGCACACCGACGACGGCAGCGACCGATATGCCTCTTCGCATATGGATCTCCTCATGAAGGAGGCCGACCGTCGCGGGCGGCCCCGAGCTGTGGAGGAACGTAACAGGCTGCAATCTCTTGCGAAAGGGTTTGCAAGAACGAAACGGCGAGATTTCTCGGTGGTAACCGTCTCGTGTCCTAGGGGTTGACCGGCCGTTACCCGGCTCGTACGGTCTCGTGCGCAGCAGGTTCCGGATGGCTTGCGAACGGCTTGCGCAAGAACCTTCATTGCTGCACATCCCCCACCCCCAGGAGCTCCGCATGCCTGCGACAGCCCAAAGAACCCTTTCTGCGGCTTTTGCCCTGGCGGCCGCCGTCACGGTCTGTGCCCCCCGGGCGGAGGCCGCCGCGCCCGGCGGCAAGGACGTCACGGCCGTCCTCTTCGAGTGGAAGTACGACGCGGTCGCGAAGGAGTGCAAGGACGCCCTCGGCCCGGCCGGTTACGGCTACGTCCAGGTCTCCCCGCCGCAGGAACACGTGCAGGGACCGCAGTGGTGGACCTCGTACCAGCCGGTGAGCTACGCGATCGCGGGCCGGCTCGGGGACAGGTCCGCCTTCGCGAACATGGTGAATTCATGCCATAACGCGGGCGTCAAGGTCGTCGTCGACGCCGTCGTCAACCACATGGCGGCCGGATCCGGCACCGGAACCGGCGGCTCCGCGTATACGAAGTACGACTACCCCGGTACGTACCAGCGCCAGGACATGGACGACTGCACGGCCGTCGTCAGCGACTACCGCGACCGGCGCAACGTCCAGGACTGCGAACTCGTCGGCCTCGCCGACCTGGACACGGGCGAGGAGCACGTGCGCGGGCGCATCGCCCGGTACCTGAACGACCTGCTGTCGCTCGGCGTCGACGGCTTCCGCATCGACGCCGCCAAGCACGTCCCCGCGGCGGACCTCGCGGACATCAAGTCCCGGCTGAGCCGGACCGATGTCCACTGGAAGCACGAGACCATCCACGGCGAGGGCGAAGCCGTCCGGCCCGAGGAGTACCTCGGCACCGGCGACGCCCAGGAGTTCCGCTACGCGCGCGACCTCAAGCGGGTCTTCCGGCACGAACGGCTGGCCTACCTCAAGAACTACGGCGAAGGCTGGGGCTACCTCCCCGGCGGGCAGGCGTCCGTCTTCGTCGACAACCACGACACCGAACGCGGCGGCGACACCCTCAGCTACAAGGACGGCGCCGACTACACCCTCGCCAACGTCTTCATGCTCGCCTGGCCCTACGGCTCACCCGACGTCCACTCCGGCTACGAATTCACCGACCGCGACGCGGGGCCGCCGAACGGCGGTGCGGTGGGGGCCTGCTGGCAGGACGGCTGGAAGTGCCAGCACAAGTGGCCGGAGATCCGGAGCATGGTGGGCTTCCGCAATGCCGTGCGGGGCACGGCGGTCGGCAACTGGTGGGACAACGGGTACCAGGCCGTCGCGTTCGGGCGCGGCGACAAGGGCTACGTGGTGGTCAACCACGAGAAGTCCGCGCTGACGCGCACCTTCGAGACGGGGCTTCCCGGGGGTGACTACTGCGACGTGCAGAGCGGGCGACGGGTGACGGTGGACGCGAACGGCCGCTTCACGGCGACCGTGGCGTCCAACACGGCGCTGGCGTTGCATGCCGGGGCGCGTACGTGCGGTTGATTTTTCCCCTACCCGCCCCTTCCCGGCCACCAATCAGCCCGTCCGGCGCTTGAGGACGAGCGCGTTCAGCGCGATACGGGGGTCCGGGGGCTTGCCCCCGGTTACGGGAAGGGGCGGGTCAGGGGAGACCTCCATCTTTGACCTCAGGCGAAGGAGCAGCTCTCCGTGAAACGACTGGCCGCATTGGCAGCAGCCATAGGTGCCCTCGTGCCACTCGCCGGCGGCGGCACGGCCACCGCCGCCACCCCACCCCCGACAGGGGCAAAGGTCCAGTGGATCGACCGCACCACACTCGCCTGGCCCAAGGGCCTGGGCGACCCGGCCCGCCCCCACCACCTCCTGCACGACAGAGGCAGCTTCGAGCTGACGGCAACCCCCGGCGGCCTCACCCCCGCCCAGCGGGCGAAGTACCCCCACCTCGCCGGATACGACGCCTACCGCGTCAGCGCGACCCCCGGCCAGGAGAAGGCCGCGCTCAAGGGCGCCCTCACGGCCGTCGCCGGCGACGTCGCCACCGGCGTCCAGATACCCGGCGTGCTCGACGACCTGTACGCGTCCGCCGCCGGCAAGGCGGCCCTCGGCCCGTCCTTCCGCGACGGCCGCCCCACGCTCTCCGTCTGGGCCCCCACGGCCCGCCGGGTGGCGCTCGAACTCGACGGCCGCACCGTGCCGATGCACCGCGACGACAACAGCGGCGTCTGGAGCGCCACAGGCAGCCGCGACTGGACCGGCAAGCCGTACCGCTACGCCGTCACCGTCCACGCCCCGGCCGCCGGCAAGGTGGTCACCAACCGCGTCACGGACCCGTACTCCACCGCCCTGACCGCCGACTCGGCCCGCAGCCTCGTCACCGACCTCGCGGACCCGGCCCTGGCCCCGGCGGGCTGGCGCGGCCTGCGCAAGCCGAAGGCCGTTCCGCTGCGCGACGCGCAGATCCAGGAACTGCACATCCGGGACTTCTCCCCGAAGGGCGACTACCTCGCCTTCACCGACCGGTCCTCGCCCGGCATGAGGCACCTGACGTCGCTCGCCGGCGCCGGCACCTCCTACGTCCACCTCCTCCCGGCCTTCGACTTCGCGACCGTCCCCGAGCGGCGCGCCGACCAGGCGACCCCGCCCTGCGACCTCGCCGCGCTCCCGGCCGACTCGGACCGCCAGCAGGACTGCACCGGCAAGGCCGCCGCCCGCGACGCGTACAACTGGGGCTACGACCCGCTGCACTACACCGTCCCCGAGGGCTCCTACGCCTCCGACCCGGACGGTCCCGGCCGCACCCTCGAGTTCCGGCGGATGGTCCAGGGGCTGGCCGGTGCCGGGCTGCGGACCGTCATGGACGTCGTCTACAACCACACCGCCGCCTCCGGCCAGGACGACAAGTCCGTCCTCGACCGCATCGTGCCCGGCTACTACCAGCGCCTCCTGGACGACGGCGGCGTCGCGACCTCCACCTGCTGCGCGGGCACCGCCCCCGAGCACGCCATGATGGGCAAGCTCGTCGTGGACTCCGTGGTCACGTGGGCGAAGGAGTACAAGGTCGACGGCTTCCGGTTCGACCTCATGGGCCACCACCCCAAGGCGAACGTCCTGGCCGTGCGCAAGGCCCTCGACGCCCTGACCCCGGCCCGGGACGGCGTCGACGGCAAGTCCGTGATCCTCTACGGCGAGGGCTGGAACTTCGGCGAGGCCGCGAACGACGCGCGCTTCGTCCAGGCCACGCAGAAGAACATGGCCGGCACGGGCATCGCCACCTTCTCCGACCGGGCCCGCGACGCCGTCCGCGGCGGCGGCCCCTTCGACGCCGACCCCCGCGTCCAGGGCTTCGCCTCCGGGCTGTTCACCGACCCCAACGGCGCCCCGCAGGGCACCCCGGCGGAGCAGCGCGCCCGGCTCCTGCACGCGCAGGACCTCATCAAGGTCGGCCTGACGGGCAACCTCGCCGGCTACCGCTTCACCGACTCCGCCGGCCGCAGCGTCAGCGGCGCCGACGTCGACTACAACGGCTCGCCGGCCGGCTACGCCGCCGCCCCCGGGGACGCCCTCGCCTACGCCGACGCCCACGACAACGAAACCCTCTACGACGCGCTCGCCTTCAAGCTCCCGCAGGGCACGTCGCCCGCCGACCGGGCGCGCATGCAGGTCCTCGCGATGGCCACGGCCGCGCTGTCCCAGGGCCCGGCGCTCTCCCAGGCCGGCACGGACCGGCTCCGCTCGAAGTCGCTGGACCGCAACTCCTACGACAGCGGCGACTGGTTCAACGCCATCCAGTGGAACTGCGCCGCCGGCAACGGCTTCGGCCGCGGCCTGCCCCCGGCGCGCGACAACGCCTCCAAGTGGGACCACGCCCGGCCGCTCCTCGCCGACCCGGCGCTGAAGGCCGGCTGCGGCCCCGTCGAGGCGGCCTCCGCCGCCTACCGCGACCTGCTGCGGATCCGTACGACCGAGAAGGCCTTCGGCCTGGCGACCGCCGGGGCCGTCCAGGAGGCCCTGTCCTTCCCGCTGTCCGGCCCGGACGAGACGCCCGGCGTCGTCACGATGCGCCTGGGCGGCCTGGTCGTCGTCCTCAACGCCACTCCGCAGCGGCAGGACCAGCACATCGCGGCCCTCGCCGGGCGGCCCTGCGCCCTGCACCCGGTGCAGGCGGCCGGAGCGGACGAGACCGTCAAGGCCGCTGCCTGCGCACCCGCGACGGGCACCTTCACCGTCCCGGCCCGGACCGTCGCCGTCTTCAGGGCCGGCTAGCGGGTCGGGACGGAGGGTCAGGACGGCAGGTCAGGACGGCAGGTCAGGACGGCTGGGGCTGGGGCCGGGGCGCCACCCCGCCGAGCCGGTTCACGAGGTCGGAGAACGGCCCGTGGACCGGCTCGTCCTCGACGATGCGGTGCAGGACGGCCGCCATGTCGTCGTCGTGGGCGGCGCTGACGGCCGCGAGCGCCGCGAAGGCGTGGACGAGTTGCAGCTCCAGCTCGCCGCGCGGGATGCGGCGGCCGTCGAGCCAGAGCAGGGCCGTGGTCTCGGTGAGCGAGATCCAGGACCGGAGGGCGAGGTCCAGGCGCGGCCCGGGGGCGGGGATGCCCAGGTGGTCGAGCATCTGGGCGTACGCGGCCCGCCGCACCCCGTCGATCATGGCGCACGTCCTGCCGGACCCCGCCGCGGGGCCGCCGCGCATGAGGGCCGCGAAGCCCGTGCCGTGCTCCTCCACGTAGTCGAAGAAGCGGCCCATCACCCGCAGCAGGCGGGCGCCGAGGGGGCCCTCGCGGGGCTCTTCGAAGAGGGCCGACAGCTCCTGCGCGGCGCGGCCGAGCGCGGCCTCGTAGAGGCTCTGCTTCCCGGGGAAGTAGTGATAGACGAGCGGCCGGGAGATCCCGGCCGCGGCTGCTATCTCGTCGATGGAGACGTCGTCCGGGGAACGGTGCCCGAACAGCTCGAGCGCGACCGAGATCAGCTGCTCACGGCGCTGCTCGACACCCATCCTGCGACGTATCCCGGTCTTCATGGCGGTCATCTTAGGGCAGACCGGAAACCGTCATTCTCCTCTGGTTTCCGGCCTGCTGACTCCATTTCAGCTACTGGAGCGCCGCTATCGCAGAGTGGAAATCCGCCGTCCGTCGGCGAGGCGCGCGCTCAGCTCGGCCTGGGCCCCGGCCCTGGCCGGAACCGCCAGCCGGTCGCCGGGGGCGCTGCCGCGGACCCCGCCCGAGGCCGTGACCGACTGGACGTCGCCGCCTCCTGCCGCCGCCAGGGCGTACCACGTGCCCGCGGCCGACTTCCACAGGACGCCCGCGAGGACGTGCGGGTCGCGGGCGCCGCAGGCGGGGGTGTCCTCGGCGCGGGCGACGACGGTGCTCGGCGCCGCGGTCCGCGCGCCCGGCACCTGGAACAGTCCCAGTGCCCGGCTGCCCGCACCCCGCCAGGTCTCGGCCCTGGCGCACGTCCACTCGGCGCTGCCGGCGCCGCCGGGCAGCTGCTGCACCGCGTACGGCCAGGCGTTGACCGCGCGCACGCCCTGGCCCCGCATGGTCTGCAGGTGGCAGGCGGCGTGGGCCCAGCCGGCCCGGGCCCGGTCGCTGACGTCGCGCGGGGCGGCGGGGGTGCCGGTGGTCAGGCGCGCGGGCGTCAGCTCGCCCAGGTCGGTGACGAGGCGGCCGCCCAGCTGCAGGGCGGGCCAGCCGTGGCAGTCGCTGGTGGGGGCGGGGCTGGGCGTCGGGTCCGTGACGCCGTCGGCGCCGCGGCGGAGCGGGATCGGCGCCTCGCCGGGCTTGAGGAGGTCGCGCACGGAGACCTCGTCGACCCAAGGGGCGGTCAGGTAGCGGACGTTGTTGTCGGCGCGGCCCACGACGACGGCCGTCGCGGTGTCGGCGTCCGCGGCGTCGGTCCGGGCGAAGTCCAGGGCGGCGGCCCCGCCGCCGCTCTTCGACTCGGCGTAGCGCACGACGCGCAGCCCGTCGTGGAGCAGGACGACCGCGGCCTGGCCGACCTCGCCCGCGTACAGCAGCTGGGGCGGGCCCGCGGCCGGCCCCGACGGGGTGCCGGGCGTGGCCGTCACCCGGACCGAGCGGCCGGGCCGCGCCCACACGGCGAGGGCGCGGTGCAGCAGCTCGCGGTCGCCGAGGCGGTCGCCGCGGGCGGGCCAGGCGGCGAAGCCGGGGCGGTCGGCGGTCTTCCAGGCGCCCGGCGCGGCCTTCGTCAACTTGGCGGGGTCGAGGGCCTGTTGCGCCGCGGCGTTCTGTGCGTAGGGCGGGGCGGCCGCCCCGTCGGGGCCCCAGCCGTCGCCCGGCAGTGCCAGGAGCATCCCGCACACGGCGGCCGCCGCCAGGGCCGCGAGGGCTGCCCGGGTGTGCTGGCGGCGGCGCATCAGGTCCGTCGGGCGGGCCTGCAGGGAACAGGGGTCGAACTCCATCGACTCCAGCAGCGAGGCGTCCCGGCTGCCGGCGGGGGCGCGCAGCCCGTCCGCTTCGAGGACGGCGGCCCCGGGATCCTCCACCCCCGCCGCCGCCAGCACCTGGCGGACGTCACGGTCGGCGGGCAGCTCCAGGGCGCGCAGGACGTACGCCGCGCGGCCGGGGCCCGACAGGGCGGACAGGGCCTGGTCCAGCGCGAGCTCGTCGGCCCCGCCCGAGCGGGGGAACAGCCGCAGGCCCCACACCTGCGGCAGCAGCGGAGGCAGCTGGCCGGGGCGCGGCAACTGCCAGCGCCCGCGCGGCCGGCCGGCCTCCAGTGCCGCCCGCAGGACCCGCAGCCGTACATAGGCGTAGCCGGGGTCGGCGGGGGAGCCGTCGGGGCCGCGCGGCGGCGGCACCGGCAGACCGGACTGCTCGCCCGCCGCGACGCGGTTGCGCGGCAGGGCCCGCTGGGCGAGGGCGTGCGCGGTCAGCACACGGCGGTTGCGGCCCAGCGACGGCGGCAGGACGAGATACCCGAGGCGCACCAGGCGCGGGTAGTGCTCGATGAGCGCGGCCTCGGCCTGCTCGACGTCGACGGGGGAGGGGAGGGGGCGGGGGGCTGTTGCTTGCTGCTCCACGATCCGTAGAACGAGTGAATGGTGAGATGGTCACCTCACCCTTGGGTGGGGCCCCCGGTGCTGCTGCGTCAGGCGATGCAGCGCGCGCGGATGCGGTCGACGGCGTCGTCGGGGAGGCCGAGGCCGTCGCGGACGTAGGCCTCCACCCCGCCGTAGGCGCGGTCCATCTCCTCCAGCGCCGCCGTGAGGTAGGCGGAGCGCACGCCCAGGATCGCGTCGGCGATCTCCGGGTCGCCGCCCGCCGTCGTGAAGCGGTCGATGAGGGGGGTGAAGGCGGTGCGCACGGCCGGGTTCACCGCGAGGTACTCGGCGCGGACCGCCTCCTCGTCCGCGCCCAGGAGCAGCAGGATCACGGCGGCGGCCCAGCCGGTGCGGTCCTTGCCCGCCGTGCAGTGGAAGAGCAGCGGGCCGCAGTCCGGCTCGGCGAGCGCGGACAGCAGGCGGCCGTAGGCGGAGCAGGCGGACTCGGAGGAGACGAAGGCACGGTACGACTCGCACAGCAGCTTCTCGGCCTTGCCGTTGCCCAGGTGCTCCTCGGCGATCGCGGGATTGCCCAGCACGGAGTCGAGCCTGGCCGGCACGTCGTCGCCGGCGGCCGCGCGGGCCGCCGCGCTGTCGGCCATGACGTCCGCGACGATCAGCCGGGCGCCGTCCGGCACCTGGTCGGGCCGCTCCTCGCGCTCGTGCTCGGTACGCAGGTCCACGACCGTGTGGATGCCGAGGGCGGCGACCGCCGGGTCCGCGGCGGGGTCGAGCCGGTCGAGCTGGCCGGAGCGCAGCAGCAGGCCGGGGCGGACGGCGGAGTCGCCGGCCAGCGCGATGCCTCCGAGGTCCCGGAGGTTGATGATCGTCGAGGCGTCGAACTGCGGCATGCGGGCGTCTCCTGTGTCTGTAGCGCACAGCGTGTCTGATATTGATCAGATATCTACCGTTTATCTATCGTTATTGTGCCGAACGGAGAGCGAGCCCGCGCTCGCACCCCAGCCCCAGGCCGATTCCCAGGCCCAGGGCCGCCAGGTGCCCCGCGTCCGTGAAGGCCGGGCGGCGGTGCAGGAGGGGGCGGGCGCAGAGGGCCAGGAGGGCCGCGTACGCGCCCGTGCGGGCCGCGCCCCGAGGGAGGAGTGCGCCCAGCGTGCCGAGGGCGGCGTAATACCCGTAGCTCGGGCCGACGTCGGTCGCGGACCGCGTGCGCGCGGGGGCGCGCACGGCGCGCAGCCCCCGGTAGACCAGGAGCGACGCGCCCACGTGCCCGAGGACGAACGAGCCCGCCGCCCACCAGGCGCCGTACGCGTACTCCGTGTACCCGAGCACCGCCAGGAGCAGCAGCGCGTAGGGCAGTTCCAGCGGCCCCTCGGTCAGGAGCGCGCTGGTCGCCAGGGTGTCCCAGCGCCCGGCGTCGAGATTGTCGACATTGGTCGAACACCGGCGCAGGACGCGCTCGCGCGCGGCGGGCGTGAGCATCCGGTGCACGGCGTACGAACCGGCGAGCAGCCCGCCGACGTAGACGGGCGCGAGGCGTACCTGAGACATGCGGGGCAAGGAAATCACCGGCCCATGGTCACCCGGGAACGCGGCCCGGGCCAGAGCCGTGCGGGGGTACTTGCCGCAGGCAGGAGGATTCCCGCCGCAACGGCGCTCCACCACGACGGCGGCATCCGGCGGTGCCGGACCGGCCTACGCGTCCACCGCCCAGTCCGCGAACTGCGCGGTCCCCCGCGCCCCGCTGCCGTCGTTGCCCGCCGTCAGGAACAACCCCACGTCCTGCCACGCGGCAGCACCCCGCACCGTCGCCGTGGCGACCGGGAGCCACGTCTCGCCGTCCGTGGCGTACTCCGCGTCGAACGTGCCGCTCCCGGTGCGGGTGAGGCGCAGGGAGACCGGGGCGCGGACGCCCTTCACCTGGCGGTAGGTCTCGAACGTGCCGTCACCGTCGGCGTCGTAGGACAGCACGACGCCCTGCCCCGGCGTCACCGCCAGGTTCACGGCCCCCGCCGACCACGGCGTGCCGAGGGCGTTGCGCACGAGGATGCCCGTACGCGCCCAGCTTCCCGTGTCCGTCTGGCTGAGGACGCGCACCCGGGCGGCCGCGCCGGCCGCCAGGGCGCCCGCCCGGTACACCGCACCGAATTCCTCGGTCCGTCTCCACAGGTCGTCGCCCGAGCCGTCGATCGCGAAGCGGTCCGCGCCCAACTGGCCGAAGACGGCGCCGTTGTTGGTGAACGTCCGCCACCCGGGGGCCAGGGGCCCGGCCAGGAAGAGCGTCCCGGAGCGCACGGCCCGCACCGGCTCCTCGCCCTGCGGCCCGTAGCACGCGCTCACCTCGTACGGCAGGGGCTGCAGCGGCCGCTCCAGCGGGGCGGCGGGGGCGGTGACGCGCCAGCGGGCCGAGCCGGTGGCCCCGGGGTCCAGGCGCGGCAGCGACGTGGGGCCCTGCGCGGCGGCCGCGAGGCCGGAGACGGCGAGGGCGACGGGGCCGGTGGCGCGGAAGCCGTTGACGTTGGCGAGGGAGACGGTGAGCACCGCCGTGCCGCCCGGCGCGACGGCCGCCGGCTCCAGGGCGGCCGCGAGCGCCCCCTGGTAGGGCGCGGCCGCCAGCGTGTCCCGTACCCGCACCGCCGTGCGGTACGGGTCGCCCACCGGCCGCTGCGCGTGCTCGGTGCGCTCGCGCGTCCAGGACTCCTCCATGGCGTACCAGTCGACGGCCCGCGGCGCCCGCCCCGCCCGCAGGGCGTCCTCCAGCTCCTCCAGCCAGCGGCGCCACCGCGGCAGGTAGAAGTCGCCGACGAGGCCGTGCCAGTCGCGGCTCGCGTAGTCGTGCAGCTTTCCGCCGTCGGAGGTGCCGCGCCCGCCCCACACGGTGACGAGGACGCGCGCGGTGCGCTCCAGCTCGGCGGCCTCGCCGGGGTCGGTGCCCATGGCCCGGGCGGCCGCGGTCCAGGGGCCGAGCAGGAACGCCTTGTGCGTCCCCGCGATGTCGTCGGCGAGCCGCATCAGCCTCAGCCACAGCGCGGACAGGGCGCGGAAGGCGGTCAGGTCCTTGCGCGCGTACGCCTCCTTGAGCTGGGGGAGGAGCTGCCGGCTGCGGTGGGCGACGGCCTGCCGGGCCACGTCGACCAGGTCGTGGCGGTAGGTGTCGGTGCCGCGCGGGCCGGCGGCGACGCCGAGCAGCGAGGTGAGGACGGTGTCGAAGCGGGCCGGGTCGTAGGACGGGGCGTTCGGCGCGTACTCGGCGGCGCGGTCGGCGCCGAGGGAAGGGCGGGCGGCGAAGAGGCTGTCGTGCGGGTCGCTGCGTCCGGGCGCGCTCTGCCGGTAGGCGGTGTCGCCCAGTACGGCCCACGCCTCCTGCGCCGCCTTGTCCGCACGGCCGTAGCGGAAGGCGGCGTACGCGGCGAACCACTGTGCCCGGTCGGGCGCCCGCTCCAGCCAGGCCAGCTCGGAGAAGTACTCGAAGGCGGCGGGGTCGCGGTCGGCGCCCTCCGGCATGAACGCCGTGCCGGCCAGGGCGCTGCCGGGCTTGTCGCGCCACGCGAAGAACTTCTCGTCCCACACGTGCGTCTTGGCGCCGATCGTGGTCCGCCCGCCGAAGTTCGGGATGCTGCCGAAGGCGTACGGGGTGCCGCCCCAGTCCTTCTCGCGGTCGGTGACGCCCTTGAAGCGGTCGGAGATGCCGTCGACGATCAGCATCCGCTGCCGGTCGACGGCGCCGAGCAGCTCGGGCAGCGGGTTGTCCTCCCAGCCGAGGATCACCCAGGTCGCCTCGGGGTGCGCGGTGCGCAGGGCCCTCTCGACGGCGCGGGCGGCGGCCGCGACGGGCACGTCGCCCGCGGCGCCGCCCTCGTGCAGCAGGTCCATCTTGAAGTGCCGCGCGGGGCCGAGGAGGCGTTCCTGGTGGCGGTAGAAGGACGCGGCGACGGCGGCGAACGCGCCGGAGCGCGGGTCGAGCCAGTCCGGTCGCCGGAAGCCGTGCCAGATGCCCTGCGGGACGACGCGTGCGTCCGCGTTGCGCGCGGCGAAGCCCTCGGGCACGGAGCCGTAGTAGCCGGGCAGGACGGGCGCCATGCCCAGCTCGCGCAGCCGGGCGGTGATCCGGGCCCCGAGGGCGGCGCGCGCGTCGATGAGCCTGCGGCTGAGCGGGCCGCCGTAGCCACTGAGGTTCTGCAGCAGCCACCACGGCTGGTGGGAGGGGGCGGGCAGCCAGCCGCGGGCCTCGGCGTCGGTGTAGCCGAAGTCGCGCAGGACGCGTTCGTAGACCGCCTCGTGCCCGCTTATCACCAGGACCTCGTTGCAGCCGTGCAGGGCCAGGACGTCGATCATCCGCTCCCAGTAGGCCCAGTCGGCGTACGGGAAGGTGTAGCCGTCGTTGGTGTCGTTGAGGGCGAAGCGGTGCCGGAGGGTGGTGGATCGTTTCAGCGGGCGGGCCGGGGCAGGCAGGCTGCGCGGCAGGTCGACGTGGCGGGCGCTCCAGGTGATGTGCGCCCCGCACACGTACTTGAGGTACCAGTGCACGCCCGTCAGCAGCACCGCCGGGCTCGTCCCGGCCACCTCGATCCGCCCCGTGCGGCCGGTGACCTCGAACCGGTCCCCGTCCCCGGCGGCCGCGAGCGGGGCGAGCCGGAACTGCTCCGCGTGCCCGCCCAGCAGCCGTACGAGCGCCGCCTTCGCGGGGGCGGTGTCGAAGGGCGCGCGGGCGGCGGCCCGGGCGGGTGTGCGGGCGGCGAGGGCGGCTCCGGCCCCGACCGCGCCGGCGGCCCCCAGCAGCAGGCGTCTCGACGGGTTCGGCTGATCGGTCGACTGAAGGGCCGGCTGATCGGTCATGGCGCTCCCCACTGTGCCGAATGCGACAACGGACGCGTGCGCGGCGCACGTTAACCGCCGTCCCCTGCGGGAGCAACGGGACGCGCTCGGAGTTCAGCCCCGCCCGGGGTGCCGGTGGGCCGGTCGGCCCCAGCCGGGATCACCCCGGTCGAGGTACGCCAGCACCGCGAGGACGCGGCGGTTGTCGTCGTCGGACGGCGGCAGGCCGAGCTTGCCGAAGATGTTCGACGTGTGCTTCGCCACCGCCCGCTCGGTGACCCGCAGCTGCACGGCGATCGCCGCGTTGGACCGGCCCTGCGCCATCAGCTCGATCACCTCGCGCTCGCGCGGCGTCAGCCCGCCCATCGGGCGTTCCTGCTCCCGCCGGGACAGCAGCTGCGAGATGACCTGCGGATCCATGGCGGTGCCGCCCGCCGCGACCCTGCGGACCGCGTCCACGAACTGGCCGGCCTCGAAGACCCGGTCCTTGAGCAGGTAGCCGACGCCGCCGCTGCCGTCGGCGAGCAGCTCCCGCGCGTACAGCTGCTCCACGTGCTGGGACAGCACCAGCACCGGCAGGCCCGGCACCTCCCGCCGCGCCGCGAGGGCGCACTGCAGGCCCTCGTCGGTGAACGACGGCGGCAGCCGTACGTCCACCACCGCCACGTCCGGCCGCAGCCCGGCGAGGGCCCGGGAGAGCTCGGGGCCGCTCTCCACGGCCGCGGCGATCTCGAAGCCGTACGCCTCCAGCAGCCGGACCAGGCCGTCCCTCAGCAGGAACAGGTCTTCGGCGAGCACAACGCGCACGGGCACTCCATCGTCATCGGCGGGGGAGCGGGCGCCCCTCGACGGCCCGGCGGGCAGGGGCGGTTCGCCCCCGCCGTCGCCGGTCCCGCAGGGGCCGTCCGGGAACCGGGTGCGGGCAGATCCCGCGGCGGCTCGTCACCGCAGGGCGCAGGGGATCTCCATCGTCACCATCGTGGGGCCGCCGGCCGGGCTGCTGACGGCCAGGACCCCGTCCAGCGTGCCGAGGCGGCGCTCGACGCCCGCGAGCCCGGAGCCCGCGGCCGCGCCCGGGGCGCCCGGGCCGCCGCCCGGTGCGACGGCCCCGCCGCGGCCGTCGTCGGTGACCGCTATCCGCAGCATGCCCTCGGCGTGGTGCACGTCGACCCACACCTGCCGGGCACCCGCGTGCTTGGCGGCATTGGTGAGCACCTCGCTCACCGCGAAGTACGCCGCCGTCTCGACGGGCTCCGCGGCCCGGCCCGCCAGCTCGACGTCCACCTCGACGGGCATCCGCATCCGCAGCGCGAGGGCCCGCAGGGCGTCGCCCAGGCCGCGCTCCGCGAGCACCGGCGGGTGGATGCCGCGCACCAGGTCGCGCAGCTCGGTGAGGGCCTCGGCCGAGTCGGCGCGGGTCGCGGCCACGAGCTGCTTGGCGCGGGCCGGGTCCGTCTCGATCAGCGCCTCGACGGTGCCGAGGCTCATCCCCATCGCGACCAGGCGGGCCTGCGCCCCGTCGTGCAGGTCGCGCTCGATGCGCCGCAGCTCGGCGGCGGAGCCGTCCACGGCGTCGTGCCGGGTCTCGGTGAGCCGGTCGACGCGGCGCGCCAGCTCGCGCTCGCGGAGGGTGGCCGCCCCCGGCGCGAGCAGCTGCCCGGCCAGCAGGAAGTGCAGGCGCAGCAGCGGGTGCCCGACGAAGAGGGCCAGGACGGCCAGGACGCAGCCGAGGCCGGCCGCCAGGTCGGCGGTGAACTGGTCGGTGACCGGGAGGAAGGCGTACCACTGGGTGCCGTCCGCCCGGACGATCGGCTTCCAGACGCCGAGCGCCAGCACGACGCCCCAGGGGAGGTAGAGGAGGAGGGTGGCCGGCAGGAGGGCCAGGAAGGCGCCCGCCGTCGCGTCCACGAGCAGCCACTGCAGGTCGCGCCAGGTGGCGGGGTCCTTGAGCAGGGCCGTGCAGTGCTCCACCCGGCCTGCGAGGCCGGGGCGCCGGGCGGGCAGCGGCCGGTACGGATCGGGGATCTCCACGTCCGCCCACGCCCGTGCCTGCCGGCGCCGCAGCGCCGCGTGGGCCCGTACGCCCGCCAGCGCCACGGGGGTGGTGAACAGGCCGATCCCCAGCACCGTGAAGACCAGCGACACCACGGTGAGCGTGAACAGCACGATCGACACCGCCATGCCGAAGACCGCCAGCCACAGGCCGCGGGCAGCGGCCGGCAGTGCGTTGCTGATCTTCATCCGGTGTACCCCCGCGTGCGCTCCCGGGCCCGTTTCCCGGGCCCGGGAACCAGTCTGGGCGGCCGCCGCATGATCGTCACTGGGGGCACCGCCCCGGCGGGGGGTGTGGCTAGCCCCACCCCCCGGGCCTCGGTTTCGGACCCGGCCTCGGATCCGGCCTTCGGTCTCCCGGTTCCGGGGGAGGGGGGGGAAGATCAGTAGCCGACCGGCGGCGCGTACTTGTAGCCGACGCGGCGGACGGTGACGATCGAGGCGCGGTGCTCGGCACCCATCTTGCGGCGCAGGCGGGCCACGTGCACGTCCACGGTCCGGCCGTCGCCCACGTGCCCGTAACCCCACACCGTGGTCACCAACTGGTCGCGCGTGTGCACCCGGTGGGGGTGCGCGACGAGGTGGGCCAGCAGCTCGAACTCCAGGTACGTGAGGTCGAGCGGGCGCCCGGCCACGCTGGCCGTGCGCTGCTCCGGGTCGATGCTCACCAGGGCGTCCCCGTGGGTGGCGGCGGGCGCGGCCTCGGGGGCCTGCTGCTGCTCGGCCGGCACCAGCACCAGGTAGCCGATCATCGGCGGCTGGCCCGGCAGGGTGGGCAGGGTGTGCTGCGGCGCCGGCATCCAGGTGGCCGCACCGGAGTGCAGCAGCTCGGCGACCGGCGGCACCTCGTCCGGGGCGACGGCCCGGAGCCGGTGGCGGTGCGCGGTATGGGACGGGTGGGCGGGGTGCACGGCGGTGGACGGGGCCGTGGCGGTGGCCGAGACGGACGGGGCGGGCACGGTCAGGGTACGGAGGTTCGTCATGGAGAGCTCAGCTCTTTCGCGCGAGAGACCGTCGAGGGGACGTGCGTGTGCGCGGGGCCGTTGGCCGGAACCGGGGACCGGCGGCTGACTTCGACGTGGGGGTCAGCGGGAGGAGAGGGCCTGCGCGGAAGTCGCGCGGCAACACACTCGGTCGAAGTCGTCGTGCTGACGGGAAGGCCAGAAGGGCTCGAGGTCGCTGCGACCCGTCGCGGTGTTCTGGAAGCTGGCCATGCCCCTATTGAAGCATGACCTGCGACGGGACAGCAGACTCGGAGGGGCCGCGGATACGCAATCCTGGCGTGATGCGGACCACCGTGAACGCCCCGGCGAATACGGAGCAATCGGCTCCGGATGGCGGAGCGGTGCGGGGCGCGGTGCGGGGCGCGGTGCGGGGCGCCGCGGCCCCGGCGACCGGGCCGGGGCGGTGCGGCCGGACGGCCGTCAGTACGTGACCGTGATCCGCCGCGCCGGCCCGTCCACCCGCACCACGCCCCCGTACGGGATCACCAGCTGCGGATCGGTGTGCCCCAGGTCCACGTCGAACACCGCCGTCATCCCGGGCGCGTACGTGTCCAGCGCCCGCTCCACCGCCTCCCGCTGCTCCCGCCGGTACGCGGCACCGGCCTCGCGGTTCAGGGGCCGGTCGAAGGACCACGCCTTCGCCCGCCCCATCAGCAGCGCGGAGAACTGCCGCAGCAGTCCCCGTTCGCCCATATTGCGAAGAATGCGAAAAACATCCCCGGCGGAGGGCAGCTCCTCCGAGGTCTCCAGGAACAGCACGCGGCCCTCGTACGCCTCGGGAGCCCCGATCTCCCGGTCGGCCATCAGCAGCCACGACAGCACCTCGATGTTGCCGCCCCACGCGACGCCCTCCACCGCGCGGCCCGCGTTCCGCCACGACCACTCGTCGCAGGGCGCGAGCACCGGCTCGCTCGCGAAGGTCTTCGGGTCGTCCCAGGGGCGGTCGACGTCGTTCGAGGCGCCGGGCGCCGTGAGCTCGTACGGCCCGGGGGTGAAGAGCGCGGCCCGCAGCGAGGCCGCCGTCCGCGGGTGCAGCGAACCGGGCCGGCCGAGCTCCGCCATCACGCTGCAGCCGTGGTACCCGACGATCCCCGTGGCACTCAGCCAGGCCAGCAGCGCGGTGTTGTCGCTGTACCCGAAGAACGGCTTGGGGTGCGCCCGCACGAGCTCCCGGTCCAGCAGCGGCAGCACCGTGATCTGGTCGTCGCCGCCGATACTGGCGAACACCGCCGTGATGCCCGGGTCGGCGAAGGCCGCGTGCAGATCGGCGGCCCGCTCGGCGGGGGCCGACCCCATTTTCCGGGTCGTCGGATATTCCACCGGGCGCAGCCCGAATTCCGACTCCAGCCGCCGCAGCCCGAGTTCGAACGGGACGGGGAAGAGGCCCGGCAGCCCCGAGGACGGTGAGATCACCGCAACGCGGTCGCCGGGCCGGGGTTTGGGCGGGTACTCGGGTGCGTCCATGCGGTCACCCTAGGCCGCGCCGGGCCGTCCCGTTCAGGAGTTTCCGGCGATTACCGGATAGTGGTCACTGAGGTCGGTGTAGGTGTACTCCTTGCCCCAGCTGGAGACGGTCCACGGCGCCGAGGCCTCCTTGACCACCGTGTTCTTCCAGTTCCCCGGACGGGCATGGCCATTGCGGTGCAGGACGTGGTCCAGGTCCTCGCGCCCGTCCGTGGGGTAGCGATAGGCGGCGATGGAGTTCTCCTTCGTGTCGAAGGAGTACGGGTGCCCGGTGCGCTCCGCCGCCGGGGCGAGATCGGCGTTCGCGAGCATGGCCGTGTATTCGCTCCCGTGCGCGTCCACATTCAGGTCGCCGGCCACCATCACCTGCTCGCCCGCGGGAATGTTCTTCGCGTCGAGGAAGGCGTCGATCTGCCGGAACTGCTTGGCCCGGTCCGCGGCCGCCTCGCCCGCCTTGCATCCGCTGTCGGTCGACTGCGCGTGCGTACCGACCACGTGCACCTTCGTGCCGTTGACGTTCAGCACCACGTAGGCGAAGCCCTTGTTGGACCACCAGTCCGCACCGCACGCGTCCTGGTAGATGACCTGCTCCTTGCGGATGATCGGCCACTTGCTGAGCACGGTCACCCCGCCGTCCTCCGGAGTGGTGGACGAGTAGTTCCCGCCGGTGGCGTCCCAGCCGTCCTTGCCGCGCCCGACGACCGGAGTCTGGTACGGATAGCGGCCCGCCGCATTCGCCTTCAGCGCGTCGGAGGCGCCGTTGTCGAAGGCCTCCTGCAGGACGACGACGTCATTGCCCTGGAAGAAACCGGCCGCGGGTATCTCCTTGGCGCGGTGGTCCTGTCCCCAGTTGGGATAGAGGTTCTTGCTCATGAGAAAGACGTTGTACGTCAGAACCTTCAATTCCGGTACGGCGGCGGCACCGTTTGCCCGGGCGGCCGTTTGCGGCAGGGCCGCGGTGAGGGCGACGGCGGCGAGTGCGGTCGCGAGCGCGGAGGCCGCGCGGGCGGGCTTGAGGATCGGCACTGCAACTCCCTGAGGGGGGTGGGGGCACCGTGGTCGCGAGGTGCCCCAGTGCGAGCTGGGGAACGAGCCGTCCACATCAAATCAGCCCGGGTTACTTCCGGACACCCTTCAGGTGATCAATTCCCTTACGCGGGCCGACGACTTCGTGCCGGGCCACGTGTCGTGCGCGCGCATGAGTCGTTGAATCCGTTGGAAGAGATGAGTTCGGAAGAGGTGCGGTTGTCCGGCCCACCGTGAGGAGTTCCCATGCCCCAGCCCCTGCGCCAGGGCCTCGTTCTCGATTTCGGCGGGGTCCTGACCACTCCGGTCGCCGAGTGCACCCGGGCCTTCTGCCTGCGCGAAGGCCTCGCGCCCGACGCCTTCCTCCAGGTCATCTCGGCGGATCCGGAGGGGAGCGAGGTCTACGCCCGGCTGGAGCGCGGCGAGATCGGCCAGGCCGAGTGGAACGAGCGCACCGCCGCCCTGCTCGGAGTCGATCCCACCGGCCTGATCGGCCGCGTCCTGGCCGACCTCAAGCCGGAGCCCCTGATGCTCGCGGCCGCCCAGTCGGCCCGCCGCGCGGGCGTGAAGGTGGGCATCCTCTCCAACAGCCTGGGCTCCGGCCCCTACGACCCCTACCGGGGCTACGGCTTCGACACCCTGTACGACGCCGTGGTGCTGTCCGGGCAGCACGGGATCCGCAAGCCCGACCCCGGGATCTACCCGGTGGTCCTGAAGCAGCTGCAACTGGCCGCCGAGACCTGCGTCTTCGTCGACGACTCCGCCCGCAACCTGCCGCCCGCCCAGGACCTCGGCATGACCACCGTCCTGGACGGCGATCCGGCGGAGACGGTCAAGCGCCTGGAGGAGATCTTCGGGCTCCCGCTGAGGTGACGCGCCGGCGCCCGGCGTCAGCCCGCCTGCCAGTGCCGGGCCGCCGGGCCGTGGTGTGCCGCGAGGGCTCGGTCCAGGTTCGTCGCGGCGCTGATCAGGGCGAGGTGGGTGAACGCCTGCGGGAAGTTCCCGAGCGCCTCGCCCGCCGGCCCGATCTCCTCGGCGTAGAGGCCGAGGTGGTTGGAGTGCGTGATCATCTTCTCGAAGACGTAGCGGGCCTCGCCGATCCGGCCGGAGCGGGCCAGCGCCTCCACGTACCAGAACGAGCAGAGGTTGAACGTCCCCTCGCTGCCGTCCAGCCCGTCGCCGCCGTCACGGCCGTCGGTCCGGTAGCGGTGCACGAGGCTGTCGCTGACCAGCTCCTCCTCGATCCGCCGCACCGTGGACAGGAACCGCGGGTCCTTGGGCCCGGAGAACTTCACCAGCGGCATCACCAGCAGCGAGGCGTCGAGCGTCCCGCAGTCCGGGTACTGGCAGTAGGCGCCGTCCTCCGGCGACCAGCAGCGGTCCTGGACGAACCGGTAGGCCGCCGCGGCGGTGTCCCGCCACTGCTCGACGGGGGCGGGCATGCCGCGGTGCCGCGCGATGCGCATGGCCCGCTCGAAGGCGACCCAGGTCATCAGCGCGGAGTACGTGAAGCGCCGCCGGCCGCCGCGGGTCTCCCAGATCCCGTCGTCGGGCTCCTCCCAGTTCTTCTGCAGCCAGTCGAGCTGGCGGCCCAGCGCCTCCCACAGCTCGTAGGAGATGGGCTCGGCGTGCTTGTTGTACAGGTAGACGGAGTCCATGAGCTCGCCGTGGATGTCGAGCTGGGTCTGGCGGGCCGCGGCGTTGCCGATGCGGACCGGGCGCGCGCCGCGGTAGCCGCACAGGTGGTCCAGGACGGTCTCGGGCAGGTCGGCGCGGCCGTCGATGCCGTACAGCACCTGCAGCCCGGTGCCCGGCGGGGCCTGCACGCAGCGCCGGTGGAGCCAGTCGATGAAGGCGGCGGCCTCCTCGGTGAAGCCCAGCCGCATCAGCGCGTAGAGGGTGAAGGCGGCGTCCCGGATCCAGGTGTAGCGGTAGTCCCAGTTGCGGCCGCCGCCCGGCGCCTCGGGCAGGGACGTGGTCGGCGCGGCGACCAGGGCGCCGGTCGGCTGGTGGACGAGCAGCTTCAGGGCCAGCGCCGAGCGCTCGACCGCCTCGCGGTAGCGGCCCCGGTACTGCGACTGGCGCAGCCAGCCGTCCCAGTACTGCAGCGTCTTGTCCAGCAGCCGGGCGGCCTCCGCACCGTCGAGCGGGCGCAGGACGCCCTCCCGTACGGCCCCGTCCCCGTCCCACTGCGCGGCGAGCTCCAGCGACTGCCCGGGCTCCAGGGTCACCGTCGCGCGGGCGGCCGCGCCGTCGGGCGTCAGGGGCACGGAGGAGCGCAGCACGAGGAAGCCGGCGGGTCCGGTGAAGATCACTCCGGCGTTGCCCACGGTGCCGGTCTCGTGCGGGGCCCGGCCGTAGTCGAAGGCGGGCCGGCAGTACACGTCGATCGTGGCCCGGCCGCGCAGCACCCTCACCTGGCGGACGATCTGGCGGACGCCCGAGGAGGGGCAGGAGGGGTGGTCGGGGACCATGAAGTCGTACAGCTCGGCCACGGACTCCTGGCCGAGGAAGCGCGTCAGCAGCACGTTCGAGTCCGGCATGTACATCTGCTTGGTGCGTTCCGCGCCGCGGACCGCGACGGAGAACGATCCGCCGCGCTCGGCGTCGAGCAGGGAGCCGAAGACGGAGGGCGCGTCGAAGCGCGGCAGGCAGCACCAGTCGATCGTGCCGTCGACGCCGACGAGCGCGACGGTGTGCAGGTCGCCGATGATCCCGTGGTCCTCGATGGGCAGGTAGCCGGGGCGGGTCCCGGGTATGTGCTTCACGGGCGCCTCCTGGGTGGGGGCATGCCTCACCACCCGTTATACCGCCGGCGACGGCACGGCGCCCGGTGGAGCCCCGGCCCCCGGCCGCGGTCCCGGCCTCAGCCGGAGGCCTGCGACCGGGACAGCGCTTCCCGCACGGCCTCCTCCGTACGGGCCACCACCGCCGTCCCGTCGTCGGCCGTGATGATCGGCCGCTGGATGAGCTTCGGGTGCCCGGCGAGGGCGCCGATCCACCGCTCGCGTGCGCCCTCGTCGCGCGGCCAGTCCTTGAGGCCGAGCTCCTTCGCCGCGGCCTCCTGGGTCCGCGTGATGTCCCACGGCTCCAGGCCGAGGCGGTCGAGCAGCGCGCGGAGCTCGTCCTCCCCGGGGACGTCCTCGAGGTAGCGGCGGACGGTGTAGCCGGCGCCCTCGGCGTCGAGCAGCCCGATGGCGCTGCGGCACTTCGAACAGGCGGGATTGATCCAGATCTCCATGCCCCACACCGTACCGCCTGCCCTGCTCAAATCCCTTCTGAGCTGGGGCGATTGTCAGTGGGGGGCAGTAAAATCGAAGACAGACGAGAGAGGTTACGAACCCCTCAGGAGGAACGCCGATGGCCGTTGCCGCACCCACTCTTCCCGACCTTCCGGAGGCTCCGGAGCTTCCGGCCCTCGCCACCCTGCCGAAGGAGCCGATGCCCGCGGGCCGCCCCCGCGGCTGGTACGAGGCGCACAACCGCCAGCTGAAGGCGATGCGCCTGGCCATCGCCCTGCTGCACAGCGGGGTGTACCGCCCGGAGCAGGCGAGCAACCGCAGGATACGGGCGACCGCCGTCCGCATCGGGGTCCACGCGCCCTCCGACACGACGTGCCGGGCCGTGCGCTCCCTCATCCACGACGCCGCCAACTACTAGCAGCCAACTCCTGGCAGCCCACTGCTGACGGTCACTGAACGGAAGGCACGGGCCTCTCCCGGCCGCCCGCATGCGAACCCTTGAACCTGCCCATAACGTGGCAAGAGGGTCGTCATGTCGTCACTGGGAGAGGCCCATGCCTGCTCGTACGCTCAAGGACAAGGTCGTCGTCATCGGCGGCGCGTCGAGGAACCTCGGCGGCCTCGTCGCCCGGGAGATCGCCCCGGACGGCGCCAAGGTCGTCGTCCACTACAACAGCGATTCCTCCCGCGACAAGGCGGAGCAGACCGTCGCGGACGTGAAGAAGGCCGGCGGCGACGCCTTCGCCCACCAGGGCGACCTCACGAAGGTCGCCGAGGTCGAGGAGCTCTTCGACGCCGCGGTGCGGACGTTCGGCAAGGTCGACTGCATGGTCAACACGGCCGGCATGGTCATCAAGAAGCCCATGACCGAGACCTCGGAGGAAGAGTTCGACAAGATGTTCGCCGTCAACACCAAGGCGGCGTACTTCATGATGCGCGAGGCCGCCAAGCGCATCGAGCGCGACGGGGCCATCGTCACGATCGTGACCTCCCTGCTCGCCGCCTACACCGGCCTCTACTCCGTCTACGCCGGCAGCAAGGCCCCCGTCGAACACTTCACCCGGGCCCTCTCCAAGGAACTGTTCGGCCGGAACATCTCGGTGAACAACATCGCCCCCGGCCCCATGGACACCCCGTTCTTCTACCCGGCCGAAACCGACGATTCCGTCGCGTACCACAAGTCCTCGTCCATGAACGGCGACCTCACCAAGATCGAGGACATCGCCCCCTACGTGAAGTTCCTGCTCACCGACGGCTGGTGGCTCAACGGCCAGACCCTCTTCATCAACGGCGGCTACACCACCCGCTGACCCTGCGGGCCCCGGCGCCCGAAATGGCGACCGCCCCCGGCGCGGCCGCACACCCCGGAAAGACCGCCGGCCGTGCCTTCCCCGAGGGGAGGGCACGGCCGGCGGGAAATCGCGGGACCTGCGGGGTTCTTAGATGTCGAAGTACATCTCGAACTCGTGCGGGTGCGGGCGGAGCTGGATCGGGGCGATTTCGTTGGTGCGCTTGTAGTCGATCCAGGTCTCGATCAGGTCGGAGGTGAAGACGCCGCCGGCCTGGAGGTACTCGTTGTCCTGCTCCAGGGCGTCGAGGACGGCCGGGAGGGAGGTCGGGACCTGGGGGACGTTCGCGTGCTCGTCGGGGGCGAGCTCGTAGAGGTCCTTGTCGATCGGCTCGGCGGGCTCGATCTTGTTCTTGACGCCGTCGAGGCCGGCCAGGAGGAGGGCCGAGAACGCGAGGTACGGGTTCGAGGACGGGTCCGGGGCGCGGAACTCGACGCGCTTGGCCTTCGGGTTGGAGCCCGTGATCGGGATGCGCATGGCGGCGGAGCGGTTGCGCTGGGAGTAGACCAGGTTGACCGGGGCCTCGAAGCCGGGGACCAGGCGGTGGTAGGAGTTCACCGTCGGGTTGGTGAAGGCCAGCAGCGACGGGGCGTGCTTGAGGATGCCGCCGATGTAGTAGCGGGCGGTGTCCGAGAGGCCCGCGTAGCCCTGCTCGTCGTAGAAGAGCGGGTCGCCGTTGCTCCACAGGGACTGGTGGACGTGCATGCCGGAGCCGTTGTCACCGAAGATCGGCTTGGGCATGAAGGTCGCGGTCTTGCCGTTGCGCCAGGCGACGTTCTTCACGATGTACTTGAAGAGCATCAGGTCGTCGGCGGCGGCGAGCAGGGTGTTGAACTTGTAGTTGATCTCCGCCTGGCCGGCCGTGCCGACCTCGTGGTGCTGGCGCTCGACCTGCAGGCCGGCCTTGTCCAGCTCCAGGGAGATCTCGGCGCGCAGGTCGGCGAAGTGGTCGACCGGCGGGGCCGGGAAGTAACCGCCCTTGTAGCGGACCTTGTAACCGCGGTTGTCCTCGACCGCACCGGTGTTCCAGGCGCCGGCCTCGGAGTCGATGTGGTAGAAGGACTCGTTCGCGGCGGTGTTGAAGCGCACGCTGTCGAAGACGTAGAACTCCGCCTCCGGGCCGAAGTACGCGGTGTCCGCGATGCCCGTGGAGGCGAGGTAGGCCTCGGCCTTCTTCGCGATGTTGCGCGGGTCACGGCTGTACTGCTCGCCGGTGATCGGGTCGTGGATAAAGAAGTTGATGTTGAGCGTCTTGTCCCGGCGGAAGGGGTCGACGCGAGCCGTCGACAGGTCCGCGCGCAGCGCCATGTCGGACTCGTGGATGGCCTGGAAACCACGGATCGAGGAGCCGTCGAAGGCCAGCTCCTCGGCCGGGTCGAACGCCGCAGCCGGGATCGTGAAGTGCTGCATCACGCCGGGCAGGTCGCAGAACCGGACGTCGACGAACTTGACGTCCTCGTCCGCGATGAACTTCTTGGCGTCGTCGCCGTTCTGGAACATCCAACTCCTCCTAGCCCGCCCGTGAACGGCCGGGGTTGTTTCGGTGGCGCGGTCCCTGTGCGGATTCGTGCAGGCTCCGCAGGTGCAGTTCCCATGCAGTGGTGCGCGCTGGGGCCGACCCTAGAGAGACGGGATTTCCCGGGCATGACCCATTTGTTTCGCCGAGGTTAACCGGGATGCGGCCGGTACGTGCTCTGAAACACGGTCGTGGGGCGGATACGGATACGGATACGGAAACGGATACGGCGGATACGGAAACGATCACGTAAGTGATCACGGAAGCGATCGCAGAGGTGACCACGGAAGCGGAGGCGGCATACGGTCGCGGACGCGGCGCGGGGCACGGACGTGCGACCCCGGGCCGAAGGGAACGAATGCGGGCGCAGTACCGTGGACGGGTGGACAACAGGCAAGCAATCGGCTCATGGCTCTCCGGCCCGCGCGCGGCCGCCGAGGAGATGGGCGTCGACTTCGGGCACCGGGGCGAGCGCCTCGGGCTCCCGGCGGACGGGCCCGGCTCCATCGCCCCGCTCGGACGGCGCTTCGGCGCCGTTTTCATCGACTGGGCGCTGTGCATGCTCATCGCCTACGCCCTCCTCGCGGACGGCAAGCCCCAGCAGGCGGGCAACTGGGCCCTGCTGATCTTCTTCGTACTCAGTGTCGTCACTGTCGGTACGATCGGCTGCACCCCCGGCAAGCGCCTCCTCGGGCTGCGCGTCATCAGCGAGGGCGGCGGACGCCTCTCGCTGCCCCGCGTCCTGTTCCGCAGCGTACTCCTCGCCGTGGTCATCCCGGCCGTCATCTGGGACCGCGACACCCGCGGCCTGCACGACCGCCTCTCCCGCGCCGTACAGGTGCGGATCTGACCGCACGCACACGCATCACAAAAGCGGGCGGGGCGGATCCGAAAGGATCCGCCCCGCCCGCTTCGATTTCCTGCCTCCGCGCCTCAGCGGCCCTTCGGCGCCCGCGCGCCCTTGGGCAGCGGGCCCTTCGGGATCGGCATGTTCTTCATGGGGTCGCCCATGGCCCGCAGGCGGTCGGTGGTCGCCGTGACCTTGGCGCCGGGCACCACGCGCGGCAGCTTGGCCAGCGTCGTGCGCAGCTTCTTCAGGGGCAGCTGGCCCTCGCCGTTGCCGATGATGAAGTCGTGCACGGGGACGTCCGTCACGATGCGCGCCATCTTGCGCTTCTCGGCCGCCAGCAGGCCCTTGACCCGGCCGGGGTTGCCCTCGCCGATGAGGACGATGCCGGCCTTGCCGACGGCCCGGTGGACCATGTCCTCGTCACGGTTGAACGCGACGGCGGTCGTGGTCGTCCACTGCCGGCCCATCTGCTGTTCCAGGATGGACGCGGCGGCCCCCCGCACGCCCTCGAGCTTCTGGTTGTAGGCGCGCTGGGCGCGCTGGCCGAAGACGATCGCCATCGCGAGGAACGCCAGCAGGACGCCCAGAAGGCCCAGGTAGACCGGGTGGCCGATCGCGAAGCCCACGGCGAGCAGGACACCGAGGGTCACGATGCCCACGGCAGCGACGACGAGACCGACCTTCGGGTCAGCCTCTCGCGTCAGCTTGTACGACAGGGCGATCTGCTGCAGTCGCCCCTGCTTCTCAGGTGTTGCCTTCCTCGCCATAAGGCGAAGTTTACGTCGCCTGCGGACCGGGGGCCGCCACGGCCTCCAGCACGTGCTGCGCCTCGCGCCTGTCCTTGGCGCGGCGGCGGTCCTCCAGCACCGCGGTCCAGGCGTTGCGCCGGGCGGTGCGCTGGCCGCCGCGCATCAGCAGCCCTTCCAGGGCCCGCAGGGCCCCGGTGACGGACGGAGGCCGGACGGAGAGCGTCGCGGGGAGGGTGGAAGCGGCGCGGGTGGCTGTCGCCATCGCTGCCTGGGCGGGCGCGGCCTGCATGTCGTGGTCCCCTCGGGAGCGGAAGTGAATCATTGGGCAGCGGGGGGCTGGCGGTGCGTACCGACGGAGAAGTGTGCTGGGAAACGCCGTGCATGGGAACTGCTGTGCGTGCCCCTATCGTCACCGAACGGTGTTACCAACGCATGACCTCTTGGTCAAACACCTATGAAACGTTGACGCGGCCCGCATCGTCCCCACCGCTCTGCGGGGGGTGATGCGGGCCGCGTCCAATGCCGTGCCGGGGAGGCGTCCGTGCAGGTCGGAGCCGGTCAGACCGCCTGGGCGGAGGGCGCCGCCGCGCGCCGCTCCATCGCCTGCTGGTAGAGGCGGCCGGCCCGGTACGACGAACGGACCAGGGGGCCGGACATGACGCCGGCGTAGCCGATCTCCTCGGCCTCCTGCTGCAGCTCGACGAACTCCTGCGGCTTCACCCAGCGCTCCACCGGGTGGTGCCGCGGCGACGGCCGCAGGTACTGGGTGATCGTGATGAGTTCGCAACCCGCCTCGTGCAGGTCGCGCAGCGCCTCGGTGACCTCGGCCCGCTCCTCGCCCATGCCCAGGATCAGGTTGGACTTGGTCACCAGGCCGGCCTCGCGGGCCTTGGTGA
This sequence comes from Streptomyces aureoversilis, assembly GCF_042657885.1. Taxonomy (NCBI): domain Bacteria; kingdom Bacillati; phylum Actinomycetota; class Actinomycetes; order Kitasatosporales; family Streptomycetaceae; genus Streptomyces; species Streptomyces aureoversilis. Next base: position 523,611 of record NZ_JBHSKJ010000002.1, read on the forward strand.
TGACCTCCAGCGAGCGCTCGTAGCGGAAGCCGGGGCGGATGCGGCGGAAGATCCGGGGGACGGTCTCGACGTTGTGCGCGAAGACCTCGGGGCGCGCGGCGAAGACCTCCTCCAGCAGCTCGGGGACCGCGTTGAAGTCAGGCGCGAGCAGCTCGACCTTCGTCCGGCCGCTCTCGCGCTCCGCGGTCTGCAGGTGGATCTGGCGCACGGTCTCGGCGTAGAGCCAGGCGCCGCCGTCCGCCAGGTCGTCGCGGGCGACGCCGGTGATCGTGGCGTAGTTCAGGTCCATCGCGACGACCGACTCGCCGACGCGGCGCGGCTCGTCACGGTCCAGGGCCTGGGGCTTGCCGGTGTCGATCTGGCAGAAGTCGCAGCGCCGGGTGCACTGGTCGCCGCCGATGAGGAACGTCGCCTCGCGGTCCTCCCAGCACTCGTAGATGTTGGGGCAGCCCGCCTCCTGGCAGACGGTGTGCAGACCCTCGCGCTTCACCAGGCCCTGCAGCGAGGTGTACTCGGGGCCCATCTTCGCCCGGGTCTTGATCCACTCGGGCTTGCGCTCGATGGGGGTCTGGGCGTTGCGGACCTCCAAGCGCAGCATCTTGCGTCCGTCGGGTGCGACTGCCGACACGTCCGGCTCCCTATGGCTTCGATTCTTCGGCGGACACCAGGGTACGCCCGATATTTCCTACGCTCTTACTCGTATGCCCAAGGCAACTCATGGAACCCGGGCCACATTCCCTCCCACCGGCCCCACCGGCCTCGGCCGGTCGGCGCCGGACGGGCTAGCCCGCCGCGGTCTCCACGACCCGCGGCAGCGGCTGCGCCGTCTCCAGGATCTCCCGCAGGTGCTTCTCCACCACGGGCAGGACCTCGGCCACGGACACCCGCCGGCCCAGCTCGTTCGACAGCGAGGTCACGCCGGCGTCCCGGATGCCGCAGGGCACGATCCGGTCGAACCAGGTGTTGTCAGGATCACAGTTCAGCGCGAAGCCGTGCATCGTGACGCCCTTGGCGATCCGGATGCCGATCGCGGCCAGCTTGCGGTCCTCGCGGCGCTGGCCGGCGTTCGAGGGGGCGTACTCCGGGCCGTTCAGCCGGGGGTCGAACTCCTCGTCGGTCAGCCGGGGGTCGAAGTCCAGGGACAGGCCGCCGATCGCGGGGCGCTCCTCGACGGGGTCGCCCAGCACCCAGACGCCGCTGCGGCCCTCGACGCGGGTGGTCTCCAGGCCCAGCTCGGCGCAGGCGCGGATGAGCGCCTCCTCCAGCCGGCGGACGTGGGCGATCACGTCCACCGGGCGCGGCAGCTTGAGGATGGGATAGCCGACGAGCTGGCCCGGGCCGTGCCAGGTGATCTTCCCGCCGCGGTCGACGTCGACGACGGGCGTGCCGTCCAGGGGGCGCTCGCTGTCCTCCGTGCGCCGTCCCGCGGTGTAGACCGCCGGGTGCTCCAGCAGCAGGCAGGTGTCCGGGACCTCGTCCGCGAACCGGGCGGCGTGGACCCGGCGCTGCTCCTGCCAAGCCTCCTGATACTCGACGGCGTCCGCCCCGAAGCCCAGGTGGACGAAGCGCAGCTCATTCACGGCGGCTCCTCAGCTCCTCTTCGACTCTGCTCCGACTGTGCCGTGCCCCCGTACGCCCCCGGTGAGGGCGCGCAGGTGGCGCGTATGGCGCGTATGGGTGCATCTCGCGTGAATTCCCACGCTCTCGACGCGCCCTTGCCACTGTACGGCGGCCCGCGGGCATCGCCGCAGGCGGGCGGCGCACCGCGGGCGGAGGGCGAGTGGGGTCCGGACCGCCCTCCGGGTGTATTTGATCTGTCCTCACACGATCGGATGAATGCGGGGCGAAGGTAGCGATCAGGGCGTTGAGGACCGCTAAGTTCGCGCCGTTCCAGAACGAGATCAGGGAGACCGGCAGGCTGATGACGGAACGACCCCCGCAGCGCATCCCCAACCGTCAGCTCGCCGCGTTGATCGCGGAGGCGGGCTTCTCCAACGCAGGGCTGGCTCGGCGAGTCGATCAGTTAGGGCTTGAGCACGGCCTCGACCTGCGTTACGACAAGACGTCCGTCACCCGCTGGCTGCGCGGCCAGCAGCCCCGGGGCACCACCCCGGCGCTGATCGCCGAGGTGTTCACCCGGCGGCTCGGGCGGCGGCTGTCCGCGCAGGACCTGGGCCTGGACGCCTGCGCCCCGGTGTACGCGGGGCTCGAATTCGCTGCGTCGCCGGAGGAGGCCATTGACATCGTCAGCGGCCTCTGGCGCAAGGACTCCGGCAGCCACACCGAGCTCCGGAAGATCGCCTTCACCCCGGCCGGGCTGGTGGTGCCCAGCCGGGACTGGCTGATCGGCCGGGCCGACGAGCGCGTGGCCCGCGGCGCCCCCGCCTCCGAAGGAGGCCGCGTGCCCGCCCAGGGGCGCGGCCACCCGCCCCGCCAGCGGCACGTCGAGCGCGGCCCCGGCGGCCGGGTCTCGATGGGCGACATCGCCGCGCTGCGCTCGGTCGGCGAGCTCTTCCGCACGCTCGACCACGCCTACGGCGGCGGGCACGCCCGCCAGGCCCTCGTGCGCTACCTGGAGCACGAGGCCGAGCCGATGCTGCGCGGCACGTACGGGGAGGCGACGGGGCGGCGGCTCTTCGCCGCCGTCGCCGACCTCACCCGGCTCGCCGGATGGACGTCGTACGACATCGCCGCGCACGGCCTGGCGCAGCGGTACTTCGTCCAGGCGCTGCGGCTCGCCCAGGCCGCGGGGGACCGCGCCTACGGCAGCTACGTGCTCGTCACCATGAGCCGGCAGGCCGTCTACCTCGGCCACGGCCGGGAGGCGGTGCAGCTGGCCAGGGTCGCCCAGCAGGGCATCGGGTCCAGCGCCCCGTCCGTCGTGCAGTCGCTGCTGCACGCGGTGGAGGCGCGCGGGCACGGCGTCCTCGGCGAGGTACGGGCCTGCTCGGCGTCGCTGGCGCGGGCGGAGCGGGCGCTGGAGTCCTCCCGGCCGGGGGACGACGTGCCGTACTGGGCCCGGTTCTTCGACGAGGCCCAGCTGGCGGACGAGTTCGGGCACTGCCACCGCGACCTCCAGCAGTACCGGGCCGCCGCGCAGCACGCGGAGCGCTCCCTGCAGCTGCGCAGCCAGGCGTACGCCCGCAGCAGGCTCTTCTGCCGCGTGGTGCTGGCCACGGCGCGGCTGGGCCTGGGCGAGCTGGAGCAGGCGTGCCAGCTGGGCGCGGAGGCGGCGCAGGCGGCGGCCGAGATGCGGTCGGTGCGGGCGCTGGAGTACATCCGCGACTTCGAACGGAGGCTGGAGCCGTACCGGGACGCGGCGGCGGTCCGGGCGTACCGGGAGAAGGTGGCGGCGCTGTAGCCCGTGCGGGGTCCCCTCGCCGGGGCGGGCCCGCCACCGCCGGTTCGCCTGCGGCGGGGCTGTTACGGCGCGCCGGCCGGGGGGCGCTCGGCACCGCCGGGATCCCCGGTGGGGGCTGGGCGCCGTTGCGGCGGGTTCAAGAGGCCGGGCCTCTTGGGCTCCGGGGGCCCTTGCCTTCGGCGGGCAGTCTTTTGCCGCAGGCAAGAAGATCCCGCCGCCACGGTGCTCAGCCCCCACCGGAGGTGACCGGCGGTGCCGGACAGGCTCGGCCCGGCTACGCCGCCTGCAGCTCCTCCGTGTCCTGCGGGGCCCGGATGCCCAGGTCCCGTAGGACTGCCAGGGCGGCCCTTCGGCCCGAGAACAGGGCTCCCTGGACCGTGCTGGTGTCGCGGTGGTCGCCGCAGACGTACAGGCCCGACAGCAGCCGCACCGGCCGGCGCACGTCGTGGGGGGCCGGCATGGCCGGAACCGCTTCCGGGTCGTGGTGGGCCGCGAGGAGCTGCCAGCCGGCGGCCGGGGCGCCGTAGACGCGGGCAAGCTGGGCGCGCGCGGCGCGGTCGAGCTCGGCGAGGGGCAGGCCCGCGGCCGCGCCCAGCACCGTCGAGGTGATCAGGGGCCGCCCGGCGGGCGCCCGCGAGGGGTCCACCTCGCTGGTCACCATGGTGTGGGCGACAGGCCCGCGGCGGCCCGCGGCGATGATGAGCGAGGCCTCGCGCAGCGGCGGCTCGTCCGCGGTGTGGTGGAGCACGGTCACCGGGTGGAAGCCGGGCAGCCGCAGGCCGGGGATGAGTCCGGCGGCGGCGCGGGCGCCGGTGGCCACGACGACCGAGCGGCACCGCAGGACGCCGTGCTCGGCGGTGGTCACGGAGGTGGTGCAGGCGGCCTTGGCGTGGACGCCGGTGCGCACCGTGCCGGGCGGCAGCAGGTCCGCCAGCAGCGCCGGTACGGTGTCGGCCCCGCCGGCCGGCAGACAGAGGCGGCCACGCGCGTAGCCCCGCAGGACGAGGTCGGCGCAGCGGCTGGACGTGCTCAGGTCCGGATCGCACAGCAGGGACGCCAGCAGGGGCCGCAGGAACGTCTCGACGGTGCGGGCGGGCAGGCCGCGGCCGGCGAGCGTCTCGGCGGTGGGCCGGTCGGGCCGGGCGAGGACGCGGTGGGCGGGCAGGGCGGCGAGGCGGCCCAGCGCGGTGCCCAGCCGGGCCTGGTCGAGGCCGCCGGCCCGGGGCGCGCGCGCCGCCGTCGCGAGGGCCCGTGCCGTGGTGAACGCGCGCTTGGCCGTGCGGGGTTCGGCCGTGCGCTGGTTGCGCCCGTCGGCATGGACGAGGACCCCCGGCGTGAACGGCTTCAGGACGAGCGCGTCGAGGCCGGGGGTGCGGAGGAGCTCCGGGAAGGAGGTGTTGAGCAACTGGGCCGTGCGGTCCAGCCGGAAGCCGTCGGCACGGTCGGTGGCCATCCGCCCGCCGACGTGGGGGGCGGCCTCCAGGACGGCGACCGTAACCCCTGCGGCCGTGAGCCGGTGCGCCGCCGAGAGCCCGGCGAGGCCGGCTCCCACGATGACGACGTCGGCGTCGATAGCGGTGTCGCGTGCGCTGCTGAGCACGTGCCCTCCCGGGTTCGGTCCGCTCGCTCGGTGCCCTGATGCCCTCAACGGGCAGTGGCGATGCGCGATTTGACTTGACCGTAGAGAGAAATTCGGTCAATAACAGTCGCGCACGGACAGGGCACGGTCGCACGGCGGGTAGCACGGCCACCGGCCGCGTGCGCGGTCCGGGGTCAGCGTGTGTCCGCCAGCGCCGCTCGTACGGCGCTCTCGATGTCCGGGTAGGTGAAGGAGAACCCGGAGTCCAGCAGCCGCCGGGGCACGACCCGCTGACTGCCCAGCACGTCCGTGGCCATTTCGCCGAGGGCCAGCCGGAGCAGCGGGGCGGGCGCGGGGAACAGCGCCGGGCGGTGCAGCACGCGCCCCATCACCTCGGTCACCTGACGGTTGGTGACCGGATGGGGGGCGGTGAGGTTGACGGGCCCGGCCACGTCGTCGGCCTCCAGGAGGTGGCGGAGCGCGGCGACGTGGTCCTGCAGGGCGATGAAGCTCCAGTACTGCCGCCCGTTGCCGAGACGGCCCCCGAGGCCCGCCCGGAAGAGGGGGAAGAGCTTCGCCCACGCGCCGCCCTCGCGGGCCACGACCAGCCCGGTGCGCGCGAAGACGGTCCGTACGCCCGCCTCGGCCGCGGCCCCGGCCGCGTCCTCCCACTCCTGGCAGACGCCGGCGAGGAAGCCGTGCCCGGGCGGGGTGCCCTCGTCGGCGAGCCGGTCGCCGGTGTCGCCGTAGATCCCGATCGCGCTGCCGCTGACGAGCACGCGCGGCGGGGTGTCGAGGGAGGCGAGGGCCTCGGCGATCGCGGCGGTGCCGAGGACGCGGCTGTCCCGGATCTCCTTCTTGTAGGAGTCCGTCCAGCGGTGGTCGCCGACGCCCGCGCCCGCCAGGTGCACCACGCCCGTACAGCCGGCGAGGCCGGAGGTGTCGACGGTCTGCCGCAGGGGGTCCCAGGAGACCTCGCCCCGCGCGCGGGCTTCGCGCCGCACGAGGCGTACCACCTCGTGCCCGTCCGCCCGCAGGGAGCGCACGAGCGCCGTGCCGATGAGCCCGGTGGAACCGGTGATCGCGATCCGCATACGCCTCATCCTGCCCGCGGGTCCCGAAAAAATGGCAGAGGGATCGTGGGGCGCGCCTGGCACAGTGGCCCCATGGTGAATCCGATCATCCGTACGGCCGCCGAGGCCGACGGCGCAGCCCTCGCCGAGCTGGACCGGCGCACGTGGTCCCCCCTGCACGCGGTGCAGCCGCGGCCCGAGCCGCCGTACGAACCGTTCTTCACCGAGCGGAACCGGCCGGAGCACATCCTGGTGGCCGAGGCCGGCGACCGGCTCGCGGGCTACATACGGCTCGTGGTGCCCACGCCGCTCGCCTGCAACGCCCACGTGCGCCAGATCCAGGGGCTCGCGGTGGACGACGACTTCCGCGGGCAGGGCGTCGCCCGGGCACTGCTGCGCGCGGCGGCGGAGGAGGCGCTGCGGCAGGGAGCGGTCCGGCTCACGCTGCGGGTGCTCGGGCACAACGCGCCCGCCCGGAGCCTGTACGCCTCGGAGGGCTTCGTCGAGGAGGGCGTGCTGCCGGGGGAGTTCCTGCTGGAGGGCGCCTACGTGGACGACGTGCTGATGGGGCGCTCCCTCACCCCCTGAGCCGGCGCTCCCTCGTTCCCTGAGTCACGCTCCTGCTCCCTTGAGTCACGCCCCTACTCCCTGAAGCGCTCCCACAGCGCGGGGAACCGCTCGGCGAGCGCCGCCTCGTCCTCCGGGTCGATGGGCGTGCCGAGCGGCTCCGCCGGCTGGTCGGGCAGCCCCAGGTCCGGGGTCTCGGCCCCGGTGAGCTGCTCGTACGCCTCGTCGGCCGCGTACCCCAGGTCCTCGCCGTCCCCGTCGACCTCCTCGTCGAAGTCCTCCAGGAGCTCGGCGAGCCGGTCCGGGTCGTGCATCGCCCCTTCGAACACCTCCCGGCCCTGGCCGATCAGCCAGCACCGGAAGTAGTCGAAGACGTCGTCGCTCGCGCCGTTCAGCATGACCGCCGCCGCGCCCCACAGGTCCCACAGGTAGGCGCGGTTGTAGCGGGACTCGAAGTGCCGGGCGAAGTCCACCACGCGCTCGGGGTCGAGCTGCATCAGCCGCTCGACCAGCAGGTCCGCCTGGTCCTCGGCGTCGCCCTCGGCGGCCTCGCGCGTGGTGTCGATCAGTTCCCAGAACTCCGTCTCGTCCACGCCACCAGCATCGGGCCAAGCACCGGCCCCCGCACGCGGAGCGGGGCGGATGCGGCCGTCTCGTTACCGGGGCGTGCCACCGGGCGCGGTGTGACGCGTGAAACAGGACAGAGGGTGTCTTGTTTCGGTGACAGGGTCACGACCGTACCGAGGAGAGGAGACCCGAGGACATGGGTACGCAGGCACAGGCACAGACGCAGACGCAGACGCAGACGCAGACGCAGGACGGCCGGCCGCTCGCGGGCAAGGTCGCGCTCGTGGCCGGGGCCACCCGCGGCGCGAGCCGCGCGATGGCCGTCGAGCTCGGCAGGGCCGGTGCGGTCGTCTACGTGACCGGCCGGACCACGCGCGGGCACCGCAGCGAGGTCGGGCGGTCCGAGACCGTCGAGGGCACGGCCGAACTGGTGACCGAGGCCGGGGGGACGGGGATCGCCGTTCCCACCGACCATCTGGAGCCGGCACAGGTCGAGGCGCTCGTGCAGCGCGTCGACCGCGACCACGGGCGGCTCGACGTGCTCGTCAACGGCCTGTGGGGAGGCGACCACCTCGTCGGCTTCCCCGACGCCTTCAGCAGGAAGATGTGGGAGCACGACCTGGACGCGGACCTGCGCATCCTGCGGCTCGGCATCGACTCCCACCTGATCACCAGCCGCTTCGCGCTGCCGCTGCTGACGCGGCGGCCCGGCGGGCTGGTGGTCGAGGTGACCGACGGGACGGCCGGGTACAACGCGAACTACCGCGGTCACCTCGCCTTCGACCTCGCCAAGTACGCGCCGATCCGCATGGCGATGGGGCTCGCCGAGGAGCTCCGGGACCTCGGGTGCACCGCGGTCTGCCTCACGCCGGGGTACCTGCGGTCGGAGGCGATGCTGGACACGTACAAGAAGGTGACCGAGGAGACCTGGCGCGACGCCCTGCGGGAGGACCCGCACTTCTGCATCTCGGAGAGCCCGGCCTACGTCGGGCGCGCCGTGGCCGCGCTGGCCGGCGACCCCGAGGTGGCGCGGTGGAACGGGCAGTCGCTGTCCAGCGGGCAGCTGGCCCGCGTCTACGGGTTCACCGACACCGACGGGACGCAGCCGGATGCGTGGGGGTACATCACTGCCTTGGAGGCGGGGGAGGAGCCCCGGGAGGCGGACTACCGCTGACGGTGGAGCGGGGTCCGGGGCGGGCCCCTGCCCCCGCCGCACTGAACGCGCGGTGTCCTCGAACGCCGGACGGGCTGAGTGGTCGCCGCCTCAGCCGTAGAGCTCGGCCACCCTTCTTGCCGCCTCCGCGAAGCGCTCGCGCAGCTCCGGCGGGTCCAGGACCTCCGCCTCCGGGCCCAGGCCGAGCAACTGCTCGTAGGCCACCTCCAGGGACTCCACGGCCAGGCCGACCGTGACGCGCCCGAGGCCGTCGGGGGCCGGGGCGGCCGCCAGGGCCTCGGCGGCGGCCGCGCTGTCCGTCACGTGCGGCAGGCGCCGGGCGCCGTCCGGGGTGAGGCGCAGGCCGACGCGGTCGCTCAGGATCGAGCGGGCGAACTCCGCCGCGCGCTCCTCCCAGAAGGCCGGCAGGTCGAACGTCCCGTCCCGTACGAAGCGGTCCGGCCCGGTGGCCACGGCCGTGAAGCGGTCCACCCGGTAGACGCGGAACTGCCCGTCGGCGCGGGCCGCGACGTACCAGATGCCCCCTTTGAGGATCAGTCCGTACGGCTCCAGCTCGCGCTCGACCTCGGTGTCCCGCCGCCGGTAGCGGGCGGTGACGGGGCGGTCGTCCCAGACGGCGTCCGCCACGGCGGGCAGCAGGGGCGGCGGGTCGCCCTCGCGCCACCAGCCGGGCGCGTCGAGGTGGAAGCGCTGGGCCGCGGACGCGGAGGCGTCGCGGAGCTCGGGCAGGAGGGCGGCGGAGACCTTGAGGCGGGCGGCCGAGGCCGCGTCGGCCAGGCCCATCTCGCGCAGCGCGGAGGGGACCCCGGAGAGGAACAGCGCCTCCGCCTCGGTGCGGCCGAGGCCGGTCAGGCGTGTGCGGTAGCCGCCGACGAGGCGGTAGCCGCCCGTGCGGCCGCGGTCGGCGTAGACGGGAACGCCCGCTTCGGACAGCGCGAGGACGTCCCGGGCGACGGTGCGCTCGGAGACTTCCAGCTGCCGGGCCAGCTCGGTGCCCGTCATCGAAGGGCGGGACTGGAGCAGCAGCACCAATTTGATCAGCCGTGCGGCGCGCATGGCTCAAAGGGTAAGGGGAGTGGCGACAGGAGCCGGTGCGCAGCCAGGGCAGGAAGACGCACGGGCTCCTGTCGTCACTTCTGAGCCGTTCCGCGACACAGGACAGGGCGCGCGGGACGGCTCGAACGAGACTGTACGCCCCTGATCGATGATCGATCAATCCTTGAGACCCAACAGAGACCACCCGACGGGGACGGCAGGGGGGCTCAGATCCGCGGCGCGCAGCTCAGCACGTGCGTCTTCAGCAGCTCCCCGATCGCCGGGTCGCGCCGCCGGAACGCGGCCACGATCCCGGCGTGGTCCTCCGCGTGGGCGCGCGGCTCCGGGCTGAGCCAGCGGATCGACAGCGTCGTCCACACCTCGATGCCCAGCGACTCCCAGGTGTGCAGCAGGACGGCGTTGCCCGCGGCCTTCACGATCTCCCGGTGGAAGGCGACCGTGTGCCGCACCTGCGCCTCGCCGTCGCCCAGCCGGTCCGCCTCGTAGAGCGCGGCCACCTCCGGCTCCAGCGCCGAGACGTCCTCGGCCAGCGCGGGCGCGGCCAGCTCCGCGGCCACCTGCTCCAGGCCGGCCCGGACCGGATAGCTCTCCTTGAGGTCCGTGGCGGTCAGCTCGCGCACCCGGACGCCCTTGTTGGGCGAGGACTCGATCAGCCGCAGCGACTCCAGCTCGCGCAGCGCCTCGCGCACCGGCGTCTGGCTCACCGCCAGCTCGGCGGCGATCCGGCGCTCGACGATCCGCTCGCCCGGCTGCCAGCGCCCGCCGACGATCCCTTCGAGGATGTGCTCGCGGATCTGCTCACGCAGCGAGTGCACGACGGGTGTGGCCATGGGAGAGGCTCCTCAGCGGGGTGGTGCGGGGTGGTGCGGCGGTGCGGGTGCGGCGGTGATGTCAATTATCCCGGCGGTGCACAAGGGCGCGGCCCCGGCTCGTACGAAACGAGCCGGGGCCGCGCCCCTGATGACATCCTGCCGTGCCGCGAGGACTACAGACCGATCTCGGCCTCGAACTCGGCGGCCTCCAGGAGCTCCTTGATCGCCGTCAGGTAGCGGGCGGCGTCGGCGCCGTCCACCAGACGGTGGTCGTAGGAGAGCGTCACGTAGGTCATGTCGCGGACGGCGATGGTCTCGCCCAGCTCCGGGTGGTTGATGACCACCGGGCGCTTGACGGTCGCACCGATGCCCAGGATCGCGACCTGGTTCGGCGGCACGATGACCGTGTCGAACAGCGCACCGCGCGAGCCGGTGTTGCTGATCGTGAAGGTCGCGCCCGACATCTCGTCCGGGCTGATCTTGCCGGTGCGGACCTTGCCGGCCAGCTCCGCCGTCTTCTTGGCGATGCCCGCGATGTTGAGGTCACCCGCACCCTTGATGACCGGGGTCATCAGGCCCTTCTCCGAGTCGACGGCGATGCCGACGTTCTCGGAGTCGAAGTAGGTGATGGTGCCCTCGTCCTCGTTGATCCGGGCGTTGATGACCGGGTAGGCCTTCAGCGCCTGGACGGCGGCCTTGACGAAGAACGGCATCGGCGACAGCTTGACGCCCTCGCGCTGGGCGAAGGAGTCCTTGGCCTTGGCGCGCATCCGCATGATCTTGGTGATGTCCACCTCGATCACGGAGCTCAGCTGGGCCTGGCCGTGCAGCGCCTTCATCATGTTGTCGGCGATGACCTTGCGCATGCGCGGCATCTTGACCGTCTGACCGCGCAGCGGCGAGGCCTGCAGGGCCGGAGCCTTCGGCGCGGCGGCGGCCGGGGCGGCGGCCGGGGCCGGGGCGGCCTTGGCGGCCTCCGCGGCGGCGATGACGTCCTGCTTGCGGATGCGGCCGCCGACGCCGGTGCCCTGGACCCGGGTGAGGTCCACGGCGTTCTCGGCGGCGAGCTTGCGCACCAGCGGCGTGACGTAGGCACCGTCGGTGACGGCGGCAGCGGCGGCCGGGGCCGGCGCCGCGGGGGCGGCCGGAGCGACCGGCGCGGGAGCCGGGGCCGGGGCGGCCGGAGCAGCCGGAGCGGCGGGGGCCGCGGCCGGAGCCGGGGTCGCCGGGGCGGCCGGAGCAGCAGCCGGAGCCGGGGCGGCCGGAGCAGCCGGGGCGGCGGCGGGGGCAGCCGGGGCGGCCGGAGCAGCGGCGGCCGGAGCCGCACCCGCGGCACCGATCACGGCCAGCTTGGCGCCGACCTCGGCGACCTCGTCCTCACCGACGGCGATCTCCAGCAGCACGCCGGAGACCGGGGCCGGGATCTCGGTGTCGACCTTGTCGGTGGAGACCTCGAGCAGCGGCTCGTCGGCCTCGACCGTCTCGCCGACCTGCTTCAGCCAGCGGGTGACGGTGCCCTCGGTGACGGACTCGCCCAGCGCGGGCAGGACCACGTCGGTGCCCTGGGCGGCGCCGGCCGGAGCCTCGGCGGCGGCCGGGGCGGCGGGCGCCTCGGCCACGGGGGCGGCCTCGGCCGGAGCCGGGGCGGCGGGGGCCTCGGCGGCCGGGGCCGGAGCCTCGGCGGCGGCGGGGGCGCCGCTGCCGTCGTCGATGATCGCGAGCTCGGCGCCGACCTCGACCGTCTCGTCCTCGCCCACCTTGATGGAGGCGAGGATGCCGGACGCGGGGGCCGGGATCTCGGTGTCGACCTTGTCGGTGGAGACCTCGAGCAGCGGCTCGTCGGCCTCCACGCGCTCACCCTCGGCCTTGAGCCAACGGGTGACGGTGCCCTCGGACACGCTCTCGCCGAGCGCCGGCAGGGTTACGGAAACCGCCATGGTTGCGGTTGCTCCTTACGAGTAGTGCGGATGGTGGTGCGCTCGGGACTTAGTCGTGCGAGTGCAGCGGCTTGCCGGCCAGGGCCAGGTGAGCCTCGCCCAGAGCCTCGTTCTGCGTCGGGTGCGCGTGGATGAGCTGCGCGACCTCGGCCGGCAGCGCCTCCCAGTTGTAGATCAGCTGGGCTTCGCCGACCTGCTCACCCATGCGGTCGCCGACCATGTGGACACCGACGACGGCACCATCCTTGACCTGGACGAGCTTGATCTCGCCCGCGGTCTTCAGGATCTTGCTCTTGCCGTTGCCCGCGAGGTTGTACTTCAGAGCGACGACCTTGTCGGCGCCGTACAGCTCCTTGGCCTTCGCCTCGGTGATGCCGACGGAAGCGACCTCGGGGTGGCAGTACGTGACGCGCGGCACGCCGTCGTAGTCGACCGGCACGGGGTTGAGACCGGCCAGCCGCTCCGCAACCAGGATGCCCTCTGCGAAGCCGACGTGCGCGAGCTGGAGGGTCGGGACGAGGTCACCGACGGCCGAGATGGTCGGCACGTTGGTGCGCATGTACTCGTCGACCAGGACGTAGCCGCGGTCCATCGCGACGCCCTGCTCCTCGTAGCCCAGGCCCTGGGAGACCGGGCCGCGGCCGATGGCGACCAGCAGCACCTCGGCCTCGAACTCCTTGCCGTCCGCAAGGGTGACCTTGACGCCGTCGGCGGTGTACTCCGCCTTCTGGAAGAAGGTGCCGAGGTTGAACTTGATGCCGCGCTTGCGGAACGCGCGCTCCAGCAGCTTGGAGCTGTTCTCGTCCTCGACCGGGACGAGGTGCTTCAGGCCCTCGACGACGGTGACGTCGGTGCCGAAGGACTTCCACGCGGAGGCGAACTCGACGCCGATGACGCCGCCGCCCAGGATGATCGCGGACTTCGGCACGCGGTCCAGGGTGAGCGCGTGGTCCGAGGAGATGATGCGGTTGCCGTCGATCTCCAGGCCCGGCAGCGACTTCGGCACGGAGCCGGTCGCGAGGAGGACGTGGCGGCCCTGGACGCGCTGGCCGTTCACGTCGATGGAGGTCGGGGACGACAGGCGGCCCTCGCCCTCGATGTAGGTCACCTTGCGGGAGGCGACCAGGCCCTGCAGGCCCTTGTACAGGCCGGCGATCACGTCGTCCTTGTACTTGTGGACGCCCGCGATGTCGATGCCCTCGAAGGTGGCCTTGACACCGAACTGCTCGCTCTCGCGAGCCTGGTCCGCGACCTCACCGGCGTGCAGCAGCGCCTTGGTGGGGATGCAGCCGTTGTGCAGGCAGGTCCCGCCAAGCTTGTTCTTCTCGATCAGGGCGACGTCCAGACCCAGCTGCGCTCCGCGCAGGGCAGCGGCGTAACCGCCGCTACCGCCTCCGAGGATCACTAGGTCGAAAACGGTGCTGGCGTCGTTCGCCACGTCACGTCCTCCATGCATGGGTACGCCGGAGCCGGTCACCGATGACCGGGCGGCGGCTGTCGTTCGGCCGCGTTTCTTCGGCCCTGTGATTAGGGGGGCCCTGTCCTGCCGAGACAACATCTTCGCATTTGTTGACGGACGGCGGGACGCCGGGCCGGTCCCGGAGGCGACGGTTGCGTCACCTTCGGGGGTTACTCGTGCGTACGGCCGAGGTATTTCGTTACAAGCGAACGGATCCGCACGGCCCCGGGCAAAAGCCGCGGGACCGTGCGACCCGTACGGCCGTGCGGACCGTGGGTGACGCCTAGCCGAGGTCGCCGGCGGCGGTGCGCTCCGCCAGGCGGACCAGCGTGCGGACCGCGGAGCCGGTGCCGCCCTTCGGGGTGTAGCCGTACGGGGCGCTCTCGTGGTACGCCGGGCCCGCGATGTCCAGGTGGGCCCAGGCGATGCCCTCGCCCACGAACTCCTTCAGGAAGATGCCCGCGAGCAGGCCGCTGCCCATCCGCTCGCCCATGTTGGCGAAGTCGGCGACCGGGGAGTCCATGGCCTTGCGCAGCTCGGCCGGGAGCGGCATCGGCCACGCCTGCTCGCCGACCTCCTCGGCGATCTCGTAGAGCGAGGTGCGGAACGCGTCGTCGTTGCCCATGACGCCGAACGTGCGGTTGCCCAGCGCGAGGACCATGGCACCCGTCAGGGTGGCGACGTCCACGATCGCGTCCGGGTTCTCCTCCGAGGCGCGGGCCAAGGCGTCGCCCAGGACCAGGCGGCCCTCGGCGTCCGTGTTGAGGACCTCGACGGTCTTGCCGCCGTACATCTTCAGGACGTCACCCGGGCGGGTGGCGGAGCCGGAGGGCATGTTCTCCGCGAGGGCCAGCCAGCCCGTCACGTTGACCTTCAGGCCCAGGCGGGCGGCGGACACGACCGCGGCGAACACGGCGGCCGCGCCGGCCATGTCGCACTTCATGGTCTCGTTGTGGCCGGCCGGCTTCAGGGAGATGCCGCCCGAGTCGTAGGTGATGCCCTTGCCGACGAGGGCCAGGGTCTTCTCCGCCTTCGGGTGGGTGTAGCCGATCCGCACCAGGCGCGGCGGGGCGTCCGAGCCGCGCCCGACGCCCATGATGCCGCCGAAGCCGCCCTTGAGCAGGGCCTTCTCGTCCAGCACCTCGACCTTGAGGCCGAACTCCTTGCCGGCGGTCTGGGCCGCGGCGGCGAAGGCCTTCGGGTCGAGCTCGTTCGGCGGCATGTTGACGAGGTCGCGGGCGCGGTTGACCTCTTCGGCCACGGTCGCGGCGCGCTCGGCCGCGGCCTTGAACGCCTTGTCGCGCGGCTTGCCGCCCAGCAGGGCGATCTCGGCGAGCGGGGCGCCCTTGCTGTCCTTGCCGTCCTTCTTCGCGGCGGCGGCGTTGCCGGCCGGGCGGTAGGAGTACGCGCCGAGCAGGGCGCCCTCCGCGACCGCGCCGGCAGCGTCGGCGTCCTCGACGGGCAGCGCGAACGCGGCCTTCTTGGAACCGGCCAGCGCACGGGCCGCGGAGCCCGCGGCGCGGCGCAGGGCCTCGTGGGCGAAGCCCTCGTCCTTCGCCGGGGCGTCGCCCAGGCCGACCGCCAGCACGACCGGGGCCTTCAGCCCGGACGGGGCGGGGAGCTTGGTCGTCTCCCCCTCGCCGCCGGTGGCGCCGAGGGCCTCCAGGACGGCGGCCAGCTTGCCGTCGAAGGCCTTGTCAACGGCTTCGGCGCCGGTCGCGACGACGGGGCCCTTCGGGCCCTTCGCCACGCCGATGACGACGGCGTCCGCGCGCAGCGTCGCCGCACTGGAAGTGCTGAGAGTCAGAGCAGACACGGTGGTGAGGTCCCTACTTCCGTTGAGTTTCTCGGCCGAGCGGGTGGGTCGGCCGCACCCCGGGCATCGTATGCGCCATATCCCTGTGGGGGGCATCCAAGGGTCGTTCAGGGGTGCGTGGTTCGGCTGGCGCCGGGCCCGTCAGCCCAGGGAGAGGGTCACCAGTGCCGTCGTCGCGGCCGTCTCGGCGAGCGCGCCGAAGACGTCGCCCGTGACGCCGCCGAAGCGGGACGCGCACCTGCGGAGGAGGAGGTCCGCGGCGAGGAGGCCCGCCGCGGCCGCCCCGGCCGTGCGGAGGGGGCCGTACGGGCCCAGGAAGGCGCCCCACGCCGCGCAGGCGGCCGCCACCGCCACCCCGGCCACCAGCGCGCCGCGAAGCGGCACCGCGCCCGCCACGGCCGCCCCCAGGCCCTCCGGGCGGGCCGCCGGTACGGACGGGCGGCACGCGAGGGTCAGGGCGCAGCGGGCCGTCACGGCCGCCGTCAGCGCCGCGAGCGCCCCCCGCAGCGGGGACGCCGCGTACGCCCCGGACAGCGCCGCCACCTGAGCCAGCAGGACGAGCAGGAGCGTCACGACCCCGAACGGCCCGATGTCCGACTGCTTCATGATGCGCAGCGCGTCGTCCGCCGGCTTCCCGCTGCCCAGCCCGTCCGCGACGTCCGCCAGGCCGTCCAGGTGCAGCCCGCGGGTGAGGACCGCCGGCACCGCGACCGCGGCCACCGCCGCCAGGAGCGGCCCGGACCCCAGGGCCAGGAGCGCCGCCCCCGCCGCCGCGGCCCCCGCGCCCACCGCGAGCCCCGCCAGCGGCGCCGCGAGCATGCCGCCGCGCGCGGCGGGGCGGTCCCAGCGGGTGAGGCGGACGGGCAGCACGGTGAGCGTGCCGAAGGCGAAGCGCAGGGCGTCGCCGGGGGTGGCGCGCGCGGGTGTCGTGTCGGTCATCGCGGGCACACTATCCGGCCCGCCGAGGGCAGTAGGTTGCCGGTGGAGGGCCGATCGGGAGCGGGTGCGTACGTCATGGGCCAGTGGTTGAGCCGCAACATCGTGGAGCCGGGGAAGCTGCCCCTGCTGCTCGCCCTGGCGGCCTTCGTCCTGACCTTCCTGGTGACCCGCGTCATCACCCGCCTGATCCGCGCGGGCAAGGGCCCCTTCCGCAACATCAGCCCCGGCGGGATGCACGTCCACCACGTGGTGCCCGGCGTGGTGCTGACGGTGATCGGCGGCTTCGGCGCCGTCGCCTCGGGCCGGCACGGCTTCGGGGCGATGGCCGCGGCCGTCCTGTTCGGTACGGGGGCGGGCCTCGTCCTCGACGAGTTCGCGCTGGTCCTGCACCTGGACGACGTCTACTGGACCGAGCAGGGCCGCAAGAGCGTCGAGCTCGTCGTGCTGACGGCAGCCCTCGTGGGCCTGGTGCTGGCCGGCTTCCTGCCCTTCGGGGTGAACGAGCTGACCCCGGAGGAGCTCCACGACCGCGGCCTCGTGGTCGTCAACGTCCTGATCAACTTCCTGATCGCGCTGTTCGCCCTGGCCAAGGGCAAGCCGCGGATCGCCCTGATCGGCGCGGTGGTCCCGTTCGTCGCCCTCTTCGGCGCGGTGCGCCTGGCCCGCCCCGGCTCACCGTGGGCGCGGCGTTTCTACCGCAACCGGCCGCGGGCCCGCCGCCGGGCCCGGGTACGGGCCTACCGGCACGACGCGCGCTGGGAGGCGGTCCGCAACAGGATTCACGACCTGCTGGCGGGCGCCCCGGACCGCTGAGCGCGCCGCACGTCCTCCTGCGCGCGGGCCTCGCGGCGCCTGCGCCGCACCTCGTCGGCCGCGCACAGCGCGAGCACCGCGACGACGGCCGCGATGTGCTCCTTCCCCGCCAGGTTCGGCTTGATCACCACCTCCACCGCCATCGCGAGTACGACCGCGGCACAGGTGAACCAGGCCCGGTAGCGCCAGGAGACGAAGATCGCGAGCCCTACGACGGCCGCCGACGGACCGGTGTCGACGACCTCGGCGGCCCCGGGCGGCAGCCCGAACACCGAGTCGGGACCGATGTGGACGGCCAGCCGCGCGTACATCGTCCCGGCGAGCGTGGCCACGTAGGAGATGGCCAGCGTGCGCCACTTGCCCAGGCAGATCTCGGCGATGCCGAAGACCAGCAGGACCTGCGCCAGCGCGCCCCACACCGGCAGGTCCAGGGCCGGGACGAAGAGCGACAGCGGCGTCCGCAGCAGCGCGAGCCACCACGGCAGCTGCGCCTGCACCGAGCCGATCCGCTGCACCGGATCGAAACCCCAGGACTGGTTCTGGACGATCTGGAAGACGGCGGTGAGGAGGACCGCCGCGAGGGTCATCGGGATCGCCCGGAGCTTCTTGCGTACGAGCGCCCGCCGGACGGTCCCGAACAGCGGGCCCCACTCGGTCAGCGCGGCGCGTCGCAGCGCCGCGCGGTTCATCGTCGGCTCTCCAGGTGCTTGCGGTTGAGCCACTTGGGCAGGCCGGGGGCCTCCAGGAAGCCCTCGGCGCGTGCGCTCGCGATGCCGATCCGCAGCAGATCGCTGCTCTTCTCGAACAGCATGAAACGAGGCTCCCAGATGGGGCGGTATTTCGCATTTGCTCGATAGAGGGACTCGATCTGCCACCAGCGGGAGAAGAAGCTGAGCAGCGAGCGCCACGCCCGCAGCACCGGCCCGGCGCCCAGCCTGGAGCCGCGCTCGAAGACCGACCGGAACATCGCGAAGTTCAGCGACACCTGGCTGATGCCCAGCCCCTTGGCCTGCTGCAGCAGCTCGATGACCATGAACTCCATCAGGCCGTTCTCGGAGTCGCGGTCGCGCCGCATCAGATCCAGCGACAGCCCCTTGGGGCCCCACGGCACGAAGCTCAGCAGGGCGCGCAGCTCACCGCTGCCGTCGTGGCACTCCAGCATCACGCAGCGGCCGTCGAGCGCGTCGCCGAGCCGGCCCAGCGCCATCGAGAAGCCGCGCTCGGTCGCCCCGTCGCGCCAGTCGTCGGCGCGCAGCAGCAGCCGCGCCATCTCCTCCTCGGGGATGTCCTCGTGGCGCCGGATCCGCACCGTGTAGCCGGCGCGCTTGACCCGGTTGTACGCCTGCCGCACGGTGCGCATGGCGCGCCCGTCGAGGGTGAACTCCGCGGTGTCCACGATGGCCTCGTCCCCGAGTTCCAGGGCGTCCATGCCGTGGCGCGCGTAGATCGTGCCGCCCTCCTCGCCGGCGCCCATGACTGCCGGGATCCAGCCGTGCTCGCGCGCCTCCGCCAGCCAGGGCTCGATGGCCCCGGGCCAGGCCTCCGGGTCGCCGATGGGGTCGCCGGAGGCCAGCGAGACCCCGCCCACGACGCGGTAGGTGACCGCGGCCTTGCCGCTGGGGGACCAGATGACGCTCTTCTCGCGGCGCAGCGCGAAGTAGCCGAGGGAGTCGCGGTCGCCGTGCCGGTCGAGCAGGGCACGCAGCTTCTCCTCGTCCTCGGCGGTGAGCGGGTCGGTGGCGCGGCGGGCCCGGAAGGCCGCGTACACCACGACCAGCAGCAGCACCGAGCTCATCACGTTGATGGTGACGTCCACCCACCCGGGGACGGACAGCCCCGGGTAGGCGCTCTCGTCGACCTGCAGCGAGATCAGCCGCATGAAGCCGTAGTGCCAGCGGTCGAGGAACGTCGCCCGGTACTCGTCCGGGGCGTCGTTCGCGGCCCGCACCAGCAGCGCCGCCGTCAGCGAGGTGACCAGCAGACCGACGGCGGCGACGATCGCCGCCAGCTTCGGGTTGGAGCGGTCGCCCTTGGCGTAGAACTCCTTGCGGCCGGCCAGCAGGGCCCCCACGAAGAGGCCCGTGGCCACCAGCGAGAACCAGTTCAGCGCGTGCCGGTTGAACTCCCGGGAGAACATGAGCGTCGCCATGAACACCAGGAACAGCCCGGCCAGCACCAGGTTCAGGATCCACGACGCGCGCTTGCGCCGGCGCAGCGTGACCGCCATGACGAACGACCACAGCGCCGACGCGAAGCCCGCCGTCAGCAGGTACGGAGTGAAGAACTCGGCGTCGTTGTGCCGCCGGATGTCCGCGCCGAACGACACCCATACCGCGCTCAGCAGATTGACGAAGGTGACCAAGCGCAGGTACCACACGGCGAAAGCGGCGGCGCGCCGTGACCTGAGGCCCACAGGTGCGCCCTCATCCGGAGTCAAGCGGACTTCTCCCATGAAAGATCAGCATTCGGGGCACTGTCTGCGGCGGGCTCCGCGCTCTTCACACCGGCTGCCTGGAGGTCAGTCGCGATCCGGAAGTCGCTCGGGAAGGTCCGCCGCCAGGGCCGCGGCCGCCTGCACCAGTGGCAGAGCGAGCAGCGCCCCTGTCCCCTCGCCCACAGTGACGCCGTGATCGAGCAGAGGGTTGAGCGCCATCCGGTCAAGGGCCTTCGCCTGCGCCGGATCGCCTCCGGCCTGGCCCGCCAGCCACCAGTCCGGCGCCCGGAACGCGACCCGCTGAGCGACCAGCGCGCACGCCGCGGAGACGACTCCGTCGAGGATCACCGGGGTGCGGCGCACCGCGCTCTGCAGCAGGAAACCCGTGGCAGCGGCCAGATCGGCGCCGCCCGTCGCCGCCAGCAGCTCCAGCTGGTCGCCCAGGACCGGGCGGGCCCGGCGCAGACCGTCCCGGATCGCCGCGCACTTGCGCATCCAGGCCAGGTCGTCGATGCCGAAGCCGCCGCGGCCCGTCACCACGGAGGCGTCCGTGCCGCACAGCGCGCCGATCAGGGTGCCGGCCGCCGTGGTGCCGCCGACGCTCAGATCGCCCAGAACCACCAGGTCGGTGCCCGAGTCCGCCTCCTCGTCGGCGATCGCCATGCCGGCACGGAACGCCGCCTCCGCCTCCTCGGGCGTCAGCGCGTCCTCGATGTCGATCCGGCCGGATCCGCGCCTGACGCGGTGCCGGGTCACCTCTTCCGGCAGCTCGGCCGGATCGCAGTCGACCGCCATGTCGACCACGCGCAGCCGCGCCCCGGCCCGCCGGGCCAGCACCGCGCCCGCGCTCTCGCCGGCCAGCGCCGCCTTCACCAGGACCGCCGCGCCGCCCTCGGGGCCCGCGGAGACGCCCAGCTTCGCGACCCCGTGGTCGCCCGCGAACACCAGCGCCGTGACCTGCTCCACCGGCTTGACCGGTACCGCCCCCTGCGCGGCGGCGAGCCACTCGGCCAGCTCGTCCAGCCGCCCCAGCGCCCCGGGCCGCAGCCCGAGCCGCTCCCGCCGCTCCTCCGCGTCCCGCCGCACGCCCGGATCGGGGCGCTCGATCAGCGTGGCGAAGTCATCAAGATTCAGACCGCTCATCCGCCGAACCCTACCCGCCCGGAGGGCGGCTAGACCTGGCTCGTACGGGTTGCTGCCGGTTCGACACGGCACGCCGGCGGGACGAGCGGGTCAAGGGCCCGCTCCTTGGATCCGCCGCAGCGCTGCTCAGCCCCCGCCGGAGGCGACCGGCGGTGCCGGACCGGCCGCAAGAAGGGTCGTCCGGCACCGCCGGTCAGGGCCACGGCCTGCGCGCCGCCGTGGCGGGAGGGCCGGCGCCAGGACGTGGCTACGGGCGGCCCCGTAAGGGCAGTGTCGCCCGGACGCAGAAGCCCGTCGTGCCCCCCTCGCCGGAGGCGGCCACGCATTCGCCGCCCAGTGCCGCCACCCGTTCCCGCATGCCCACCAGGCCGTGCCCGCCCGTGGGCCCGGCCCCGCCGGGAGGGCACCCCGTGCCGTCGTCCTGGACGGTCACGGACAGGGCGTCCGGGCCGCGGGTCAGCGTGATCTCGGCCCGGGCCCCGGGGCCCGCGTGCTTGTGGACGTTCGTCAGGGCTTCCTGGACGACGCGGTACGCCGTCAGGTCGACCGCGGCCGGCAGCGTCCCGACCGCCGCGACCGCCTCGGGCCCGCCGGTGACCGTCACGTCCAGCCCCGCCCGGGCGAACCCGTCGACGAGCTGGTCGAGCACGCCGAGGCCGGGCGCCGGCTCGGTGGGCGCCTCCGGATCGCCGTACTGCCGCAGCAGCCCGACCGTGGCGCGCAGCTCCGACAGCGCCGAGCGGCTGGCCTCCCGTACGTGTGCGAGGGCCTGTTTGGCCTGGTCGGGGCGGCTGTCCATGATGTGCGAGGCGACCCCGGCCTGGACGTTGACGAGCGCTATGTGATGGGCGACGACGTCGTGCAGCTCGCGGGCGATCCGCAGCCGCTCCTCGGCCACCCGCCGCCGCGCCTCCTCCTCACGGGTGCGCTCGGCCCGTACCGCCCGCTCCTCGATCGCCGCGACGTAGGCCCGGCGGCTGCGGACGGCGTCGCCCACGGCCCCGGCCAGGGCCGTCCAGGCGAAGAGCCCGAGGTTCTCGGGGGAGTACCAGGGCGGCGCGCCGAGGACCATGACGGCCGCGGTCAGGCCCGCGACGGTGGCCAGGGCGAAGCGCCAGGCCGCCGGGCGCTCGGTGCGCGCGGCGACGGTGTAGAGGGCCACGACCACGGCCATCGCGATCTGGGTGCGCGGGGGGCCGGCGCGGTCGGTGGCGATCTCGGCCAGGGTCAGGGCGGACGTCACGCCGAGGACCGTGCGCGGGGCGGTCCGGCGCACCGCCAGCGCGGCGCAGGCCAGCGCGCTCAGCACCAGGAAGCCGGTCCCCGGCGCCTCCGTGGCCCGGCCCCGCCCCGCGAACGACCCGATCAGGACGATCACGAAGACGGCCAGGGACAGCAGCGAGTCGGCGGCGACCGGGTGCGCCCGCAGCCAGCGGTGCGGGCGGGCCATGCCGGGAACGGCGAGGGAGCTCATCGCGAGAGGGGTCCCGTCTCGTGGCGGCGCCCCCGTCCCGGACGGGGACAGGGGCGCGGCGGGTGCTGGAGTACCGGTACCGGGCGGAGCGGGCCCGGGCGGTCAGCCGGGGATGAGGCCGTCGTCGCTCAGCATCTCGCGGACCTCGTCGAGGCTCGCGTCGGGAGCGGGCAGGATCAGCTCGGAGGGCTCCAGGGCGTCGTCGGGCAGGGGCCTGCCCAGCCGGCGCACGGCTTCCAGCAGGGCGTCCAGCGTGCGGCGGAAGCCCTCCTGATCACCGCTCTCCATCTCCTCCAGGAGTTCGTCGTCGAGCTTGTTGAGTTCGACGAAGTGGGCGTCGTCGAGCTTCCACTGCCCTTCCCCCATGATCCGTACGATCATGACGGTCTCTCCCTCGGTCGGGTGCGGGTGCCTGGGACCTGCGGACTACTGCTTGTCGAAGCGCGGCCGCTCCTGCTCGGCGCGGGAGGCGGCCTGGCCGCCGTTGCCGCCCTCGATGGCCTGCTTCGGGGCGCTGCCGCCGGCCAGCTCGGCCTTCATCCGCTGCAGCTCCAGCTCCACGTCCGAGCCGCCCGAGAGACGGTCGAGCTCGGCGGTGATGTCGTCCTTGGCCATGCCCGTGGGGTCGTCGAGTGCGCCGGAGGCGAGCAGCTCGTCGATGGCGCCGGCGCGGGCCTGCAGCTGGGCCGTCTTGTCCTCGGCGCGCTGGATGGCCATGCCGACGTCGCCCATCTCCTCCGAGATGCCGGAGAAGGCCTCGCCGATGCGGGTCTGGGCCTGGGCCGCGGTGTAGGTGGCCTTGATGGTCTCCTTCTTCGTACGGAAGGCGTCGACCTTGGCCTGCAGGCGCTGCGCGGCGAGGGTGAGCTTCTCCTCCTCGCCCTGCAGCGTCTGGTGCTGCGTCTCCAGGTCGCTGACCTGCTGCTGCAGCGCCGCGCGGCGGGAGAGGGCCTCGCGGGCCAAGTCCTCGCGGCCCAGGGCGAGGGCCTTGCGGCCCTGGTCCTCGAGCTTGGAGGACTGGCCCTGGAGCTGGTTGAGCTGCAGCTCCAGGCGCTTGCGGGAGGTGGCGACGTCCGCGACGCCGCGGCGCACCTTCTGGAGCAGTTCGAGCTGCTTCTGGTACGAGTAGTCGAGGGTCTCGCGCGGATCCTCGGCCCGGTCCAGGGCCTTGTTGGCCTTCGCGCGGAAAATCATCCCCATACGCTTCATGACACCGCTCATGGGCCTCGCGCGCCCCCTTCTGACGGACTTCGGCTCCAGCACACCTTGCAGACCCCACAGTACGGGCCCTGCTTCCATTACCGCACTGTTCGGGCCCCGATGCGCTCCTCCTCCAGGACGATCAGGCGGCCGCCGTCCTCCGGCGCAGGGAGTAGACGTCCACCCGGGGAGAAGTCCGGGGAGGAGCGGGGGAACATCCAGGGCAACGGCTGCCGTTGCCGGATCGTTCCCCCGGACGGGCGGGTGCCCGCTCCCCTTACCCCGTACCCTTGGGTTTCGTGTTCCGAAGCCGTTCCACTTCCAAGGATGAGCAGGCCGCCGCCGCCAAGGTGACCGCGGACCAGCCCCAGCAGCCCCGTGACCCGCAGGCCCCCAAGGGCCGCCCGACCCCCAAGCGCAGCGAGGCGAACTCCCAGCGCCGCGCCGTGGCGCACACGCCCGCCAACCGCAAGGAAGCCGCCAAGCGCGCCCGCGAGACCCGCCGGGCCGACCTGGCCAAGCAGCGCGAGGCCCTCGCCAACGGGGACGAGCGCTACCTGCCCGTCCGCGACAAGGGCCCCGTCCGCCGCTTCGCGCGCGACTTCGTGGACTCGCGGTACTCCGTGGCGGAGTTCTTCCTGCCGCTCGCCGTCCTCATCCTGATCCTCAGCATGATCAACAAGGGCGCGTTCCAGACGTACGTGCTCCTCGCGTGGATGATCGTGATCGGCCTGATCGTCATCAACTCGGCGGTCACCGGCATCTCCCTCAAGCGCGCCCTCAAGCAGCGCTTCCCCGACGAGAACACGCGCGGTGCGGTGGCCTACGCCATCATGCGTACGCTCCAGATGCGCCGGCTGCGCCTGCCCAAGCCGAAGGTCAAGCGCGGGGAGAAGCCCTGAGCGCCTTCGCGCCCGGCTTCGGTGCCGGTGCGGAAGGGTGGCTCCGGGGCCTCGGAGGCTTACGGAACACCGTCCGGCAGGAGCTCGTCGCCCGCCAGCTCGACGAGCAGATAAGCGCCCGCTATCCCGTCGGCCGGCGGCTGCGCATCCTCGACGTCGGCCCCGGCCAGGGCACCCAGGCCCTCCGGCTGGCCCGCGCCGGCCACGAGGTCACCGGCCTGGAGTCCGACCCCGTGATGCTCGGCGCCGTGCGCGAGGCGCTGGCCGCCGAGCCGGAGGGCATCCGGGAGCGGGTGCGGCTCGTCGAGGGCGACGGCCGCGAGACCGGCGCCCACTTCACCCCGGGCTCCTTCGACATCGTGCTCTGCCACGGCGTCCTGATGTACGTGCCCGAGCCGGACCCGATGCTCGCCGGCCTGGCCCGGGTGCTCGCCCCCGGCGGCCTGCTCTCCCTCCTGGTGCGCAACGCCGACGCCCTGGCCATGCGCCCGGGTCTCGCCGGCGACTGGGACACCACCCTCGCCGCCTTCGACTCGCCCGCCTACACCAACCGCATCGGCCTGGAAGTCCGCGCCGACCGCCGGGAGACCCTGACCGCGACGCTCGCCGGGATCGGGGCGCCGCTGCACACCTGGTACGGCGTGCGGGTCTTCACCGACCAGGCGCTCGACGGCCGCGAGCCGCCCGCGGGCCCGGAGCTGGAACGACTCCTCCTCGCGGAGGACCGCGCGGGCCGCACGGATCCGTACCGTGCGGTGGCGGCGCTGCTGCACCTGTGCGGCGTACGGGGATGACCCGGACGGCCCGCCCCGACGACCGTGGGCCGGGCACCGCCGGACACCGCGGTGGGGGCTGATCACCGCTGCGGCGGCTTCGAGGGCCGAGGCCCTCGGCCCGTGCGCTGCGCGCATCCCGCCGCGGGGGCGGGCCACCCCCACCGGGGCGTCCGGCGGTGCCGGGCCCACCCGGGCCCCGGGGGACACCGCGCCGCTCCACCCGGCCGTACCACCCGTTCGTAGGCCCGGCCGGGACAGGCCCGCCCGCAGGGGCAATACTCCGAGCATGGATGGCTCACGCGCCCATGCCCGTGCCACGTTCCTGCTGACCGCCCTCGTCTGCGCGGCCGCGCTGACCGCCGGCTGCTCCGCCACGTCGCCCCGTCCCCCGGAGAGGGAGGGGCCGGAGAAGGCGCCCTCCGTGTCCGGGGCGCCCACCATCCGGGGGCCCGCCGGGGACCTCCAGGCCGCCTACGAGAAGGTGGTCAAGGACGTCCTGCCGTCCGTCGTGCAGATCACCGCGGGCGACAGCCTCGGCTCGGGCGTCGTCTACGACGACAAGGGCAACATCGTCACCAACGCCCACGTCGTCGGCTCCGCGCAGTCCTTCAAGGTCACCCTGGCGACCGGCGGGGGCCCCGTGGGCGCCCGGCTGGTCTCCAGCTATCCCGAGCAGGACCTTGCGGTGGTCCGGCTCGACGAGGTCCCCAAGAGCCTCAAGCCCGCCACCTTCGGGGACTCCTCGAAGGTGGAGGTCGGCCAGATCGTGCTGGCGATGGGCAATCCGCTGGGCCTGTCCAGCAGCGTCACGCAGGGCATCGTCTCGGCCGTGGGCCGCACCGTGAGCTCCGGCCGCAGCGGCGGCGGCACCGGCGCCACCATCGCCAACATGGTGCAGACCTCCGCGGCCATCAACCCGGGCAACAGCGGCGGGGCCCTCGTCAACCTCGCGGGACAGGTGATCGGCATCCCCACCCTCGCCGCCACCGACCCGGAGCTCGGCCGGGGCCCGGCGCCCGGCATCGGCTTCGCGATCCCCGCGGCCACCGTCCGCACCGTCGCGGGCCAGATCGTCAAGAGCGGCAGGGTCACCGAATCCGGCCGGGCCGCGCTCGGCATCACCGGGCGCACGATCGTCGGCCCGGACTTCACCCCGGCCGGCGTCGCGGTCGTCGCCGTCAACCAGGGCGGTCCCGCCGACCGGGCGGGCCTGCGCGCCGGGGACGTGATCACCGCGGTGGGCGGCAACGGCATCTCCACGATGCAGTCCCTGTCCGAGGTGCTCGCGGGCCTCAAGCCGGGCGATCGCACCGAGGTGACCTACGACCGGGACGGCGCCGAGCACACCACCACCGTGACCCTCGGTGAGCTCTGAGACCGCCTGCCGCCCCGCGCGGGGCGGCAGGCGGCGGGGCGCAGATCAGCTCTCGGCCGCCGCGCGCAGGCTCATCACGTAGATCTCCGCGTCGTCCTCGAACAGCGTCACCTGCTCCGCGCCGCCGTCCAGGAGTTCCTTCCAGACCTCGCCGATCCAGGACTCGGCGTCCCCCTGCGTCGTGAACTCCTCCGGCTCGACCGCCGGGGAGGTCTCCGTCCCGTCGGCCTTCTCGAACCGCCACAACCACGCCATGTCCGCCTCCTGAGTCCCACCGGAACGTGCTGGATAGGTCCTGCATACGTGCTGCGCTGCGCAGCCTAACGGCCCGTCGGCGACGAGAAAGGGTGAGCCCCGCGCGCCCGCCGCGCGCGGACGCGAGACGATCAGTGCGTGGAACTGACACTGCTCGGCACCGGAGCCCCCGAAGGGCTGCCGCGCCCCGACTGCCCCTGCGCCTCCTGCGCCACCGCCGTGGGCGACGAGGCGCGGGCCGCGACCGCGGTCCTCGTCGACGGGGCGCTGCTGCTGGACCTCACCCCCGGGCCGGCCTTCGCCGCGGCCCGCGCGGGGCGGTCGATCGCCGGGGTCCGGCAGGTCCTGCTCTCGCACCCGCACGACGGGCCGGCCGTCGAGTTCCCGGCGGGCCTGCCCGCGCCGGTGCGGGTGCCGGACGGCCGCGAGCTGGCCGTGATCAGCGGCCACCGGATCCGGGCGGTGGCCCTGGACGCCCCGGGCACGGGGTACGAGGTGACCGCCGCGGACGGCGAGTGCCTGCTCTACCTCCCGCCGGGCGCGGCCCCCGCCGGCCTGAACGGGCCGGGCCCCGGCCCCGACCGGCCGGGCGGCCCGTACGACATGGTGCTGCTCGACGTCCTCGGCCGGCCGGACGCGCTCGCCCGGCTGCGCTCCGCGGGCGCCGTCACGGCCACGACGGACGTGCTCGCCGTGCACCTCGACCACGACGTGCCGCCCGGGCGCGAGCTGCACCGGCAGCTGGCGGCGGCCGGCGCCCGCACGGTGCCCGACGGCACGACGCTGGCCGTCGGCGACTACCACGCGGTGCCGGACCTGCCGCGGCGCACGCTGGTGCTGGGCGGCGCCCGCTCGGGCAAGTCCGTGGAGGCCGAGCGGCGGCTGGAGTCGTTCCCCGATGTGCTCTACGTGGCCACGGGCGGCACCCGTCCCGGTGACGCCGACTGGTCGGCGCGGGTGGCCCTGCACCGCGAGCGCCGGCCCGGCTCGTGGCGCACGGCCGAGACCTGCGACCTTGTGCCCCTGCTGGCCGGGGAGGGCCCGCCGCTGCTGCTGGACTGCCTGTCGCTGTGGCTGACGGACGCGATGGACTCGGTCGGGGCGTGGGACGACGGGTCGTGGGCCGACGGGGGAGCGGACGCGCTGGCGGCGCGGGTCGCGGAGCTGGTGGCGGCCGTGCGGGCCACGCGGCGCACGGTCGTGGCGGTGAGCAACGAGGTGGGCTCGGGCGTCGTCCCGGCGACGGCGTCGGGACGGCGCTTCCGCGACGAGCTGGGCCGGCTGAACGCGGCGGTGGCCGCGGAGTGCGAGCACGTCCTGCTGGTGGTGGCGGGACAGGCCCTCGCGCTGCGCTGAGCGCTCCGTACCCTGAGGCCCATGCCTGCACCCGACCGCCCCGCCATCCGCGTCCTGCTCGCCGACGACCAGGCCCTGCTGCGGAGCGCCTTCCGCGTCCTGGTGAACTCCGAGCCCGACATGACCGTCGTGGGGGAGGCCGCCGACGGCGCCGAGGCCCTGGAGCTGGCCCGCAGCCAGGCCCCGGACGTGGTCCTGATGGACATCCGCATGCCGGGCACGGACGGCCTCGCCGCCACCCGCGCGATCTGCTCCGACCCGGCCCTCGCGGACGTCCGCGTGGTGATGCTGACGACCTTCGAGGTCGACGAGTACGTGGTGCAGTCGCTCCGGGCGGGCGCCTCCGGGTTCCTCGGCAAGGGCGCCGAGCCGGAGGAGCTGCTGTCGGCGATCCGGATAGCGCGGGCGGGGGAGGCGCTGCTGTCGCCCGCGGCGACGAAGGGGCTGATCGCGAGGTTCCTCGCGCAGCCGGGGGAGCCCGAGCGCCCGGCGGGCCGGGCCGTGCGGCTCGACGCGCTCACCGGCCGTGAGCGGGAGGTGCTCGTCCAGGTGGCGGGCGGGCTGTCCAACGACGAGATCGGCGAGCGGCTGGAGGTCAGCCCGCTGACCGTCAAGACGCACGTCAACCGTGCGATGGCGAAGCTGGGGGCGCGGGACCGGGCCCAGCTCGTGGTCATCGCCTACGAGTCGGGCCTGGTCCGGCCGAGGACGGACTAGCCGCGCCTCCCGGGGCTCACGGCGGAGCCCCGGGAAGCAGAGCCTCGAAAGGCGGGGCCCCGGGAAGCGCCGTGGCGGCTACGGCAGCGCCAGCATCCGCTCCAGCGCGAGCTTCGAGAACGCCGCGACCTCGGGGTCGACCTCGATGCGGTTGACGACCTTGCCGTCCGCGAGGGACTCCAGCGCCCACACCAGGTGCGGCAGGTCGATCCGGTTCATCGTCGAGCAGAAGCAGACCGTCTTGTCGAGGAAGACGATCTCCTTGCCCTCGCCGGCGAATCGATTCGCCAGACGCCGGACCAGGTTCAGCTCCGTGCCGATGGCCCACTTGGAGCCGGCCGGAGCGGCCTCCAGGGTCTTGATGATGTACTCCGTCGACCCGACGTAGTCCGCCGCGGCCACGACCTCGTGCTTGCACTCGGGGTGCACCAGGACATTGACGCCCGGGATGCGCTCGCGCACGTCGTTGACCGAGTCGAGCGAGAAGCGGCCGTGCACGGAGCAGTGCCCGCGCCACAGGATCATCTTCGCGCCGCGCAGCTCCTCGGCGGTCAGGCCGCCGCCCGGCTTGTGCGGGTTGTAGACGACGCAGTCCTCCAGGGACATCCCGAGGTCGCGGACGGCCGTGTTGCGGCCGAGGTGCTGGTCGGGGAGGAAGAGGACCTTCTCGCCCTGCTCGAACGCCCAGGTCAGGGCGCGCTCGGCGTTGGACGAGGTGCAGATCGTGCCGCCGTGCTTGCCGGTGAAGGCCTTGATGTCGGCGGAGGAGTTCATGTACGAGACCGGGACGGTCACCTCGGCGACGCCTGCCTCGGTCAGCACGTCCCAGCACTCGGCGACCTGCTCGGCGGTGGCCATGTCGGCCATGGAGCAGCCGGCGGCGAGGTCCGGCAGGACGACCTGCTGGTCCTCGGTGGTGAGGATGTCCGCGGACTCGGCCATGAAGTGCACGCCGCAGAAGACGATGTACTCCGCGTCCGGCCGGGCGGCGGCGTCGCGGGCGAGCTTGAAGGAGTCACCGGTGACGTCCGCGAACTCGATGACCTCGTCGCGCTGGTAGTGGTGGCCGAGCACGAAGACCTTGTCCCCGAGCTTCGCCTTGGCCGCTCGGGCACGCTCCACCAGGTCCGGGTCGGAGGGCGCCGGCAGGTCGCCGGGGCACTCCACACCGCGCTCGCTCTTCGGGTCGGCCTCGCGGCCGAGCAGCAGGAGCGCGAGGGGCGAAGGGGAGGGGGCCTGGAAGTCCAAGGGCTGGGCGGTGGTCACGTCACGCACCCTTTCTGTTCTGCGGACGGCCGGAAAGGGCCTTGTCGTCAATATGACGCTATCTATCATAACCGCTTCGCGTCACTTTGACGATGGTGATCGCGTCGATGTGACACATTCCCGATCCGGCGAACGGTGTGCGAGCATGAAAGGCGGAATACACCGCAGCAGGCCCGGAATGAATCCGGGAGACCGGCGGTTGCAGCCGAGGGCAAGCAGTCCGCACCAAACCCGGGAGTGAAGCAGATGTCCGTTCAGGACGAGAAGACCACTGTGAGCGACGGCATCCTCCTGTCCGATGCCGCCGCCGCCAAGGTCAAGGCCCTGCTGGAGCAGGAAGGCCGTGACGACCTCGCGCTGCGCGTCGCCGTCCAGCCCGGCGGCTGCTCCGGTCTGCGGTACCAGCTCTTCTTCGACGAGCGCTCGCTCGACGGTGACGTCGTCAAGGACTTCGACGGTGTCAAGGTCGTCACCGACCGCATGAGCGCCCCGTACCTGGGCGGCGCCTCCATCGACTTCGTCGACACCATCGAGAAGCAGGGCTTCACGATCGACAACCCGAACGCCACGGGTTCCTGCGCCTGCGGTGACTCCTTCAGCTAAGCAGTCACCACCCTCTTCACCGCGAAGGCGGTGGCCCCGTCCGGGGCCACCGCCTTCGCGGTTTCCTGCGGGCGAACCGCTCACTTCTCCTGCTGCTGCGCCACCGGCTTCCCGGTCGAGGCGTCCACGACCTTCCGGTCGCCCAGGGGCTCGTCCAGCGTCACCGTCTCGTCGAACTTCTTCGCCATCAGCACGCACTGCCGGCCCGGCTGCTTCTCCGTGCCGGTGACCTTGACCGTCACCGCGGCGGAGGACTGCTCGGCCGAGACCGCGTAGCTCCGGCACACCCCGCCCCAGAAGTGCAGGACGAGCTTCTTGTCCTCCACGCTGTACGACGTCACGTGCACGGGGGACGACTCCGGCGCGTCCTTGCCGGGGCGCTCGGAGCGGTCCGGCGCCGGCGAGGGCTTCGCCACGAACTTCGGGTCCACCGCGGGCTGGGCGACGGTGACCGCCTGCCCCTTCTCCGCGCCCGGCAGGCGCACCTGGAACAGCCACGACGGCACCAGCGCCGGCCGCCCGGCCACCGACTGCGCCGACAGGCCGAACGCCGCCCCGGTCACCGTCGCCGGCTCGCGCGGCGGCTGCTTCGGCGGGCAGGGCGGTGCGAAGCCGCCCGGCACGTCCGAGCCGTCGTGCGGGACGGGCGAGGCGCAGCCGCCGATCCCGCCGCTGCCGGTGCCGCCGCCCTTGTTCAGCTCCTTCAGCGCCTCGGCCGCCGTCACCACCGGGTACGTCGCGCCCTTCGGCGGGACCTGCAGCCGGCCGCTGCCGCGCACGATCTGCGCGTCCGAGCCGACGTCGAGGGTCGTCCGCCAGCCGAAGGAGGGCAGGCCGTCCGGCACGGGATCGGCATTGACCGTCCGCACGGCGCCGGAGAGCACCGAGGCGTCCACCTTGGAGTCGTCCTGGCCGAGCGCCTTCAGCACGGGCGCCGCGGCGCCCTTCGCCTTGTCCTCCGGCACCGGCGGCTGCCCGTCCGAGGCCTTGCCCTCCTGCTGCGGGCAGCGGTCGGCGGCGCCGGGGGAGAGGTCCGCCGCGGGATCCGTGGCCGGCCCCGGGGCCGGGTGCACACAGCTCTTGCCCGCGTCGCCGAAGCGCGCGAACGACCAGTTGCCCGGCCCCTTGCGGGCCACCCGCAGAACCGGCTCGTCCGCCCCGGGCGGGCCGCCCACGCGCCACACGTCCCCGTCCGCGGTGGGCGCGCCCGGCACGTGGAGGGCCTCGGCGAGCCGGGCCGCGTCCTCGCGGCTCACCTCGCCCTTCGGCAGCCGCACCGGGGCCGTCCGCGGCCCGTCGGGCAGCTTCCCCTCGGCGCGGTAGCGCACGCCGTTCGGGTCCGGCTCGCCCACGGCGATGCCCTGGTGCGGGGAGCCGGCGGGACCGCCGCCCGTGGACGGCGCGTCCAGCGCGAGGGGTGGTGGCGAGCTCTCACCGCCCGCCGAGCCCTTGTCCTTGCCGCCGTCGCCCTCCGAGGCCGTGGCCGCCCAGTACGCCCCGCCGCCACCGGCCAGCAGCACCGCCGCCGCGACCGACGCGACCGCGAGCCGGGACCGCTTCCGCTGCTGCTTGCCTTCGGGGCTGCCGCCCTCGGTGCTCACCACATCGCTCCTTCACTCCGCCCAATGTCTGTAGCGCCGCATCCCCCGCGAGGGGGACGCCGCTTGGACGGAGCGCAGGAGCGAGTGGTTCCACCGGGATTCGTCTACACCGGGTCTGTCAGTCGCCGTATCCGGGCATCAGTCGCCGTACTCCGACATTCCGTCGATCAGCCGTGGCGTCCCCGCCGGCACCGAGACGCCCCTGATCCACGAGGGCGGCACGACCGCGGCGGCCTGCCGTTTGCCGGCGCCGCCCGTCCAGTGCGGGGACATCCGCGCGCACAGCCCGCGCAGTTCCGCCAGGGATTCGGGCTCGGAGTCGGAGAGAGTGACGTCCTTCACAGGGTTCGGCATAACGGCACCGTATGCAGCCCCCGACGCACGATGAAAGGGCTACTATTTGGTAATTTTGTCCGGACGGTGGCCGAAACCGTACCCAGGTGCGATATCCGGACCCGGTAGCGTGGTGTGGCTCGTCTCGTTTCCACCACTCCGCCCGCCCACCTCGCCCCGCAGGAGCAGAACCGCCGTGCGTATCGCTGTCACCGGCTCCATCGCCACCGACCACCTGATGACGTTCCCCGGCCGTTTCGCCGATCAGCTCGTGGCGGACCAGCTGCACACCGTCTCGCTCTCCTTCCTCGTCGACGACCTCGACGTCCGCCGCGGCGGTGTCGCCCCCAACATCTGCTTCGGCATGGGCCTGCTCGGCCTCCAGCCGATCCTGGTCGGCGCCGCCGGCGCCGACTTCGCCGAGTACCGCGCCTGGCTGGAGCGGCACGGCGTGGACACCGGATCGGTGCGCATCTCCGAGGTCCTGCACACCGCGCGCTTCGTCTGCACCACGGACACCGACCACAACCAGATCGCGTCCTTCTACACCGGCGCGATGAGCGAGGCCCGCCAGATCGAGCTGCAGCCCGTCGCCGACCGCGTCGGCGGCCTCGACCTGGTCCTGATCGGCGCCGACGACCCCGAGGCGATGATCCGCCACACCGAGGAGTGCCGCTCGCGGGGCATCCCCTTCGCCGCCGACCCCTCCCAGCAGCTGGCCCGCATGGACGGCGACGACATCCGCGTCCTCGTCGAGGGCGCCACGTACCTCTTCACCAACGAGTACGAGAAGGCCCTCATCGAGTCCAAGACCGGCTGGTCGGCGGACGAGATCCTGGCCAAGGTCGGCACCCGCGTCACCACCCTCGGCGCCCAGGGCGTGCGCATCGAGCGCGCGGGCGAGCCCGTCGTCGAGGTCGGCTGCGCCCAGGAAGAGGCCAAGGTCGACCCGACGGGCGTCGGCGACGCCTTCCGCGCCGGCTTCCTCGCGGGCCTGACCTGGGAGCTCTCCCTGGAGCGCGCCGCCCAGCTGGGCTGCATGCTCGCCACCCTCGTCATCGAGACCCTGGGCACCCAGGAGTACGAGCTGCGCCGCGGCCACTTCATGGAGCGCTTCACCAAGGCCTACGGCGACGAGGCCGCCGCCGAGGTCAAGGCGCACCTGGCCTAGTTCCGCAAAGCCCCTGCCCCCCCGGGGGCAGGGGCTTCACGCGCCCTACGTGCGGCGCCGCACCACGTACGCCGTGCCCCGCTCCGCCGGGCGCTCGCCCACGTACTCCTGCTCCCGCATGTCGCACCAGGCGGGGATGTCCAGCCGTGCGGCCTCGTCGTCGGACAGGACGGTCACCAGCCCGCCCACCGGCACGCCGCCGATGGACTTGGCCAGCTCGATCACCGGGATCGGGCAGCGCTTGCCCAGCGAGTCGATCACCAGATCCGACGTCGTCCGCGAGACCGGCTCCGGCGCGGCCGGCGCGCCCAGCTGATGCCGCACGGACGCCACCACGCCCGGCAGGACGTCGAGGAAGCGCTCGACGTCCTCCTCCGCGGTGCCCGCCGGCAGCGACACCCGGACGTTCCCCTCCGACAGCACGCCCATCGCCTGCAGCACATGGCTCGGGGCCAGCGTGCTGGAGGTGCAGGAGGAGCCGGAGGAGACCGAGAAGCCCGCCCGGTCCAGGGCGTGCAGCAGCGTCTCGCCGTCGACATACAGACACGAGAAGGTGACCAGATGCGGCAGCCGCCGCGCGGGGTCGCCCACCACCTCCACGTCCGGCACGAGCGCCGGCACCCGCTCCCGGATCCGCTCGACCAGCGCCCGCAGCCGGGCGCCCTCGGTCGCCGCCTCCTGCCGCACCGCCCGCAGCGACGCGGCCGCCGCCACGATCGCGGGCAGGTCGGGGAAGCCGGGCGCCCGGCCCGACTCCCGCTCGTCCGCGGGCCCCTGGGGCGCGAACCGCACCCCCTTGCGCACGGCCAGCAGGCCCACGCCCGCCGGACCGCCCCACTTGTGCGCACTGGCCGTCAGCAGCGACCAGCCGCCCTCCACCGGCCCCCACGCGAGCGACTGCGCGGCGTCCACCAGCAGCGGCACGCCCGCCGCCCGGCACTCCTCGGCCGCTTCGGCCACCGGCTGCTCGGTGCCCACCTCGTGGTTGGCGGACTGCAGGGCGGCCAGCGCGGTGTCGGGGCGCAGCGCGGCGGCGTACGCTCCGGGGGCCACGCGGCCCGCGCGGTCGACGGCGACCTCCGTGAAGCTGCCCCCGGCCGCCTCCAGGGCCGCGGCGGAGTGCAGCACGGCCGAGTGCTCGACGGCGGAGACCACGAGGTGGCGGCCGGTGCGGCGGCGCCCGGCGAGGGCGCCGGCAATGCCGTCGTGCAGGGCGCGGGTACCCGAAGGGGTGAAGACGAGCTCGTCCGGGCGGCAGCCGACGGCTTCCGCGGCGGCCTCGCGGGCGGCGTCCAGCAGCAGCCGGGCCCGGCGGCCCTCGCGGTAGAGACGGGCGGGGTCGGCCCAGCCCTCGTCGAGGGAGGCCAGCAGCGCCTGGCGGGCGACGGGGTGCAGGGGTGCGGCGGAGGCGGCGTCGAAGTAGGGCACACCCAGAAACTAACCTGCCGCCGGCGCGCTGCCGGTGCGTACCGCCCGACCTGCGAAGCAGCCGTCTGACGGTCCCCCAGACGGCGGCCGGACCCGTGGATTCCATCCCTTCGGGGAGTGACGCGGCGCGTTGGGCACCCTCCCCGCGCGGCCCCAAATAGCGTCCAGTAGGGTTTGGTCCGCATAAACATCCAAACCCCTGCCCGCAGCGGGCCGGCGACCGACCAGCGAGACGGCCGCAGCCGGCCGCACGGGCGAGACTCTCGGGAAGGCGCTACGTGAGTCCCAACGGCTCCGACCGCTCGTCGCGGCGCCCGGTGCGGCGGAAGCTGCTGCAGGCGCTGGCCGCGGGCGCTGTCCTGGCGACCGCCTCCGGTTGCACATATAAGGACTTCCCCCGCCTCGGAATGCCCACTCCGGTCACGGAAGAGGCGCCGCGGATCCTCTCCCTGTGGCAGGGCTCCTGGGCCGCCGCCCTCGTGGTCGGTGTCCTGGTGTGGGGCCTGATCATCTGGAGCGTCATCTTCCACCGGCGCAGCCGGACGAAGGTGGAGGTGCCCCAGCAGACCCGGTACAACATGCCGATCGAGGCGCTCTACACCGCGGTCCCGATCATCATCGTGTCGGTGCTCTTCTACTTCACCGCTCGCGACGAGAACAAGCTTCTTACCAACCCTGAGAAGCCGCAGCACGTCATCAACGTGGTGGGCTTCCAGTGGAGCTGGGCCTTCAACTACATGGAGGACGTCGACGGCAACGCCGCGACCCCGGCGAAGCCGCTCCGTGAGAACAAGGAGCTCGACGCGATCCCGGACCGGTTCCTGACGAAGGCACCGAAGGGCGCGGAGGGTGTCTACGACATCGGCATCCCCGGCACGCGCAACGAGCAGACCAACAACCCGGGCCCCACGCTGTGGCTGCCCAAGGGCGAGACGGTTCAGTTCGTGCTCACCTCGCGGGACGTCATCCACTCCTTCTGGGTGGTGCCGTTCCTGATGAAGCAGGACGTCATCCCGGGCCACACCAACAGCTTCACGGTGACCCCGAACAAGGAGGGCACCTTCCTGGGCAAGTGCGCCGAGCTCTGCGGCCAGGACCACTCCCGGATGCTGTTCAACGTCAAGGTCGTCTCTCCTGAGCGTTACAAGCAGCACCTGAAGGAGCTGGCCGCGAAGGGCCAGACCGGCTACCAGCCGGCGGGCATCGCGCAGACGGATCACGCGAAGAACGCGGAGACCAAGAACAAGTGAGCATCCTCAACGAACCCCAGGGTGCCGCCGCCGCGACAGCCACGGCAGCACCGCCAGTCCGCCAGAAGCAGCCCGGTATCAACGCGGTCAAGTGGCTCACCACCACCGACCACAAGACGATCGGCACGCTCTACCTGGTCACGTCGTTCGCGTTCTTCTGCATCGGCGGTCTGATGGCGCTGCTGATGCGCGCCGAACTCGCCCGTCCCGGCACGCAGATCATGTCGAACGAGCAGTTCAACCAGGCGTTCACGATGCACGGCACGATCATGCTGCTGATGTTCGCGACGCCGCTGTTCGCCGGTTTCGCGAACTGGATCATGCCGCTGCAGATCGGCGCGCCCGACGT